>NZ_DATCYB010000057.1:0-53491 GCF_036570505.1 Allosphingosinicella sp. | reverse complement strand
CGAGCGCGGCGAACGCTCCGACCGTCCGGAGAAGGAAGAAGGCGGCGAACCCGAATTCGCCCCCGCGTTCCTGACCCGCGACGACGACTAAGGCTGAGGGGTTCTTACCTCCGAGCCGATAAAGAAAGGCCCCGCAGCGATGCGGGGCCTTTTCACTAATAGGCTACTGGCTGCCCGTCCGCCGATTTCGTCGCGAGTATGTATGCAATTCGATCATTTCGACATCGACGGTTTCCTGTCCGACTACTGGCAGAAGAAGCCGCTGCTGATCAAAAATCCCTGGAAGTCCTGGAGCAATCCGCTCGAACCGGATGAACTCGCGGGTCTCGCGTGCGAAGACGAAGTGGAATCGCGGTTGATCACGCAAGAGCGCGATACGTGGAACGTCGAGCACGGGCCCCTTGCCGAAACGCGTTTCAGCCGGCTCGGCAAAAAGCCGTGGACCTTGCTCGTGCAGGCCGTCGACACCCAAGTGCCGGACGTCGCCTCGCTCATCGAACCGTTCCGCTTCGTGCCCAACTGGCGCATCGACGACGTGATGGTGAGCTATGCCGCCGATCAGGGCGGCGTGGGCCCGCATTTCGACCAGTATGACGTGTTCCTGATCCAGGGCCTGGGCCAGCGCCGCTGGCGGATCGGCGCCCATTGCGATCAGTCCACCGAGCTATTGCCGCACGACGATCTGCGCCTGCTCGCCGCCTTCGAAGCCAGCGAGGAATGGATATTGGAGCCGGGCGACATTCTCTACGTTCCGCCAGGCCTCGCCCATGAAGGGGTCGCGGTCGGCGACGACTGCATGACCTACTCAGTGGGCTTTCGCGCCCCGTCGCGCGGCGAGCTGATCGCCTACTGGAGCGAGCATCTGGTCGCGGGCATGCCGGACGATGATCGCTATGCCGATCCGGATTTGCAGGCGCAGGATAACCCGGGCGAAATCTCCGCCCAGGCCATCGCGAAGCTGCACGCGATGGTCACCGATAAAATGCTCGACCGCGATGCCTTTGCCCGCTGGTTCGGCCAATATGCCAGCGCACCCAAATATCCCGACATGGATTGGCGGCCGGAAGAGCCCATGGAGGTCCAGGCGTTACGCGAACGTCTTGCCGGCGATGTGCCGCTGCTCCGCAATCCGGCCAGCCGCTTTTCCTTCATCCGGCGAAACGAAAATTCGGTGCTGCTGTTCGTCGATGGCCAATGCTTCGAATGCGTTCAGGAAACCGCCGTATTGGCCGAACAGCTTTGCGCGAAAGGGCCCATCAAGATCGATCAGGCGCAGGTGAAATCGGACTCAGCGATGGAACTGCTCACGAACCTTCTCAATCAAGGCAGCGTGGCTTTCGAGCTCGATGAGTGAGAGCAGGTGCCTCGCAATGTTGGCGAACTCCTTCGCATTAGCGCTAGGCGGCGAGAAGGTCCTCTATGTCTGCTTCCGACCATTGCAGAAGACATTCACGTGAGGCGGCACATTCGAGTAATGAGCGACGACAGCAAGTCGAGCGCCGTGGATCAATGGCAGGAGCAGTATATGGCTGCCGTCCACCAGTTCGGGCTGGCACTCAAGACGCTGAATCAGACGAACCCTTGGCCTGACTTGCCACTGCTGCCGCGAGCCATGAACCACCTGATGACGGAGCTTTGGGATCACGGCTTCAGCCAAACGGGAATACGAGAAGCCTTCGAAGAAGCTGTTGCGGATATGCCCCGCTATGCGGCTGGCGAAGAAGTCCGTTCATAGGTCCGATGGGGACGCTCCGAACCTGTGCATTCGTGGCCTTATGGCCGACACTGTTCCCATTTTTACGACGCGACGCCTATTACCTCATAGTGGCCGGCACCTCCCGCCACTCCCCTGGCTCCATCCCTTCGATCGCCCAGTCTCCGACACTCCACCGCACCAGCCTCAGCGTCGGATGGCCGATGGCCGCGGTCATCCGGCGCACCTGGCGGTTTCGGCCTTCGCGGATGGTCAGCCTGAGCCAGCAGTCGGGCACGGTCTTGCGGAAGCGGACCGGCGGGTCGCGGGGCCAGAGGGCGGGCCAGAGACGGCAAATGTCAATGCGTTCGGCTTCGGCCGGGCGGGTCGGGCCGTCCTTCAGGCGGACGCCGCGCCGCAGGGACGCGAGGCCGGCCTCGGCGACGTCGCCTTCGACCTGGACGAGATAGGTTTTCGGCAGCTTGAATCGGGGATCGGCGATCCGCGCCTGCAGCCCGCCGTCGTCGGTGAGCAGGAGCAGGCCCTCGCTGTCGCGATCAAGCCGTCCGGCGGGATAGACGCTGGGCACGTCGATGAAGTTCGACAGGGTCGGCCGTGTCGTGCCGCCCGTATCCGTGCCGCGATCGGTGAATTGCGAGAGCACGCCATAGGGCTTGTTGAACAGGATCAGCCGCGGCATGGCCCCTCACATCCTCCATCTGCGCCTCGAGCGTTCAAGCAGCCAGACAAAGAGGGCAAAGCCTTTAAGCCTCGGCGACCTTGTTTTCGCTTAGAAAGCTTGAAGCAGCAGGTCCACGACGCAGCCGAGAGGCAGCGGGACGGCCCGTTGGTCAAAGGGCGTGCCCATCAGGGCTTCGGCTCTTTCGAGTTCCACATGTAGCGACGCTGCGCCTTTACCCACCTTTTCCTGGCGAAATACGCCCAGATGACCGTGGCGGCGATAATCAGCCCCGCGATGAGGGCGTAAGCGACGAGCTGTCGTGTTTCCATCATAACCCAACGATCCGGAATTCAAGGAAGTTGCCCGAGGGGCCGACGCGTATCCGCTCGGCGCCTTCTCGGCTCGGTGCCCGACGCCGTGTTCCTAACCTTCGGCCGCGATCTCCGCTTTGGGTTCGCCTCCGCTCCACGGCAGGTCATCGAATGAGGGCAGGTATTTACGATCCCGATAAAGCCTCTCGTATATCTGGAACGAGATGCTGCGATCCGTCACGAAGGCGATGCTGGGTTTCCCGCCCGCGCCCATCGTGCGGTATATTCCCGTGCCGTTGACCATGGTCGTTCCTTCCTTTGAGTGCTTGGGTTCCCCGCGTCGGCGGCCTATTCGACAGCAGCGAACCGGTATCTGGATGCGCGTAATCGCGGCGCCGCGATCTCCGAGGCGATGGGGCCGGAGCGGCCAGGTCTCGCTGCAAATTCGCGCCGCTAAGGACTTTCGCCGACGCCGCGTAAATGCCACGGGAGACCCGGAAGCTTGATCATTTCCCGGCCGCATCGGCTACACAGGCTCACGAAATAGCCGTGCTGCCAATGATTTTGCTGCGGATCGGCTACGTGCTTGCCGAAGTAGCGGTGGAGGAGTTCAGCCACCATGCCGGGTTGCTCCCGAGCCCTGAGCGCGTTCGACGGCGGCTCGGTTCACCTGGCCCGGCCAAGGCGGACCCCCGGCGTAGATCCCGGCGGCCCTGACGCTGTAGCGCCCGGCGAGATCGTAGTGGATCAAGCGGGCCTCCGCCGTTGTGGCCTTGCGGGCCATCATCGACGCGACGCTCATTCGTCGGAGCCAATAGTCATGTTCCATGAGATCGCCTTTCCTGCACCAAGCGGGAGCACATACGTCTCTCAGTCACAGGGTTGCTTGCGGAAGCGGTTTTCAGGTGATGCGCGACCCTTAGCACGTCGGGGACGTGTTTGCGCGGGCAATCTGCTCGGCGGGGCAAAGCTAACGCTTTCCTACAAGCCCCCGAGCGACATATTTCAACTACCTCCACTTCACGCGAGGCGATTCATGTCGGTAAAGTTCAGCGAAGCCCGCCGCCGAGCCTTTCTGAAGGCGCTGCAGGAGACAGGCAACCAAACGCTGGCTGCGAAGCAGGCGAAGGTTTCGGGTTCATGGGTGCAGTTGCACCGCTCGACCGATCCCGAGTTCAAACGCCAGGTCGAGGAAGCGGTGGCGGAGGCCAAAGCGCGGCGTTCCACCGCCGAGAGCCCGTGGCCGCCTTCGGGACGGGGACATCTGGATGGGGCCGAGCTGGTGGTGAAGGGCACGGCGGGCACTGGGCGGCGGCGGGTGCGGATCGCGCGGGCGCGGCTCCGGCAGATCACACCTCGGGTGAGGAGCGGTTTCTTCGCACCCTGGCGGCGACCTGCAATGTGAAGGCGGCCTATATGGAAAGCGGGCGTCAGCAAGGGCGCTATCTATACGCATCGCCATCGCTGGCCGGCCTTCGCCAGGCGCTGGGACGAGGCGGTGGAGGAAGGCTAGGCGCGGATCGAGCTCGCGCTGGTCGAGAGCGGGTCCAATCTCTTCTCCTCGATGGAGCTGCCGGCCCCGGTCCCGATCCCGGCGATGACGGCGGAGCAGGCCCTTTAGGTCCTCCACATGCATAAGCATCAGGTGCGCGGGATCGGGAGGCGGCCGGGGCTGAACCCTCCGCCGAAGCCCGTCGAATATTATCGCGAAGCATCCTGAGGAAGGTCGAGGCGATCAAGAGCGGGCGAGGCGTCACCGAGGCGGAGAAGTCGCGGGACCGGCGGGAATGGTCCCTCCGGCGTGAGTCAGGTGGCGCGGAATAGGGAAAAATGAGCCTCACGCGAAGGACGCGAAGGGGCGGGACAGAATGATCGGACGGCCCGCGAGACGAGTGGATGGGATGACGGGGTGGCTCGTAGCGCGGTGCCGGGACGAAAAAAGAGGCTGCCGGTGGCGTGCCGGCGGCCCCTTTATCGTCTGGTCCAAAGCGCCTTATTCGGCGTCGTCGACGGCTTCCGCCTGATTCTCGCCAGCGTCCTCGACGGCGTCTGCCTGGTTCTCCAGGGCGTCGGCCTGATTTTCGAGCGTCATTTCGGCGGCGCCGGTGGCGTTGTCCGCCTGATCCATCAGATTTTCCGCCTCCATTTCGAGCATGTCGGCCTGGTTGTCGGCCGACGCCTCGATATTCTCGGCGGCGTCGTCACCCCCACCGCCGCAGGCCGCGAGCGCGGCGAAGGCGGAAAGAGCGATGGCTTTGGACACGAATTTCATAGTCACTCCCCTCAGTCAGAGGGTGCTTAAATCACCGAGTGGACGCTATGGTTCCGAAATAATGCGACGAACCGAACGGCGAAATGCCCGCTTGCGTCGACGAAACGAGTGTAAGCGCCTGAAAGTACGGCGCTTCCGCGAGCGAAGGTGCCTGCGATCTCTGCAATCGTGAAAGGAAGAAGTGGGGAGCTTCTTTTGCCCGGCGCTCAGCACCGTTAAAAAAAGTCGGGGGCTTCTGTTGCCCGGCGCCCCCGGGGCCGCTGGTTTCCCTTTCTGTTGCCCGGCAGGGTCCGAACCGCGCTTTTGTCTGATATAACTCAGTCCGTGAGGACCGGGTTACGCAGCAATCGCAAGAGCCTCGTTATCGTTGGCACTTATGGTTTTGAACGGTTTTACGGCGCATTCAGGCCGGGCAAAAACAGCGCTTTTGAACACACGTCGATCCTAGTTCGGCCCCATCAGAAACCTCAGCTTTCGCTGGGGCATATGGTGGAGCCGCCGGGTACTGCCCCCGGGTCCGCTGCGTCTATTGCACGCCGCAGTTTATCGCCATAGCCGGGCAAGCCCGGCAGCTCCCCATATAGAGGTTGCCACCGCGGATTTAAAGATGGGTCATCGGCGCGGCGCGAATCGGGCAGGCGTTCAGTTAATGTGTCGTTATTCTTTACAAGACGGCTCGCGTTAAGCATCGACTCGCCCGGGTAACCGCACTTGGCATGGCGATTGCTTCACCCCCGATGAACCATCTTTCTTTGGGGGCTGCCATGTCGATTGCCAAAATTTCCCTCGTCGTGACGGCCCTGCTGGCGTCCGCGACGGCCGCGAACGCCAACATCATCACCGTCTCGGCGGCCGATATCGGCAACTCCTATACGGTCGACTATGACGGTTTCACGGAAGGACAGGTGATAGGCGGCCTCACCGGCCAGACGACCTTCACTCTCACCGGCGCCACCGGGACAAGCTACAGCTTCGACTATACGGTCGCCAACACGTCGGCCGACCCGATCGACGCGTCGCGCATCTCCGTCTTCGGCTTCAATACCGATCCCGATATCGCGGGAGCGAGCTCGACGGGCGAGTTCGACCGCGCCGCCAGCGGGAACGTGCCGAGCGGCTTTGGTCAGGTGGAGGTCTGCTTCAAGGGCGCCGGCGGCCCCAATTGCTCGGGCGGCGGCAGTGCCGGCGTCGAGCTCGGCGACAGCACCTCCGGCACGCTGACCCTCGACTTCGCCGACGCGCTGAGCGAGCTGACGCTCAGCGACTTCTTCGTGCGCTATCAGTCGATCGACGGCCCCGGCATGAATGGCGGATCGGCGATCGGCCGGGGCACCCCCAGCACGTCGACGGGCGGCAGCACCGGCGGAACCCCGGTTCCGGCGCCTGCGAGCCTCGCCCTCTTCGCCCTCGCCGCCGGGGGCCTCGTCGCCGGCCGCGGCAGGCGGAACCGCTTGGCCTAACGCTTCCTCAGCTCGTCGCGGATCTCGCGCAGAAGCTGGACTTCCGCGGGGTCGGCCACCGCCTCTTCCTTCTTCGTCATCACGCGGTTGGCGGCGCGGATGATCATGAAGATGATGAAGGCGAGGATCAGGAAGTTGATCAACACTGTCACGAACTGGCCATAGCCGAGCACCGGAGCGCCCGCTTCCTTCAGGGCCGTATAATTGGCGAGGGAACCCGCATAGCCTTCGGGCACTGGACCCAGCAGCATGAAATAGCTGGAGAAATCGAGGCCGCCGAAGATCGCGCCGACAACCGGCATGATGATGTCGTCGGTGAGCGAGGCGGTGATGGTGGCGAAGGCGGCGCCAATGATGACAGCGACGGCGAGGTCCAGCACATTGCCGCGGGCAATGAAATCGCGAAATTCGTTGAGCATGTTCGGGGCTCCCCTGATTGAATGCGCTCCCGTTACCTTCTAACTAAGCAGGCGCGACTTGAACAAGGGAGTTGACGTCCATGGCCCGCAGACAACTTGCCACCGTGATGCTGGCGCCTTTGGCGGCGCTCTCGCTTACCGCCTGCGGCATCAACTCCATCCCGACCGCCGAGGAGGAAGTGAAGGGGCGCTGGGCCGACGTCGAGAACCAGTATCAGCGCCGCGCCGACCTCATCCCGAACCTGGTTTCGACGGTGAAGGGATTCGCCAACCAGGAAAGCGAGGTCCTCACGCAGGTGACCGAGGCTCGCTCCCGCGCCTCCTCGATCCAGGTCGATCCCGACGATCTCGACAATCCGCAGGCCCTTCAGCAGTTCGGCGCCGCGCAGGGGGAGCTGGATTCGGCGCTGAGCCGCCTGTTGGTGACCGTCGAAGCCTATCCGCAGCTCACGTCGAACCAGAATTTCCTGGCGCTCCAATCGCAGCTGGAAGGCACGGAGAACCGCATCTCTATCGCGCGGCGGGACTACAACCAGGCGGTTCAGGAATATAATACCCTCATCCGCACTTTCCCCGCCGTGATCGGCGCCAACATCTTCTACGGCGCGGAGCCCAAGGCGACGTTCGAAGCGACAACCCCGGATGCCCAGGTGGCCCCGACGGTGGACTTCGGCAATTCGCAGTAAGGTGATTTTCAACCCACCGCTCGCCCTCAGCCTGTCGAAGGGCATTTCCTCCCCCGGGAAAGAAAGGGACGGGCTTCGACGCGCTCAGCCCGAACGGGTTTGGACGCTCTTTCTCTGCCTTCTAGGCCTGTTTTTGGCCTTCCCGGCGCAGGCACAGGAATTTCCCAAGCTCAGCGGCCGCGTCGTCGATGCCGCCAATCTGCTGTCCCCGGCCGACGAGGCCGCGCTGATGCAGAAGCTGGCGGCGCTGGAGCAGGCGTCGACGCGGCAGCTGGTCGTGGCGACGATCCCGGACCTGCAGGACTATCCGATCGAGGAATATGGCTATCGCCTCGGCCGGGCCTGGGGCCTTGGTCAGGCGGAGGCGAATAACGGCGCGATCCTGATCGTCGCGCCGAACGAGCGGAAGGTGAGGATCGAGGTCGGCTATGGCCTGGAGCCGATCCTGACCGATGCCTTGTCGAGCGTGATCATCCAGACGCAGATACTGCCCCATTTTCGGGATGGGGATTATCCCGGCGGCATCAATGCCGGCACGGATGCGATCATCGCCCAGCTTCAGGCGCCGCCGGAGGTCGCCGAGCAGCGGGCGATGGAAGCGGGCGCCCAGCAGCGGGAGAGCGAGGAGGGTGGTTCCATCTTCCCGCTCATCTTCTGGGGTGCGGTGTTGGTTTTCATGGTCATTCCGATGTTCAGGGGCGGCCGCCGGGGGCGCCGGTACCGCCGGGGCGGTCTGCCGATCATGATCTGGGGTCCGGGCATGGGCGGCTGGGGCGGCGGCTCCAGCGGCGGAGGCGGCGGCTTCGGCGGCTTTTCCGGCGGCGGTGGATCGTTCGGCGGCGGCGGAGCGTCGGGGGGATGGTGATGACGAAATTCACCCAGGCCGACCACGCCCTGGTCACGGCCGCGGTCGCCAGGGCCGAGCTGGCGAGCGACGGCGAGATCGTCACCATCGTCGCCGACAAGTCCGACAGCTATCACGATGTCGGCCTCCATTATGCGGTGCTGGCGATGCTGCTGGTGCCGGCCGTGTTCGCCTTCGTGCCGCGCAGCTGCATCGAATGGGCACTGCAGCCCTTCCTCGGCTGGAATGCGGGCCTGAGCCAGGGCGCGCTGATGGTCTTCCTGTTCGTGAAGTTGGCGGCGGCGTTCCTGGTCGTGCGTTTCGCGCTGGCGTGGATGCCGCTACGCATGGCGCTGACGCCGGGTTCGACCAAGTCGCGCCGCGTCCGCCGCCGCGCCCTCCTGCTGTTCAAGATCGGGGCCGAGCGCCGCACGGTCGGGCGCACGGGCGTCCTCATCTACCTCTCGCTGTTCGAGCACCGCGCCGAGATCGTCGCCGACGAGGCGATCCACGGCCGCGTCGAGCCCGAAGTGTGGGGCGATGCGATGGCGACGCTGGTCGAAGGCGTGAAGGCGGGCCGGCCCGGCGAAGGCATGGCTTCGGCGGTGGAAAAGGTCGGGGCGGTGCTGGCCGAGTGCCTGCCGAGGAGCAGCGAGGATACGAACGAGCTTCCGGATCGCCTGATCGAACTATGACCCTTCGACGAGCTCAGGACGCGGCCGATCCCGTAGAGACGGTCTGGCAAGGCAAGTTCATCGCCGCCAAGCGCCAAGGCAAATGGGAGTTCGTCTCGCGCACGCGGGGTGTCAGCGCCGCCGTGATCCTCGCAGTGGACGAGGGCCCCTTCGGCGAAGCTCAGGACAGGCATGTCCTGCTCGTCGAACAGTTTCGCGTGCCGCTGGACCGCAATTGCCTGGAGCTGCCGGCCGGCCTTGTCGGCGACGAGGAGGAAGGCGAGGCGGCAGACGTCGCCGCGATCCGCGAGCTGGAAGAGGAAACAGGCTATCGCGCCGACCGCATGGTCGATCTCGGGCGATTCCATGCGTCACCCGGCATGTCGTCCGAGGGTTTCACCCTGCTCCGCGCGGAGGGGCTGACGAAAACGGGCGAAGGCGGCGGAACCGAGCACGAGAATATCATCGTCCACCGCGTCAGGCTGGAGGACGTGCCCGCTTTCGTGGAAGCGAAACGCGCCGAGGGCGTTGCGATGGACGTGAAGATGCTGCTGCTCCTCGCGTCGTTCTTGCTCTCACCGAAATGCTGACTCGAATAGGCCTGATTTCGTTCGTCCCGAGCGAAGTGGAGGGGCGTGTGTGATGATCTGTGCCCGCGCCCCTCGACTACGCTCGGGACGAACGGACCTAGAGCGGTTTGCGATCTGACGGAGTCGATTGGGGATTCCCAAGCGTCGTGAGTTCTGATTCGACCTGCGGTCTGGGGAGGAGGCCGGCATGGATGACGAGAGCTTATTCGCAGGATTTGCGTGATCGGGTGATCGCGGCGGTTGAGGATGGTCTATCGCGGCGCGAGGCGGCGCGGCGGTATCGGATCAGCGATGCGGCGGCGGTGCGTTGGTTGCAGGCGTGGCGGGAGGGCCGGCGCGGTCCGCTGGCGCAGGGCGGGGACCGCCGCTCGCGGCTGCCGGCGCATGGGGCCTGGCTGCTGGCGCTGATCGAGGCCGAGCCCGATCTGACGCTGGCGGCGGTGGCCGAGCGGCTGCTGGCCGAGCATGGCGTCAAGGCCGACGCCGGGATGCTGAGCCGGTTCTTCACCGGTCAGGGCATCAGCTTCAAAAAAAAGCGTGTTCGCCTCCGAGCAGCTCCGGCCTGATGTCGCCGCCGCTCGCGAAGCCTGGCAGGCGATGCAGCCGCTGCTGGCGAACAAGCGGCTGATCTTCCTCGACGAGACCGGCGTCACCACCCACATGATCCGGCGCTACGGGCGGGCGCCACGCGGCCAGCGGGTCCGAGGCTATGCGCCGGCCGGACACTGGAAGATCACCACCTTCATCGCCGGGCTCGCGCCGGACGGGATCATCGCTCCCTTCGTCGTCGACCAGCCGATGAACCGCGCGATCTTCACCCAATATGTCCGACAGTATCTCGCTCCACAGCTCAAGCCGGGCGACATCGTGATCCTCGACAATCTCTCCAGCCACAAAGGCGATGAAGCCGCCGCGCTCATCGCGGAGCGCGGGGCTACGCTCCTCTTCCTGCCGCCCTACAGCCCCGACCTCAACCCTATCGAGATGGCCTTCGCCAAGCTCAAGCACCTGCTCCGCAAGGCGCGAGAGAGAACCCGCGACGCCCTTTGGGACAAAATCGGCGCGCTGATCGACCTCTTCCCGCCCATCGAATGCCAAAACTACATCCACCACGCCGGATACGCTGCCGTATGATCACAAACCGCTCTAGGATCGCTTCATTTACAACGTCGGGATTATGCTTCATTTACAACGTCGGGATTATTGGGCCCGGGCTTCTGCCGAGATGACGGCCCAGCGTGAGCTACCGCTCCCCGCCGTCCTGCTTGAGCCATTCGGCCTTGCGGGCGACTGATTCGATCGTGAAGGGCTCCTCGGCGTCGCCGGTGCCCATGCCGTGCGGCCAATCGCGGGCACCGAGCTCGGCGCCGAGGCAGCGATGCTCGCGGATGCGATGCCCGCTTCCCTCGGCGCGAACCATGTGGATGCGGACGTCGCCCTCGGCGATGGCATAGGGCCCTTCGACGGCGACATAATCCTGCCCCCGGGCCTCGCCGACCAATTCCTCCAGATGCACGCGACACGTCGCCGCATCGGCGAAGCGCTCGGCGCTTGGTTTGAACTCGACGGGCTCAGCCGACGCTAGAGCGAGGAGGGGAAGGAGGGTGTGGATCATGGCGTGTTTTTTCGACGCTTGCCGGTGAACGGCCGCTGAAGCTTCTTGGTCCCGAACTCACTCACAAGGGGTCCTATTGCGGACGTATCTGTCAGGGCGTTCCGGCGACTGGAAAACGCTCCAGAACGGCCCCGCAGGAAGCGATAAGGACAGGCAAATAGGACTGGTCCAAATCGAGCGTAAATCGGTGGTGCTGGTTGAGGTAGTCGGGAGTGAGTTCTACCTCACCCTCTATCTGGCCCAGCCGCTCCACTTTGAGGTGATCTTTAGCTCCGGCTCAAGGCTGGAAAGTGTTGCTTCACCCGTCAAAGTCGCGCTGACTGACGCAAGCTCCTTTCGAAACCCGACAAAATCGGAAGTCATTAAGATCGAGTCTTCCTACCGAAAATTATCCGCGTAGGACTGGAGCCTCAGCTTGCGCTCGGTCGGCGGGACGAGGTGGTAGGCGATGCCGTAGCGGTCGGCATAGCCTTTGGCCGCCTCGAAGCTGTCGAAGGTGAGGATGACCTGGGACTGGGTATCGGTGCCGCCGGACCAGCCCATCAGCGGATCGGCGCGGCGCGGGGCGTGGCTTTCGAATTCCAGCACCCATTCGCCTTCGCGGGCGCGGCCCGATTGCATCGCGTTCTTGGATCGCCGGAAAATGCGCGCCGCCATGTGCCTTTCAATCCCTGAATCTGAACCTTGTTCCAGCGTCCTATACCGGCGGTAGCGGGCCTGTCGAATGTGGTTTGTACTTAGCCCGATCGGGCCGCCGCTTTCTTGGTGCGGAGCGTCGGGTCGGCGGTGGCGGGGTCGTCGGGCCAGGGATGCTTGGGATAGCGGCCGCGCATCTCCTTGGCGACGGCGGCCCAACTCCCTTTCCAGAAGCCGGGCAGATCGTGGGTTGTCTGGATTGGACGGCCGGCGGGCGAGGTGAGGCTGAGGATGAGGGGGACCTTGCCGTCGGCGATGGCGGGGTGCTCGGAGAGGCCGAACAGAGCTTGGACCCGGGTCGTGACGGTCGGCCCGGCCTCCGCCTCATAATCGATCGCGTGGCTACTCCCCGCCGGCGTCGTGAACGCGTGGG
Source organism: Allosphingosinicella sp. (assembly GCF_036570505.1). Classification (GTDB taxonomy): domain Bacteria; phylum Pseudomonadota; class Alphaproteobacteria; order Sphingomonadales; family Sphingomonadaceae; genus Allosphingosinicella. The sequence continues at coordinate 41,176 of NZ_DATCYB010000057.1, read as the reverse complement.
GCGCCAGCCGGTCCACCGCCTTTCGGCCTCCCCAGCCGAGCTGCGCGTCGAGGACGCCGGAAAGCGCAGCCGGATCGGCCTCGCTCAGTCTCCGCTTGCCCGCCACCAGCAGCGGCAACCATTCGTCGAGCGAGGCGATGAGGGCGGTATCGGAGAGGTCGGGGAGGCTCGGATCGTGCGCCGCCGCGAAGGCTGCGCGTCGGCGGAGCGATCGGGCGGATTCGCTCCACGGCAGGCGATCGAGCCCATGCGCGCGAACGCCTTCGACCAATGCGGCGGCGATGGCTTCGGGGTCGGCGCGACTGTCCTGGCCTCCCGAGAGCTGGATCGCGCCGATATGGCGGCCGTGGGTGGCCTTGACGCCGCCGGTGGCGGGGTCGAAGCGGACATGGGCGCCGCTTTCGATGCGATGGGCGAACAACGTCTCGATGGCCGTCTCGTCGATCGGAGCGGCGCAAAGGATACGGGCGCCCGAAGCCGCGCCGCCGACTTCGGCAACCGCGAGCCAGTCTTCGCGCGCCAGAGGAGAGGCGGGATCGAGCCGAAAGCCGCGCCCGCCGGCGGAAAGCCAATCGGTGCCTTCGCCACTCCGGCGTTTGGAGAGGCGGTCGGGAAAGGCCAAAGCGATGCACGCCCCCACCTCGTTCGTCCCGAGCGAAGTCGAGGGGCGTTTCCCGGACTCAGTGCCAGCGCCCCTAGACTTCGCTCGGGACGAACGAGTCAGCTGGAGCCAACGCCTTGCCAAACCTCGCGCCGCCTCGGCTCTTCTACCGCCTTCGTCGCGCCAGCGTCTCAGCCTGAGCTCCAGGTCCGTATCGTTGCCGCCGAGGCCGCGTTCGGACAGAAGCACCGCCACCTCGGCCGCCGTCTCGCCCCAGCCTCGTGCGTCAGCCTCCAGCATCATATGGGCGAGGCGTGGCGGCAACGGCAGAGCGGCGATCGCCTTGCCATGAGCGATGGGACGGCCGCTTTCGTCGAGCGCTCCAAGGGAAAGAAGGCGCCTACGGGCTTCGTCGATCGCGGCGGCGGGCGGGGGGTCTATCCATTTGAGCTCGCGTGGATCGGAGACGCCCCAGAGCGCGCAGTCGAGCAACAGGGCGGAGAGGTCCGCTTCCAGGATTTCGGGCGGGTCGAAACGGGGGAGGGCTGCGGTCGCGGCTTCTTCCCACAGGCGATAGACGGTGCCCGGCCCCTGCCGGCCGGCGCGGCCGGCGCGCTGGGTGACGGCGGCCTGGCTGGCGCGCTCGGTGACGAGGCGGGTGATGCCGGCACCGCGGTCGTAGCGGGGGCGGCGGGCGAGGCCGCTGTCGACGACGATGCGGACGCCGTCGAGGGTCAGGCTGGTCTCGGCGATGGAGGTGGCGAGCACGACCTTGCGGCGGCCAGCCGGCGCAGCGACGATGGCGGCGCGCTGATCGCGGGGGTCGAGCGACCCGTGCAGGCGATGGAGGTCGATGTCGGCCGGTAGCCGGTCCAGCCGCTCGGCCGTCCGCTCGATCTCGGCAACGCCGGGCAGAAAGGCGAGCAGGCTGCCATCGCCTTCGGCCAGTGCTCGTCGGATCGTGCCCGCCATTTCATCCTCGATCCGCTTCTCGGTCGACCGGCCGATGTATCGAAGGTCGATCGGATGGCTGCGCCCCTCGCTTTCAATCACTGGCGCGTCGCCCATGAGCGCGGCGAAGCGGGCACCATCCAAAGTCGCCGACATGGCGACGAGGCGAAGGTCCGGCCGCAGCGCCGCCTGCGCGTCGAGGGCCAGCGCCAGCCCGAAATCGCTGTCGAGGCTGCGCTCATGCACTTCGTCGAACAGCACGGCGCAAACGCCCGCCAGCTCCGGATCGGCCTGGATGCGATTGCGGAAAATGCCTTCGGTGAGGACCAGGATGCGGGTTTTCGCCGAGCGCTTGCTGTCGAGCCGCGTGGCGTAGCCGATAGTCTCGCCGGGCCTCTCCCCAGCCAGCTCCGCCATCCGCTCGGCGGCGGCTCGTGCGGCCAAGCGGCGCGGAGAGAGGAGCAGGATTTCGCCCGTGCACCAAGGCTCGTCCAGTAGCGCGGGCGCGACGGCGGTGGTCTTCCCAGCGCCGGGCGGCGCGACGAGCACGGCATTGGAACGGCTCTCGAGCGCCCTGACGAGTTCAGGCAGGACGGATTGAATAGGGAGTGTGTCTAGCGCTGGCACGGACTCATCATATACGCCCCCTCGACTTCGCTCGGGACGAACGGATTTTTTGTTCCGCACTTGGCCTTAATAGGCTCGCGAAATGGCGAATTCGACCGCCTCTACAAGCGCCGCCTTGGCCTTGCCGGAGGGGAACGGGCCGAGCGCGTCGATGGCGCGCTGGCCGTAGTGGCGGGCGCGGGCGATCGTGTCGTCGAGGGCGTTGTGGGCGTGGAGCAGGCGGGTGGCGTGGGCGAGATCGTCGTCGGACGCGCGGCGGCCTTCCATGGCGTCGCGCCAGAAGCGGCGTTCCTCCTCGCTGCCGCGCGCGACGGCGAGGATTACCGGTAACGTGACCTTGCCGTCGCGGAAATCGTCGCCGACCCCCTTGCCCATCGTCTCGGCGTCGGAGGCATAGTCGATGGCGTCGTCGATCAGCTGGAAGGCGATGCCGAGGTTGCGGCCATAGGCGTCGAGCGCGGCCTCCACGCCCTCGTCGCGCTCGGCGACCACCGCCGCGATCTGGCAAGCGGCGGCGAAGAGTGCCGCGGTCTTGGCGGTGATGATGTCGAGATACTGGTCCTCGCTGGTCTCGATCCGGCGCTGGGCGGTCAATTGGTTGACCTCGCCTTCGGCGATGATGGCGGAGGCGCGGGACAGGACGCGCAGCGCCTTGAGGCTGCCGTCCTCGACCATCAGCTCGAAGGAGCGGGAAAAGAGGAAGTCGCCGACCAGCACGCTCGCCGGATTGCCCCAGATGATGTTGGCGGTGCGGCGGCCGCGGCGCAGGCCCGAGCTGTCGACGACGTCGTCGTGGAGGAGGGTCGCGGTGTGGATGAATTCGACGGCGGCGGCGAGCTTGTGGTGACGGGTGCCGCCATAGTCGAGCAGCCGCGCGCAGGCGAGCGTCAGCATCGGCCGCATCCGCTTGCCACCGCCGGCGATGAGGTGGCCCGCGAGCTCCGGGATCAGCGCGACCTCGCTCTGCATCCGTTCCAGGATGACGCTGTTCACATGATTGAGGTCGGCCGCGACGAGCAGGAACATTGCGTCGAGCGAGGGCGTGCGCTGCGTGTCGCCGAGATGGTGGATTGTTGCGGTCATCTCGCGCCGCCTCTGCGCGCTGGAGGTCGTAAAGGCAAGCGATTCAGCCGCGGATCGGCAGCTTCAGCCGCGCCATGAGGCCGCCCAGATCCTCGCTTTCCTCGAGCGTGATCGAGCCGCCGTAGATGGTGGCGACGTCGCGGACGATGGCGAGGCCGAGGCCGGTGCCGGGCTTCTCGAGGTCGAGGCGAGCGCCGCGATCGAAACTGTTGGCGCGTTCCGCCTCGGGGATGCCGGGGCCGTCATCCTCCACCTCGATCTCGACGCAGTCCGGCGAGCGCTTGACCGTCACGAAGACGCGGCCGCCGCCATATTTGGCCGCGTTCTCGATGAGGTTGCCGAGCATCTCGTCCAGGTCCTGACGTTCCACGCGGACGGCGGCGCTCTTGTCGCCGGCGAGATCGACGGTGACGTCTTCATAGAGGCGCGTCACCGCCCGCTCGACGGCTTGCAGCGACGGCCAGACCTCGGCCCGCGCCTGGGTGCTGGAGCGGCGGCCGATGGCGCGGGCGCGGGCGAGATGGTGATCGACCTGCCGGCGCATCGTGCGCGCCTCGCGGATGACGGTATCGGCGAGGTCGGGGCTGTGCGCGGTGGCGGCGTTGGTGACGACGGTGAGCGGGGTCTTGAGCGCATGGGCGAGGTTGCCGGCGTGGCGCCGCGCCTCCTCGGCCTGCACCTCATTATGGGCGAGAAGCTCGTTCAGCTCCTCCGTCATCGGCTCGATCTCCTGGGGGAATCGTTCCTCGATCCGGGATTCCTGGCCCGAGCGGATCGCCGCGATGGCCTTGCGCACGCGGCGGAGCGGCCACAGGCCGTAGAAGGCCTGGATCGCGGCCAGCGCGATGAGGCCGAGGCCGAGGAGGCCGAAGGAGCGCACCATCGTCCTGCGGAGGACACCGATCTGCTCGTCGAGCCCGGCGCGGCTTTGCGCCACCTGGAATCGCCAGCGCACCGGCGATCCGGGCAGCCGCACGTCGCGCTCCACGACGCGCAGCGATTCGGTCGTGAACTGATCGCTGTCATAGGTGTGGATTTCAAAATCGCTGTGGGGCTGGCCCATTTCGAACCGCCGGTCCCAGAGCGAGCGGGATCGGAACCAGGTCTCGGGGTCGGCCGCCTCGCCGCTGATCTGGAAATAGAGGCCGGAATAGGGCTCGAGGAAACGCTGGTCGGCCGGCGCGCGGTTGAGGAATACCTCCCCGTCCGGGCCGATCTCCGCCGAAGCGATGAGGGCGGTCAGAACATATTCGAGCTGAGCGTCGAAATTACGCGTGATCGCGCTTGCCAGCACGCGGTCGAGCGCGAAGCCGCCGACGCTCAAAAGGACGGCGATCCAGATCGCCGCCACGACGATCATCCGCCGGGTGAGCGATCCGGTGCCGCGCTGGGATCGGGAAAGGAGGAGGCGCCAGTTCATCGCGGGGGCATATACGCGGCCCTACGCGTTGGGGTCTTCCAGCGAATAGCCGAGGCCGCGGATGGTGGTGATGACGTCGGGGCCGAGCTTCTTGCGGATGCGGGTGACGAACACCTCGATCGTGTTGGAATCCCGGTCGAAATCCTGGTCGTAGATGTGCTCGATCAGCTCGGTGCGGCTGACCACCTTGCCCTTGTGGTGCATGAGGTAGGAGAGCAGCTTGTACTCCTGCGCGGTGAGCTTCACCGGCTCGCCGGCGAGCGTCACCTTGCCCGAACGGGTGTCGAGGCGGACGTCGCCGGCGATAAGCTCCGAGCTGACATTGCCGGAAGCGCGGCGGATGAGGGCCCTCAGGCGCGCGATCAGCTCCTCGGTCTGGAAAGGCTTGGCGAGATAGTCGTCGGCGCCGGCGTCGAGGCCGGCGACCTTGTCCGACCAGCTGTCGCGCGCGGTCAGCACTAGGACGGGGATCTTGATCCCTTCCTTTCTCCAGCGGTCGAGCACTGTGAGGCCGTCTATCTCGGGAAGCCCCAGATCGAGGATGATCGCGTCATAGCTTTCGGTGGCGCCCAGGAAGTGGCCGTCCTCGCCGTCGGTGGCGAGGTCGACGGCGTATCCCGCCCCTTCGAGCGTCGCGCGGAGCTGGCGCCCCAGATTCGGTTCGTCCTCGACGATGAGAACCCGCATCATTGTCCCCTATGGCTGTTCGTGCCGGTCAGTCTATCCGCCCAACCGGCGCGAATGCCAATGGTTTCATCGGGGGAACGGTTAGTAGGGCTCGTTTTCGCGGAAGCGGGCTGGTGCCGCCTTCCAAACAGAAGGCTTAATTGCCCGAGCGGCCGATCACCTGGCCGGTCCTCGCGTCGACATCGACCCAGATGACGCGCCCGCTGCGCATGAATTTCAGGCGATAGGTGCCCGAGCCGGCATCGAGTTCAGGGCCCAGATATTCGGCTCCCCGCATGCGCGGCATGACGCGTGATTCGATGCTGCGTAGCGACATGATCCTGCCCTGCTGGCGCGCCTTGTAGGCGGCGTCCTGCTCCCGATCGTGGCGCGGACGCGCGTCGACGGCCGGCGCGAGCGACGTCAGGCCGATCGCGGCGGCTGCAAGGAGGAGGAGGGGGATACGCTTGACCATCTTTCTCTACACTTATTGCTTGTTCTTGAAGCGGAATAGCCAAGGCGCGTTGAATAGGCCATGAATGTGACAGAAGGCAAAACTTAAGCTTTGGCGGGACGCCGAGGGGGAATGTGATGCGTGAATTGAAGGTCGCGGCCGCCGCTCTGGCGGCTTTGTTGCTGACGCCTCTTCCCGCGGCCGCCGCCGAGCCGGAGGCCCAAATGCAGCCGGTGCCGGCGCGCGGCGCCGACGAGGGCATGGGGCCGTTCGGCACGCTCGTCATCCGCGGCGCGACCCTGATCGACGGCAGCGGCGCGCCGCCTATGGGACCGGACGACATCGTCGTCGAGGGCAACCGCATCGCCGAGATCCGCGGGGCGGGAACGCCGGGCCTTCCGATCGAATCGGACCGCGAGCCGCGCGACTTCGACCACGAGATCGACGCCACCGGCATGTATGTGTTGCCGGGCTTCATCGACACCCATGCCCATAATGGCGACCCCGACAAGGCGCCGCAGCCGAGCTACGGCTACAAGCTCTGGCTGGCCCATGGCGTGACGACCGTGCGCGGCGTGCCGATCCAGGACGGTCCCGTCGCGCTGGCCGACAAGAGACGGAGCGCGGAAAACAGCATCGTCGCGCCGCGTATCTTCGCCTATCTGGTGCCCGGCTCCGAATGGAACGGTGGCGCCGTCGACACGCCGGAGAAGGTCCGCGCCTGGGTGCGTCGGGCCGCCAGCCAGGGCTATGACGGCGTCAAATTCTTCAACTCCAATTCCCGCGCCGTTATGGCGGCCGCGATCGACGAGGCGGAAAAGCAGGGGCTTGGCACCATCGCCCACCTGGGCCAGGGCGGCGTCGCCGAGGTCAACGCCCGCATCGCCGGCGACATGGGCCTCGATACCGTCACCCATTTCTACGGCCATTTCGAAAGCCTGCTGAAGGATGGCCGCCTGCCCAAATATCCGTCCGACTACAACATGTTCAACGAGCAGGACCGGTTCTACGAGATCGCCAACCTCGCCGACCAGGTCGTCGAACCCGGCAGCCCGGAATGGCAGGCCTATCTGGAGGCGCAGCTCGAAAACGGCGTCGTCTTCAACCCCACCTTGAACATCTACTCCGCCGGACGCGACCTGATGCGGGCGCGCAACGCCGACTGGCACGAGAAATATACCCTGCCGTCGCTCTACCAGTTCTTCCAGCCGAGCCGCGTCAACCACGGCAGCTATTGGTACGACTGGACGACGGAAAAGGAGATTGCCTGGCGTCGCTTCTACGGCCCCTACATGCGGCTCATGAACGACTATAAGAATATGGGCGGCATCGTCACCGTCGGCTCCGATCCCGGCTACATCTACCAAAGCTGGGGCTTCCCCTACATCCAGGAGCTGGAGATGCTGCAGGAAGCGGGCTTCACCCCGCTGGAGGCGATCGTCGCGGCGACCAAGAACGGCGCCTATGAACTCTACCGCCCCAAAGGCATCGAGGCCCCCATCGGCATGGTCAAGGAAGGCATGCTGGCGGACCTCGTGATCGTCCCCGAAAACCCCCTCCACAATTTCAAGACGCTCTACGGCACTGGCTTCGAGCGGCTGGACGAGAACGGCAAGGTCGAGCGCGTCGGCGGCGTCCGCTGGACCATCAAGGACGGCATCGTCTACGACGCCCACGAGCTGCTCGCCGACGTGGCGGCGATGGTGGAGGTGCAGAAGGGAACCAACGCCTCATCCCCGGCGCCATGACGGAGTAAGGACGCTGCGGCTTACGACGCCGGGTCTTGCGAGATCGATCATCCTGCCGGTCGCGGCAATCGCGGCGAGCCTGTTGGGGGCAGGGGCGTGGCCTTTATTGCGGTCGCTTCCATTCTCTGGCTGGCCTGGCGATTTGATAACGACACGGGCTCGGTGTTCCTCCTGGTCGTGCTGCTCCTGATCGCTTTGGGTGTGATTGCCTTGCTGATGGCTCTGCTGGCCGTTGTATTCGGCGCCATGGGCTGACTCGTCCGAGCCGGAGCTCGTTCCGCCCCGCTGTTGTCCTGGCGGTCGAAACCTCTAGGGGTGCCCTTCCAAACAATCAAAAAGAGGCCCTTGATGATCCGTTCGGCGATAGCGATTCTGTTTCTGGCGCTGGCGACGCCGGCCCTGGCGGAGTCCCCCGCCGGCGACGAAAGCTACGCCGCCGGGCGCGCGATTGTCGCCGATATCCACCGCATCGTCACGCCGAACGGAATCCAGGAAAGCTTCGTCGCGGAGCTGGGCGGGACGCGGCAGGCGGTGAGCGTGCGTGGGTCGGATCGCGCCAATCCGATCCTCCTCTTCGTTCACGGCGGACCGGGCTCGGTCGAAATGCCGATGGCCTGGGCGTTCCAGCGCCCATGGGAGGATTTCTTTACCGTCGTCCAGTGGGATCAGCGCGGCGCCGGCAAGTCCTTTCCGCTGAATGATCCGAAGGCGTTGGCGCCGACGCTCACGCTGGAGGGCTATCGCGACGACGCCATCGAGCTTATCGAGCTGCTCCGAGCCAAATATGGCAAGCGCAAGGTGTTCCTCCTGGGCCATAGCTGGGGTTCGATGGTCGGGCTTTCGGTCGCGGCCAAGCGTCCGGACCTGCTTCACGCCTATATCGGTATGGGCCAGATCATAGACATCCGCGAGAATGAGCGCGTCGGCATGGCCTGGACGCTGAAGCGCGCCCGCGAGAAGGGCGACGCCGAGGCCATCCGCGCTATCGAGGCGCTACGCCCTTATCCCGACAGCGGTCCTTTCACGATCGAAAAGGCGGACGGCTGGCGCAAATATTCGATCCGCTACGGCGCTCTCGCGGCCTATCGGGCGGACGCCAACTTCTATCTCCGAGCGCCGCGCCTCTCGCCGGAATATACGGCGGCCGACCGCAAGGCGTGGAACGACGGCAGCCTCTACACCGTCACGACGCTGTGGCCGCGTATGGCGGACCTCTCGTTCATGGACCTCAAGCGCCTGGAGGTTCCGGTCGTCATGCTCCTCGGCCGGCACGATTATACGACGCCCTCGCCGATCGCCGCCGACTGGATGCGGCGGCTGGAGGCGCCCAAGAAAACCACGATCTGGTTCGAGCATTCGGCGCACCTGCCGATGATCGAGGAGCCCGGCCGCGTGTTCAAGGCGTTGCTCGACCATGTTCGGCCGTTGGCTGCGAGAAGCGATGGCAGTTTCGAATGAACGTGGAATGGCGATGTCCGCTGCGGAGCTGGCTTCTGGCCGGGGCCGTGGCTCTTGCGTCCTGTGCGCCTGAGCAGGACGCGGCTTCAGGTTCCGCGACAAATGAAGCGCGACCTGCCAGGGCACCTGCCGAAACAACGGCTGACAAAGGGGTCTCGCCAGATTCGCAGACCGCGGCTGAAATCGCGCCGCTCACCGCCGAGGGCTGGGGGCCGCTGCACGTCGGCATGATGCTGGTCGAGATTATGGCCGCGGCTGGACCCGATTCCGATCCCGATGCGGTCGGCGGGCCCGAGCCGGAGTCATGCGACATATTCCACCCGGCGCGCGCGCCGGAGGGCTTGCGGGTCATGGTGGAGGACGGGCGGCTTACACGTGTCTCACTCTCGAACCCGACCGAGGTGAAGACCGATCGCGGTTTCGGCCCGGGCGACACCGCCGCCGCGATAAAGGCGGCCTATGGCGAGGACGTGGCGGCGAGCCCCCACGAATATGAAGCGGCGCCCGCCGAATATCTGACGGTGTGGACGACCGGCGCCGGAGACGAGCCCTATATCCGCTCGCCCGAAGCGCGAGGCATTCGCTACGAGATCGATCAAAGCGGCACCGTCGCCACGATCCACGCCGGCGGCCCGAGCATCCAGTATGTCGAAGGCTGCCTGTAACCCCTGGCGCATCGTCACCTGGTCAATGGTTGACTAACCTTTTGAATTGCCGATCATGTCTCCATGGGGGGAGAGGCCGTAGAAGGTAGGGGTGTGTGTCTTGGCTGGGCGCCGGTGCTGATCGTCAGCGCGGCGCAATTCGGTGGCTATGCCGACCGCGCTTTGACCGCAGCCTTCGCGTCGGACCTCCAGGCGCAATTCGCCCTCACCGATGCCCAGCTGGGCATGCTGCACGGAACGGCCGTCATTATCCCCTACGCCGTCGGCATGGTCGCCGCGAGCCTGTGGCTGAAGGCCGAGCGGCCCTTCCTGCTGATGGCTTTGTCCGTGATCGGCTGGACGCTCGCCGCCGCCGCCTTCGCGCTCGCCACCAGCCAGGCCGGTCTGTTCGCGGCCCGGATGATGCTCGGCTTCACGCAGGCCGCCTTCATGCCGGCCGCCCTTTCCATCTTGTCGGTTGCCAGCCATCCACCGCCGTCGGTCGCCATCTCGGCCCTGACGACGGGCTCGGCCACCGGGCGGAGCGGCGGCCTGCTGCTCGGGGGCGCGCTGCTGCTGATGGCGACGCAGCTCAACGTCGCGGACCTTGAGCCGTGGAGGCTGGCCAGTCTTGCCATGGTCGCCCCCAATCTCCTGCTCGCATTGGCGCTGCTTGCGAAGTCGGACGTGCGCGCTCCGTATGCCGCGTCGCCGGCGGCGGGACTGGGCCCGACCTTGCGCGGCATGAGCCGTGCCCGCCTGTTTCATGCCAGCTATTTCCTCACCGCCGCCGCCGCCATCATCGTGGTGCAGGCCGAGGGCGCCTGGGCGCCGACCCTTCTCCACCGCGATTATGGGCTGAGCGTTGCCGACAGCGCCATGGCGGTGGGCCTCATCGTGCTTTTCGCGGCGCCGCTCGGACACCTGGGCGCCGGGCGGGTCGTCGCCGCCTTGCGCCACAGGACCGCCTGGCCGCACGGGCTGATATTGCTGGGGCTGGCCGTTGCCCTGGCGTCGGCCCTGATCCTCCTGCGGGCGTCGCATCTCGTCGTCGCGATGCTGGCGCTGGCGGGTTTCAGCGCCGGCGGGGGCTTTGCCGCGGCCGCCGCGCTGATCGGGCTCCAGCCAGTGATCCCCGCTGAGCAGCGCTTTGTCGCCAACACTCTCTTCATCGGGGCCGTGACCCTGGCCGGCTACGGCATCGGCCCATGGCTGACGGGCATCCTCAGCGACAGCCTGGGCCATCATGAGCTTGCTGTCTCGCTCGCCCTGGTGACGGCAGCTGCGTTCGCGGCGGCGGCGCTGGCCTCGATCGTCGGGCGCCGTTCGCCCTTGCCCGCGGCGGGCGCGTCCCCGCTGGCCCCCGGGGGATAGGCGCATGCGGGATCATTTCGCCTATTCCAGCGAAGGCCGGCCGGAAGGCCAGGCTTTCGAGGAATATGCCCATCTCTATTCCCATGGCTCGGACGTCACCCGGGGCGATGGGCCGTTCCATGCCAGGGTCCGCGCCTGGCGCCACCACGGCTTCATCCTTTTCGATCGTTTCATGACCGGGCTGGTCCATTCGCGCGATGCTCGTGTGACAACAGACGGATACGCCCATCTGGTCGCCCATGCGATGCTGGAAGGCGAGCTCGACTGGAGCGAGCCGGACGGTGGAAAAACCGCCCGCGCGGGCGACATCCTGTTCATGGATACGACGCAGCCCTCGCGAACCATGCCCCGCGAAGCGCACCTCCTCACCGTCAGCATCGGGCGGCACCTGGTGGAACCGGCGACCGGGCCGGTGGGGCCGCTCCACGGCCGGCTTGTCTCTCCGCCGGCGACCTTGCTGCTGACCGATTTCCTGGTGTCGCTCGCCCATCGCGCGCCGATGCTTCCGGATGATGGCAGCCCGGTCTATTCGCGCGTGCTGGCCGAGCTGATCTCGGCCGTCTTGTTTGGGGATGCGGCCAGCGGGTCCGCCGCACGCCGGCTCCACGCCGCCAGGCTCGACGCGGTTGAACGCTGCATCGCCTCCAGCCTCGGGGACAGGAGGCTGTCTGCCGAGACGATCGCGGCCGCGGCCGGCCTGTCTCGATCCGGGCTCTACCGGCTCCTGCAGGACCGGGGCGGAGTCGCGCGCCTGATCCGGACGCGGCGACTCCAAGCCGTTCGGTCCGCGATCGACAATGGCACGGAGGCGACCCTGGCCGAGCTGGCCCATGCCTGCGGCTTCGCGAGCGAAAGCCATATGAGCCGCCAGTTCCACGAAGCCTTCGGTTGTCCGCCCGGCGCCTATCGCCGGATGGTGCAGGGGCTAGCGGACGACGACGCCCTCAAGGGCTACCGCCGCTGGCAAGGCTGGATGGGGACGCTCCGCTAGCGGCGGGTTCTCACCGTCTCGTCCCAGATTTGGGACGCTGGGACATCCAGCCGCCCCCCTGGTCCTGCTATGTCTCTGTTTGACAGGACCTTGTTGAGGCGGCCGCCCGCTTCGCGGAGGGGGAACAGCGGGGAGGGCGGCCCACATTGGCGAGGGCGATCCGGGGGGAAGTACGTCGCAAGAAGTCCGCACGCCTGGATCGCCCTTCTCACGCGTTCTGGAGCCTGAGATGATCCACGGGCAGGCCCTGAGGCGCCGCGAAGTCGAGGCCGCTGAACGGCATATGCCAAGACCCGGATTTATCGAGGCGAGTGTGGACGAGCTTGTCCTTCACTGGTTCGATATCGAGGACGTCCCGCGGCTGATCGTCGATCCCGCCTTGACCATAAAATGGCTGAACGTTCGCGCCGAGCGCGAATTGCAACGGCGACGCGACGTCCTGAGGCGCGGCGATCTCCTCATGACGTGCAATCCCGCCCACCAGGTCGAATTGATAGCCCTGCTCGCGAGGTGCGGAAATGAAGCCGCGACCTTGTGCCTTCGATCCGAGGATCAGGACGGCCATCTTCTGGTGTCGGTGCAACCGCTGCCCACAGGCAGGTTCGGCCTCGTCCTCCGTCGCAGCGGCGGCGAGTTCAGGCCCAGCTACGCGGATCTGGGATCGGCCTTCCAGCTCACCCGCGGGGAAATCAGGGTCCTGCTTCAGCTGGCAGACGGACTTTCGGCGGCGCAAGCGGCCGAACAGCTGTGCGTCTCCACGGAAACCGTGCGCACACACATCAGGAATCTATATGCCAAGCTCGCCGTGAAGAACCGCGAGGGCCTGCTCAGCCGCATCCGCGCCTATCAGATGTGAGACGGCCCGGGCCGGCCGGTTGACCTGACAGCCGATTATTCTGCCTGCGTCGTGGGTCTTTCCGACGGCAAGCCGTTCGTGCCATGGCAGGGCGGCGGAAAGGAAGGACAACGATGCAGCGCACTCTCTATCCTCCCATCGACCCCTATGAGACCGGTATGCTCGACGTCGGTGACGGCCATCAGGTCTATTTCGAGCGATGCGGAACGAAGGGAGCGAAGCCGGCCCTGTTCCTGCATGGCGGACCGGGCGGCGGCATCGCGCCCGAGCATCGGCGCCAGTTCGATCCGGAGCGATACGACCTCTTGCTCTTCGATCAGCGTGGTTGCGGCAAATCGACCCCTTATGCGAGCCTGGAGGCGAACACGACCTGGCACCTGGTCGCGGATATAGAGCGGTTGCGGGCCCATATCGGCGTCGACAAATGGCTGGTGTTCGGCGGCTCATGGGGCTCGACCCTCGCGCTCGCTTATGCCGAGACTCATCCCGAGCGCGTCAGCGAGCTCGTGGTGCGCGGCATCTACACCTGCACCCGACCGGAACTCGAATGGTTCTACCAGTTCGGCGTGTCGGAGATGTTCCCCGACAAATGGGAGAAGTTCGTCGCGCTCATTCCCGAAGCGGAGCGCGGCGACTTGCTGGCAGCCTATCACCGACGCCTGACCGGCGGCGATCCCGATACTCAGATCGCGGCCGCCCGCGCCTGGAGCCTCTATGAGGGCGAGACGATCACCCTGCTCCCCGATGCCAAGCTCGCCGAGCAGCATGACGACCCCCATTTCGCCCTCGCCTTCGCGCGGATCGAAACCCATTATTTCATGAACGGCTGCTGGTTGGAGCCGAACCAGCTCCTTCGCGACGCCGGCCGCCTTCAGGGCATCCCCGGCACCATCGTCCACGGCCGCTACGACATGCCCTGCCCCGCGCGCTACGCCTGGCAGCTCCACCAGGCCTGGCCCGAAGCCGACCTCCGCCTCGTCGAAGGCGCCGGCCACGCTTATTCCGAACCCGGCATCCTTGACCAGCTCATCCGTGCGACGGATCGGTACGCTGGGAAGGGGTGAGGCTCGTCCCGTGGCCGTGGTGCGCTTGCTGGAACTGTCGTTTTCCTTTGCCGACACGGCCTCGATTCCGGACGCTTTTTCCTAGAATATGCGAAATCGTCGTCGAGGGGATCGGCATTGCCACTAATATTCCGCGTTCGAGCGCCTATATAGGGGCTTGCTACAGTCGCAAATTGACGGACTTCGGCGCTTTGCGGCTCCTTCTTCCTTCTATCGCTTCTCTTAGCGCAAAAGGGACCGCTTTTCGGTCTCTTCATCAAAGAAGGAACTGAATATGCCAATCGGCACCGTGAAATTTTTCGACAACGCCAAGGGCTATGGCTTCATCACCAACGAAGCCGGGGGCAACGATGCCTTCGTCCACATTACCGCCGTCGAAGCCGCCGGGATGCGCACGCTCGAAAAGGAGCAGCGCCTGTCCTACGAGCTTGAGAACGACAAGCGCGGCAAGTCCAGCGCCGTGAATCTGCAGGCTGCCTAAGCTGTAACCTTCGCTTCGGCGGAGGAAAACGACGGGCGGGTGCCATGTGCACCCGCCTCTTTTTTTGCGATCGGAGATCAAGTCATGTCGGCACAACGCGAATTCTATCTGGAACGCGCCGCGGAAGCTCGCGCCGTTGCCGGTGCCGCGACGCTCGACAATGTGCGGGATCGCTGGCTTCGATCGGAAGCGACCTGGACCGAGATGGCCGCTCGCAGCGAACGTGGCGAGAAAATGCGCGCGAAGCTGGCGGCCGAGAAGGCGGCGGAGCGGGCTTTGAAAGCCGCCAGTCAAGCCTGAACGGCACCGGCGCGCGAGCGCTGGTCGAATATCTCGCCTCGACCCCACATCGGACACTCGGAGACGCCGGTCTCGCTCACTCCGTCGGCATGGAGTATCGGCGCCGAGCGCAAAACCATTTTCCTACACGGCTGGGTCATGCCATGGGCACGGGGCATAAGTCTCCGAACTGTGCCGCATTGATGAAATCGATTGAAAGGACGCAATTGATCGAATGGAATTTTCAAATTCCCTCACTTTCCTAACCTTCCGCGTTCCGGCCTTTTGCGCCGCGCCTTGAAGCGACTATCTCCTCACCGATGCCCGCACCCGTTCTTGCCTATGAAAATCTCGGCCTGGTCCAGGGCGCCGGATGGTTGTTCCGGGGCCTGGACCTGTTCGTCGGTGCGCGCGATCGGCTGGCGCTAATCGGGCGGAACGGGGCGGGGAAGACGACCCTGCTCAAATGCCTCGCGGACATGATCGAGACGGATGAGGGGCGGCGGACGATCCAGCCGGGGGTGAAGGTCGTGCTGCTGGAGCAGGACCCGGATGTCACCCGGTTCGAGACGCTGCGCGACTATGCGCTGTCCGGCTCCGACGCCCCGGCGGCGCATCAGGTGGACACTATCGCCGACCAGATCGGCATCGACCTCGACCGCCCGGCCGCCACCGCCTCGGGCGGGGAGCGGCGACGGGCGGCGATCGCGCGGGCGCTGGCGCGGGACCCGCAGGTGCTGCTGCTCGACGAGCCGACCAACCATCTCGATCTCGCCGCGATCGAATGGCTGGAGGACTGGCTCGGCCGCTATACCGGCGCCTTCATCGCGATCAGCCACGACCGGACGTTCCTCAAGCGCCTCACGCGCTCCAGCCTGTGGCTCGACCGGGGCGAGCTTCGCCGCGCGGAGATCGGCTTCGGCGGCTTCGATGTCTGGACCGAACAGGTTTACGCCGAGGAAGCGCGCGCGGCCGAGAAGCTCGACGCGAAGCTGAAGCTGGAGCTGCACTGGCTCCAGCGCGGCGTCACAGCCCGGCGCAAGCGCAACCAGGGCCGGCTCGCCAAGCTGCACGAGATGCGCGCGACGCGCGCGGCGATGCTGGGGCCGGCGGGGACAGCCAAGCTCGGCCTCGAAAATGACGACGTGAAGACGAAGATGGTGATCGACGCCGATCGCGTCACCAAGCGTTATGGTGAGCGTGCGATCGTCAAGGACTTCACTTTGCGCATCCAGCGCGGCGACCGCATCGGCGTGGTCGGAGCCAACGGCGCGGGCAAGACCACCTTGCTCAAGCTGCTGACCGGAGAGATCGAACCCGACGAAGGCACGATCCGGCGGGCGAAGACGCTGGAGGGCATCATGATCGACCAGCAGCGAAGGCTGCTCGATCCCGACAAGCGCGTCCGCGACGTGCTCGCCGACGGCGGCGACTGGATCGAGGTGCGGGGACACCGCAAGCACGTCCAGGGCTATTTGAAGGAGTTCCTGTTCGCACCGGAGCTGATCGACGCGAAGATCGGGACGCTGTCCGGCGGCGAGCGATCGCGCCTGCTGCTCGCACGCGAATTCGCCCGTCGGTCGAACCTGCTGGTCCTCGACGAGCCGACCAACGATCTCGACCTGGAGACGCTCGATCTCCTCCAGGAGGTGATCGCCGACTATGACGGCACCGTCCTCATCGTCAGCCACGACCGCGATTTCCTCGACCGTACCGTGACCATCACGCTCGGCCTCGACGGCTCCGGCAAGGTCGATATCGTCGCCGGCGGCTATGAGGATTGGGAGAGGAAGCGCCGGCCGCATGTCCACAATGTGAAGGTGCCCGCACCCTCCAAGGCGACGCCCGCGCCACCACGCCGGCAGACCAAGCTGACCTACAAGGACCAGCGCGACTACGAATTGCTGCCCGAGCGGATCGACCAACTGGAAGCCGAAATAGCCCGCGACGAGGACATCCTCGCCGATCCCGACCTCTACACCCGCGATCCCGACCGCTTCGCCGCCCTCACCGCCGCGATCGACAAGGCGAGGGCCGAGCGCGCCGCCGCGGAGGAGCGCTGGCTGGAACTGGCCGAGCAGGTAGAGGCGCTGGCGAGCTGATCAGCCCCGCCGCGCCTCGTCCAGATGGGCGCGGATCTGGTCGTCGGCCGGGGCGCCGCCGGAGGCCTGCTCCAGGAGGGAGAGGCCTTTCGCCTTGTCGCGGCCGCTCTTGAAGAGGAGCCAGCCATAGGTGTCGGCGGTGGCGGGATTGTCCTTGTCGAGGGTCCAGGCCTTCTCGGCGATCGGCAGGGCTTTCTCGTAATCGCCCCGCTCCGAATAGGCCCAGGCGAGGTTGTTGAGCATGACGGCGTCGCGGTCGCCGAGGCGCCGGCGGAGGCCTTCATAGAGGCCGATCGCTCGGGCCCACCGGCCTTCTTCCATCATCCGGCTGGCGGCCATCAGCTGCGCCGGCACGCTGCGGGGGTTCTGCTCCAGGTAGAGGTTCAGCACGTCGGTCGCCGCCGTGGGCTGGCCGGAGCGCTCCAGCGCCTCGATGAGGCGCATCGCCGCCGGCTCGGTGAAGGCGATGTTGGCCGCCTTGCGATACTCCCGCGCCGCGCCGGCGAAGTCGCCCCGCATGCCGCGCGCGTCGCCGACGAGGATATGGGCGTCGGGCGCGCCGGGATTGCCGGTTTGGAGCCGAAGCGCTCGTTCCAGCGCTTCCTCGCCGAGGCCCCTGGACAGGAGCGCGCCGATGAGGGCGACCTGTGCCGGAGCATGGTCGGGCTTGTCGGCCGCCTGCTGCCGGACGGCGGCAAGCTCCTCGTCGCTCACCGGGTTCGACCAGAGCGCCGTCGCCGAGCGGTTCCGCGGCTGGGCCGCGCGGGCGAGAAGGATGGCGGCTTCGTCGCTCTTGCCAAGCTTCTGCAGGGCCTGGCCGGCGAGGGTCAGCGAATAGCTGTCGGCATCGGGCCGATCGACGATGGTGGCCAGCGTCTCGGCTGTGCCGCGCGCGTCGCCCAGCTTCCACTGCGTGGCGGCGAGCAGGCGCCGCGCCTTGCGGTTGTTGGGCTGAAGTGCGACCAGCTGCTGAAGCGTGTTTACCGCCTGCTCGGCATTGCCGGTCTGGTAGTCGATCGCGCTGGCGAGCAGCATCGCCGCGGGCTGGTCGTCCATCGCGCCGCCGGTGCGTTTGTAGAGCGAGCGGGCGAGCTCGAACTTGTGGGCCCGCGCGGCAAGCATCGCCTGGAGATAGTAGGCGACCGGATTGCCCTCGGACAGCTTCAGGACCTTACGCGTCTCCGCAAGCATCGCCCGCATCTCGCCGAGATCGCCGAGCGTCGCGGCCCGTTCGAGATGCGCGGTGACATTGTCGGGATCGATCTCGAGCGCGCGGTCGAACCAGGGCAGGGCGGCGCGAAGGCCGTATTGGCTGCGCGTGAGCTCGCCGCGAAGGGTGAGCGCCGCGACATCCTTGGCATCGAAGCTCACGGCCTTGTCGGCGGCCACGATCGCGCCGGCGAGGTCGCCGTTGGCGCGGCGGAAGCGGGCGACGTCGGTCCAGACGTCCTTGTCCCTGGGCGCCGCCTCGATCGCGTTGGCGAACTCAGCCGCCGCCGCGTCCTCGTCGCCGAGCCTGGCGAAAGCCTGGCCGCGCATCCGCGCGGCATAGGCGGCGTGGGCCGGCGAAACGGTCTCCAGCTCTGCCAGCGCCCGATCGGGCTCGTCCTGAAGGAGCAGCGCATGCGCCATCAGGTGGCTGGTCTCGCTCGCCGGGATGGACAGCTGCCGGGCGCGCTCGATCTCGGCGGCGGCGGCGATGCCGTCGCCCAAGGCCAGATAGGTTCTGGCCTGCATGACCCGAGCGGCGCCATTGTCGGGATCGGCCTTGATCGCATTCATGAACTCGACGCGGGCGGTGCGGGGCTGTCCCGCCTCGAGCGCCGCGATGCCGCGCTCATAAGCCCCGGAAATGTCCGACGCGTTGGAGCAGGCCGTGGTTGCCAGCAGAAGCGCCGTTACGATGTGCTGAGCCTTGGTCATGGCTGGAGTCCGTATTGCTTGAAGAGGTCGTAAAGCGTCGGGCGGCTGATCCCGAGCAGCTTGGCGGCGCCGGAGATGTTGTTCTCGGTGCGGGCGAGGGCCTGGCGAATGGCCTTGCGGTCGGCCTCCTCGCGGGCCGTCTTGAGGTTGACGGGAAGGCCACCCTCCTCGCCGATGCTGAGATCGAGGTCCTCGGCGGTGACGAGCTTGCCGTCGGCCATGATGACCGCCCGCTTCATCCGGTTCTCGAGCTCGCGGACATTGCCCGGCCAGGGCCAGTCGTTGATCGCCGCGAGCGCGCTCGGCGCGAAACCCTTCACCGACGGGTTCATCTCGCGCGAGAAGCGGTGGAGGAAATGCTTGGCAAGCAGGGTGGCGTCGCCATGGCGCTCGGCCAGCGTCGGGATGGTGACGACGATCTCGGCTAGGCGGTAGTAGAGATCTTCGCGGAAGCTGCCCGCCTTGATCATCTCGGGCAGATCCTGATGGGTAGCGCAGACGATCCGGGTGTCGACCGCGATCGGTTTCCGCCCGCCGATCCGCTCGATCACCCGCTCCTGGAGGAAGCGCAGCAGCTTCACCTGGAGCGGAAGCGGGATGTCGCCGACCTCGTCGAGGAAAAGCGTGCCGCCCTCAGCAAGCTCGATCTTGCCCTCCGTGGTCTTGATCGCGCCGGTAAAGGCGCCCTTTTCATAGCCGAACAGTTCGGCTTCGAGCAGGCTTTCGGGGATGGCGGCACAGTTGATCGCGACGAAGGCGCCGCCCCGCCGGTTGCTCGATTGATGGAGGCCGCGGGCGAGAAGCTCCTTGCCGGTGCCGCTGGCGCCCAGCAGCATTACCGACACGGC
Source organism: Allosphingosinicella sp. (assembly GCF_036570505.1). Lineage (GTDB taxonomy): Bacteria > Pseudomonadota > Alphaproteobacteria > Sphingomonadales > Sphingomonadaceae > Allosphingosinicella. The sequence continues at coordinate 21,606 of NZ_DATCYB010000057.1, read as the reverse complement.
GGCATTGGCGACGCGTTCGATCGTGCGGGCGACCTTCAGCATTTCGGGCGCGGCGGTGATCATCGTGCCGAGCACCGTGCGGTCGTCACCGACCTGGCTCTCAAGGCGTCGGTTCTCGCTCTCGATGCCGTGGAGCTGGAAGGCGCGGCGTACGATGAGGCCGAGTTGATCGATGTCGACCGGCTTCTGGTAGAAGTCATAGGCACCGGACGAGATGGCCCGGAGCGCGCTCTCGCGGGCGCCGTGACCCGAGGCGACGATCACCTTGGTATCGGGCTTCAGCGAGAGAATGGTCTCGAGCGTCGCGAACCCCTCGCTCACGCCGTCGGGATCGGGCGGGAGGCCGAGGTCGAGCGTGACGACGGGCGGCTCCTGGGACCGCAGCAGGTCGACGGCGGCGCCCCGGTCTGACGCCACCAGAACCTCATAGTCGTCATAGGCCCAGCGGAGCTGGCGCTGCAGGCCCTCGTCATCCTCGACGATAAGCAGTTTCGCCCTGGTCTCGGCACTCATGCGCGTTTCCGTTCAAATTGGCGTTCAGTGTGAGGAGCGGCATCCGCCTCTCCGGTTGGCAGAAAGATGGTGAAGCGGCTGCCCTCGCTCTCGCGGCTTTCGACCTCGATGCGCCCGCCCATCGCGGCGATCAGCGTTCGCGCCTCGAAGGCGCCGATGCCGAAACCGCCATCCTTAGTGGAGGCGAAGGGCTGGAAGAGGCGGCCGGCGACGAATTCGGCGGACATGCCGATGCCGCTGTCGATGATCTCGATCGCGACCTCGGAGCCGCGGCACTCGAAGCAGATCCGCACCGGATCGCCCGGTGCGCTGGCGTCGATCGCATTCTGGACGAGATGAGCGAGCGCTTGTTCGAGCCGCGCGGGATCGGCCTTCGCCGACAGGGCGGGATCGCCGAAAAGATGGACGGGATGGGCGCGCTGCTTCGCGCCGGCGATCGCCGACAGGATAGGGTGCAGGCAGGTGTCGCGGACGGGCGAGGGTGCGCCGCCGTTGCCGCGGGTGAGGCGGGCGAGGAGGTCGTTCATCTTCTTCACCGAGCTTTGCAGCGTCGCGATCATGTCGGCCCGGAATTCGGGATTGTCGGCGTGCCGCTCGGCGTTGCGCGCGACGAGGGAGAGCTGGCTCACCAGATTCTTGATGTCGTGGAGGATGAAGGCGAAGCGGCGGTTGAACTCGTCGAAGCGCTGGGCGTCGGCGAGCGCCTCCTGGCTCCGCGCCTCGGCGAGATAGCTCGCGGCCTGAATGCCGGCGGCGCGGAACAGGTCGAAATCCTCCCAGTCGAGGGGACGGCGAACCAGGGGGTGCTCGAGGATGACGAGCCCGACGAGGCGATCGCTGTGGAGAAGGGGGATACCGGCCCAGGCGGCGTCCGCGTCGCTCATCCAGGCCGGCAAGGCGATCCGCTCCTCGCCGACGGCAAGCGCTTCGCGCCGCGCCGCCTCGAAATCGACGACATGGGCGGTCGCCTGCAGGAAGCGCACGAAATCGTGATCGCGCGTGTCGCCCTGGCCAACGTCTCCATGCCAGTTCCAGCGAGCGGCCGGCGCCAGACGATATTGCTCGTCGACGACCAGAAGGAGGCCGCCCGGAGAGCCGGAGATGTCGGCCAGCGCCTTGACCACCCGGTCGCCCAGCGGCGCGGCGTCGATGCCGCCCCGGCCGACGGTGCGGGTGAAGCGGAGCCATTCGGCACGATAGTCGTAGCGGTGCTCGAAGAAATGCTTGGCGAGCATCACCCTCAGCCACGCCCGCGCCTTGCCGGAAGGGAGAAGCACGAGGGCGACGACGCTCATCGCGAAGATGAGGCCGATCTGGCCGATTCTGACCCACTCGCCGCCTATCACCTCGATCGCCTGGGTCGCCGACATCATCAGGATCAGATAGGCGAGGATCATCAGGACGGAGAGCGACTGGAAGGTTGCCGCGCGCGACATCTGCATCTTCCACTGGGCGTTGCGCCGGCTCGCCAGCGCAAACAGCGGCACGAGCATGGCGGCTATGGCGCCGCGCATCGCGAACAGATCGTCGACCGGACCGCGGGTCAGATAGGCGACGGTATAGAGGTGGAGGTCGTAGGCCCAGAGGCCCGCGAGCGCGATCATCGGCAAGCGGATGCCCCACCGGGAATCCGGGGCGGCCTGGCCGTAGAGATTGTGGACCAGCACCAGCGAGCCCGCGGCGATGGTGAGGCCGATGACGTGGGCGGTCGAGACCAAAGCCTGGTGGACGACGGCCTCGCCCTCGAAGCGCGGCAGGACGCCGGCCACAACGATCTGAAGTCCGATCACTCCCGCCACGGTGAAATAGACGAGCTTTACCGCCCGCTGCCGCTCGTCGTCCCCGGCGCTCCTGATGATGCCGTACATGAAGGCGAGGAAGGCGAAGTTGCGCGCGCTTTCCGCGAGACCGGCGAGCAGATGCCCGGGCCCCAGCAGAGCGGCGAAGATCGCCCAGAGTGAGGTCACGGCGAAGGCGGCGACCAGCGGCCGGTTGCGATGGTCGCCGTTCCAGTGCCGGAGCTGCCAGGCGGCCAATGCGCCGAACAGCAAAGCGGCGAGCGCGTGACTCCACAGGCCGATGACGGGCAGCATCAGCGCGCCCCCTTCGGCCAGAGGATAACCCGCATCGTTTGAAGCAGGATCAGCAAGTCGAGGAAGGGTGTGTAGTTTTTCGCGTAATAGAGGTCGTATTCGAGCTTCTGGCGGGCGTCTTCGATCGAGGCGCCATAGGGGTAGTTGATCTGCGCCCAACCCGTGATGCCGGGCTTCACCATGTGGCGCTCGGCGTAATAAGGGAGGCGCGCCTCGAGGTCGGAGACGAATTGCGGCCGCTCCGGCCGGGGGCCGACGAAGCTCATCTCGCCGTTCAGCACGCTCCAGGCCTGGGGCAGCTCGTCGATGCGGAGCTTGCGGATGACCTGGCCGACGCGGGTGACACGGGGATCATCCTCTTCCGCCCAGACGGCGACGCCTCCCACCTCCGCGTCCTGCCGCATCGATCGCAGCTTCAATATCTCGAAGCCCTGACCGTAGAGGCCGATCCGACGCTGACGAAAGAAGGCCGGCCCCTCGCTCTCCAGCTTCACCGCCAAGGCGGTCAGAAGAACGATAGGAAGGGTGAGCAGCAGGATGGCGGCGCTTACCGCGATATCGAACAGGCGCTTGCCCAGGCCCGACAGGCGGCGCCCGGCCGAAAAACCGTCAGAGAAGATGAGCCAGCTGGGATTGAGACTATCCAGGTCGACCCGACCCGTCTCCCGCTCGAGGAAGGAGGAGAGGTCGTTGACGTGGACGCCGGTGGTCTTGATCCGGAGCAGGTCGGCGAGGGGAAGGGCATTGCGGCGCTCCTCCAGTGCCAGAACGACCTCGCTGGCACCGAGCCGGACGACATGGGCCGGGAGGTTCACGATGTCGGAACGGTTGACAGCATCGGCGACGGCGATGGGGCCATCATTCATCCCGATATAGCCGGCGATGGCGAAGCCCGCCCCCTCGCGGCCAGCGAGCGCCTCCAGCCTGGCCGCGCGAGGCCCGGCGCCCAGCACGAGGATGCGCCGCTTGAACGCCGCGCCGTCGAGGGTCCGGCCGAGGAGGACGCGCGCGCCGGTAAGCAGTAGCAGCGCGATCAGCATCGCGTAGAGGAGATTGGACCGCCAGAAGGTGATCGAGGGCGCGAGGAAGAAGACGAGAGCGAGGAGGAGGGCGCCCAGGGATATGGCGACGACCAGCCGCGCCACGGCGAAGCGCATCGATCGCAGCGCGTCGAGGGCGTAGACGCCGACTCCGATCATGGCGAGCTCGAGCGTTGCGGCGAAGACCAGCATGTTGGGCAGCCGCGACGCTTCGGGATCGACGCCGCCGCCGATCTGCCATTCGCGCAGCAGCCATCCGCCCTCGGCCGCCAGCATCAGCAGCGTGAAGTCGATGAAGCCCAGGAGCAGCACGGTATGCGGCACGTAATGTTTGAACAGCCTGATCACTGCTCCGCCGCCCCGCCCGCCGATGGCCCGTGTGTAAGAGTTTCCGACACGCCGCGGACTGTCGCTCAAATTGACAAATATTTCCTGAAGGGCGCGGCAACCGGCGGTTTGGGCGCCCGCAATGTGCTGCTATGCACGGCCGATGCTCAATAGACGAACAGCAATTCAGGCCTTCGCCGCGGGAACCGCGATGCTGGCGCTCCCTTCGATGGTCGCGTCGGCACAGCCGCCCACGCGCAAGCCGCCACGGCTTCGGCGGGGGGATACGGTCGGGCTGATCGAGCCGGCGGGGTTCACGGACGACGAGTTCGACCTGGCGCTCGTCGAAGAGACGGTGCGGGCGATGGGCCTCGTGCCCAAGGCGGCGCCGCACCTGCTGCAACGCTACGGCTATCTCGCCGGACGGGACGAGGCGCGCGCGGCCGACGTCAATGCAATGTATGCGGACGATGGCGTGCGGGCCGTGTTCGCCGTGCGCGGCGGCTGGGGGTGCGCGCGTATTCTGCCTTACCTGGATTTCAAGGCGATCGCGGCCCATCCGAAGCTGCTGATAGGATTCAGCGACATCACGGCCCTGCATCTCGCCTTCTCGGCCCATGCCGGGTTTACCACCATCCACGGCCCGAACGCGGCCAGCTCATGGGGTGAATTGTCCTGGAATGGATTTCGAACCCTCGCTTTCGAGGGCGGGATGCCGACCTATCGCAACCCGCAGGCGACCGACGACCGGCTGGTGCAGACACGCTGGCGGACGTGGACGATCCGGCCCGGCAAGGCCCAGGGGCGGTTGCTGGGAGGTAATCTGACCGTCCTCGCCGGGCTGGTGGGTACGCCCTATCTGCCCGACTTCGACGGGGCGATCCTGTTCCTGGAAGATACCGACGAGGCGCCATACCGCATCGACCGCATGCTGACGCAGCTGGCGCTGGCGGGTGTGCTTCGCCGCGTCAGCGGGGTCGTGTTCGGCCAGTGCACCGACTGCCGCGCCTCCGGCCCTTCTTATGGCGGCTTCACCCTGACGCAGGTGTTGAAGCAGCATCTGGAGCCGCTCGGCATCCCGGCCTTCCAGGGCGCGCTCATCGGCCACGTCGCGAACCAGTTCAGCATCCCCGTCGGGATTCCCGCGGAGATAGACGCGGCGGCGGGCACGATCCGTATCCTCGAACCCGCGGTCGCCTAGGACCCGTCTCCGCGGCGTCCGCGCTATTTTGGACCTGATCCGGAACAAGTAACGTCCGCCGGGCTTGAACCGGAATGCCCTCTTCCTGCCCCGCCTTGCCTCGGCCCGTGCCGCTTCGCCTTGCCAACTGCCTGCTCGGCTCTGTGTGGCATGCGAATCTTTCGTCTCCGCCCGATCTGGACGATGAAACGCTGGAGCGACAGGCGGCCCGGCAGACAGGCCTCGGTGATTTCGGCGATCCGTGGTTTCGCCGGCCGCTACGCCGGCTCCTCCGCTCACTGAACGAGGAGGCGCGGCTCAATCCGGTGGGGCGAGTCGTCACCCGCACCTATGTGCTGAAGCTGCTCAGGGAACGGCTTTGGGCGCAGCAATGGTTCGACGAGAATCCGGCGATCAGGCGCCGGTCGATCGCGCGGCCGGTCGTGGTCGTGGGGCCGATGCGGTCGGGGACGACGCGGCTGCACCGCCTGCTCGCCGCCGACGAGCGGTTCGCGCATTTGCGGATGTTCGAGACGATGTGTCCGGTGCCCCGGCCGACCCGGGTGAACGGCCACGACCGGCGGCCTTGGGTGGCGGCGCTGAGCTTGGGCCTGCTCCACCGCGCCAATCCGGCGACCGCGATCGTGCATCCGACCGGCCCGATGGCGCCGGAGGAGGAACTGGGGCTGCTCGTCGCTTCGGCCTGGGGGATGAAGCATGAGGCGCAGTGGCGAGTGCCGGCCTATGCGCGCTGGTGCGAAGAGCAGGATGCGACGCCGGCCTATGCCCATATGGCGGACCTGTTGAGGCTGACGGGATGGCTGAGGGGCGAGGACCCCGCCAAGCCCTGGTTGCTGAAGACGCCGCAGCATATGCTCGATCTGCCGGCGCTGCTCCGTGTCTTTCCCGATGCGCGGATCATCTTCACGCACCGCGATCCGGCGGCAGTGGTCGGCAGCAGCTGCTCGCTCGCCTGGAACCAGATGTGCCTGCAGAGCGACTATGTCGACCCGCGGTGGATCGGCCGCGAATGGCTGCGCAAGACGGAGCTCAAGATCAGCCGGATGTCGGGGGCGCGGCAGGGTCTCCCAGCGGGTCGCATGATCGACGTCCATTTCGACGAGATGGACCGCGATTGGCATGCCGTGATGCGACGAATTTACCGCTTTCTCGATCTCGACATCGTACCCGCGGAGGCCGGTATGGCGGCCTATATGACGCGTTCCGAACGGGACCGGCGCTTTCGGTCGCACAGTTATCGGCTGGCGAGCTTCGGGCTCGACGCCGGCGACATCAGAGAATCGTTCGGCGACTATCTCAGCAACTTCGCTGTTGCCGGGGAGCGGTTGGGTCGCGGGGAAACCGGCGAACGCGGCTGGGGAAGCCGTGTGGCGATCGCGGCGGGAGGTTAGGCGGCTGAGGTCAGGCGGCCCGCACGGTGACCCTTTCTTGTTCCAGCCATGGCGCCGGCGCGTCGTCATGTTCGGCGATGATGAGCAAATCTTCGCTATTCAGCCGGATCCCGTTCCGCGCCAGGATTGCCGAGACGTCCACGCCGTGCGGCCCGTGGACGATCAGCAGCCGGGGCTGCCGCCAGCGCAGGTCCTCCTGTGACATTTGCTTCCCCCTCAACGAGTTAGCGAGTCTGTGGATAAACAGGATCGGCGCTCGCCCGCCCGATGGCAATCCCGCATAGTGAGTATTACCAAGTACATAGCGGAAACACGTGCCGCCGCCGGCCGGGGCCGCTGGAATGGTCGTGCCCGCCGACCTATGACGGATGAAGCCGGTGGCGAAGGAGATGCGACATGCCCGAGAAACGGAAGCTGGGGACGAGCGGGCTCGATACGCCGCGCCTCGTGCTGGGCGGCAACGTGTTCGGCAATACCACGCGGGGCGAGGAAGCTTTCGCCGTGCTGGACCGGTTCGTCGAGGCAGGCGGGACGATGGTCGACACGGCCGACGTCTATTCGGCCTGGGTGCCGGGGCATAAGGGCGGAGAGTCCGAGACGTTGCTCGGCGAGTGGCTGAAGCGGCGCGGGCGTCGAGACGACGTGCTGATCGCGACCAAGGTCGGGATGCTGGCCGGCGAGGGCGGCGAGAAGCTGGAGCCTTCGCGTATCGCGGCCGCGGCAGAGGCGTCGCTGAAGCGACTCGGGACCGACTATATCGACCTCTACTACGCTCATCAGGATGATGAGGGGACACCCATGGCGGAGAGCCTCGCCGCCTTCGACAGGCTGGTGCGGGACGGCAAGGCGCGGACGATCGGCGCGTCCAATTATTCGGCGGAGCGACTGGCGAAGGCGCTCGCGATCTCCGAGGCCGAAGGGCTGGCGCGCTACACGGTGTTGCAGCCGGAGTATAATCTGATGGTCCGCGATCGCTTCGAGGGCGATCTCCAAAAGCTGTGCATCGAGGAAGGCCTAGGCGTGCTGCCCTATTTCGGGCTCGCCTCCGGATTCCTCACCGGCAAATATCAATCCGAGGCCGATTTCGGGAAGAGCCCGCGGGGTGGGCGCATGGGGCAATATCTGAACGAGCGAGGCCGAAAGGTGCTCGCCGCGCTCGATGCCGTCGCGGCCGAGACCGGCGCCACCCAGGCCCAGATCGCACTTGCCTGGATCGCCGCGCAGCCCGGCATCACCGCCCCCATCGCCAGTGCCAATCACCTCGACCAGCTCGACGAGCTGCTCGGCGCGATGACGTTGGAGTTGAGCCAGGAGCAGCTGGCTCGCTTGTCGGACGCGGCGCGATAGCCTTGAATCGTGCTGCTCGGGAACCAGATGGACTCCATGACCCCCACGAGGCTCCTGTTTCCGGTTGGCGCCGTGGCCGGCGCCCTTCTCGTCGCCGCCTGCGCGCCCGATTATCAGCCCAAGGTGGAGAGCCGATCGACGCAAGGCGCGGCCGTTGCGCCGTCCGGCGAGACGGCGAGCGCGGTGTTCGCCGGCGGTTGCTTCTGGTGCACCGAGGCGGATTTCGAGAAGGTGGCGGGAGTAATTTCGGCGGTGTCCGGCTATACGGGCGGGACGATCAAGAGCCCCAGCTACGAGCAGGTCTCGTCCGGCGGGACCGGCCATTACGAGGCGGTCAAGGTCACTTACGATCCGGCACGGGTGAGCTACGAGCAGCTTGCCGACTATTTCTTCCGCACGGTCGATCCGACTGATGCGGGCGGCCAGTTCTGCGACCGGGGCGACAGCTATCGCACCGCGATCTTCGTCGATGGCGCCGGGCAGCGGCAGGTCGCGGAGGCCGAGAAGGCGGAGGCGGACGCGGCGCTGTCCGACGACGTCGTAACACCCATCCTCCCGGCCGCATCCTTCTATGAGGCCGAGGCCTATCACCAGGATTATTACAAGAAGAACAGCCTCAAATACCGCTTCTACCGCACCCGATGCGGGCGCGACGCGCGGCTGAAGGAGCTTTGGGGCGGCTGACGGTCGTCAGCGGTGCGCGTGCTCCTCATGCTTGTGATGGGCGCAGGTGACGTTCGGGTTGAAGGGCGCGAAGACGCCGCTGGGATTGTCGCGAAACAGCCAGACATGACGGTCGTAATGCGGCTCGAACATATGCGCTTCGTCGAGCGCCGTCGCCGGATCGTCGACCATATGCTCGAAGGAGACGCCATGGAACGTGGGCGGCGCCTTGTGTCCCGCCGCTCCCCAGGCGCGGGCGAAAACCAGATTCTCGACCGCCACCAGCTCCAGCGAACCGTCAGCCTGCGGTTCGTAGATGAGGATCGACGGCTTGAGAAAATCGGTGTGCGTACCGGTGCCATCCACGCGCGGATTGGGCGGGCCTGAAATGCCGAGAAGGTCTGGGCGGAAATAGTGGATGCCCATGGCGCCCTCGGAGCCTGGCAACCCCATCTGTTCGGCGGCGATGCACATGTTCATCGGATCGCGCACATAGCCTTCGGCCAGCGCGACCTCGACGTCGCGGAATCGCTCAACGGCGGCGCGGACGGCATCGAGGCCGGGTTCATCGGCGGCATTGGCCGTGGCGGGCGCCAGCGCCAGGGCGGCGGCGATCAGCAGCTTGTTCATGGGTGGTCCTCCCTTGGATCGGAGGGACCTAGTCTCGTCGGCGTGGAGCGACATGGGCGTAGCGATGACCATCGCTCACCGCGCGACCGAGATGCGCGGAGGCGACGAAGCCTGCGGGGCCGACGACGAAGAAGCGTCGCGTGTCAGGACGCCCTATCGAACACGCCCATCGCGGCCGTCACCATGGCTTCGGTGGCCGTCGAGATGGTGGGTTCGGGATCGGGCGCCCAGAAGGGGCTGTGCAGCGAGGGCAGCTTGGAGGCATCGCCGCCGGCAGCCTTCCACTTCTCCTCCGGCACTCCGCCTACCCAGAAGATCAGACTCTGGATCGATTTGTCGGCGAGGTAGTACCGGCTGAAGTCCTCACCGCCCATCACCGCCGGAGTGGCGATCACCCGCTCGGGGCCGAAGCGCTCGGTGAACAATTGGGCGGTGTTCGTCGTCAGCGCATCGGTGTTGAAGACGGCGGGCGTGTACTCTTTCTCTCGAATCGTCACCACGGGCATCCGGTCCTCCGGCATGCCGGCCGCGATCGCCTCGCCGCGCACGATGCGCTCGATGCCGTCGAGCAGCAGCCGACGAGTGTCGTCGCTATAGCTGCGCACGGTGAGCAGCAGCTTGGCCTCGTCGGAGATGATGTTGTGCTTGGCGCCGGAATGGAAGCTGCCGACGGTGACGACGGCCGGGCTCTGCGGGTCGTTCTCGCGGCTGACCAGGGTCTGGAGCGCGCCGACGATGCGGCTGGCGAGCACGATCGGATCCTTGGTCGTGTGCGGATAGGCGCCGTGGCCGCCGACGCCCTTCACGGTGATGTCGACACTGTCCACATTCGCCAGGGCATAGCCGTTGGAATAGCCGACAATGCCGGCGGGAAGGGCCGCGGCGTCGTGGAAGGCGATGACGTGGCTGGGCTTCGGAAAGCGGGTGTAGAGGCCGTCTTCCAGCATGGCCTTCGCGCCTTCGCTGGTCTCCTCGCCCGGCTGCAGGATCATGACGAGCGTGCCGGACCATTGGTCCTTGGTCGCGGCGAGACGGCGGGCGGCGCCGACCCAGGCGGTCATGTGCGTGTCATGGCCGCAGGCGTGCATGATGCCGGTCTCCACCCCGGCGCGGCTCGTGCCGCGCAGCTTGCTGGCATAAGGGAGGCCGGTCTGCTCCTCGACCGGGAGCGCGTCCATGTCGGCGCGAAGCATGACGATCGGGCCTGGTCCGTTCTCCATCACCGCGACGACCCCGGTCTTGCCGACGCCTTCGGTGACCTTGAAGCCCAGCTTCTTCGCCTCTGCAGCGAGTTTCGCGGCAGTGCGCGTCTCGTGCATCGAGAGCTCGGGATGCGCGTGGAGATCCTTGTAGAGGGTGATAAGCGACGGCATGTCCTTTTGGACGGCGTCACTCAAGGCATCGGCGTGGGCGGGCGTGGTGGTGGTCATAAGGCACAGCAACGCGGCGGCCAGCAAATGGCTTCTCATGTGACGAAAATCCCCTCTTATGATTAGCTGGCGGCGCTCTTTGGAACGAGCTCCAATATATCGATTGTGGACTCGAAATGCGGGTATGGAAAGACCAGTCGCCATTTCTCCTCGCCGATCCGTTCGATAACGCCGGCCATGTCGCGCTCCCTGTCGCGGCCATATTGGAGGGCGCGGCTCTCGTCGCCGAGCTGGAGCGTGCCCAGGAACACCATCCGTTGACCGACATAGGGGAGGAGAAGCCCTATCGGGCGCTGCGAGCCCGAAAGCTTGGTGAAGCTCATCAGGCCGTTCTCGTTGCGGATGCGGCAATCGAACCATGGATAGGCGACGTAATCGAGCAGCGCCTCCGACTGGCCGCCGACCTTCAATGTGCGGCAGAGATAGAGGCCGGGCGGAGGATCTTCCCAGCTGATGGCGGCGTCGGGCTGCAGTAAAGCCCCTTCGTGAGCGAGCGCTGCGCCGTGGCCCGAAGCCCGCGCCTTCTCCAGTCCCCGCACCCAGGCGGTCCGCCATTCGCGCAGGCGATGACGGTCGCTGTCGGTGGCGATGGAGCGCCAGTCCGGCGGCGCGGGGGCCTGGGCGACCCTTTGTCCGCCGCTGCCCGAGCTACACCCCGCCAGCGCGGCCGCCGCGCACAGGGGAAGATAAGCCAGCCTCATGCACCACCTCGCGACCCAGCGAATCCCCACTCGGGAGAGGAGCTTAGCGAGGAAGAAGGCGGTCGTCGATGGGCGACACCGGCCCGCAATGGGACAGTAGTCCGCTGTTAACTGATCGCCAATAGCCTCCCCGGAATGAGGATGCGCTCATCAAAGAAGGACTATTTTATCCCGGACTGGATGTTCAAAACCTTCCTTGTCTTCGTCGCTTGGCTCTTCGCTATCCTGTGCGCCGTTTTCCTTGTCGAGGGCCTGCGCACGGGGACAATTGAAGGTCGCGGAAGCGCCGTCTATTCATTCGATGAATCGCCAGCTTCGTACGCATTTTACATGCTGATGCTACTTCTGGGCGAATTCGGCCTTTTGGTTATGGCGATTGGATCGCTGGGCTTCGTTCCTCCCATCGGGCGGGTTTACAAGCGTCTGTATCAGCGCCGTGTCCTTCGCGCAGATAGATGTTCAAAGGGCGGCAGCTAGCACTCGCGCCTTGTCATTGCGCCGTCCAGCCACCGTCCATCGAGAGGTTGGCGCCGGTAATCGATGAGGCTTCGTCCTTGCAGAGGAACACCGCCAACGCGGCGACCTGATCGACGGTGACGAACTTCTTGGTCGGCTGGGCGGCGAGGAGGACGTCGTTCATCACATGCTCGCGCGTCAGGTTCCTCGCCTTCATCGTGTCGGGGATCTGGTTTTCGGCCAAGGGCGTCCAGACATAGCCGGGGCTGATGCAGTTGACGGTGATGCCGCTGGTCGCCGTCTCGAGCGCGACCGTCTTGGTGAAGCCGGCGATGCCGTGCTTGGCGGCGACATAGGCGGATTTGTTGGGGCTGGCGACGAGGCTGTGCGCCGACGCCGTGTTGATGACGCGACCCCAGCCCTTCTTCTTCATGTCCGGCAGGGCGAGGCGGGTGGTGTGGAAGGCGGCGGTCAAATTGAGGGCGATGATGAGGTCCCATTTCTCGACCGGGAACTCGTCGACCGGCGCGACATGCTGCACGCCGGCATTGTTGACGAGGATGTCGACGGCGCCGAATTCGTCGACGCATTCCTTCATCAGGCTTTCGATCTGGTCCGGCTTCGTCAGGTCGGCGCCATTATAGCCGACGCGGACCTTGTGCGCGTCCTCGATGCCCCGACGGGTCTTCTCGATCTCGGCGGCGTCGCCGAAACCGTTCAGCATCACGTTGGCGCCCTCGGCGGCGAAGGCGGTCGCCACCGCGAGGCCGATGCCGGAAGTCGAGCCGGTGACGAGGGCGGTCTTGCCTTTGAGGAACATGCGGGTCCTTTCTATTTCGCGAGGTCGAAGGCAGCGGTCTTGCCGTCGATGATGTTGCGGGTGAGGAGGGCGCCCTTCTTCATCGTCTCGGCGATGGCGGCGCACCCCTCGGCCCAATGATGCTCCATGCTGCCGCGGGAGAATTCGAAATCGCGGGCGCCGCCTTCCCAGCCATGGGCGCGGTAGATCAGATGGACGACATTGACGGCGCGCTCGGCGGCGAGCGCCCGCAGCTTGGCCACGTCGGGATCATCCTTCAGCGCCTCGGGCAGCTTCTTCAGCACCTTGCGGATCGTCTCGCGTTCCTTGCGGAGGCGCATCAGCTGATCGGTGACCTGGCGGGTGCGGCTGGAATAGCGAATGTCCTTTTCGCGCGCATAAACGTCCATGAGGGTGTGCGGCATGTCGCCCTTCGCGGGAAAGAGGTCGACCTGAAAGACGAGCATGTCCTCGCTCTGCCGGTCGAGCACGTGGGAGAGCGGCGTGTTGGAGACGATGCCGCCGTCCCACCACCAGCAGCCGTCTATCTCGATCGGCGGCAGGCCCGGCGGCAGCGCGCCGGAAGCCATGATGTGGCGGGCGTCGAGCCGCTCGTCGCGGGTGTCGAAATAGTGGAAGTTGCCGCTTTCGACATTCACGGCGCCGACGGAAAGCCGCATCGGGCCATCGTTCAGGCGATCCCAGTCGACATGGGCGTCGAGCGTCCCGGCGAGCGGCGCACTGTCGTAGAAGCTGAGCGCGCCCTCGCTCCCCGCCTGCGCCAGAATTGGCGGGATGGCCCGGGGTCGGAAGAAGCCGGGCACGCCCGTGCCGGCGACGAAGCCGGCGGAGAGGATGTGCATCCATTCCCGCCATTCGTCCCCGCCCATCATCGGCAGGCTGGGCAGGGTGGCGGTGACCCTCTCCCAAAACGAGCGAAGCTTCGCGACCCGCTCCCCCGGCGCGTTGCCGGCGATGATCGCGGCGTTGACCGCGCCGATCGAGATGCCGGCGATCCAGTCTATCTCTATGTCGGTTTCCGCCAGCGCCTCATAGACGCCAGCCTGATAGGCGCCCAGCGCGCCGCCGCCCTGGAGGACGAGCGCGACCTGGTCGGGGAGCGGCAGCGGGCTGTTGCCGCGGCGCCTTCGGGGATTTGCATCTGCCATATTGCGGTGCACCATCAATGTGTGGGCTGCTTATCGGTTCCCACGAGCGATGCAACCGGTGCGGCCGCGAAACATTATGCCATCGGCATTCAGGAGAATTGATATGCGCTTTGGCGGCCGCAGGACGAGCAGCAATGTCGAAAGCGGCGGCCGCGGCAGCGGCATCGGCGGCGGCAGGGGTATTGGCCTGCTCATGAACCTGGTCGCGAGCCGTTTCGGCATCGGCGGGATCATCGTGCTGGTGATCGGCGCCATGCTGCTCGGCTTCAATCCGTTCGGAGGCGGGGGAAGTTCGCTGGTCGGGCCGAACCAGCAGGCGCCGGAAGCGAAGAGCGCGGCCGAGGTTTGCGCGACGGACGCCGAGACGCATTTCACATGCCAGGTTCTCGCCTCGACCGAGGACCAGTGGGGCCGGCTGTTCGCAGCCTCGGGGCAGACGTACCAGCCGACGGTGCTTCATATCTACGATCAGTCCGGCAATAGTGGCTGCGGCGCGGCGCAGGCGGCGATGGGCCCCTTCTATTGCCCGACCGACCAGCGCATCTATCTCGATACCAGCTTCTTCGACGAGCTCGCCCAGCGCTACGGAGCGGCCGGCGATTTCGCGCAGGCCTATGTAGTGGCACATGAAGTGGGCCATCACATCCAAAACCTCACCGGCACCCTCGATGAGGCGCGCGCCGCGCAGAGTCGGCTGTCAGTGGTGGAGGGCAATGCGGTTCAGGTGCAGGTCGAACTGCAGGCCGATTGCTATGCGGGCGTGTGGGCGGCGAGCGAGCGGGCGGCGATCGAGCCGGGCGACATCCAGGAAGGCATGACGGCCGCATCGGCGATCGGCGACGACACGCTCCAGCGCGCCTCGCAGGGTTTCGTAGTTCCGGAGAGCTTCACCCACGGCACCTCGGACCAGCGGATGGAATGGCTGCAGCGCGGGCTCAGGACGGGCGACCCGGCCCAGTGCGATACTTTTCAGGAAACGACCTGAATTCAAGTAACTGCGAGTCATTCGCAGAAACGTTGACTTTAATGAGAATAAGTCGCAATAGCTCCCGACACCCAATACGGGTGAAGACAAGGGGAATTGCGCGTGCTCAATCTTGCGAGCGGGGCGAGGGCCGTCGGCCCGGCCTTTCTGGGTCTCAGCTGTGTTGGTTTTATTGCTTCGGCGCCCGCCTTGGCGGAAGACGCCCAGTCGAACGTCGAGCGGGGCCGGGACATAATCGTCACGGGTGAGCGGCTCCACGAGCCGGTGCTCGAATCGCCCAAGGCGACGCAGCCGTTGCTCGACACGCCGCAGACCGTCACCGTGATCAGCGATCAGACGCTGAAGAAACAGAATCTCCTCACCTTGCGCGACGCGCTCGCCACCATCCCCGGCATCACCTTCGGCGCCGGCGAAGGCGGCGGCGGCTATGGCGACTCGATCAACCTGCGCGGCTATTCGGCCAGCAACGACATCACCCAGGACGGCGTGCGCGACAGCGCCCAATATAGCCGCACCGACCCGTTCAACCTCCAGCAGATTGAAATCTACA
Source organism: Allosphingosinicella sp. (assembly GCF_036570505.1). GTDB lineage: Bacteria > Pseudomonadota > Alphaproteobacteria > Sphingomonadales > Sphingomonadaceae > Allosphingosinicella. The sequence continues at coordinate 6,311 of NZ_DATCYB010000057.1, read as the reverse complement.
ACGGCGCCAATTCGGTATTCAACGGGTCCGGCTCGGTCGGCGGGACGATCAACCTCGTCTCCAAGGTGCCGCAGCGCGAGGACCTCACGATCCTGCAAGGCTCGATCGGCACCGACGATTATCTCCGAGGTACGATCGACACGAACCAGCGCCTCAGTGACCTGATCGCCGTGCGCCTCAACGCCGTCGCCCATCGTAATGACGTGCCCGGTCGCGATTTCGAGGAATATGAGCGGTGGGGCGCCGCTCCGGCGATCACCTTCGGCATCGACGGCCCGACCAGCCTGACACTCGCCTATCTGCATCAGGAGGACAGGAACACGCCCATTTACGGCGTCCCCTATTACAAGAGCCAGATTAACGACGGCCCGCTCGAGGAAGCCGACGACAGCGACTATTTCGGCTATCGCAACCTCGACAGGCAGGACATCGACGTCGATCGCCTGACCGCGACCCTCGACCATGATTTCAGCTCCGCGGTCTCCGTCCGCAATCTCACGCGTTGGCAGCGGGTCGATGCGCTGACGCAGGCGAGCGCGCCGCAAGGCACCTATTGCCTGTCCACCACAGGCCGCCAGCCCGTCGCCGCCAATGCAACCGGCACGATCGGCCTGCCATGCCCCGACGATCTGGCGCCCGGCTTCTTCCGACCCTCAGGCCCGCACGGCCGAGTCCGCGACCAGGTGAACGAACTTGTGCATACGCAAACTGATCTCAGGATCGAATCCGGGCATGCGGGCGAATTGCGCAACATCCTCGTCGTGGGCGGCTCCCTCACGTGGGAGGATTATGGAATCGAGACGGCGGAGCTGGCACGTAACGCCGATGGCTCGGCCTTCACGCCCTTGCCGATCGACAGCATTGCCGATCCGACGGCCATCTACACCGGTCCCATCAACTATACGGTGAGGGAGCGCGAGCGGGGCGATTCCAGCAACAAGGCGATCTACGCGTTCGACACGCTGGAGATCGGCGAGTTCGTGGAGCTTAACGGCGGGGTTCGTCTGGAGCGGGCGGAAGCGACCTTCCGCACCCTTTCGCTCGCCGTCTATCCGCCGGGGACGGACCCGCTCACGCCCGAAGAGCTGGCGCCGCAGCGAAGCGAGGAGACGCTCTTCTCCTACCGCGCCGGGGCGGTGCTCAAGCCGAGGCCCAATATCAGCCTTTATGCCGCCTTCGCCAACGCCAAGACGCCCTCCTCGGCGACGGTGCGCCTCGGTTGCGGGATCAGGCCGGCGCCCGGAGCCGCCGACCCCTGCGCTACCGCACCAGAGACCGCCCGCAGCTACGAGATTGGAGTGAAGGCGGACCTGTTCGACCGGCTACAGCTCACCGCCGCGCTGTTCCGCAACGAGCGCAGCAATTTCACCGTAGCCTCGAACGATCCTACACTCCCCGACTCTCTCCAGGTGCTGGACGGACGCTCCCGCGTCGATGGGCTGGCGCTGGGCATCAGCGGCTATATCACGCCGCGCTGGTCTATCTTCGCCAACTACACATATCTCGACAGCGAAGTGCTCCAGAGTGTCTCCGATTTCTGCGCCGCCAATCCGGGCGAGGCAGGCTGCGTAAACAGCGCCGCCCTTCCCGATCCGCAGGCGGGCGATCGCCTCATGCAGACGCCGAGGCACTCGGGCAGCCTGTTCACCAGCTATCGGCTCCCCTTCGGCCTCGAGATCGGCTATGGCTTCACCTATCAGGGGAGCTTCGCGACCCATCAGCGCAGCTTGCTGCAGAGGACGCAATATTTCGCCGACGACTACCTCGTCCACCGCGCCTTCCTGTCCTACCCGTTCGGGAACGGCATGACGGCGCAGCTCAACGTCCAGAACATCACCAACGAGCGCTATTTCACCGGCATCCGCAACAATGTCAGCCGGACGACCGGCGCCATCACTGGCGGCTGGGCGACGCCGGGCGAGGACCGCTCGGCGGTGCTGAGCCTGTTCTACAGCTTCTGAAGCGAAGGCCGACGCGATGATGCTCGCCATCCCCGATCTGCTCGGCAAGGGAGGGGTGGGGCGCATCCGCGCGATCATCGACGCGGCCGATTGGGTGGACGGCAATGCGACCTCCGGCCACCAGTCGGCGCTCGCCAAGAGCAACCGGCAGCTGCCCGAAAACAGCGCGGCGGCGCGGGAGGCGAGGCGGCTGGTGCTGGACGCGCTCGGGCGCTCGCCGCTGTTCATCGCCGCGGCGTTGCCGCTCAAGATCTTTCCGCCGCTTTTCAACCGCTATGAAAGTGGGGAGGCGTTCGGGACTCATATCGACAATGCCGTCCGCATCCACCAGGGCAGCGAGTTTCGTGTCCGCAGTGACCTCTCGGCGACGCTCTTCCTGGAGGATCCGGATGCCTACGAGGGCGGTGAGCTGGTCGTCGAGGACAATCTCGGCGTCCATTCGGCCAAGCTGCCGGCCGGGCACCTGCTCCTCTATCCGGCCTCCAGCCTGCACCGCGTCGAACCGGTGATGCGTGGCACGCGGGTGGCGAGCTTTTTCTGGATACAGTCGATGGTCCGTGACGACGGCGCGCGCACCCTGCTCTTCGACCTCGACCAGTCGATCCAGGCCATCGCCGCGGACCGCGGCCATGGCGATCGCGAGGTCGTGCGCCTGACCGGCCTCTATCACAATCTGCTGCGCCGCTGGGCGGACACCTAGGAGGGGAGAAGGCGTGCAACGATCGAGGAAACTGCGGCTGAGGGCGCTCTGGTTCCAGGTCCACAAGTGGATCGGCCTGCTGCTGGCGGTGCTGATCGTGCCCATTTCGCTGACGGGATCGGCGCTCGTCTGGCACGACTGGCTGGAGACGCTCAATCCCGCCCGCGCCGTGAGCGGCGAGCCCGTACTGCCCCACTCGGCCTATACCGCCGCCGCGGAACGTGTGCTGGGGCCAGGGGAACGGGTCATGTCGATCCGCTTTGCCGAGGGCGAGGGACCTGTGCTTATCAGCGCGGCGCGGCCGCCGGAACCGGGGGCATCTCGCCCCATTCGGACGAATATCTGGCTCGATCCGGCCGAGGGACGCCTGCTGGACCGCGCCGCCAGCAACGAAGGCGCGGTTCGCGTCCTCCACGTCCTTCACGGCAGCCTGATGGTGTCCGGCGTCGGCCGCCAGATCGTCGGCTGGGTGGGCGTCTTCATGTTCGTTTCGAGCCTCACCGGACTTTGGCTGTGGTGGCCGGTCACCGGCAGCGTCCGGCGCGGCATCCGCTGGCGACGGCAGAATGCGACGAGCGCCAACCTGCATCACCAGGCGGGTTTCTGGATACTCATTCCACTGGCGATGCTGTCCTTCACCGGCGCCTGGATTTCCTTCCCCGGTTTCTTCGGCCCCCTGTCGGGCGAGGCGCCGAGGGGAGGCCCGGACCGGGCCATGGCGAGACGGGCGCAGCCGCTGGAGCGGACCACCCTCGGCGTCAACGCGGCGGTGGCCGCGGCCGAGCGCCATGCGACGGGCCGTCTTCTCAGCATCGTCTGGCCGACCGATCAGGCACCGGAGTGGAAGATCGGCTTCGCCCGCGAGGGCGGTGCGGCCGAGGTTCAGGTGAACGACGCATCGGCCAAGGTGACCCCGCCCGGGCCGCCGCGGCCGGAGACTCTCGCAAGGACGATGCGGCGCTGGCACGACGGAACCGGCATGGCGCGGTCTGGCAGGTGGTGATTTTCATCGGCGGCATCGTGCCGGCGCTGCTCGCCGCCACCGGCGTGATGATGTGGCTGAGAGCACGCGGCCGGCGCGCCGAGGCCGCTCGGAAGCGCCGTGCGCAGGGTCGGCCGGCGGCGCAGGCCGCGGAATGACGACACGCTAGCTGCGTTTCACGAGGCGAAGCGGGAGGCCGTTTTCGGGGCGGAGCGTGACCGTTCCCACGACGCGGACGGGCCGGGCGCGCGCCCTCTCGAAGCGCCAGCCGGCGAGCCAATGGGCGAGAATGGTGAGCGCCTCGGCGCTGGCGAAGCGGGCGCCGACGCAGACGCGGGGACCGCCGCCGAAGGGGACGTATTGGAAGCGATGGAGGCCGATCTTGCGTTCGGGCAAAAAGCGGTCGGCGTCGAAGGCATCGGCATCGTCCCACAGCTTCTTGTGGCGGTGGATGATCCACGGCCATATGGAGACGATGTCGCCGGGCGCGATGGCGGCGTCGGCGAGCGTGTCCGAGCCCAGCGCCTGGCGGTCGAAGCGCGGCACCGGTGGATAGAGGCGCATCGATTCCTCGAGGATGCGGCGGAGCAGGGGCAAGCGGTCGGGCAGCGCCGGATCGTCGCTGCCCGACGTCAAAGCCTCGTGCGCTTCCTCGGCCGCCTCACTCTGCAACTCCGGCTGCTCGGAGAGCAGGTAGACCGTCCAGGTAAGCGCGTTGGCCGTGGTTTCGTGGCCGGCGAGGTAGAAGGTGGCGGCGTTGTCGAGAGCCAGCGCGGCCGCTTCTTCCTCCGAAAAACGATCCTTGAGAGCGTGGACGAGGCGGTCGAGAAAGTCGCCGTCCGCTCGGCCTGGTCGTTCTCCCACCAACTCTGCCAGGGTGGAACGAAGAAAGACCTGGCCGCGCTGACCCGCCCGCACGGTCCGGTTCCAGCCGATCGGTGGCAGGCGTAGCACTGCCGATAGCCGCGCCTCCGCCGCCGCCTTCAGCGCCGCCGCGATGTGCGCCATTGCCGCTTCGGTCTTGAGGCGCGGATCACCACCGAACAGCGTGTCGGCGATAACGCCCATGGTGGTCGCGGTGGACTCCGCGGCCATGTCCCGAACGCTCGCGCCCTCCCAGCCTTCCGTCCTCGAGGCGGCCGCGCGGGCGAAGTCGGGGATGAGCGCATCGACGGCCGGGGGTGCGAAGCTCGCGGCGACAATTCTCCGCTGCTCGCGCCAGAGATCCTCGTCGGAGCTGAGCAGCCCTCTACCAATCATCGGCGCGATGACCCGCTTGACGATGTCGGGCTTGGCGTAATTGGCGGCGTTGGTCTGGAGCACCCGCTGCACTGCGTCGGGGTGCGTCACGACATGGACGACGATGCCGAGGATGTTACGGCGGATATGCCAGTTCTCGAACATCGGCGCCGACCAGCCATAGACGGCGTTGCGCGCCCGCTCCCCGAAGAAACCGCGCCAGACGGGGACGGGTGCGGGGCCGCGCGGAGGGTGGGGCGGGACGAAGCGGGTCGTCATGGGGTGACTCTAGTCATTCCGGCGAAAGCCGGAACCCAAGAACATTAAAGGCAGTGAAAAAGCCGCGCGAGTGGCCCGGCACTCGAATTCTTGGGTCCCGGCTTCCGCCGGGATGACGTTATTCGGCGGCGAGCAGTCGTTCGGCGCCGCCCAGATCGACGCTGACGAGGCGGCTGATGCCTTTTTCGATCATGGTGACGCCGAACAGGCGGTGCATGCGGCTCATCGTCACGGCGTTGTGGGTGACGATGAGGTAGCGGGTGTCGGTCTCGGCGGTCATGCGGTCGAGGAGGTCGCAGAAGCGCTCGATGTTCGCGTCGTCGAGGGGGGCGTCGACCTCGTCCAGGACGCAGATGGGGGCGGGGTTGGTGAGGAAAAGGGCGAAGATGAGGGCGATCGCCGTCAGCGCCTGTTCGCCGCCGGAGAGGAGGGTGAGGGCGGAGAGGCGCTTGCCGGGCGGCTGGGCCATGATTTCGAGGCCCGCCTCCAGCGGGTCGTCGGATTCAATGAGGGCGAGATGGGCCTGGCCACCGTTGAACAAGGTGCTGAACAGGCTCTGGAAGTGGCGGTCGACCGCCTCGAAGGCGGCGAGGAGGCGGGCGCGGCCCTCGCGGTTGAGGCTGCCGATCGAACCGCGCAGGCGGTGGATGGCGAGGCCCAGCTCCTCGCGCTCGGCCTGGGAGGAGGTGTGACCTTCCTCCAGCTCGGCGAGCTCGCGCTCGGCGACGAGGTTGACCGGCCCGATGCGCTCGCGGTCGGCGGTGAGGCGGTCGAGACGCGCCGATTCCGCCTGAGCTTCCTCGATGCCGCTTTCCTCGAAGCCGAGCTTTTGCGGCAGGACGGGTGGCGGGCATTCGAAGCGCTCGCCGGAGATGCGGCCCATCTCGATGCGGCGCATTTCCTGGTTCTCGTGGCGTGCAACCGCGCCGGCGCGGGCCTCGCGAGCGATCGAAAGCGCCTCGCCGACGTCGGCTAGCCGCTTTTCGGTCTCGCGAAGCGTCTCCTCGGCGGCGCGTTCATGAGCGGCGGCGGCTCGGGCGGCTTCGGCGGCCGCGGTCGAATCCGCTTCCAGTCCGTCGAGTTGGGCGGCGAGGGACAGGGGAGCGTCGGCGAGCCGCTCCGCCTCCGCCTCCGCTTCGGCGATGCGCTT
>NZ_DATCYB010000056.1:0-39916 GCF_036570505.1 Allosphingosinicella sp. | reverse complement strand
GGTTCGCGCCCGGGCCGTGCGGAGCGCTCGCCACTCCATCCGGCGCGGCCCCCAACGCTCGGTCTGCGGCGGCGGCGTGGCGCGCGAGCAGCCAGTCGGCGGCTTTGCTCGCTTGCCCTGCGGCGCGGAAGATGGCGCGATTATCCTGGCGCAGAACGTCGAGCCATGAGGCGAGATAATCGGCGTGGCGGACGGTCGGTCGGATGCCGAGCGCCGCGCAGAGGAACGCCGACCCCATCTCGGCGACCAGCTCCTCGCGCGCATAGTCCTTGCTGCCGAAGCGGGTGACGAGCTTGCGGCCAAGCCGCGAGGGGTGGCCGGTGGCGTGGGTCAGCTCGTGAAGGCAGGTGCGGTAATAGTTGATCTGCTCGAAAAACGCGGGCTGCGGCGGGACCTGCACGAAGTCGTGGCTCGGCACGTAGAAAGCGCGGTTGCCGCCGATGCGGAAGTCGACGCCGGAGGCGGCGATTACCTGCTCGGCGACCGGCACGATCTCGCGCTCGGGGAGCGGCGCCGGGTCGGATGCGAGGCCGGGGCGCAGTCCTTCGCACTGCGCGACGTTGAAGACGGTGAAGCGTTTGAGGAACGGCACCGCCTTGGCGTCCTCGCCGGTCTTGGCGGCCCGCTCCTTCTCCGCTTCGGGAACGAAGCGGTCGGCATAAACGACGGTGGTGCCGCGCTCGCCTTTGCGGACGCTGCCGCCCGCGCCCTGCGCCTGCCGGAAGGTCAGCCAGCTTTGCGACGAATAGCCGTGCTGAATGACGGCGCCCCAGAGGATGAGGATGTTGATGCCGGAATAAGGTCGGGCGGTCAGCGCATTGCGGGGAAGGCCCGGCGCGACGCCGCCTTCGGTAGCGCCGGGCACGGCGCCCCAAGGCTGAACCCAGGGGAAGCGCCCCGCCTCGAGTTCGCCGATGATGCGGGCGGTGACCTCTTCATAGAGATTGGCGCGCTGGGCATTGCCGCCTTCGCCGCCCTTGCCGCCCCGCCGCGCGCGCCGGCGGGGACGTGCCTTGGCTTTCGCGGCTGCGTCGCCGGGGTCCGGACACTGGTGGGTCTGGCGCATGGCTTTCCTCCTGCCCCGCCCAAAAACCGGCATGGCCTCCCCGGAGAAGTGGGGGTGGGCGGCACCCGAGCGACCTGAAAGGCCCGCCGGGAGTGGCGGCGGCACCCGAAGGGCCGAAGCGAAGCGAAGGAGCCGGGCCTATGCCCGGCTTGCCGGCGACGCGGGCGGGCCTAGCAGGGAGCGCCGCCCACTCCCGCGCCGACGGGAGAGGCCCTCAAACAGCGCCGCCGCGCGCAAGCGCGGCGACCGCTTAGCGGGAGGGCGCCAGCCCTCTCGCGCGCCAGCCGATCGTTACCGCCAGGCCGAGACACGGGACGGGGCTCGGTGGCGAGGGCGCAGCCGAGCCATAGAGCGCGGTCGCGCGAACGCGCGAGGCGCCGAACAGCCGCTCGTGTACCGAGGCGAAAGGATGGTGCGGGCGCGAAGCGTCCCAAGTTCCCGGCAGCAGAGCGGGGTCAAATGGCGGGCGTCAGGATCCGCAGGTCGGGAAGGCGTAGTGGGTCAGAGCCTCTGTTACGGCGTGCAGCAGCTTGGCGTTTCTCCGCTGGCACGAGCCTCCTGGATCGGCGGACAGGGGACATCGCCATAGGAGCAGAAGACGCAGCAGTCGCCCTTCTTGGGCCGCAGCACGATCGCGCAATGCGGACAGTCGTAGAAGTATTGGCACGCATCGGTGGGCATGGTTTCGGTCGAGGCCTTGCCGCAGCTTGGACAGGTCAGGGTCGAGACGAGCTGCATCACGCGCCGCCCAGCGCACGCATGAGCGGCTGTTCGATATATCCCCACAAAGCGGATACGGCGACGACGAGGGTCGCGAGCGACAGCATGATGACTGCCGCGCGATCCTGGGCATCGGAAGCGCACCCGCCTGACGAACAGGCTCGCCTGCGGCGAACGTCCAGTAACCAGCCTATGGAGACGGCCGCGCCCGCGGCGAGGGTCAGCGGCCAGTGAAGGGGCACCAGGACGGCAAGTCCGCCGGCGCCGATTCCGATTGCACCCAGCGCAAGCGGCAGGACGCAGCAGGCGGCGGCCGAGAACAAAGCGGCAAGGCTCGCTGCGACCCCGAGGCGAGCGACGTTGCGGTCGGCTCGCATCGATTCGGGTGGTAATGTCATGCGCTGGTCAGTCATTCGTGCCGTCCATTTGATGCTTTGGCATTCGTAGTAGCCAGAGAATCAAGAGGAGTCATGCACCTGCTATTGTCATTTGGCAGCAACTTTGCCATATAATGCCATATGACAGGAGACCTCATATGGCAGTCCTGACTCGTGTTGACACCGAAGCCGCACCCTTCGTTCCGGATCCCATTTCCGACGAGGAAGCCGCGGCGATGTTCCGTGCCGTGGTGCGCCTGTTCGGCCATTGGGGTGTGACCGACGAGCAAGCAGCAAAGCTGCTCGACCTGGGCCTTCGCACCTATGGCCGCTGGAAGGCGGGCGACGTGGGGCGGATCGGCCGCGATGGAAAGGCGCGGCTGTCGAACCTCATGGGTATCCACAAGGCGCTTCGCATCATCTTCAGCGAGCCGGCGCGCGGCTATAGATGGATTGGCGCGCCCAATGACGCCTTTGGCGGCCGTTCGGCGCTGGATGTGATGCTGGGCGGCGAACTCACCGATCTGATGCGTGTCCGGCGCTATCTCGACTCGGTACGCGGCGGCTGGTGATCGATCCTGCTACCGTTCCCACCAACCCGGTAACCTGGCAGGGCGCCCGCCGGATCATCCGCAGCGTCCATCCGCCGATAGACCTGTTCGAGGACATCGCCGACCCCGCCGACTGGCCGCTCCTCGTCTCGGCCGAGCAGAAGACGAACCCGCGGCTGATGGAGACTTTGGGCAATATCGATCTCGTTCCGCCCGACCGCCGGGTCGGCGGGCCGGGCGCCAGCTATCTGATGGCGCCGTTCACTCATGTCAGCACCGACCGGCCGAGCCGCTTCACCAAGGGCGACTATGGCGTGCTCTATGCCGGAAACCTCTTCGAGACCGCGCTCGCCGAGACCGTCCACCACCACGCGCGCTTCATGGCGCGCACCGCCGAGCCGGAGGGCTGGACCTCCCAGTTTCGCGAGATCGTGCTCGATATCGAACTTGTCGCCCATGACCTCAGAAACGGCGCCGGGGCCTTCGACGAGGCGCTCGATCCCGATAGCCACGCCGCCGGCCAGGCTCTGGGCGGGGCTCTTCGTGCCGCCGGCAGCGACGGCATCGCCTATCCGAGCTGCCGACACCAAGGCGGCGAATGCGTCGCGCTCTTCTATCCCGACCGCGCCGCTGGCCCGGTCCAGGGGCGCCATCTCGACTATCACTGGAACGGAGCGCGCGTGGACTTTTATCGCGACGCCGGCAACGGCGAGGTGTTCCAGATCGACGACGACCCCGCCTGACGCTCATCGGCTTCGGCGCATAAGCGTGCGCCAACCGCCCGTAGCCAGCCGTCGCGACTCGCGCGCCAGACGCCGGACGCGCGAGCGCAGCGAATCCGCACGATCGCTGGAGCCAGTCGGGCTGCCGAACAGCACATCGGCGATCTCGCGCTGGCTGGCCCCGGCGCTGAGCGCGTCATGGACGCGTAGTGCCAGCAGATGCCGCCTCATCTGGACGTCGGGGACGATCAGGGTCCGCAGGAAGCGGCGATGACGGACGAGCGCGATCAACCGGCGGAGCGGCAGCAGCTTGGGCTCGGCGTCGCCAAGTCCTGCCAGCCGGTAGTGGAGGATGACCGGCTCGCCGGCCAGCAGGCTGCCATTCTCGATATCGAGCCGGATATGCTGCCAGCCATCCGAGAGGACGACATGCTCGACGCCCGCTTCGTCCACGGCGGCAGAAAGCCAGCGAGACAGGTGTGCGGCATCGATCGCACCGGGGTCCGAAGCGCCGGCCGGGGCCGCGCTAGCGGCGATGGCTCCGGGATCGAGATTGGCATGCCAGATGATCCGAGCCTCCGGGGCCGGCCGCCCCGGATCTTCGGCGAAAGTGGAGCCCCCACTGGTGCGGGTCGGCGGGAGCAGCGAGCCCTGCGCCGCGCGTTGCGGTGCTGGCGCGGACCTGCCAGGCCACATAGGCCTCGTCGCGCCGCAGCCATTCCCACATCAGCCCGTGGCGATCGATGCCACGAAGTTCGTCGTACGCCCGCTCGGCGCGCCAGTCGGGGATGCCGGTGCGCGGCATCAACTGCGTATGCCGGCAGCGCAAGATAAGCCGGTCTTCAACCCTATGGTTTTGAATTCAGTGCTGTAATATGGGTAATTCGTTTCACCGGCGCTACGACGGCTTGAGGACCCGGCGTGGCGCAGAGCGGACGAAAGGTCGATCGTGGGGGTTCCGGCGACTTGAGGCGCTGCCTGTGATCGGGATGGCGCCCGATGGGCATGTTGGCGATGGCCGAGGGGTTTGGCCGTGCGATCGAGGAGGCCGAGACTTCCGACGATTTGCGGGAGGCCATCTCGGAGATCACGACCAAGCTGGGTTTCGACTATTTCGCGCTGACCCATCATGTCGACGTCGAGCGTGTGCCGCACGCCTCGATGCGGCTGCACAACTACCCTGAAAACTGGGTCGACTATTTCGACGGAAACCGGCTCGCCGTGTCCGATCCCGTCCATCGGGCGAGCCATGTGACGAGCGTCGGCTTCACCTGGAGGGAACTGCCCCAGCTCATCGCCATGACGCCCAGCGATCGCATGATCCTTGCGCTTGCGCGCGAGGAGGGGCTGGGCGAGGGCTTCACCGTTCCGGCGCATGTGCCCGGCGAGGCACGCGGCTCCTGCTCCTTCGCATGTCCGACGGGCCGTCCGCTCCCAACGCATATTCTGCCGCTGGCGCAGCTCGCCGGCGCGTTCGCGTTCGAGGGCGCGCGGCGGATGTGGCGCTCCAGGACACTTGGCCCGCCTCCGCATCCCGTCGTCACGGACCGTCAGCGCGATTGCCTGATCTGGGTCGCGCGCGGCAAGACCGACTGGGAGATCAGCCGCATCATTGGGATCAGTCCTCAGACGGTCGTGCGCCATATCAAGCAGGCGCGCGAACGCTATGGAGTCGAGAAAAGGACATCGTTGCTGATTCGGACCCTGTTTGACGGAACGATCAGCTTCACTGACATCTTCCGCCGCTGATATGCCCATTTCTGGGCATATCGCCGCGAGCCGTCAGGCGCGATCCTCCGCGCCGCAATCAATGCGGAGGTTTGACCATGTTGCACATATTCGAAGGCGGCGGGCGTCTCGCCGAGGATGCGGTGCTCGCCGCGATGTTCGAGGCGCGCAAGCGCGTGTTCGTCGATCTGCTCGGCTGGGACGTGCCGGTGCTCGCCGGTCGCTTCGAGGTCGACCAGTTCGATGACGTCCATGCCCGTTATCTGGTCCTGACCGACCGGCAGGGAAGTCATCTCGGCTCGGCACGTCTGCTCGACACGAGGCGCCCACACATTCTCGGCGCGCTCTACCCGGAGCTGTGCGAAGAGGAGGTGCCGAGCGGTACCGGCATCGCCGAAATCACGCGCTTTTGCCTGGACCGCCGCCTTCGAGCGCCCGAGCGGCTCATCGTCCGCAATCAGCTGGTGAGCGCCTTGGTCGACCATGCGCTTGGCGCTGGCATCCACCTTTATACCGGCGTTGCCGAAATGGGCTGGCTGCAGCAGATCCTGAGCTTCGGCTGGGTCTGCCGGCCGCTCGGCCTTCCTCGGCCGATTGACGGGACGCTGCTCGGCGCTCTCGCCATCGACATCGCGCGCGACACGCCATCGCTGCTCGCACGGGCCGGCATCTACCAGCCGCCCGTGGCCGTCATCGAGGAGCGCCGCCGTGCTGCATGAGCCGATTCAGACGCCTCTCGCCGCCCCTTTCTCGGACGCGATCGACCACTACACTTCGCTGCTCGGTACGCAGGGCTGGTGCATCATTCCCGATGCCATGCCGCCGGAGGTCGTCGCCGCGCTCGACGCCGACCTCGCCCAAGCGTTCGACGAGACGCCCTTTTGCGAGGGCGGCTTCTATGGCCGCCGGACCAAGCGGTTCGGGCGGCTGCTCGCGCGCTCGCCGCTGGCGGCGCGGTTCGTCCAGCAACAGACGATTCTCGGCGTCACCGAGCGGATACTGTCGCCCTGGTGCGACACCATCCAGCTCAACTTGACGCAAGCCGTCGCGATTCATCCCGGCGCGCTGCCGCAGCTGCCGCATCGGGATCAGGACATGTGGCGGGGGGAGATCGGCCGCACCGAATATCTCGTCAATGTGATGTGGCCGTTCACCGACTACACGGCCGACAATGGCGCGACTTTGATATGGCCGAACAGCCATGGCGAACGAGCGCTCGAGCCCGAGCCGTCCGGCGATCCGGTTGTGGCCGAGATGCGACCCGGCGCTGCGCTCCTGTTTCTCGGATCCACGCTGCACGGCGCTGGCGGCAACGAGGCCGCCACGATCCGCCGGGGCATGATCGTCAGCTACTGCCTCGGCTGGCTCAAGCCCTACGAAAACCAGTGGCTCGCCTATCCGCCGCCGATCGCCCGGCGGTTCGCGCCGGAGTTGGCTGCTCTCGTCGGCTACCGGCAGCACCGCCCCAACCTCGGCAACTATGAGGGGCGCTGCCCGTCGATCCTGCTCAACGACGAGGAGCGTCGAGGTCCGCTCGGCGCGATCGATGCGCTGCGGCCGGATCAGACTGCTCTTATCGACGAGTTCGTCGCGGAGCAGGAGCGGCTCCAATGAATGCCGGGCTCACTTCGGAACGGGTCTATGAGGGATTGAGACAGCGCATCCTCGACCGGGAGTTCCGGCCAGGCGATCGGCTCGACCCTTCAGCGCTCGCCGAAGTGTTGAACAGCAGCGTCACGCCCGTGCGTGACGCACTCCACAATCTCACCGGTGCAGGGCTGGTCGAGACCCGAACCAGCGAAGGCTTCCACCTTCCCCACATCGATGAGCCAGGGCTGCAGGATCTCTATGCCTGGAACGCGGAAATCCTGTCGCTGGCGCTCCGGTCACGGCGCGCGGCCGACGAGCCAGCCGGGTGCCGCTCGAAACTTGATGACCTGTTGGCGGCAGCGGGGGGAGATGCCGCCGCGGCGTCGGCGGAGCTTTTCGCCCGCATCGCCGAGAGATCGAGCAATATCGAACATCATCGCGCCGTCCGCTCCGCCAACGATCGGCTGCATGCCGCCCGCCTTGCCGAGAGCAGGGTCCTTGCCGGCATTGAAGAGGAATTGGCTGACCTGTGCGAGGCCGCCGGTGAGGGTGCAGCCGCAAAGCTTCGAAAGCTCATCACTGCCTATCACCGACGTCGGCGGCGAGCCGCGGCCGAGATCGTGCGTAGCCTTTACCGCGATGAGGTCAGGCCCTGAGGAGCATCGCGCAACGCAAACAATCTGAAAATAGGATCGCTATAAAATTCGAATAAGCTGGCTCGCCGCGTAACGTGGGATTGCTGCGATACCTGCAGCGACCGACAAGGAGTGTCTCATGGAACGCGACAACGAACCGCAGCGTGAGCTGATCGACCTCGGTACGGCGAGCCTCGAAACGAAAGGCCCGCACGGGCCGATCGCCGATGAAAAGCTCGGCAACTACTGGGCGGGTCTCAGCGACGACTGAACCCGACGGCGCGCGGTTCGCGAGCCGCGCGCCGTTCCTCGGCCCGCAAAGTCGAACTCAAACAATCGCGAAATAGTCTCAGTATAAAGTTCGGATAAGCCAAGCTCCTTCCTAGACTCTCCTTTGCCGCAACGAAGCGGCACATCAGGAGACGTCATATGGAACGCGATCATGACATAGATACCGAAACAATCGAACTCGGGACCGCCAGTGTCGAGACCCGGGGCCCGGTAGGGCCGTTTATCGACGAGCGTCTCACTGCTCCGATGCCCGGCCTCGGTGACGGTTGACGGGCTGGCGCGCGGCCGAGGAGGCCGCGCGCCGTTTCCCCACGAGACGATGCACTACTCCCTTGCATCTGGAATCAGTTTCTGCCGCGTCGCCGGACGCTTCATCTTTCTCGATGTGCCGCGCGATCGTTACTTCTGCCTCTCCGCGGAATCGGAGCGCTGCTTCGCCCAGCTGGTCGATGGGGAGAGTCTGTCGCAGCGCGAGCACGCTGTCCTCGCGCAGCTTGTCGCCGGCCGGATTCTCAAAGACGCCGCGGAAGAGGCTGTGCCTCTAGCTTGCCAGTTCACTTCGCCCGTTCGGCAAAGTCTGTTGGACACCGAGCAAAGACCCCCGGCCTTGCCGCACGTTCTGGCTGCGGCTTTCAGCCTTGCCAGCGCTCCCGCGCGGCTCCGGCTGCTGGGGTTCGATCGCCTCCTGCAGGAGACGGCCCGCCGCAAGGGGCGGGGGCGGGACCTAGGCACCGAGCAGCTTTCCGCAGTCGCGTTCGCCTTTGACCGTTTGCGGCTCGTCGCGACGGCCCATGACCGTTGCCTAGTCCGCTCGATTGCGGCTGCGCGCCGCCTGATCGCGCTGGGAGGTCGACCCGATCTCGTCATCGGCGTCAAGCTGCAGCCGTTCAAGGCTCATTGCTGGGTGCAGCACGGGCCCTGGCTGGTGAACGACCGCACTGAGGTTGTGCGCGATTTCACGCCGATCCTGGTCGTCTAATGGCAGACCGCTATCTCGCTCTGATCGGAGGCAGCGCCGCACGCCAGGCAACGCTGGCGGAACGTGCTCCACGCGATGGCTCGCTGGTCGTGGCGATTGACCGGCCCGGGCTGCTGGTCCTCGTTCAATCGGGTGCACGATGTATCCTTCTTGGCGAGGCGGGCCTGATTCTGGGGACGTTCTTTACGCCGGGACGGCCGGGTCCACTGCAGGAGCTGCGGGAGGGTGCTCGGCTGGAGATTGGAACCACGAGGGGCGCTAATCTCATCAACGCCTATTGGGGTGGCTATGTCGCCTTCCTGGCCGATCCGGTCGCTTCCACTGTGGATGTCGTGCGTGCTCCTTTCGGCGAGCTGCCATGCTTCCATTGGACCTCTGACGGTGCGACCTTGATCGCATCCGACGTCGCCCTGCTGATCGAAGCCGGAGGATTTGGACGCAAGGTGAAGTGGGAAGCGCTTGCACGCCATTTGGCGGCAGGTGACCTCAGGCGAAATGAGACGTGCCTGGACGGCATTCAGGAGCTGCGCGGCGGAGAACGCCTGGAGTGCGGCGCTGGTCGAGTTCGGACCGGGAACCTGTGGTCGCCGTGGGAGCAAGCTTCCCCGGACCGCCAGTTCGCGGAGCTGGAGGAGGCCATCCGGCGGCTACGAGATACTGCTCGCTATAGCGTCCGAACCCGCAGGCCTACGTCCGACGGCATGTTGCTGCTTCTGTCCGGCGGCGTGGATTCCTCGATTGTAGCGGCGTGCCTGGCGCATGCCGGCTGCGCATTCGACTGCCTCACTCTCGTCACCGCCAATCCGAGTGGCGATGAGCGAAGCTACGCGCGGCTCGCCGCCGAAAGCGTTGGCGCGGCCCTCGTCGAGCGAATGCGTGAGGTATCCAGGATCGATCTGACGCGATCGGCCGCCGCCCACTTGCCGCGTCCGGTCGGCCGCTCCTTCGAGCAGGAGTCACGGAGGCTTGCGGAAGAGACGTGCGGCGAGCTCGCCGCTCAGGTCATCGTCGATGGCGGCGGGGGCGATAATCTGTTCTGCTCTCTCCAGTCGGTAGCGCCGGTGGCCGACTGTCTGCTTTCCGACAGGGGAGATGCTAAATTCTGGCAGATGAGCGCGGAGATCGGTTCGCTGGCGGAAACCAGCATCTGGACCGTCGCAGGCCGGGCATGGCGACGAGCGCGGCGCGGCCCGCGCTATCGATGGAAACCCGATCTCCGCTTCCTGTCGTCGGCCGGGACGGCATTGGCACATGGCGCCGTTGCTCACCCATGGCTGGATGCGCCGGACGATGCTCTGCCCGGCAAAGCTGCGCACATCGCCCTTATTGCGGCGGCGCAGGGTCTTGCCGAGGACGCTGACCCGCAGGCCACAATCCCATCAATTCCGGCACTGGTTTCGCAGCCTCTCGTCGAAACCTGCCTTCGAATTCCAACTTGGTATTGGTTCGCGCGCGGCCGCAATCGTGCCGCGGCCCGGCTGGCATTCGACAGCGATTTGCCTGCGGAGGTTATCTGGCGCCGCACCAAGGGCACACCCGATAGTTTTGTCATCGAGATCTATGAGCAGCACCGGCCACTAATCAGAAGCCTTCTGACAGACGGCCAACTGGCGGGAAACGGTCTGATCGACGTCGACACTCTCATCAAAGTCATCGACGATCCGTCTCCCGCGCGTGGGCACGATTTCGCTCGCATCATGCAGCTGCTCGACGCCGAGGTGTGGGCAAGGAGCCAGGCGGGCTGATCAGGGTCCGGCCGTACCCGTTGCCGGTTCCTCGTCGACCAAGGCGCGCAAGGCTCTCCAGCGTTCATACTGCTCCGATTTGGACGGATCAGGGTCAACGTAACCCCTTAGCCAGAAATCGAACCAGTCGATGTTGCGAGTGTAGACCGCCAGGCGGTGCGCAGGTTGCCACTTGTTGTGTAGCTCGCCGGGGAAGACGTACATTTCTACCGGCTGGCCGTGCTCGCGCAGAGCCGTGAACGTCTCCAGAGCAAGCATGGCCTCGCTGTCGGCGAGCTGCATGAGCAACGGCGTATCGATCCGCTCGGCGTTGACCGCCAACGACCGCGGCCGCCAAAAATCCGAGTTGTCGCTGCTCGCGGGCGGGTAGCCCATCACCCTCCGGTTCCACTCGGCCCAGGCAATACCGCCATAGGTCATGACGGTGTGCGGGTCGGTGCAGCAGGTGCTGATCGCCGCCGCGGCGAACCTGTCGGTATTGATCAGGGCGAACGCCACGGTCGAGGCGCCGTCACTCAGCCCCGAGATGCCGATCCTGGCGGGATCTGCAAAGCCCCGGGAAATCGTAAGATCAATGCCCGCAAGGATTGCCGACAAGAGGCTTCTTCGCTGCGCCCAATCCTTTCGCCCCACCGCATTGAGATCGTCGAAAGTCTCGAGGTTCGGGTAGGCGTAGGATACATGCGGCGGCGACTGGAAGCTCAGCACTGCGAAGCCGTGCGCCGCCAGCAGGTGGATAGGATAGTCGTCGCCGATACCGCCGCGCAGGAAGCCGCGACTGCGATACTGGACGATCACCAGCGGAAGGCGGGTTCGGCCGTCATAATCGGGCGGCAAGGCAAGATCGCCCCAGGCCGGCAGCCCCCGGTCGTTGGTCCATCGCAGACGCTCGACCTTCCCGAGCTTGATGGCCGCGAACTCAGGATTGGGATTGAAGATCATCGACGATTGGCCGCTGCCCACGTCGATCGCAACAATTCGGCGCGGAGTCGTCGCATCCTCGCGGATGCAGATCAGCTGACCGTCACCGTGCAAGCAGCCGGTCAGCGCGTCGTTGGTGCGCAGGATCAGCTCCGCCGTGCTTGATCCGGGTCGCCAGCGGTAAAGGGCGGTGTTCTCCCGGTTCCAGCCTTCGCTGCGCATGAAGAGTAATGCGCTGCCATTCTTCTCCCACCATAGGCTGCGAATGCCTTCCTCACAGGCAGCTGCCGGACAAGCGATTTTGTCTCCAGTGCGGTCTTCCACCCAAATCTGGTTCGTGCTGACCGGCGACGCGCCGGCACGCTGGGTCCATGCCTTGCGTCCGTCGTCTGAAATGGCGACGGGATTGCCGGGATAGCCGGCCATCGGCTCCGACGGAAGCCGCTCAGCCTCCGCGGACGTGGCCGCGCGCACTTCTCCCGTTTCTGGATCGACCACGAACGTTTCGAGCGGAATATCCGCCACTTTGAGCTGCGGTCGCCATGTGACGTCGGGTGTGATCCGGTCGTCATAGAGCCAGCCCGAGCGACCTTCGCGATCGATGGCCCGATTGGCGGCAACCTGGGACGGTCGGCTCTTGAAGATGAGACGGTCTCCACTCCAGGTCCAGCTCTCGACATCGACGGGTGAATGCGTGACCGGCTCGGCGCCGCTCCCATCTGCGCGGGCACGCCAGAGCTGAGTTATGCTCCTCTCCTGCTTCAGGTAGGCGATCCATCGCCCGTCGGGCGACCAGGCCGGCGTTACGACCGCAGGATATCCGGTCGGCACGAACATCCCGCGATAGACTCCCTCGATGATGGGAAGCTCGCCGCCTCGGTCCACTATACGAGGCGGACGGCGCCTATCGAGATCGACGACCACGAGGGCGCGGCAATAGTCGTTTTCATCTGTACGCGCGCGGCTGATCACGAACGCCAATGAACGTCCGTCCGGAGACAGCGCCAGCGGGGTGGCTTCGTCTATGTTCGCGTCCGGGTGCCCGATGTCACGCAGCTCAATCAGGTCACGAGCGGTAATCTCGCGCCTGACCACGCCGGGTATGTGCGCAGCCGGAAGAATATTCTCGCAGCTTGCCGACGTTCCGGCCGCTCCGCCAGCGACTAGGCTGGCGAGAAGGATGCTCGCCCCTACCATTGCTTCGACACCGACAGGCTGATGAAGCGACCGACAGGCGAATAATTGGTCGAGTCATAGGGGGTGTCGAGGAACAGGGTGGTCGCTATCGGCGATGGCTTGTCATTGAAGATGTTCTGGATCGACAAGACGATGTCGATTCCATCAAGAAATCCCGCTCCTTCCTCGGAGCGGTAGCGCGCCGTGAGGTCGATCGGCGTCATCCCAGGGATCCGCACTGCCGAAGCACCGCGAAGGTCCTCGACGGGACCGATGTAGTTCGCATCGAAGGTCAGCGTGAACGGACCTTTCGTCCAGCCTGCGGTGGCGCGCGCACGGAAATGCGGCGGATTGAAGAGGACTCCCGCGAGCTGGGTGGTGGGTAGCTGCGGAGTTAGCTGCTGTTCGCTGTCGAGATAGCTGGCGTTGAGCGATGCACTGATCGTCCCCCAATCGGTCTCGAACCCATAGCGGCCGAGAGCGTCGATTCCGTGGATCCGCTGGCTCCCCGCATTGACGCTGCTGTTGTTGACGATGGCGACGACCTGCGCGGGATCGTAGGAGGCGCCCGACAGGTTGGCGAAAGTCGCGGCATTGGCGAT
Organism: Allosphingosinicella sp.; assembly: GCF_036570505.1. Lineage (GTDB taxonomy): Bacteria > Pseudomonadota > Alphaproteobacteria > Sphingomonadales > Sphingomonadaceae > Allosphingosinicella. Next base: position 26,813 of record NZ_DATCYB010000056.1, on the reverse strand, counting down.
CAGGTCGGCCTGCGCCTCTTCGCTTGGATTGCGAACGATCAAATCGCCGTAGGCGGGGTCGCTGAGCGCGAGGGCGGCAAAGGTGATCGGCGTGACTATTCGGTCGCTGTAGTCGACCGAGAAATAGCTGATCTCCAGCTCCGCGCCAGGCAACGCGCGCGGGTGAGCTGCAACCGTCACCGACCAGTTGGACGACCGTTCGGGGCTTAAATCAACATTGCCCCCGAGCAGCAGAAGCGCCGTTGATCCCGGCGGTGAACCACTAGCTCCGAGAGTAGAAGCGCTGACGAGATAGGCCGACTGCGGCTGGAACTGTTGGTATAGCGTGGGAGCCCGGAACGAACGGCCCCAGCTGGCTTTGAGATCGAAATCGGGAGTGGGCTCATAGACGAGCCCCAGCTTGGGTGTCACCACGTCGCCCACGCTGGGATAATGTTCGAAGCGCGCGGCCGCACTGACATTAAGCCGATGGACTAGCGAAACATCCTGCTCGGGCGAAACGAGCGGCACGTTCACCTCGCCAAAAGCGTAATAGCTTTGCTGCGCTTGATTGATGAGTTGGCCGCCGGCGCTGGCGAACCTCTCGAAGGCGTTACGGCGGAAGCCGGCGCCTATGGCGAGCTTGGCGAACCCTGCCGGCAGCTCAATGAGCCTGCCGCTGCCCGCCAGCTCGGCTGATTGGCCAATGTTTCGGTAGAAGCCGCTGCCGGCATCGGTGCCCTCGGTTCCGAAGAACGTCTCGGCTCCGAACTCGACCTTGTCTCGGCCGTAGGTCCCGATCAGGGAGACGTCCCAGTCGCCTGGGAGCGCCAGCGTAAGTGAGGGCGCCAGACCAAAGGACTGCGCGATGCTGAATTGCGTGCCGCGACTGACCGAGAGGTCGCCGGCGGGATTGAGCGGGAATGTCGAATCGCTCCAGCGTTTGTTGAACAGGCTGTCGAAGGCGAACGACAGATCGCTCGTCAGTGCCTGGTGCCCGGTAAGGACAGCGCTATGGCTGCGGATGGCGGGATAGAGCGTCAGTCCCGGACTTCGGTCTTCCGCGTAGCTGCGCTGCCGGGACTCGATCGCGCTGTTGCTGCGATACTCGTAGGCAGCGAGAAACCCGCCCGAGTCCCAGTCCCGCCCTCCCGTCAGAGCATATTGCTGCTGGAAGTTTCCGCCGTCTGTCGACGCGCCGAGCCGCGCTAAAGCCTCGAGCCCATCGAATTCGCGTCGCAGGATGACGTTGACGACGCCCGCGACCGCGTCCGAGCCGAACAGCGCGGAAGCCCCGTCGGGAACCACCTCTATGCGATCGACGGCGCCCAGCGGAATCGCTGAAATATCGATGCTCTGCTTTGCGGCGCTATAAGAGAGCCGATGGCCATTGAGCAGGGTGAGGGTGGCGTCGCTGCCGAGCCCGCGAAGATTGACTGACGAGCCGCCGCCAACGTCGGCGCCGCTGGCTTCAGGCACATTGAAGCCAATGCCAGGATTTTGTCCGCCGCCGAAATTCTGCGGGATCGTTCGAACCGCGTCAGCCACGGTCGATTGTCCCGAATCCCGAATCGATTCCTGATCGAGAGTGATAACCGGGGACGCCACAGGAACGTTGCGAATGCGAGATCCCGTGACGATGATCGCGTCGGTCTCGGCCGAACTGCTGGTCGTCATGTCGCCGCCGGTTTCGCGGCGAATGACGAAGGCGCCATCGACCGTCTCCGCACGCAAGCCAGTTCCGACCAAAAGCCGCGCTAACGCCGCCTCGGCCGAAAGCGTCCCGTAAACGGGCCGGCTTCGCTTCCCGATAAGAATCTCGCTCGGTGCGATGACCTCGCGGCCGGAGACCGCCGCAAATGTCTTGAGCGCGGCGTCGAGACCTTGCTCCGAAATTTCGTATTGCTGCACCGGCTGCGCAATGGCCGGTGTCGACGACAACGCGATCGCAATCGCTGTTGCTGCTCCCCCTCTTATCATCAATTCGCTCCCCGTTTGCCGCAGCGGTGGATCCGGCTGCGTTCGGGGCGATTGACGGCGGCGAGAGGCGCGTGGCCCCCTCCGTCGAATAATTCATTCTTTCGGGCTTAGCGGGTCAGCATGATTGGGCCGCCGCTCTCCTCAGCATGGAGGTTATGGGCTGCCGCCAGTTTTCGCGCGAGGGACGGGGTGTCCCGAATATCAAGCACGCCGGTAACTCTTAGCGTGCCGATCGCTTCGTCCCGGAGCGTGATGTCAGGACCACCGCCGCGATTTGCGAGCGCTATTATCGTGGCGAGGGGCGTCTCCTCGAAACCCAGTCGGCTTGCGGGCCATCGTGCCTCCCGGGGTTCGATCGTCGTGCGCTCCAGCCGTCCATCGCGCACGTTCACCGCCTCTCCAGCCTTCAAGGGGATTAGCTCGGAGAGCGATCGTCCGCTTAACTCCGCTACAGCAATGTCACCTTTGGCTACATAGATGCGCGCCCCGTCACCTGTCATTTCAACGTCGAACATGCTTTCGATGGAGGTGAGTGTGACCGCTGGGGCTTCAACGGAGAACGGCCGGCCATCGTTGGGCGCAACGGCGAAGCGGGCGCGCCCGGCCAGAATTCGCACATTCCGGGCGTCCTCTCCGAACGCGACAGCGAGTTCGGTGCCCTCATCGAGAATCACGCGGGTGCCGTCCCCTAGCCGTACTGCGCGCACGGAAGGGCCAGGATTGGACACGGCAGCGTAGGCGGGTTGGATGCCGGGGTTCGTCAGCCATAGTCCGGCGGCTAATAAGCACACCGCGACGAGGGCGAGACCGAATGCTGGCCGAAGGCGGGCCGGCGTGCGGGCGGACGACTTCGCGAGCAGTCTGCGGGGAAGTCTCTCCCCCAAGGATGAGATCGATTCGACTTCTTCATAGGCCTGAGCATGCGCCGAGTCGGCCTGCAGCCAGTGCTCGAAAGCCGTGACTTCGGCCTCCGAAGTCGGCTCCATCATAAGCGCATGCCAAGCCGCGGCCTCGTCGCGAACTCGTTTTTGGCGCCCGCTTTCCGCGGTCGGCACCATCAGCGGCGTTCCATCTCGCGTCGCAGTTCCGCTAGCGCCTTAGCCATTTGCTTTTTCACACCCTTCACGCTCATTCCGACCTCTTTGGCAATCTCTGCATAGGTCAGGTGCTCGAGCCGATGGAGCAAGAATATCCGTTGTCGGCGCAAGCTCAACTTTCCGACAGCTTGCTCCAAACGCGCCAGAGTGTCCCGGGCTTCGAGAAGCTGGTGCGGATCGGGCGACGAGACGCGGTTCTCATCGAGCATATCGTGCCGCTCACGGGCTCGGCGAGCGGCGAGCCGCGCGCGGTCGCGAAGAAGGTTCGTCGCGACCGTTCCCAGATAGGCTTCTGGCCGGTCTATTTCATTCCGACCATGCTCACCAATTCCTGCAAACCTGGCGAACGTTTCCTGAACCAAGTCGGTGGCATCGTCTCGACCCGCGCGACGAATGAAGAACCGGAGCAAACGCGGCGCATGATCTCGATACAGAGCATCAAGGCTAATTCGCTTTCGCGGCAGTGGCCGATCCTCGGGCGGGAGCGGATCCTGTTCGCCCAGGAAATCCGACAGCGCGACCTGACAGGAGTTCGCCATCTTCATAGGATAAGCGGCCACGCTTGAGAGGATGGTTCCCCGCAAAGACCGTGTTGCCTGGTCGACTGCATCATCGCCTCTCCGTTTGCGAGGCGAAGTCGGCGTTAGCCGGGTGTTGAGAACATGCTTGAGGGCATGCGCCGACGCCTTTAGCCGCGAGCGGCCTGGACATGCGCGCCGGCCACCCGGCCGATAGGCTTGGGGTCCATTCTCAAGCGAGGTTCTCAAGCCTCGGCGCCGCAGCCGCGGCGCAGAACTCAGACTAGAGCCCGGGCCGTGATTATCAAGTCTACGGATTCCGGCCGAGATAATGACCCGGTTGGGCCCGGTCATTGTTCCGCTTCGCGCAATCTCCCTCCGATGAGTATTATGCCCGCGATGCGCCCTTTCCAGTCGTTGAGGGTTGCTGGCTGCCCTCCCGTAAGGGGTCGTTGTTCAGTTAGGGGAATATGTCCGCTGTCGACCCATGCGGACATAGGCCAGATGAATGATTAACAACCAGGAGGCACTTGTCTCAGCCCCTCATTTTGTCCGCCCGGTATCTCGTCCTGCCCAGGGGGAGGGACGAGCATTCTGTATTCGCCCGTCACTTCGCGAGGAAACATGAACTCCTCGCACCCCTGCGTCAGTCTTTCTGCGGGTTAAGTATGCAGGGCGCGCCAGAGTGTCCTCGCGACGCTCAAAGGTTCAAGGCCGCCCCTGTTCGGCGCACGTTTTTACTTCCCCCCGCGCTTATGTTACCGAAAAGGGTATCCACGGGGGGATTATGACCGACCTGCTCACTCGTTCTCAATGTGGAGCGATGTCGTGTCGTCCCAGGTTTCGTTTGTGTGCGCCTTGGGTCCTACTCCTAGCGACCGCATGCGCCGCCGACCGTCAGGGCGCCCTCGAATTGGCCAAGGCTGGCATCGGCGCGACGAGCGCTATCTCACAGGAAATCGATGTTCGGAGCGATCGTGTGTCGAACAAGATCGCAGCTCAGAATTTCAATTACGCCTACTCCTCAATGCGGAATTGTCGAGATGGCGATCAATGGACCATCACGATTGCTGATGGTCCGGAGCCGGCGTGCGACGTCTTGGCTGTGGCCACCGCTCGCTCGAATGCGCCAGTAGCCGTAAAGCTTGCAGAGCTGGCGGCGATAATCCGTCTAAGAGCGAGGGCCGTCGAGAAACTCACTGCTGCTTATCGCGCTCTCGGCTCGGAGGCTGAGTATGACGCCGGACGCGAGCTTGAGACGGCGATTGATGAAGCCACCGCGAGCGCGACACAACTGGGTACGGCGCTCGGGATAGGTCCCGTCACGGAGGTCGTTGCGAGCAGCGCGAAATTTATTGGAGGGCAACTAGCGGAGAATGCCCACCAGCGGCGACTAGTAAGGGGTAGCGCGCGGCTCCAGGCAATAACGCGCCACCTGAGGTTGGCCCTCGAGCAGGAACGTAAACGTCACGAGCAGGTGGACTCGGTCGCGGGCGACATTGAGGCGGAGACACGTCGGCATTTGACCACGGCTGGTTTGCTTGAGGCCAGCCCGACCCTGCGAGAGATCATGGAGGCGTCGGATTTCCCCGCACCGGACGAGGGAAGCTTAATCATGGCGTTGGAAGAAGATCCGCGCTTGAGGGCAGCCACACAAGTGACGGCGATCGCTGACGGCGGACCGAATGGCGATCCGGCTTTATCGGCCGCTATAGATCTTCTTGCTGCTCTAGAGGTCGAGCACGAAGCTTTTCAGGCACGCCGCGAAGTCTCGACCGCCGCTGTTAGCGTTTCGATCGATCGGCTGGCGGAGATCGTCGAGCGCGCCAGCTCTGCCGATCCGCAGGCTGCGGCAGCAACATGGGAGGAATGATCGGTGGCTGCGTCGGAGGAAATTCGTAACATTGCTCGTCGAAATTTTGAGCAGGCGAAGCTGAGGAAACATGCCGATCTCGCAGCTAGCGAAACGCCCACCCAGGCTAAGGCGATCGAGGACAATTACGAAAAAGCGCTGGCCACTTATCTCGACACGCTGATCGAGGGTTTCGCTGAGGCTAACAGTAACTGGAATCAATTGGTCGCCGACGCCGCGAAGGCGGAGGAAGAGCTTCAGCGGGCTCGCGAGAGTGCGGAAGAGCTGCCAGTTCGACTTAAAGCGATGGCGAAGCTGACCTCGTCGGTAGCGGATCTGGTCGAGGCGGCGAAATAGCTTCAGGTGCAGAATAGGGGGAGTTGGAAGTGTTTAAGTTAGGACCTGTCCTTTCCTTGCGTGGCGCAACCGAATATGGTGGTACTTGGGAGCTGAGCGTTCTCGTGGTCGGCGACAGAAAACCGGCAAAGCTGACCTTTGAAGGGGCTGACGCTGGAGAGGCGGAGCCGGAGGAGCTGTGGAAGGTCGGCACCTCGGCCGCCTGGCGCTATCGTATCGAAGCCCGTTTGGGCGAGGCTGCGAGAACGCTACGCTACAGCATCGGGGACATTCAACACGATGTCGCGTTGCCGGCAGCAGGAATGGCGCCGCGTGCGGCCTACACGTCGTGCAACGGCTTCTCGTCATTCAAGGCAATGAAGGGCGTCACCGACAAGAACGCGCTCTGGAAACATTTGGCGCGTCAGCACAAGAAGGTCCCCTTCAATTTGATGCTGATGGGAGGTGACCAGGTCTACGCAGACTCCATGTGGGAGACCGTTCCTTCAATGCAGGCTTGGGCAGGGCTGGAATTTGATGAAGGGAATAAAGCCGAAGCCACGGACGAAATGATTGGGGAGCTGGAGCGCTTCTATTTCGACCTGTATGTCTCTCGATGGTCTCAGCCGGAGGTGAGACCGATGCTCGCGTCTATACCCTCGATCATGATGTGGGACGATCATGATCTCATCGACGGGTGGGGATCCTATCCTGACGATCGTCAGGAATGCGACGTCTATCAGAAGACCATCTGGCCTGCCGCTGAGAGAGCCTTCCGAACCTTTCAGCAGCAGCTCTCAGTGGGAGAAGCTGCGCCCAACAGCATCAGTTCGAGGTACGGTTTTACACTTGGACACGTGATCGGTGGCTTGGCTGTTCTGGTGCTGGACATGAGATCCGAGCGGAAGCTCGACCAAGTGCTCTCACCGAAGCACTGGGAGGCGGTCTACGCTTGGATGGATGGCCTCAAGAACATCGATCACCTGGTGATCATGTCGAGCATTCCGGTCGTTTATCCGGGCTTCGAGACATTGGAACGTATCCTGGGATGGTGGCCGGGGCAGAACGAACTTGAGGATGATCTCGCTGATCACTGGAATAGCCGTCCACATAAAGGCGAACGCGTCCGCCTCATTCATCGGCTTTTACGTCTTACTCAGACCGAAACGGTTCGACCGACCCTGATCTCGGGTGACGTCCACGTCGCCGCACTTGGATATGTGGAATCTAAAAGGGCGGGAGACACTCAAGGAGCCGTCATAAACCAGCTCATTTCGTCAGGCATCGTTCACCCGGGGCCGCCGGCGGCAGTGGTTTTTGCGCTGCGTCACCTGTTCGACAACGATGATGAAATCGACCGTGGCGTTATTGGTCGAATGGTCGATTTCCCCGGGACTCAGGCGCGCTTCATCGGGAAGCGAAATTACATGACGATCGACCCCGATCCACGAAAAGAGGAATTTCGCCTGTGGGTGAACTGGTGGGTTGAAGGCGAGCGCGATCCCTACGTGAAGGTCGTGCATCCTCTTGTTCGAACGTCTGCCGCAGCATCAGTAGTGCCGACATTGCCGGGGTCGAAGGCTGCATAGATTTAACCTGAGATATGATAGGGAAAGGGTCGACTTGAGTTTGTGAACAGCAAGATGGATACTTTCCCAGAGTCGGCGGCACGCTTCAGGGGTTAGCGAGCGTCGGGCTTATCTCAGTCGTGCGTTTCTGATGGCGAGACTGGCGAGGGGCGGATCATGAAAGGTAGAGTTGACCATCTATTGGGTCTGAGTGTTCCGTTGATCACTCTGTCGGCACCGGCTGCCGCGCAGGTCAGCGATGCTGAGCTTGCGGAATACGGCGTGACTGTTGGCACCATCGCATCGGAAGTTGAGGCCCCGTGGGGACTTCCCGCCGAGGAAATTCCCGATTTAACGCTTGAAACCGGATCGGTCGATGTCGTCGTGCCCGAAGATGAGGCAGGGGATGCGCCAGCGGATACCGCTACGGATTCAATGTCCGACGACTGGCTGGTCGATTCCGATGTGCCGCCACCGCTACCACCGTCGCCACCGCCACCGCCTCCGCCTCCGCCTCCACCGCCGATCTACACCGCTGTGTTGGTGCGCGGCAGCGGCGTGAATGAGTTCTACTATGTCCGCCAAGATCATTTTCTTCAGCTCGCCGGCTCGACGGATTTAGAAAGACTGGCGCGCGCGGCGACCTACAACGCTTTTGGTCCCCATCCTATTGGGGCTCAGGTTCGCGGGCGGCTCGGGCATAACTATCTGTTCTTTCCTGTCTGCAACTATCAGCTCAGCTGGTCCCACAGGCGGTTTACTAACCTGCCGTACAATGGCGCTGCGGTGGAGGTGGATCTGGCATGCCCCAGCTGAGAGAAAGGTTTGAAGAGTTCGGGTGGCTCATCAAGGCTGTTGCAGGCATCCTCGCTCTTCTGCCCGGTGTGGCAATCCTGCTCGGGCTGGTGGACATCCCGCCAGACTTAGAAGACCTGATTAATTACATCAGCTTCTCCATTAGCATTGTAACGATCCTCGCGGTGATGCTGTTGACGCCGGCGATCGACAAAGTGCGTCCGAGTTTGGCGGCTGTCATCATTGTGGTTTGTGCTGCGGCTGGAGCCGTTAGTGCGACCAGCTATCGAAGTTTCGCACAAAGCCACATCGTATCAATTCCCGTCGGCGAGGAAGTGGAGAGGCACGTCATACCGCTCAATCCTTCAGCCGAGATCCGTCAGCTGATGGAGCCTTACTCGTGGGATTATGTCGAAGCCTTGCAGACACACGTGCAACGTGTTCGCCTCAAGGAACTGATGGCACGCGATAGCGGCGGCAGTACCGCTCGCATGATTTTGCTCTTAGTGCTGGCTCAGACACTAATCGTCGGCGCCATCGTATTTGGCGCTTGGAAGCTAGCCGGTTCTGGCAAAAAGAAGGTGGAAGCCTAAGTCAGCACGCGGCGCAGGATTTTCAGCCAGGATCGAGAGGGTCCCGCTGCGGTAGCGGCGGTCGTCCGCTTGGAGACTTTCCGTTCAAGCTCCATACGTTCCAGGCGCGCAAGAACGTCGATCCCACATGGTCGCAGAATTCGTAGGGTGGCGTTCGCTTGATGAAGCCGAGGGCGGCTCACCATCCGGAAACGTGATGCCTAGAGTTGCTCTCGAACATATGCACAGGATTCGATTGTCCAAATTGCGCCGATTGTGTTGAAAAAGTCCCGCTTGCGCCGGCGGTGAGGCTCTGATTCACTGCCTTCGGGTAGTGGGAGCCAGGGCGATGATGGGCGAGCGCCAGACCGATCAGCCGGAGCTATTCTACGGGTTCAGTCTCGAGCGGCATGTGCCGGCGGATCACGTGCTAAGGTCGATCGACCGGTTCGTGGATCTCGGCGACATCCGAGAGCAGCTCCGTCCCTATTACAGCGACACCGGCCGTCCCTCGATCGATCCGGAGCTCATGATCCGAATGCTGATCATCGGCTATTGCATGGGCATCCGGTCGGAGCGCCGGCTGTGCGACGAGGTTCATCTCAACCTGGCGTATCGCTGGTTCTGCAGGCTCGGCCTGGACGGTGCGGTGCCGGACCACTCGACCTTCTCCAAGAACAGGCACGGCCGCTTCCGTGACAGCGACCTTCTCCGCAAGCTGTTCGAGCAGACCGTCGCGCGCTGTATTGCCGAGGGGTTGGTGGGCGGCGAGGGTTTCGCGGTAGACGCCTCGATGATCAAGGCCGACGCCAACCGCCAGAACTCGACGCCGGGCGACGAGTGGGAGCCGCCCGACGATCCAGGCCATGCCGTACGCGAGTATCTGGCCGTGCTCGACGAGGCGGCCTTCGGCGGCGCGACGCCGGTCGTGCCCAAGTTCATCTCGGCGGCCGATCCGGCCTCGCGCTGGACCGGCGCCAATGGCGGGCTCGCCTTCTTCGCCTACTGCACCAACTATCTGATCGACCTGAAGCATGCCGTGATCATGGATGTCGAGGCGACGACGGCGGTCCGCCAGGCCGAGGTGACCGCCCAGCGCACGATGCTCGACCGGACGCAGGAGCGGTTCGGCATCTGGCCCGAGCGCCTCGCCGCCGACACGGGCTACGGCTCGGCCGAGAACCTCGCCTGGCTGGTGCACGACAAAGGCATCGAGCCGCATATCCCGGTGTTCGACAAGGACCGCACCGACGGCAGCTTCGCCCGCCGCGACTTCGTCTACGATCATGCCGACGACAGCTACACTTGCCCCGGCGGCAAGCAGCTCCGCCGCTATTGGCAGGAGGGACGAGCGGCCAGGGCCAAGCCGCCAGCCGACGGCATCGACCGCTACCGTGCCCGCAAGACGGACTGTCAGGCGTGCGATCTGCGGTCGCGCTGCCGCCCGGGCGAGGCAGGCCGAAAGCTGCTGCGCTCGGTCCATGAAGGCGCTCGCGACCTCGCTCGCGACCTGTCACTGACCGATGCCTATCTCACGTCCCGACGCGAGCGGAAGAAGGTCGAGATGCTGTTCGCGCACCTCAAGCGCATCCTCAAGCTCGATCGCCTGCGTCTCAGAGGCCCCAACGGAGCAAAAGACGAGTTCCTCCTCGCCGCCACAGCCCAGAACCTCAGGAAGCTCGCCAAGCTGATCCCGATGCCAGCACCCGCGACCACCTGAGGAGGATCACACTCTCACTCAGCGCCAGGCCACTCCGATCCCTGACCGGAGTTTTTCAACGGCATCCGCCCTAATCAGCCATTCAGCAAATTGATTGCTGCACCCGAAAGCGGGCCTTCAGTCGTGTGGGGTATTGAACGACCGGCCGTCCTCCTAATTAGCCTGCCGTCTTGGTGCGATGTAGCTGGCCGGATCGAACCTGTCCTCGATCTCGTAGAACATGGGCTCTGCCGAGGGATGAACGTCGACGGCCCGGTATGAGGCGGGTGTCCGGCAGACGACCTCCACGCGCGGATCGGACAGCGCCGCCAAAGCTATTCCAATCGCGTGGGGCTTCGAGCCGATGGCCATCATCGTCGCACCGCGAGCGGCTGTATTCTCGATGAAGGCGTTGGCGTGTCGCGCCACGCCAACGGCGTCGCAAAGCTTGATATCCTCCTGCACGGCGTTCGGTTCGCGTAGCAGCTCGTCATATGCCATTCGCTCGCTCTGTAGCATTGGCACGTTGCGGCTTGGCGATGTCTCCTCAATGCAAATCAATCCCAAGCGGCGTGGTTCAAAGCGTTCGATGAACGGCACCGATAGTCCAAGCTCCCCTCCGAGCGTCACAAGGAGATCGGCATCGTTGGCGATGTATTCGCTTGCCTCCAGATATGGGATCTGTCGCGAGTGCCATTCGCCTTCGGAGAGCAAAGGGCGGGGACCAGTGAGCGCGGGCGGAGCCGCAGCTCCTCCGGAAACGAGATCATACCTCCCGGGCGTGTAGAGGCAGTCGAGCCGGGCTACTAATTCGTCCGAAAAACCGAGTCCAATGAGGTAGAGTACATAGGTCTTCGGGACGCAGGTGATGTCGAGCAGGATCGACAGGGGACGCTCAGCCTTCGCGTAGAGGTCCTGTAGCCAAGCCTTGATGGCCTTGAAGTTTTTCTCGGCCTCGGTCGAGGCGTCCAGGTCCTTGATCGTCAAGTCGGGCTGAAGTGTGAGAAACGTCCGTAGCTGCAAAGCCTTAGCATCTTCGATCTCTTGAGAACGGGATGCGAACTTGAACAGAGTCAGCTCCGGCCCGACGGACTTCAGCATTGAGAGCGCGGTCGAACCTCTCGTCTCCCAACTGAGCCCGGCCACGACTGCGTCGTATGCGCGCGGAAGCGCTTCCCCTTGTTCGACGTTCCGCTGTCGAAACACGAAGTCGCCGATCGCCAACTCGTCAGTCATGGTCGGCTTCCATGATGTTCAGCAGCTCCAGTTGAGCGGCGGATGCAGGAATCTTGGCCACCAGGTTGGCCGCCCAGTCCTTTGCGGTGACGGTCGCACCCTCAAGGCAGAGAACGGCCAGATCCTGCGGATCAAGCGGAACTCCTTCGTAGGCGCCGCGATAGGAGAAGCGGAACTTGGGCGAGAAGCGACGATGAAGCCTGAACGCCACCGATCGAAACTGACCGTCGATGTGCCGCAACTGGTGTCGACGGATTTCGACGGGTCGGAGGTAACCTGCAAGCTCGGCCTGCCGGATCGCCGCGTTCACGAACCTCCCGCTTGCGGGGAGCCCCTCACCTCCGATCAAAGATGCATAGTCGACGTAGAAGACACCTCTCTCCGTCGTGCTGAGTGTTCTCGGATCATGCGGATTTGTCTGCAGCGTTGACGTGTACTCCCCCAGACCAGCGAGAAGCCTGGAGATGACATCAGTATCGATTTCGGATCGTCGACTGACCCCTTCAAAGTACGATTCGCTCGCCGCATAGATGCCGTTCGTCTGTACAGAATTAGAGATTGGCGTTCGGCTCGCCGTGAACCGAGCGAGATTTCCCGGCTCCTTTGGATCCCACTTCTGAGCCGCTACATACGCCTCGTAGATCTCGCCCATGATCTCGAGAAAGTCGCGGATCGAACCGTCGGCCAGCGAGACCACGATGTTGGACCCAGCCAAGGGCAGGCGCCGTACACCTAGCGAAGTGGCGAAATGCAGGAAGGCGCCCCTCTGCTTGCGGCGGAGCCACGCTTCGAAAGCCGGCTGACCAAAGCTGTCCACGAAGGTCGCGAGCTTCTCGACGTCGGACGGCTCCAAGCTCGTCTTGAAAGACTCTTCGCGCCCGCGCCAAAGCATCAGTACATATGCTTCGTAGAAGGGGAGGCGACTCTCTTTGTCGTCGTAGCGCGTCGGAACCTTCTTCCGCTTTTTCCGCATCAGCGTGAGCAGCTGCCGAGCGCCCCTCTCGAGAATAACTGTTGCCGGTCTCGCCGATCGACTGACGAGATGACCCATCATGTCGTTCACGCCCCATCGACCGAGACGCTGCTGGAGATCGAAGAAGGAGGATAGCTCGGTTTGGTTCAGGACCGGCCGCGAATCTTGCGGCAGAGAAAAGATCAGGCGCAGGCTGACGACCGACTGACACAGTCGACGAAAGGCGATCTCATCCCGGCCGTCCAGCGAAATGACGCGGCGGTCGGCGTCGGTCAACGGCTGGGATTCGATGAATGTCTCGCTATCGTCTCGGCCGCCCCCCACCGAGCTAACGACCCATGAGCACGGGGCACGGCTCAGGCGAACCAGGCTGTTTATGCTCTTGCGCTGGAGGCCGCTCAGCACCTCGCAATCGTCGAGGCAGAACTTGAACCCGACCGTCTGCGGTCCTAAGCTGGTCCTCAGCCGGATCGCCGCGCTCGCGCGCTCGGCGAAATAGGATAGCATCCGATACGGCTCCCTATCCGGCAACTCGCCGACGAGCTCGCCGACGGTCCCCCGGCCGCAAGCTCGGTTCATGGCGCTGACCATATGTCGGAGGCACCGCGAGAGGTCGAGAAAGGTGGCTGGGGTGCGTGACCCAAAGCGAGAGATCGCGGGGAACTCGCCAATGAAATCGGCGACTAGCTGCAGCTCCTGGACGGCCGTGATCTCGATCTCGCCCAGTTCGCGTAAGTTGTGACACGCGTCGGCCACTCGCTCGATGCAGATCGCCTCCACAGCTGCGGTGAAAAAGGCGTAGAACTCATATTCCGGGTTCTGGACCATAGGAAAAATCGCGGCCCAATCAGTGAATGACATCGACGCCGAAATATGATCGGGAAAGCGAACGTAGATTCCGATATTCTTGAAATCGGTAAGTTTTCTCTGCATGCGCAACGATTCGTTGAAGCAAAGATCTTCCCAGCAGATTCCCTTGAGCAGTGTCGTCTTGCCGGTGCCACGAGTTCCATGGATGTAGGTCGACTTCTCCGCCGACAGCTCTTCCGCCTCCTCGGTGAACCAGATCAGCGGACGTCCGTCGACGTGATGCTCCCATCGCGTCGGACGGAATGGATTGATCGCGCCTGCCGTCATATCCGCGCTTCCATTATCCAGCTATCGGGTCTGGCGTCGTAGTTCTCCACCGTTATCGATTGGTCCGCCATGAGCAACTCAATGCTCTCCTGAAGTTGACTGTCAGCCTCGGTTTGAAAATGGGGTCCGCAATTGTGCAGCAGGTCCGACCAGTAGCACTGACGCACGCTGAGCAAGTAGGCATAGACCTTTGCGAGCCCGTCATCGAGCGATCGCCGCCGCTTGCCAATCAATGGGACCGTCAACCGCGCACCTTCGCGAAGAACGCCGGACTGGTCGAACCTCCAAGGGAGGATGTGCCCCACCAGCGGGTTGCCGGAACGGGTGAATACGACCTCAATGACGTTGAACCCGGCTTCGGCGGCAGGAGCCGAGATGCAGACGAGGACGTCTCCTCCCGGCACAGACAGAACCTCGATGGGATCGGTGTGGATGTGACCGTGCAGATAGAGAATAGGCCGACGGGCTTCCATCAATGACGCCCTAACCGCGCCCGAATTTACCAGCTCGGTGTATGGGGCGAGGCGAGTCAGTCGCTGCGGCAGCAGATTGTGATGCGCCACGACGACCAGTTGCTGCTCGCGAGGAAGGGTGTCCGTAATCTCGACGAGATGTGAAATGCTGGCGTCCGAAAAGGCTGGGGTGTCGAACTGGCGATCATAGTACGCGCTGAGAACCTTGGGGTCGCCACTTGCGATCGCCGCCTCGATCGCCGGGCCCACGCTGTCGCGAAACTCAGCTGGAATGTATTCGACCGCCCCGCAGCCCCAGCAACTATTCATCAGGACGACGGCACATTGTGCGTCTTGCGGACCAACGTGGCTGACCAGCGAGCTCTCCACCGGCATCCGACCGAAACCGGCCGCATCCAGCGCCGCGTTTAGCGGCTTGAACTTCGCGAGCATGCTCGGCTTCTTCGCCAGCGCGCGGTCGATGTCGTGGTTGCCGGGGACGATGCCGCAGAAGGTTGAGGCGTTTCTGCGAGTGCCACCCAGCTGAAGCGCATTGGCGACATAGGCGAGACCAGCTTTGTACCCGTCAAGCTTTCCGAAGTCGGTCATGTCACCCATGAGAAGGATGCCATCAACGTTCTTATCCTCGCACATCCGGTAGATGCGCTTGAACACGGTCTTGATAGGCTGTCGGGAGATGACGTTGCGTAGCTCTACCGAGAAGGTGCGATCCTTCTGATCGACCGTTCGCTCAGTCCGAGCGGCGGTTGGCAAATGAAGATCGCCGATCTGTAGCAAGCGAACGCGCGGCAATCCCAAGGATAACTCTCCCCCTCCGAAATATCTTGGATGTTTGCACGTCGTCCCGTCGCTCGCAATACGAAGTCGTCGGTCAATCGTTTCGTAGTGAACGCGATTGGCCACGTCGGCTCTCGCTTTTCGCCGCCCAGAAGCCGCCATTCCGCCTTCGGCCAGCTTCGGACGCGACAGAAGCCTCGGCTTCATGCCCATCAACAGCATGGATCGGCCACGGCTCAGCCGCCTCGCCAAGCCATATGCAGACTCGATCCTGTTGAATTGAGCCGCCGACGTCCGTAAACGTCCGTCTCGAACCGTAGCGATTTTTATGACTGATTTTATGACGAGAGCGTCAATCAGGCGAAAAGTCGTTATTTTTCAGTGGGTGGCGGCGGACTCCGTCTCCGCCATCTCCTTGGGCTCGTTGACAAGTCGGGCCTGCGGGGAACACCGTATTGATCCGCTTTCGAGCGGCCAATAGCCGCTGATTGTTGGCAGGTTTCGAGGGGATTTTCTGTTGCTTACCTATCTTGCATCCTTGGGCGGCGGTCTTGCAGCCGTCGGGATCGTGACTTTGGTGGCAGTGGCTTGGGGAAAGCCGATGATGAGACGGCGCTATGAACGCCGCCACCATGCGCAGAAGCGCCAAGCGAGGAGCCGCTAGGCTTTTTCGGAGCCGGCATTGCCCGACGGTGTGGGCTCAGGTGGGCGGCCGTTGTTGGAGAGCAGCACGGCCACCCACCTCGTATTGCCGAACTGTGCGCAGACGATCATCAGCATCAAAGTGAGAGGCACGGCCAGGAACGCGCCCGGTACGCCCCAGAGATAGCCCCAGAAGGACAACGCGAGAATGGTCGCGACGGGGTCGATATTCTGCGTGTCCGCCTGCATGCGCGGGTAGATCAGGTTTCCCACCACGAAGGCCGCCAGTTGGATGCCGGCGAACACCACCACCGCCTGCCACACCGTCGGGAATTGCAGTAGCGCGAACAGCGCCGGCGCCACCGATCCGACGGTGACGCCGATGATCGGGATGTAGGACAACAGGAACAGGATGATCGTCCAGAACAGCGCGTTGTCGAGGCCAACGCCGACCATGACCGCACCGGAGACGCCGGCCAGCATGACGCCGGTCAGCGTCTGCACCCACACATAGGTTTCGATGTCGGCGGCGATACGGGCCATTCCCGCCTTCATCGCCTCCGCGCGATCCGACGAAGCCGCAAGGCTGCGGACCTTGGCCGCGATCCTTGGCCGGGACGCCAGCATGAAGCCGAAATAGACGATCATCAGGAACAGGCCCGACACGATGCCCTGCGCGCCCGCCAGCACGTCGCCTGCGAGCTCGGGAACGCTGATACGGCCGACCAGGGTGCTGAGATGCAGCGGTTGATCGAGGCCGAAGGATCGGCCGGTTTCTTCCACCAGCTGCTCCAGCCGCACGATCAGTGCCGGGCCGCGCTGGACTATCTCCACGGTCCCCTGGGCGATCACATAGAAGGCGCTGAAGGCCGAAATTCCAATGATTGCTCCCGCGATCGCTGCCACCGCCCAGCCGGGCGCCTTCGGCCGGCGGCGCACGATCGAGCGCACCAGCGCATCCACCAGGATCGCCAGAACGAAGGCGATGACGAAGGGGACGAGGATGCTACGGAGAAAATAGAGCAAGGCGAGACCGAGGGCCGTGCCGGTGATGATCTGGGCAATGCCGACGGACGCTGATCTCACCCTCGCCTCCGCGAATTGAGTGGCGTCGCTTCTACGAACTCCGTCTCCCGCCCGTCAATTCCAGCCCATGGGGTGGCGCCCGCGTCCGCCGGCGCTATTGTCGGGCCAAAGGCAAAGCGAGGGTGCAATGGAAAGACGTGAATTCCTGGCGGCCGTTCCGGCCGCGGCGGTGGGACTTTCGTGGGCGGGCAGCGCGGGCGCCCAGACCGAAGCCGATCCGCTGCCCGGCTTCCAGCCGCCCGGCGTCCAGCGCTGGGAACGGTCCGACGTCCAGGCCGGAGATCGGCCGGTCGGCGCCAGCTTCGGCTCGCGATCCGAAGTATTCGGCCGCTCCGGCGCGGCCGGGACGTCGCACCCGCTCGCGACCCTCGCCGGCATCGATATCCTGAGGAAGGGCGGTTCGGCCGTCGACGCGGCGATCGCGATCAACGCGTGCCTTGGTTTCCTTGAACCCACCGCCTGCGGCATCGGCGGCGATGGCTATGCGATGCTGTGGGATCCCGGAGCGGCGAAGGTAGTCGGCATCGCCGGCTCCGGCCGCTCGCCGCGTTCGCTGACGCTTGAGACGGTGCGCAGCCGCCTCAGGAACGGCTTCATCCCGCCTTATGGCGCGCTGCCGGTCTCGGTGCCCGGCACCGTCGATATGTGGTGGACGCTCCACGGCAAATACGGGAAGCTTAAATGGGCCGAGCTGTTCGAGCCCGTCATCGCCTATGCCGAAGGCGGCGTGCCGGTGCCGCCAGTGATCGCTTATTACATGAAGCGCGGCATGACGAACTTCGCGCGGCCGAACATGGGCATCGAGGAGTTCGACAATGCCCGCGCTACCTTCGCGCCGGGCGGAGAGACGCCCGGCGTCGGCGAGACTTTCCGGAATCCGGACCTCGCCCGCACCTATCGGATGATCGCCGAGGGCGGCCGGGACGCCTTCTATGAAGGCGACATCGCCCGCACGATCGACGCCTATTTCAAGCGGATCGGCGGCTGGCTCTCTTATGCCGATCTCGCCGCTCACAAATCCAAATGGACCCAGCCCTACGCGACCGACTATCGCGGCGTCGGCGTCCACGCGATCGGGGAGAACACGCAGGGGCTGGCGACCCTTCAGATGCTCAATATCCTGGAGCATTTCGACCTGAAAGGCGCGGGCTTCCAGTCGCCGCTGTCGATCCACCTCCAGACCGAGGCCAAGCGGCTCGCCTATGAGGACCGCGCCCGTTATTATGCCGATCCGGATGTGGTGGACGTGCCCGCCGATTGGCTGGTCTCCAAGGCCTACGCCGCCGAGCGGACGAAGCTGATCCGGCCGGACCGCATCAACGACAAGGTCAAGCCGGGCGAGGCGCCGTCGCGCGGCGACACCACCTATTTCTCCGTCGCCGACAAGGACGGAATGATGGTGTCGATGATCCAGTCCAACTTCCGCGGCATGGGCTCCGGCCTCGTCGCCGACGGCCTCGGCTTCATGTTCCAGGATCGGGGCCAGCTCTTCACGACGAAGGACGGCCACCCCAACATCTACGCCCCCGGCAAGCGGCCCTTCCAGACCATCATTCCGGGTTTCGCGACGAAGAACGGGCAGCCCTGGCTGTCGTTCGGCGTGATGGGCGGCGACATGCAGCCGCAGGGCCAGGCGCAGATCATCATCAACCGCATCGATTACGGCCTCGACGCCCAGGCGGCGGGCGATTCCCCGCGCTGGCACCACGAAGGCTCGTCTCAGGCTATGGGCGAGGATTCGCCCGATCTCGGCTCGCGCGGAATGTTGAGGCTGGAAACAGGTGTGCCGGATCGGACGGCGGCGGCGCTTGCCGCGATGGGCTGGCAGATTGGCGGCTCCGACGGTGGCTTCGGCCGATACCAGTGCGTCGAGCGGCGGATGGATGGCAAGGAGCGCGTCTACGGCGCGTCGAGCGAGATGCGCGCCGACGGGCTGGCGCTCGCCTACTGACGAAGCTAGGGCGGCGCCATGCTGAGCCTCAATTTCATCCGCGAAAATGGCGAAGCGGTCGCCAAGGCGATCGCCGACAAGAATGTTAACGTCGACTTGGGCGCGCTACTCGCGCTCGACGTGGACGTGCGCTCGATGAAGAGCCAGGTCGACGAGCTCCGCCGGCGGCGCAACGAGATCAGCGACGGCTTCAAGAGCGCCGACCCCGCCGAACGGCCGGCGCTCGGGCAGAAAGCGAAGGCGCTCGGGGCGGAGATTTCCGGGATCGAGGCGGCGCTCGGCGAGAAAAGCGAGGCGCTTAACGCGCTGATGCTGCGGCTTCCGGGCATTCCTTGGGAAGGCGCGCCGGTCGGGCCGGATGAGAGCTTCAACACCGTCGTCCGCCAGAAAGGCGCAGTTCCCGAGTTCGATTTCGAGCCGCGCGACCATGTCGCCCTCGTCGAGATGAACGACTGGGCCGATCTCGGCCGCATCACTCAGGTTTCGGGCTCGCGCCAATATTGCCTCAAAGGGCGGCTGGCGCTGCTGGAGCAGGCGTTGATGTTCTGGGCGCAACGGAAGCTGGCGGCCGAAGGGTTCACAATGATGACCGTCCCGGCACTGGCCCGGCCGAGCGCCTTCGTGGCCACCGGCCATTTCCCCGGCCACGAGGAAGAAGCCTACGAGATACCCAAAGACGATCTCTATCTCGCAGGCACGGGCGAGATAGCCCTCACCAGCCTCCATTCCGGCGAGATCATCGAGGCGGACAAGCTGCCCATACTTTATGCCGGCTACTCCCCCTGCTTCCGCCGCGAGGCAGGGAGCGCCGGGCGGGACGTGCGCGGGCTCCTGCGCGTCCACCAATTCTACAAGCTCGAACAATATGTCATCTGCGAGGATGATGACGCGGTTTCGGCCGAATGGCACGCGAAGCTTCTCGCCAATGCCGAGATGCTGCTGAAGGAGCTGGAAATCCCCTATCAGGTGATCGAGACATCGACCGGCGACATGGGTCTCGGCAAGTTCCGCATGAACGACATCGAAAGCTGGGTGCCGTCGCTTGGCAAATATCGCGAGACGCACAGCTGCTCGACCCTGCACGACTGGCAGGCGCGCCGCGCGAACCTTCGCTGGCGCGACGGCGAGCGCAAGGTGCGCTTCGTACACACGCTCAACAACACCGCCCTGGCGAGCCCGCGCATCCTCGTGCCGCTGCTCGAGAACCACCAGCAGGCGGACGGACGGGTGAAGCTGCCCAGCGCCCTGTGGGACTTGATGGACGGTGAGTATCTCTGACGCGCACAGGCCGCCCTTGCGGCTGCTGCTCCGCGAAGGCGCCGCGATCGCTTCACGTCTGTACCGCGGGTTCGGGAAGCTGGGCGAGCGTGGGCCGGCTGACGGCCAACCGCTGATGGTGGTCCCCGGTTTTTTCGCCACCGACCGGACGACGCTCGGTCTTCAGCGGGCGCTGGGGGACGCCGGTTATCGCGTTAGTGGATGGGGCATGGGCTGGAGCCGAGGCGTTCGTGAAGACACACTGGAGCGGCTCGCCGCCCGGATCGAGGACTTTGGACAGGGCCGGCCGGTGATCCTCGTCGGCTGGAGCCTGGGCGGCATCTACGCCCGCGAGGCGGCCAAGCTCAGGCCCGACCTCGTCGCCAAGGTGGTCACGCTCGGCTCTCCCTTTTCCGGCGATCCGCGCCACAACAATGTCTGGCGGCTCTACGAGCTGGTCGCCGGCCATCGGGTGGACGAGCCGCCCCTCAAGGTCGAGCTCGGGGTCAAGCCGCCGGTGCCGACCCTCGCCATTTGGTCCCGCCGCGACGGGATCGTGGCGCCGGCCTGCGCGCGCGGAACAGAGGGCCAGAGCGACAGGGAGGTCGAGCTCGACTGCGGCCATATGGGCTTCGCGGTGGACGGCAGGGCCTACCCGAAGATCATCGACGCGATACGCAGCTTCTAATCCTCGCTGCGAGCATGGTGGAGGGGTAACTGCACCGGCGGTCGGCGGGTCGCGCGTGACCCCCGCCACCCGCGCCTTATACCCCTCCACCAGCCTAAGGCGTCCCCCTCCCCATCGCTTCGCGACAGGGAGGAAAGAAAAGGCTCCGCCACTTCGCGCGGCACGCGGATGGGGCGCCCGCTCGCCTTGTCGATTATCGCCCAGGTGGTCCGCGCCCTGACGCGCGGCTTGCCGTCGTTCAGGCGCGCATTCTCGCTTCGAGAGCGGCCGTCGAAATGTTAGCTGAGGAGACGGCCGACGGAAAGTCCAGTGTCCGATTGGCGTTTCTGCGGACGAATAGGATCTAGCGCTACTCCGAGCCGACGGCCGATCGCCGAGCCTCTTTTGGAGATGGCGGAACCATGCCGGAATTTCAGGGCCATGTGCCAACTGGACCTCCGGCATCGCGACCCGCTAAGGGCTCTCATTCCTGTTGGAGAGGAGCCCCCATCGTGAACAGCAGCGAACTGATCGAGAAGGCTGGCGATGCGGGCGTCAGGGTCGAGAAGGGTCGGCTCAAGGCAGGGTCATGAGCCTGGAATCGGTTCGGGCCTTCCTCGCCCAAAGAGCGCCGGAGATCGACATCGTCGACCAGGGCGCCAGCACCGCCACGGTGGCGGAGGCCGCGGCGGCGCTGGGCGTGGAGCCGGGCCGGATCGCCAAGACCCTGTCGATCCGGGTCAATGATCGCGCGATGCTCATCGTCGCGCGGGGCGATGCGCGACTCGACAACCGGAAGACCAAGGAGGCGCTGGGTGGAAGGCCGCGAATGCTGGGCGCGGATGAAGTTATGGAGCTCACCGGCCACCCGATAGGCGGCGTGTGCCCGTTCGGCCTGAAGACGCCGCTTCCGATCTATTGCGACATTTCGCTGCGGACTTTCGATGTCATCTATCCCGCGGCGGGATCACGGACGGCTTCGGTGCGCATCGCGCCTTCGGCGCTGGCGGAGCTGGTCGGAGCGGAGTGGATCGACATTTGCCGCTAGCCGGCTGCGACTGGACTAATCGTCTTCCGTATACGATATACGAGCCAATCAGCGGAGGAGACTATGGACGACGACAAGGTTCGAATGACCGTCGGGGAGGTGCGGGAATTGGCGGAAACCGTGCTCGGCCGGCTGGGGCTTGCCGAACCGCAGGTGAATGCTGTCGCCGCGACGATTGCGGCCGGCGAACGGGACGGCTGCACTGCCCACGGACTCTACAGGCTCCTCGTTTGCGCCCACACGATTCGGGCGGGCAAGGTGAATCCCGATGCGGAGCCTCGGATCCATGACCCCGCTCCGGGCGTGGTGCGGATCGACTGCCAGGGTGGTTATGCGCAGATCGGATTCGACGCGGGCCGGCCGCTCATCAACGACAAGGCCCGGCGATGCGGCATCGCCGCGCTCGCCATCAACAACTGTATCCATTTCGCGGCGCTGTGGCCCGAGGTCGAAGCGCTCGCGCGGGACGGCCTGGTGGCCTTTGCGTTTACGCCCAGTCATGCATGGGTGGCTCCCGCCGGGGGCACGGCGCCGCTCTTCGGCACGAATCCGATCGCGTTCGGATGGCCACGACCGGGGCCGCATCCCTTCGTGTTCGATTTTGCCACCAGCGCGACGGCACGCGGGGAGATCGAGCTGCACCGGCGCGAGGGCAGGCGTATTCCTTTGGGCTGGGGTCTCGATCCAGACGGCGATCCCACCACGGACGCGGCCGAAGCGCTGGCGGGTTCGATGCTGACGTTCGGCGGCCACAAGGGTTCCGCCCTGGCGGCGATGGTCGAGCTCATCGCTGGCCCCCTAATCGGCGACATGACGAGCGCGGAGTCGCTCGCCGCCGATGGCGGCGCCGGAGCCTCTCCGCTCGGCGGGGAGCTGATCATAGCGATCGATCCCGAAGGTTTCCTGGGCGGCGCGGCGGCCGGACATCTGACGCGCGCCGAGCAGCTCTTCGACGGCATTACCGGCCAGGGTGCGCGCCTGCCGTCGGAGCGTCGATACCAGGCCAGGGAGCGCAGCCTCGCCGAAGGGGTGGAGGTGCACGCCGGCCTGCTCAAGGAGATCGAGGCGCTGCTGGACGGTACCCTCACGGCATAGGGGTTCATCTGCGAGGCGGCTGTCACGAGCGCAGGCAGGAAAGGAATGTGATGGAAGGAAGGCGCTTCGACGTCACGGACATGCATACGGCCGGCGAGCCGGTGCGGATCGTCACCGGCGGCTATCCGGAGCTGTCGGGCGCCTCGATATTGGAGAAGCGCCGGGAGGCGATGCGGCTCCATGACGACATTCGTCGCATTCTCGTGCTGGAGCCGAGAGGGCATTCCGGGATGTATGGGGTCATACCGGTGCGGCCGACCGACCCCCGAGCCGCGCTGGCGGCGCTCTTCATCCATGGCGAAGGCTACAGCACCATGTGCGGCCATGCGACCCTCGCGCTCGGCAAATGGCTGGTGGAGAGCGGCCAGGTTCCGGCGATCGAGCCCGAAACGCGGTTCTTCCTCGAATTGCCGTGCGGCCTCATCGAGGTCATGTGCCGCGTCGAGAAAGGGGCGGTGACGACCGCGGCCTTCAACAGCGTTCCGGCTTTCCTCAGTCGCGCGGACGTCTCGCTGGACGTGCCGGGCCTCGGCCGGGTTACGTTCGATCTGGCTTATGGCGGCGCCTTCTACGCGCTCCTGCCGGCGTCCCGCCTGGGTCTTCCTTTCTTCGAGACGCCGTTCGACCAGCTGGTTTCGGCCGCGACGGCCATCACCGAGGCAGCCAGGCAGGAACTCGACATCGTTCACCCGGACGCGCCCGACCTGGGTTTTCTCTATGGTACGATCCTTACCGACGACGCGGCGCCGCCCGCGCCGACCTGCAATCTGTGCGTGTTCGCCGATGGCCAGATCGATCGCAGCCCTACCGGAAGCGGCGTCACCGCCCGCATGGCGCGCGACCATGCGCGGGGGTTGATAAAAGCGGGGGAGGCGCGAGATTTCTTCGGACCCACCGGCATCGCATTTTCGGGATGCGTGACGGAGCCGGACGGGGGCCCCGTCTTCGGGGCGGTCCGCGTTCGTGTCTCCGGCCGATCCCATCATTGCGGGACCGCCATTTTCGAGGTCGATCCCGACGACACTCTTGGTCGCGGCTTCAGTCTGCCCGGCCGGTTCCAGGCGGTTGCCGCTGGACGAGCGGAGCCTTAGCCGGGCATCTGCTCGCTCAGATCGTTTCCGTCGCCCCGGACGCCGGCCTTTCCGTGAAAAGCCGCACGCCGAAAACGGGTCCGCAGCGATTGGGTCCGGGCCGGGGTTCGAAGCGGATCAGGACCTCCGCCTTGCCCGTCGCCAGCGCCTGGGGGACCACATAGTCCACGGTGAAGAATTCGCCCGGGCGCTCGCCGTCGAGACGCTGGGTAGCAATGGTCGTGCCGTCGATCTTGATGTCGAAGTGCTTGTTGCGTTCCTCGCCCCAATAGGCTGCCTGAAGCATGAGCGGACCTGGCCGGACCTTCATCCGGAACTGGAAGAAACCTTCCGCCCGCGCGTCGCGGCCGTGGCGGCCGCGATAGGTGACCGGATAGGAATTCCTGGACGTGAGCTGATGGTCGCGCTCCGGCTGCATTTCGCCCAGATGCATGACGTCGACCGAGCGCGCCTCCAGGTCCTTGAGCCGTGCCTGCTCGGCGGCATAGGCGGCCTGCTCCACGTCCCATTCCGCATCGGTGAACTTGCGGAAATAGACCGCGGTGCGGCGATCGCGCTGTTCATAGAAGGGCGCGAAGGCGAGATCGGCGGGGCGGGCGATGCCGGTAGTCCGAAAGCGCTTGTCCGCCACGGCGACGGGGGCAAAGCCCTCGATGACATGGGCCGCGACCAACGCCGGCGCGGTTCCTTCGAAGGGCTCGCTGGCGGGGCCCATATCGGCCGCGAGAACGACGGGGCCGTGGAGCAGCGCGATCGTCGAAGGATCGTCCACTGTGGCTTCGGTGCGGAGCCGCATGGGCAAGGTGATCGTGAGCCGATCGCCCCTGCTCCAGCGGCGACGAACGACGGCGTAGCCGCCCCCCATTGCGATCGGCTGCGGCTTTCCGTTCACGGCCAGAGCCGCGCCTTCGCACCAGCCCGGGATGCGCAGGGCGACAGCGAAAGCTGAAGGCGATGCCAGTTCCTCCAGCGTCAGCGTCACCGCCGCGTCATAGGGATAGGCTGTCTCCATTACCACGGTGGCGCCGCGCTCCTGCCAGTCCAGGCGGGAAGGGATGAAGAGATTGACGATCAGCCGGTCGCCGGCCTGCCACCAGATGCTCTCGCCATGCTTGGAGTGGGTCTCCATGCCGGTGCCGACGCAGCACCAGAAATCGTCGAAGTCCGACGAGAAGCTGCGGTGCGAGCCCGACATCAGCGGCACCATGTAGGCAAAGCCGCCCGTCTCCGGATTCTGGTGGGCGAGCATATGGTTGATGTGCGCGCGTTCGTAAAAGTCGAACAGCCGCGCTTCGGGCGCCCAGCTGAACAGGTGCCGGGTGAGCTTCAGCATATTGTAGGTGTTGCAGCTCTCGCAGGTCTGCTCGGTGATGTGCTTCGATACGGTGCGCGGCCCGGGGAAATATTCCCGGTCGGCATTGCCGCCGATGACGTAGCTGTAGTCCCGCGTCACCGTTTCCCAGAAGAAGCGGGCGGCGTCCGCATAGGAAGGATCGCCCGTCAGCTCGTGCAGGCGGGCAAGGCCGATCAGCTTCGGGATCTGGGTGTTGGCGTGGATCCAGGGGAGAACGTCCTTGCCCTGGCTCAGCGGGTCCAGAATCTTCTTGTGGCGCAGGCGCTCGGCCAGGCGCAGCCAGCGAGTGTCGCGGGTGCGGGCGTAAAGCTCGGCGAAGCTCTCGTTGATGCCGCCATGCTCGCAGTCGAGCACCGTCTGGACCTGATCGTCGTCGAGAGAGGCGAAGACGCGGTCGATATAGTGGCCGAGGCCGGTGGCGACGCCGATCGCCTTCTCGTTGCCGCAGAGGGTCTGGGCGTCGAACAATCCGGCATAGAGCTTGTGCCAGTTGTAGAACGGCACCCAGCAACCGTTGAGGTCGAAGCCCGAGGAGCGGATGTCGCCGCGCATCAACTCTGGAAAGAGGAGCTTGCCGTCCTCGACGATGTCGCCGCGCTTGCGGGTGAAACCGGCGACATAGCCGTCGCCATGGGCCTTCTGCACCTCGATAAGATCGTCGACGATATAGTCGACGCGGCGCCGGCATTGCTCGTCGCCGGTCTGAGCGTGCATCAGCGAGAGCGCCGAGAGATAATGACCGAGCGTGTGGCCGGCGATCGTGTCGCTTTCCCAGCCGCCATAGATTTCGCCCTTGGGCTCGAGGCCGGCGCTCTTGCGATAATTGTGGAGCAGCCGGTCCGGCTCCAGCCGGTGCAGGTACGCGCGGTTCGCCTCGACGGCTGTCAGGAAGGGCGAGGGCAGGAGCCGCACCCGGGAAAGTGGAAAGGCGCGCACCTTTCCAGGCGTCGGCGACGTTCTCCCGCGCGCCCAGGCGAAGGCGGGCATGAAGGCGGCCAGCGCGGCGCTCGCGAGGAGGGCGCGGCGGCTGGTTTTCCAATGGGCGGTCATCGAGACTCCTGGGTGGCGGAATGGTACTTTCGAAATCGTGCCAGTGAGAAGGGGGCGAGGTCGAAAGCGGGCGTTTCACCCGTTATCATCGCCGCGACGGCCTCGCCCGTCATGGGCGCCAGGGTGAGGCCGAGATGCTGGTGTCCGAAGGCATAGAAGAGGTTGCCGGCGTGCCGAGCGCGTCCGATGGCGGGCAGATAGTCCGGCAAGGTGGGGCGGGCGCCCATCCAGGGCTCTCCCGGCAGCCGAAAGGGAAGGCCAAGCGCCTGTACGTGGGCCCGCAGCCTCGCCCATTTGCGGGCATCGCTCGGACTTTCCGCCCTTCCGAACTCGACGAAGCCCGCGGCCCTGAGGCCCGATCGAAAGCGCGTGACGATCATCGACCGATCCTCGAAGACCACCGGCGGCATGTCGTCCGGCCACTCGGTTTCGGTGGACTGGATATGATAGCCGCGCTCGGCGATGACCGGCACCTTTTCGCCGAGCGGCCGCAGCAGCGCGCCCGAGGCCGCGCCCGCCGCGACCACGACGACATCGGTGCGCAGAGCCTCTCCGGTGTCGAGCCGGGGCACGGCCGCCC
>NZ_DATCYB010000055.1:0-16845 GCF_036570505.1 Allosphingosinicella sp. | reverse complement strand
TTGCGGTGCCGGACCCCGAGGCCGAGCCGGAGGCGGTGCCGCTGGCGGCCTAATCCAGACGCGGGGCGGAAGTCGCCCAAGGTTCCAGCGGCGCGCAAGCGTCGCTGGAATTGCGGCGCAGGGGCGGAGGGCGGCCGCTCCGCTTTCTTCCGAACAGCCTGAAAATCGGGCCGCGCGCCCTCGCCCGGACGGGCTCGGGCGCGCGACTGCCGCCTGGCGGCGGCGTGTCACTCATCATCCTCAAGCGGCGTGTGCGTCGGTGCGGCGGTTACGGCGCCAAGGTTGTCTTCTATCCGGGGGCGAGATTGAGCCCGCTTCGGGCCAGCCCTCGATGCGAGGGGACGTCCTCCGCCGAAGTCCTTGTTCCATCCGGGATGATCGAGCCGGCTATGAGGCTTATTCCTGTTTCTGGCGACCAAGACATTTGCAGGCATGCGGCATTGACGTTACGGAATACCAGCCGCTCAGCTGGTCCTGTATGCGGTCGGGGCCGGAGGAAGGTTCCCCCCAACCTCCGGCCCGTCGACCTCCCCAACCTGTTAGACGCGCCTCCCGCGATCGCTGCATGGGAGGGGCTGGCGCTACCGCGTTCGATCAGGAGTGCCGCACGAGACGGAGACCGGCTCAGTGCGCACACGGCAGATCAAGGTCGCCTTTATCTCCTTCGGCTTACGCGCAGCTACTCCCAGATCGGATCCGTAGCGCCTCGGTCCTTGGAACTTTGCGGCGATTCTCGCCTCTATTCTCCGCACCTTATACGGCGAATACTTCTTGAGCATGCGGAGATTAGTCGGCATATTCGCCGCAAGGAGTGCGGTGAATATGCCTGACTATATCCACGACCGGGACGATTGGCCGGCCTTTTGCTGGAGCGCCGAGCGGCTGACGGAGCCGTTGGCCGCGGTCGCTCGGCGGCAAGGTCGGTTCGCTGGGCGCATGGAGGCGCTGGGCTTCCGCCTGCGAGAAGAGGCCGTCCTGGAAACCCTCACCGAAGATGTGTTGAAATCGAGCGAGATCGAGGGCGAGATCCTCGACAAGGACCAAGTGCGCTCCTCTATCGCACGGCGCCTGGGCATGGACATCGGCGGCCTTGTGCCCGCCGACCGCGATGTCGAGGGCGTTGTCGAAATGATGCTCGACGCCACCCAGCGCTATGACCAGCCGCTGACGGACGAGCGTCTGTTCGCTTGGCACGCGGCGCTGTTTCCCACGGGCCGCAGCGGTATGACCAAGATTACGGTGGGCGCCTGGCGTCCCGAAGAGGCGGGGCCGATGCAGGTGGTTTCGGGGCCGATCGGCCGCGAAAAAGTCCATTACCAAGCGCCTGAGGCCGGACGACTCGACGCGGAGATGCGGGCTTTCCTCGACTGGTTCGAGGGCGAGCGCGGCATCGACCCCGTCCTCAAGGCCGGGCTCGCCCATCTGTGGTTCGTGACCATCCACCCGTTCGAGGATGGGAACGGCCGGATCGCGCGCGCCATCGCGGACATGAGCCTGGCGCGCTCGGACGAGAGCCCACAGCGTTTCTACAGCATGTCGGCGCAGATCCGGCAGGAGCGGAAGGTCTATTACGACCTGCTCGAGCGCACGCAGAAGGGCGACCTCGACATCACGCCGTGGCTGGAGTGGTTTCTAGCCTGCCTGGACCGGGCGTTCGACGGCGCGGAAGCCACTCTCGGGACAGTCCTGCGCAAGGCGCACTTCTGGGAAACCCATGGGGGAGAGGTCTTCAACGATCGCCAGCGCAAGGTGCTGAACCGGCTGCTGGATGGGTTCGAGGGCAAGCTGACGACATCGAAATGGGCGGCGCTGGCCAAGACCTCGCCCGACACCGCGCTACGCGACATCACCGACCTGGTCGGACGCGGCGTCCTGGTGAGGGATCCCGGCGGCGGCCGCAGCACGAGCTATTCGCTGGCCGAAGCGGCAGAAGAGGCCCGATAACCTAGCGGTGGACCCCGGGCGGGGATCGTTCCAAGCTTCACCGCATGGACTTAAGCAACAGAGAGATCGCTACCCTCTTCTGGTTCGCCGCCCTATTCGGATTCGCCGCCTTGAAAGGGGTCGGCGGCTCCTTTCTGGCCCTCGTCCGGGCGTTTCTCGCACCCAAGGTCGTTGGGCCCTTCCTGTTGATGGTGGCGTACACGGTGCTCTGCGCCTGGCTGCTGTCGCTCGTGCAACTATGGACGTGGGCCAACCTCAAGACGACGATCCTCTGGATCGGAGCGTTCGCCTTCGTCGCCATGTTCAATGCGGCGCAGAGGCGACCGAAAGAACATCCGGTCCGCTGGATAGCCGCAGAGACGTTGACGGTCACCGCGATTGTTCTCTTCCTCGCCGACAGCTTCAGCTTTCCCTTCTGGGCCGAGCTGGCGCTGGTGCCGCTCGTCATGATTGTCGCTGGAATGCAGGTGATAGTCGACCGTAACGCCAAGACGGCCGTCCTGAAGACGCCGCTGGCCTTCGTGATGGGCCTTTTCACCCTGCTGATCGTCGGCAACGGCCTCCATGGCGCGGTGACCGACTTCACCGAATTCGCGAGCCTTCACACAGCTCGCGAGTTCGCCGTGCCGATCCTGCTGTCCTTCCTGTTCCTGCCCTTCCTTCTGATCTTCGGGGCGGTCGTCGATTATGAGACCGCCCTCACCTCGCTGTCGTTCCGGAATATCGACCGAAACTGCTGAGGTATGGCGCCCGGCGGGCGGTGTTCGCCTTCGGTTTGAGCCGGGACTATGTGCAGCGCTGGAAGCGCCGCATGACGCTGGACGAGCCGACCGACCGGGCGGGCGTGGACGCCGTCATCCGGGAGCTGCGCGAGGTCCGGAAGCGCGAGCGCCATCCGCCGGCCATCTCGCCGGACGCCGGCTGGTCGCCCTACGCCGCCCAGGCCTTTCTCGCCGATCAGGACTTGGTGGCGCGCGACTATCACCGCTCCTTCGACGAATGGTTCGCGCAAGCCGAGCCGCGCCGCTTCAAGACGGGGATCTTCGACAGCACGATGACCTACTCCCTCACTGGAAACGCCCTGGCCGCGACTCGGCTCAAGCTGGCGCTGGACGCGCGGTTCCCCGGAGACACTGACGGCGTGGACCGCCTGTTCTATGAGTTCGCAGAGACGCTGTTGCACCACGCTAACGGCGAAGATGCTCGAGCGGTCGTGGCGGCGCTCGCGGCCGAAGGACGCGGCGAGCACCAGTTCAACGGGTTCCGCATCGTGCTGGCCCGGAACGCTTGGGGCGACGAAAAGATGGGCGGATACGGCCGGCGGTTCGTGATCTGCCATCCGGCCGATAACGGCCAAGGGGACTATTAGGACCGCAGCTCTCCGCAGGCCTCACGAGGCTCCCGCGAATAAGAAGCTGTCGAGGCGCTTCTCGCTAGCTGGTCGGAATGGATTGACCTGGGCGAGCCGCGCCTCCATCTCCGGGTTCGGCTCCCAAGGCAGCTCGATCAGGCTCCAGTCGATCTGGAAATATTCCCCGTCCTTCGAGATTTGGATGCCGAGGCCTTTCCCGACCTTGGCGTCGTACATCGCCGCGTAGGTGAGATTCTTCAGGCTCTTGGTCCGGGCTTTCTCCCCATCGGGTCCGGTCGCGAGTATGTCCGGATGGAAGGGCGTGATCATGAACGTGCAGCCCGTGTCCGGGAACGTCAGCCGGAAGGGTTGCGTGAAGCCGCCTTCCCGCGCCGTTTCCAGGGACATCATGAAGCGCAGCTTGATCTCGCGCCATACGGAGCGCGGCACGCGCGCGAACTCCAGCATGATGCGGTAATAGTCGTACGGCCGGTCGGACCGCTCGATATGATCGTGCAGGTTGCCGATCAGCGGCGAGAGGTTGAAGGCCTCGTGGTCTTGGACGAAGCGTCGCAGGCTTTCCCGGGAACTGGATGAAGGAGCCTCCTCCTCTGACAGGAAGGCGCCCATGATGTCGGACTCGTCAATCTTCGGATCGTCGATCCCAGGCGCGACCTGTTCGCGGTAGGCGAAATACCGGCGAATGTCCTCCGGCACGCGCAGCTTCTCCAAGACGCCGAGGTAGTCGTGCGCCGCGATCACGTGAATGAAGCCGGCGGTTCTGCTAATGTAATGGCGGCTGTGCCAGCACTCCTCAGGTAGGGCGTCGCCAGGCAGATAGGTGACGATCTTGATGATGTCGGTGAGTTCCTGCCGGCGGATATCGAAGGCGTGGCCACGCTCGTTGACGATACGGATCTCCGGATGCTCGTCCATGAAGCGCAGCGTGTCGCGCACTTGCCGGGTCGCCTTACCGAGCACCTTGTTCCGGAACCAGGCCCGCTCGGCAGCAGGGTAGCGCGTTCCGCCTTCGCGCTCCTTCAGTTGAAGGATGAAAGCGAAGTCGCCGAGCCAGACGATGTTGTCTGCGAGTTCAAGCTCCTGGCCGGGCCTCGGGGCGAACTTGGTCTCGGCGAAGGTGAATTCACGCCAGAAGGCCAGACTATTCAGCTCCGCCACATACTCTTCGAGGGTCATCCGCTCTGTCCGGCTCTCCGCACCTGCGGGGTCGCAGGTCAAGCAACGGAGAGCTACAGATGGTTCGCGGACCCTCTCCGGTCAACAATCGTGCGGCCGTCAGGTCCGGGGATAAACTGCAGCGCTATCAGGAGTGCGATCGCCAGCGACATCGCGTCGACACCACGGGCTCCACTTGAGATCGTTGGCTATACGCGCCCACTCCTGTTGCCGGCCATGCTGATCAAGGACATCTATATCGAACGAATCCGGCGCGACGATCAGGGCTCCCTCCGGGTCGTGGTAGAGAGCGCCTGCGGCGTGCGGCGCATTGCCTCCAGG
Organism: Allosphingosinicella sp.; assembly: GCF_036570505.1. Taxonomy (GTDB): domain Bacteria; phylum Pseudomonadota; class Alphaproteobacteria; order Sphingomonadales; family Sphingomonadaceae; genus Allosphingosinicella. The sequence goes on along the minus strand of NZ_DATCYB010000055.1, from coordinate 12,032 downwards.
CGGCGGACATGGGTTTCGGCGAAGGCTTTGGTGGCTCAGGGAGCGTGAGCGAGGTGAGGTCGACGCTGTAGTGACCGCCATGCGCGGCGGCGATTTCAGCCACAGTGAGATCGACTGCCCGAGCCGGCCAGTTCGCCGCGATGCGGACCGCCCGGCCTTCGCGATCGGCGCCGGCGAGTCAAACCGAAACACGGCCGGCCGTCCCAATAGGGCCCGCCCGCACCGCTTCCGGCTCGTGGGGCGCATGACCTGGAACGGTCGCGGCTTCCGCAAAACCATCGCCTTTCGGCTTATTTCCCCGCCCGTGTGCCACGGGCTCCTCGCGGTCGCTTACGCTTCAAATAAGCCTTTGGCTCCGGTCCTCCGCTGATCGCTTCGGCCTTCGGTTCGCGGCGGCCGCATCTACCGTCCCTTAGGTCCGCCATCGCCCGGAAACGGTTCGGGGCGAGCATCTCAAGGAGACGAACAATGTCCGCAATCGGTTATGTCACTCGCAACGGCGACGGCTTCAAGGGCCAGCTCAAGACCCTCTCCATCCGCACCGACATCGAGATCGTGCCCAACGCGCGCAAGTCGCACGACCGCCAGCCCGACTACCGAGTAATGGCGAACGGGGTCGAGGTCGGCGCCGCCTGGAACCGGCGCAGCGAAACCACGGGCAACGACTATGTGTCGCTGTCCCTCGCCGCTCCCGAGTTCGGGCCGCGCCGGCTCTACGCCAATCTCGGCCGTGCCGCCGGCCAGGACGACGACGACGCCTTCGCGATCATCTGGAACCCCGCCGACTGACGGCGAAGCGGCTCCCGCGCCCGTCATCGGGCGCGGGAGTTTCGCTCTCATGGGGGATCGATTTTGAGGAGGTGCCGTTTTCGACCCTCCCCGAGGCGTCCCTTGGCGGCCAGACCCGCTGGTGAAAGTGGCGCAGGTTCGCGGCCGCTCTAACGGGACCAGCCGATGGACGACACCGCCAGGCGCGCGCAGGCAGCGCGCGAGACCTGCCCATTTCTCACCGCCAAGCAGGCCGCCTTCCATCTCGGCCTGTCGCTGACCGCGCTGAAGGAGATGCGAGCGCGCGGCACCGGACCTTTGTGCCGGCTGCACGGCCGCACCTGGCGCTATCATATCGACGATATCGAGGCATGGTCGAAGGCGCGCGCGAAGGGCGGCGGTCATGGCTGAGCGCAGCGACCTCCCGCTGTTCGATTGGGACGAACGCCGGCGGCAGCGGAAGGCTGCCCAGGGCGCGGCGCGGCGGCGCGCGCTGCTCATGATCGGGGCCGTCGCCTCTATTGGGCTCTGCGCGACGATCACGACTAAGCCGCGCCCGCGGCTCGTCTGGAATGCGAGCGCCAGCGCTCCGGTCGGCCTTTACCATGTGACCGCCGGAACCGAGCTTCGCCGCGGCGATATGGTGATTGCCTGGCTGCCGGAGGCGGCTCGTCAATTCGCCGCCCGACGCCGCTATCTGCCCGCCAACGTGCCGCTGGTGAAGCGAGTCGCGGCGGTAGCCGGCGATTCTGTTTGCGCGATTGGCCCCGCAATTAGCATCAACGGCGCGAGAGTTGCCGAGCGGCGGCGCTTCGACGGCCAGGGACTAGTTCTGCCCTGGTGGCAAGGCTGCGCCGCGCTTCGCAAGGACGAACTGTTCCTGCTTATGGCAAACGCCGTCGACTCATTCGATGGGCGCTATTTCGGGCCGACCGGGCGCGAGGACGTTGTCGGCGAGGCGTATTTCCTATGGCCACGCTGATCCGCATCGCGCTCCTCGCCGCGCTCATCGTCGCGGCGCCGGCGAACGCCGATCCGGTGCAGCGGTGGCGCCCGTTTATCGCCGAAGCCTCGGCGCGGTTCGGCATACCCGCCGCCTGGATCGAGCGAGTCATGCGCGCCGAGAGCGGCGGCCGGACGCGTCTTCACGGGGAGCCGATCACCAGCTGGGCCGGAGCCATGGGACTGATGCAGCTGATGCCGGGCACTTGGGCAGAGCTCAGTGTCGCGCACGATTTGGGTTCCGATCCGCACGATCCGCGCAACAATATCCTTGCCGGCACGGCTTATCTGCGCGCGATGTACGACCGCTTCGGCTACCCCGGCCTCTTCGCGGCCTATCATGCGGGGCCGGGCCGCTATGCGGCGCATTTAAGGAGCGGGCAGCCCTTACCCAGCGAGACGCGCGCCTATCTGGCGGCGGTCGCGGACGATGCGCCCGATCGCGCAAGAATGACGCCCATCGAGACGGCCAACACGATCTTCGCCGTGCGAAGAAGCCTTGATGAGCGGCCGCGCCCGCCATGCTCCGAAGCGCGCCCCGCCAACAGGCTCTTCGTTCCGCTTGAGCGCGACTAATGCGCTCGACAGGCAGCGTCGGACGTGTCTCCCACGTCGAGACCTTTTCACCAACGGTGGTGGGGCTCGCCTCGGATCGTCCCATCATGGCGGCTGCCGAGGCGGCTGATCAAGGCCGGCGGCCCCTCCAATTTTGCCGCGAGATGGTGCGCGCCTGGCGCGCGAGTCTGTTCGTTTCAGCGCAACAAAATCGGCTCCTCCGCCGCCGCTTCGCGGTGCCGCCGCAGGCGGCGGCAGCCCTGACAGCCATCTCGCCACCCGCCGGCCAGAGGTTGTCCTCGATGGGAGGATGTTCACGAACAGGAGGTTTCAAGTGACCATATTTCAACCAATCGCAGCGGCATCGGATCGCGTGATGGCGGCACTCAAAGCGGGGCTCGAAATCGAATTCGGGCACGGCGCCGGAGAGGCGCTGGCGCCTCAATTTCTTGCCGCGGAGGAGGCGGATTTCCGCTGGGATGCGCGGGTCGAGGAGCGCTGGCTCGGAGGCTATGAAGCGTGGGACGAGGAGGATGTTATGCTCGATCGGATCGCGATCTGCGGACAGCTCAATGGCGAATGGTTCATGGCCACGGTGATCGTCGATGGCAACGGCAATGCGCAGGAAATGCTGGGATGCCGCGCCTTCGAGAGCGCATCGATGGCGCACGAAGCGCTGATAGCGGCGCATTGAATAGCCGTAGCGCAGCCGGGACACGGTGCGGACAGCGCCGGTCCCGGCATCTTCTTGCCTCGGCTCGCTCGCGTTGAAGTGAAGGGACGCGGAGAGGAGGCGGAATTGCGAGTGAGAGTGCGTAATGCCGAGGTAATTGGGCACGACGAACTGCTCACCTTGCTGGTGCCCGAAACTGGCGCATCCGCGTGTCAGCCTGGCGTTTCCCGTGCATCTAAGGCGCGGGTGGCGGGGCAGCGCAGGAGGACGCGAATGGACTGTTTTGCCGGACTGGATGTGTCGATCGACGAGACCGCGATCTGTGTCGTCAACGCGGCTGGGCAAGTGATGATGACGGCATCGGTGCCGACCGATCCCGGTTCGATCGCCACCGCCCTGGCGCCGTACCGACACCAGCTTCGCCGCGTCGGTCACGAGGCCGGCGCGCTGGCGCCGTGGCTGCACCCGGCGCTCAAGGAGCAGGGCGTTCCGATCGTCTGTCTGGAGACCCGTCATGTCCGCGCGGCGATGTCGGCGCAGCGCAACAAGACCGACGCGACCGATGCGCTCGGCCTTGCGCACATCATGCGAACCGGCTGGTTCCGGGCCGCGCATATCAAGACCGAAGCCTGCTACCGGGTGCGGCTGCTGCTGGTCCAGCGGCGCAATCTGAAGCGCAAGTTCCTCGATCTCGAGAACACCATCCGCCACTCATTGAAGGCGTTCGGAGTGCGCCTCAACAAGATCGGCCGCCGTCGCTTCGACCAGGCCGTGCGCGACGCGGTGGCCAACGATCAGCTCTCGGCCGGGCTGATGGACTGCATGCTGCGGGCCCGCGCGGCGCTGTGGGCGGAGTATGTGAAGCTGCACAAGCTGGTAATCCGGATCGTCGCCCACGACGAGCTCTGCCGGCGCTTCATGGCGATCCCCGGCGTCGGCCCGGTGACGGCGTTGACCTTCGCCACGGCGATCGACGATCCGCGGCGGTTCCGACGCTCACGCGATGTCGCCGCCTACTTCGGCCTGACCTCGAAACGATGGCAGTCGGGCAGCTCGATCGATGTCCAGGGCCGCATCAGCAAGGCCGGCGATCCCGATGTCCGGCACGCGCTCTACGAGGCGGCGAACTGCCTGCTGCACCGCTACAAGAAGCCCGACCGCATCAAGGAATGGGGGCTGAGCCTCGCCAGGAAGAAGTGCCACAACCAGGCGTGCGTCGCGATCGCGCGCAAGCTGGCCGTGGTCATGCACGCGATGTGGACAGACGGAACAGCCTATGACGGCGGACCGGGAAGCGTGCCCACCGAGCCCGTCAGCAAGCTCTGTCACCGCGAAGCCCAGACGCTCGGAGCAGCCGTGTGAGCATCGCTTTATCACCCCCCAACCCAACGGAGATCCGCGCCTGAGCGGATGAGGACTGGTGCAGATCTTGGAACCGGGAAGCACGATATCTTGCCTGTGGCCGACACCCGTCGGACCACGCTCGAATGCCTGTGATGTGGCCCCGGCAATCCGACGTCGACATGCATCGCGCGAGCTTCCACGCCGCCCCAACGCGGCCCTTCATGCCCGCGCTGAATGCGGAAGAGTGCACGGCGCACCAGGACTCGCAGCCCGCCCGCGGCGACCGTTCAGATGTTGCGAAGAAGGAGAAGTCGGATGGACAACGCCCTAGGGACTGGCCCAATTAAGAGGGCAAGATAAAGCAACGGCACCCCCGAGGCCGTAACTTATTGTCTGCACATCATTTTAGTTGAGATTGGACCGGCACCGCCGGGTTTTGGGCAGTGCCGGTCGCAGCGCAAGCCCAGGTTTTCTGCCGCGATAGACGGCACCGGTTTTCCAACCGCATGTGCCGCGCCATGTCGTTTGCGAACACGGCAAAAGTGGAGGACGGGCCAGTGGCCAACGAAGAGAGTTTCGAGCCGCGTCTCGGGCGGATGCGCGCCAAGGGCGGCAAGCGCGGCCGCAAATATCTCCACCGCGTGCTCGCCGCCGCCAATCTCGCGCGCGGCGGCGCCTTTTCAGCAGCCGCACGGCGCGGCTTTTCCGGAAGCCGGATGGGGCGCGGCGGCGGGGTCGGTCGAGTGCTCGCCAGCCGCGATGCTTATGCCGCCTATCGGGCGCGCCGGGTCATCATCAAATCGCGCATCGTCAAGCTCGCCGGAAAGGGCGCCGCCGGAGCCGCCGCGCATCTGCGCTACATCCAGCGCGACGGGACCACGCGCGATGGCGCGCCGGGACAGCTTTACGACGCCGGGGAAGAGGGCGTCGACGGCAAGGCGTTCCTCGACCGCGGCCAAGGCGATCGCCATCAGTTCCGCTTCATCGTCTCGGCCGAGGACGGCGATCAATATAACGATCTCAAGCCGCTCACCCGGCGGCTGATGGCGCGAGTCGAAGCCGATCTCGGAACGCGGCTCGACTGGGTCGCGGTCGATCATTTCAACACCGGCCACCCGCATACCCATATCATGGTGCGCGGCCGTGACGATCGCGGCCGCGACCTCGTCATCGCCCGCGACTATCTGACCGCCGGCATGCGCGAGCGCGCCGCCGAGCTGGTCGATCTCGATCTCGGACCGCGCGACGACCGCGCGATCGAGGCGCGGCTGCGCGCCGAGATCGATCAGGAACGGCTGACCGGGATCGACCGCCGGCTGCTCGCCGGGATGGATGCCGACAGGATCGTGTCGTCGGCCGCCCGCCGTCCGTTCGAGCAGAGCCTGAGAGCGGGGCGCCTGGCACGGCTCGCGCGCATGGGCCTGGCGGAGGACATCGGACGCGGCGCGTGGCGGCTCGCCGATGGCTTGGAAGAGACGCTGCGACGGATGGGCGAGCGCGGCGACATCATCCGCACGATGCAGCGCGCCTTTGCTGGGCGCGGCGATGCCCCGGCGCCTGCCGACCGGGTGATCTACGACCCTTCCGTTTCTGGCGCGCGGGGGTTGGTCGGCCGCGTCGTCGAGCGCGGCCTGTCGGACGAACTGCGCGACCGGCATTATCTGATCGTCGAGGCGACCGACGGCCGTACCCATTATGTCGACATCGGGCGCGGCGATGCGCTCGCGCCGCTGGCCACCGATACGGTGATCCGGATCGCGCCGGTGGCGCGCGGGCCAAGGCCGGCCGATCGCACCATCGTCGCGGTCGCCGAGGGCAATGCCGGACGCTATTCGGTCGACGCGCATCTGACGCACGATCCCTCGGCAACCGAAGCGTTCGCCGAGACGCATGTTCGCCGCCTCGAAGCGATGCGGCGCGCAGGGCTCGCGATCCGCGAACCCGATGGAAGCTGGTCGATCGCGGCGGACCATCTCGACCAGGTGTCGCGCTACGAGGCAGGCCGCGCGCGCGAGGCGCCGGTGCGCGTCGAACTGCTGTCTTCTCGGCCGATCGAGCAACTGGTCGGCGCCGATGCCGTCACCTGGCTCGATCGCGAGCTGGTCGCCGATACATCCGAGCCGTTGCGCGAAAGCGGATTCGGCGCTGCGGTCCGGGATGCCCAGGCACGCCGCCGGCAATGGCTGATCGCGCAGGGGTTTGCCGTCGAGACGAATGGCGCCGTTCGCTACCGATCCGACATGCTGCCGGCGCTCCAGCGCCGAGAGTTGTTGCGCAATGCCGGGCAGCTCTCCGACGAACTCGGCATGGGCTTTGTCGAGACGTGCCCAGGCGAGCAGATTGAGGGCGTACTGCGTCGGCCGGTCGAGCTTGCGAGTGGCCGCTATGCGCTCATTGCGAAAGCGAAGGAATTTACGTTAGTGCCATGGCGGCCGGTGCTCGATCGGCACGTGGGAAAGTCAGTCGCCGGGATCATGCGCGAAGGGGACGTAAGCTGGTCCATCGGCCGCGGGCGACGTGGCCCGTCTGTCGGATGAGCGCCGCTAGCGGACCGGAACGCCTGCGTGCATAGTGGGCCGGGCATTAGCCCCAATGATGCTGCATCCGGCCACGCTATCCCATCGCTAGCTCGCCACCTTCTCCAGGTGGGCCGCGAAGATCCTGGGAGCGCGGAAGCGCTCTTTGCCATCAAATTTTAGCGAAGTTGATGGTGTGAAGGAAGCTGGTTTCTGAGATCGGTCATACCTGCTAACTAGCATATACATATATAGAAGAAGTGGGGTCGCCGCGAGGCGTGGGGGACGGGTTCAATGGCTACGGCAGCGTACAAAGGCAGGTTTGACATCAACGAACGAGCTCCAGAGCCTCGATATGTCGCGATCAAACAGTATGTGCTGCACGCGATAAGCAGCGGGGAATTGAAGCCAGGAGACAGGCTGCAGTCCGAGGCCGAACTGGTGCAACAGTTTGGGGTGTCGCGAATGACCGCGAGCCGAGCCCTTCGCGAACTCCAGAACGCCGGCATCATCGTCCGTTTGCCCGGGGTGGGTTCGTTCATCGCGGAGCCGCCCCGCCAAGGCCATATCATTGCTATACGTAACATCGCCGATGAGATCCGCTCCCGGGGGCATGAATATCACGCCAAAGTGGTCCAGAACGTTGGCGAAAAGGCCCATCGAAAGACGGCGGCGTTGTTGGGAGTGGGAGTCGGCACACCGATTTTCCACTCTCTCATCGTCCACCATGAAGCAGGCCTGCCGATCCAGCTTGAGGAGCGGTTCGTCCTCGCCTCAGCCGCTCCCGATTACGGCAAGATGGATTTTTCCCAACAGACGCCGAACGAGTATCTCGTCAAGATCGCACCCCTCGAAAGGGTGGACCATACGGTGCGAGCCTTGATGCCTGATACCAAGGCTCGCGACCTTCTTAACATGAAGGAAGGCGAACCGGCGCTCCTTTTGATACGACAGACTTGGAGCAGGTCGAGGCTCGTATCTTACGCGCGCCTCATCCACCCCGGCTCCAGGTTCGAATTCAGCGACACGTTCACGGTCGACTGAACCCCTCACAACGAGCCGACACCCGCCGGAAGCGTCATGCTTGGCGGCGCGTGAACTTCGCGTGCCGAACGTTCTCATGCTGTCTGCTCTTGTCACTCTCTTGGCCTAGATATAGACATGTCTATACAGGTTGTGACTCGCTGCGGTTGGACGACGGGCGCTTCCTGACGGGAGGGTTATTTTCCGCGAGGCGGTGTTCATGGGCGGCGGCGCGGCCGAAGCACCTGATCTCGGGCCCGGACAGTCTTTCGATAGAAAAAGCAGAAGGGCGAGTGAAGCTCGGTGCTCGTCGCCTACAAAGGAGAAGGTAATTGGCTCGTAGTGATGATCTTCCCAATCGCCCGGTTGTGAAGGCTCCCCGAGGCGTAGAACTGTCAGCAAAGTCTTGGCTGACGGAAGCGCCTCTCCGCATGCTTATGAATAACTTGGATCCCGAGGTCGCTGAGCGTCCTGAGGATCTCGTCGTTTATGGAGGCATCGGGAAGGCCGCCCGCAACTGGGAAGCGTTCGAAAACATCGTCTCGGCCCTCAAGCGCCTTGAGAGCGACCAGACGCTGCTCGTCCAGTCCGGAAAGCCCGTCGGCGTCTTCAGGACGCATACCGACGCGCCTCGCGTGCTCATCGCCAACTCCAACCTGGTGCCGCACTGGGCAACCTGGGACAAATTCAGTGAACTCGATCGTGCCGGACTGATGATGTACGGCCAGATGACCGCCGGCCCCTGGATCTACATTGGCAGCCAGGGCATCGTGCAGGGCACATACGAGACTTTCGTGGAGATGGGCCGGAAGCATTTCGGCGGCGACCTCTCCGGCCGGTGGATTCTGACGTCCGGCCTTGGCGGAATGGGCGGCGCCCAGCCGTTGGCGGCCAGTCTCGCGGGTGCCGCTTCGCTCTCGATCGAATGTCAGCCATCGCGGATCGAGAAGCGGATCGAGACCCGCTACCTCGACGTCGCGGTAGACACACTCGATGATGCCATGCTGCTCATCGAGGAAGCGGTAGAGCAGAAGCGGCCACTTTCAGTCGGGCTCCTGGGCAACGCGGCGGAGATCCTGCCGGAGATGGTCAGCCGTAATATGCGCCCGGATATCGTGACCGACCAGACCTCCGCGCATGATGTCGTGAACGGCTATCTTCCGGCCGGCTGGACCGTCGAGGAATGGGAGGACAAGCGGATCAGCAATCCCAAGGCTGTCGAGAAGGCCGCTCGTGCTTCGATAGCGACCCACGTATCGGCCATGCTCGACTGGTGGCGCATGGATGTTCCAGTGGTCGACTATGGGAATAATATCCGCCAGGTTGCCAAGGAAGAAGGTGTTGAGGACGCGTTTGCCTTCCCCGGCTTCGTCCCCGCCTATATCCGTCCTCTCTTCTGCCGGGGTGTCGGACCGTTCCGCTGGGTCGCGCTGTCCGGAGACCCGGAGGATATCTACAAGACCGACGCCGCCGTCAAAGCGCTGCTTCCTACCGATGCTCATCTCCACGATTGGCTCGACGAAGCGCGTGAGCGCATTGCGTTCCAGGGTCTACCGGCCCGCATCTGCTGGGTCGGGCTCGGCGACCGCCACCGGATCGGCCTGAAGTTCAACGAAATGGTCGCCTCGGGCGAGCTCAAGGGTCCGATCGTGATCGGCCGCGATCATCTGGACTCCGGCTCTGTCGCCAGCCCCAACCGCGAAACGGAAGCCATGCGAGACGGCTCGGACGCGGTTTCCGACTGGCCGCTGCTCAACGCCCTCCTCAACACTGCGAGCGGAGCCACCTGGGTCTCGCTCCACCATGGCGGCGGTGTGGGTATGGGCTTCTCACAACATTCCGGCATGGTCATCGTCTGCGATGGCACAGAGGACGCCGCCCGTCGCCTCGAGCGGGTGCTATGGAACGATCCCGCCACCGGCGTCATGCGTCACGCCGATGCCGGCTATGAAATCGCTCTCGATTGCGCGCGCGAAAGAGGCCTGGACCTGCCCTCGGTCGCTAGCCGCCGATGAAGACCGTTCATCTGGCTGAGCAGCCTGTCGATCTCGCGAAACTGCGGAGCGTCTGGTCTGCGCCGGTCCTGGTCAGCCTCTCCGCGGAGCGGTGGCGGGCGGTCGATGAGAGCGCTGAGGTCGTCGCGAAGCTGATCGAAGACGGCGAGACCGCCTATGGCGTCAACACTGGTTTCGGGCTGCTCGCCAGCACCCGCATCGACACCAGCCAGCTCGAGCAGCTGCAGCTCAATCTCGTCCTCAGCCATGCCGCCGGCATCGGCGATCCACTACCTGACGACATTGTTCGGCTGATCATCTTCCTGAAGGTTGTGGGCCTGTCTCGGGGCGCATCCGGGGTTCGGCGCGACGTATTGCATGCGCTCATCGGGCTGCTCGACAATCAGGTGACCCCACTCGTGCCGGCCAAGGGATCCGTCGGCGCCTCGGGGGACCTTGCGCCCCTGGCCCATATCGCCGCCACGCTGATCGGCATCGGGGAGGCCTTTCTCGCGGGTGTCAAAATGCCGGCCGCCGAAGCACTTCGGCGGGTCGGCCTTAAGCCCCTTTCGCTGGGGCCGAAGGAAGGGCTCGCGCTCCTGAATGGAACCCAGGTCTCAACGGCGCTGGCGCTCGCCGGCCTGTTTCAGGCGGAGCATGTTTTCGGCAGCGCATTGGTCGCCGGCGGCCTTTCCGTGGACGCCATGAAAGGATCGGACGCCCCGTTCGATCCACGCATTCATGAGATGCGCGGCCAAAAAGGCCAGATCGCCGTCGGCGGTGCACTTAGATGTCTCCTACAGGGCAGCGCCATTCGCGCCAGCCACTTGAAGAATGACAACCGTGTGCAGGATCCCTATTCGCTGCGCTGCCAGCCCCAGGTGATGGGAGCCTGCCTCGATGTTATCGAGGCTGTGGCCGCTACCCTGCTGATCGAGGCGAACGCCGTCAGCGACAATCCGTTGGTGTTCGCCGACAATGGGGACATCGTCTCTGGCGGGAACTTCCATGCGGAGCCGGTCGCGATCGCGGCGGATCAGCTCGCTATCGTCCTGGCAGAAATCGGATCGCTTTCGGAGCGCCGCACGGCCCTTCTCGTCGATCCGAAAATGAGCGGCCTGCCCGCCTTTCTGGTCCGCGACAGCGGCGTCAATTCGGGCTTCATGATCGCCCAAGTAACGGCGGCAGCGCTCGTGTCCGAGAACAAGCAACTTGCCCATCCGGCGAGCGTCGACTCCATTCCCACTTCGGCCAACCAGGAAGACCATGTCTCCATGGCCGCTCATGCAAGCCGTCGGCTCTTGGACATGGCTGAGAATGCGGCCGGGGTGGTCGGCGTGGAGCTCCTGGCCGCTGTGCAAGGCATCGACTTCCACAGGCCGCTCAGAAGCTCGACCGCGCTCGAGACAGCGCATGCGGCGGTCCGGTCCTTCGCGGACCATTGGGCCTCAGACCGCTATTTCGCTCCTGATTTGGCGGCCGCGTCGGAGTGCGTCCTCTCGGGCGGCCTTATCGCTCCCGTCGCTCATTTGCTGCCTTCTCAGAGGGCTTGAAGTTCGCGCTGGGCGCGGTCCCACGTGAAGCTCTACCCTCAAATTAAGAGGCGCCCGTTGTGGGGGTGACGGGCGCCTCAGCGGCAGCAACGGGGACCAAGCGGTCGCTGCCGATCTTATGTGTGGGATAACTCAGGCCTTCTCCCGGCCGAGGATCCAGCGAAACTCGCGACGCCTGAAGCTCTTGAACAGCAGGTAAAAGCCGGTGAAAGAAAGCCACAGCGCGCTGAAGCCCGCGAAGATGATCAGCGGATGGTTGAAGCTCGTCCGGTTCGCATAGTCCATGTTGTGGAGCATCCAGACGAAATCCCAGACGCGCCAGGTATCGGTGCGGTCGACGAGCGGCTGGCCGGTCTCGGCTGAGACATAGCTGCTGCTATTGTCCTCGTTCGCGAAATCGACCCTCCACATCGACCCCGAAAAATCCCGCGCCTCCAGTTTCGGCTCTTGAAGGAAAGTGACTTGCCTCACGGGAGCCTCGTGGTGATAGGCCGAGCGGGCGATCTCCGTTGCGAGCCGCTCGTCGATCGCCACCGGATCACCGGTTCGCGCGTCGAGGAGGCGCAAGCTGCCGCCGCTGCGAACTTCATAGATGGGCCGGTCG
>NZ_DATCYB010000054.1:0-28993 GCF_036570505.1 Allosphingosinicella sp. | reverse complement strand
GGACGTGAGTCCGTCCGCTTCGGACACCGGATCGCTGAGTTCGAGAACGTCTTCTTCCACCGGCGCCTCCATCGGCTGATCCTCGGAGCGGTCGTCGCGCGGCGGACGCGCGGGCGCGCGGCCGTCCTCGGCGATCACCCTCTTGATGGAAGCCAGTATCTCTTCCATCGACGGATCACGGTTAATATCCCCCATAACGAAGGCCTTATCGCTTATTCGGTGGGCGGTGTCACGGGGGTGTTTTCGGGCGGGCCGTAGACGGTGCGCGTGGCGACCGGCCTCGGCTCCGGATCCGAATCCCAATCCGAGGCGCGGTCCGAGACCCGCTCGTAATTGACGGCCGGATCGTAGATATATCCGCCGTCGAGGTTGAGGTCCTCGACCTCCGCCTGACCCATGGCGTTCAGCAACTGGAAGCCCGCGACATAGGCGTCGCGGCGGGCGGTGACGAGCGCCACCTGACTGTTCAGCAGTTCCTGCTCGGCATTGAGCACGTCAAGCACGTTGCGGGTGCCGACGCTTTGCTCGGCGCGCGTGCCTTCGAGGGCGAGCTGGTTGGCCGCGACCGCGATCTCGTTCGATTCAATGGCGTCGCGCGCGGCCTGGTAGCTGGACAGGGCGGCGCGGGTATTGGCGACGACGGCGCGCTCGATCTCGATCCCCTGCTCGATGAGCTGGCTCTGGAAAGCCTGCGCCTGGCGGACGCGGGCGCCGACTATGCCGCCTTGGTAGAGCGGAATTCTCGCCTGGACGCCGATGCCCGTGGTGGTTTCGGTGTTGGGAAGCTCGCCCGGGGCAGTGCCGAAGCGTTCGTCCTGGGAGCCCAGGAAATTGGTGTAGCGGCCCGATCCGATCGCCTCGACGGTCGGCAGGCGATCGGCGCTGGCGACGCGCACGTCGAGGCCGGCCGCGCGAACCTGGTTCTGGATCGAGACGAGGTCCTGATTGTTGGCGAGCGCGATTTCGACGGCGCGGTCCGGCGTTTCGGGGAGCGGCGGCAGGGGCGGCGGCGGCTGCAGATCGCCGGGAAGCTCGCCGATCACGCGGCGGTAATTCTCCTCGCTGGCGTCAAGCTGCCCTTCTGCGATGGCGAGGGTACTGCGCGCCAGCGACAGCCGGGCCTCCGACTGGGCGACGTCGGTGCGGGTCAGGTCGCCGACCTCGAACCGGTCCTCGCTCGCCTGAAGGTTGGTCTCGAGTACCTGCACCTGATTGCGATTCAAGGTCACCACCGACCGGTCGCGGATGACGTCCATATAAGCTGCCACCGCTTCCGTAAAAATATCGCCCTGGGTGGCGCGCAGGGTGGCGCGGCCGGCGAGGACCCGGACGTCAGCGGCGCGGACCGAGTTCCTGACCCGGCCGCCCTGAAATAAAGGGAGGCTGACATCGACTCCGGCGCTGAAATTGCGGCCATTGCCGCCTCCGGTACGGGTCAGATCCTGGTTGACGCCGGCCGTCGCCGATATCTGCGGTCGTCCCTGCGCCTTGGCGATCGCCACATCCTCGTCGAGGGTGCGGACCTGAGCCCGCTGGCCGGTCAGCGTCGGATTGGTCCGGTACGTCTGGACCAGCGCCTCGCGCAGCGTCTCCGTGTCGGCCTGGTCGGGCACCTCCGCCTGCGCCGGCGACACCGGCTGCTGCGGCGCCGTCGTCTGCGACTGCCCGGCCCCGGCGACCAGCAATGCCGCCAGTCCTGTCGCGGTCAATAAGCCTCCCCGCATTACGCCCTACTCCGCTTTCTAGAAGGTGAAACCACGGGGTTTCTCGAACCCCGGGAGAATGGCCGAGGCGGCGTCCGCCACTGCCACCGTGCCGAATCCGCCGCCCCCGCGGCGGCCGATCGAGATACGCGCGACGCCATTGTCGAGGATCGCCGCCACGAGCCGGCCGCGCTCGGCGAGCTGGTCGACGAGCGCATCAGAAATCAACTCGACCGCGCCGTCGATAAGAATGAGGTCATAGGGCGCACCCTTCTTGTAGCCCTTGGCGAGCGGCCCTTCGACCAGCTTCGCGTTGGTGCCCTTGAGCGCGGCCTTGGCCGCGGCGGCCAGCGCCGCATCCTCCTCCACCGCGACGACCGAGCGAACCATCCGCGCCAGCACGGCGGCGGCGTAGCCGGTGGCGGCGCCGATCACGAGCGCCTGATCGTCCTCGCGCGGCCGCGCCTCGGTCAGCAGCCTCCCAAGCGACATCGGTGTGTTGAGCTGGCGCCCGTTTCCGAGGGGCACCAGCGCGTCGGCATAGGCCACGGTGATCCGGTCGTCCGGCACGAAACGCTCGCGCGGCACGGCGCCCATCGCGGCGACGACGCGCGGATCATTGACCCCCGTCGTCCGCAACTGGCTCGCCACCATGGCGCGGCGCATATGCTCGAAATTATGCTCGGTCATTCGGCCCCTATTCGCACAACTGTCTTAGTAGCGCAATACACTATGCACGTCTCTGGCTTCTAACCATCCGACCGGCGAAGGCCAAGCAGAGAGTCTTGCGAATTCATGGACGAGCGGCAGCAAGAGCCATGCCAGTGGGAAATCGGAACGGCCGCGCCTTTCACCACCAGGATCGGCGCCAGGCGGCGGCGTGCCTACTGTTCGTTTCCGGACACGAGCGTCCGCTGGCGGACAGCGCCCGGACCTGCTTGACAGACGATGCCCACCCGCCCATTTGCGCTCCCTGGCGGCCCGATGGCGGAGTGGTTACGCAGAGGACTGCAAATCCTTGCACGCCGGTTCGATTCCGGCTCGGGCCTCCATCTCCGTGATTTCGATGGCCTACGGCCGCTGCTCCGCTTCGCACAGGGCCGCCTCGAACAGTTGCTCCAGCTTGCGGCGCACGATCCCCCTGTCCTCCTCGCAGAGCGGCCCCACCTGCATGACGGTACGCAGGATCGTGGTGCCCATGAAGATGGCCATGACGAAGCTGGATCTGAGGGCCGCGTTGCGGCCGCCGATCAGCTCGGCGAACGGCTCCAGCATGTCGTGGCGGAGGGCGCCGCGGACGATCTCGGCCGCCTTGGGCGATGAAGCGGAGCGCAGGATGATGAGCAGACGTTCGATATTGTCGCGGTCGTTCTCGCAACCCTTGTCGAGCATCAGGTCGGCGAGGCGGGACGGAAGGTCGGTCGGATCTCCCTCCAGCGGCGCCTTTTCCTCGCCCTCGCCGCGCAGAACCTGGGCGAACAGCTCTTCCTTGCTGCCGAAATAGCGGCTGACGAGGGCGACGTCGATGCCGGCGTCGCGGGCGATGTCGCGAAGGCCGACGCATTCATAGCTGTCCTGGAGGAAGCGCCCGGTGGCGGCGAGAAGGATTGCGTGGCGGGTGGCGGCGGCGTTGCGGGTGCGCGCCGGCCCGATGTCGGAACATTTCATGGCTTTCAATACCATAGCGTTTGGCTTCGTCAACGAGTGCTGACTTTTATGTCCACAATTGTTGACATCGCCTGAACGCCTTCATAGGTGCGTCATCCGCCGTAGGCACGAGGGCTTGGCGGAAGGGGGCGGACACATGTTCGCCGCACAAGCGTTTACGGGACAACTTCGCATGAAACTCAAGAGCTTGGCTGCGGCGACCGCCGCCCTCACGCTGCTTCTGGCCGGCTGCTCGTCGGGCGATTCAGCGGCGCCCCCGCCAGCGCCGCAGGTGACCGTCGCGACCCCGCTGGTGCAGCAAGTCGTCGACTGGGACGATTATGTCGGCCGGTTCGAGGCGATCCAGCGCGTCGAGGTAAAGCCGCGCGTCACCGGCTATCTGCAGCGCGTCCACTTCCGCGACGGCCAGTATGTCGAGGCGGGGCAAACGCTGTTCACGGTCGACGCCCGTCCCGCCCGGGCGCAGCTCGATCAGGCGCGAGCGCAGCTGGCGCGCGCCGAGGCCTCGCTCGCCAATGCGCGGACCGAGCTGGCGCGCTCGCAAACGTTGGCCGCGTCGCAAGCCGCCAGCAAGGAAGAAGTGGAGGCGCGCCAGGCGGCGGTGCGCACCGGGGTCGCCGACGTCAACGCCGCCCGCGCCGCCGTTCGGGCCAACCAGCTCACCGTCGGCTTCACCAGTGTCCAGGCGCCGATCTCCGGCCGAGTGTCGGAGCGACTGGTCGACGTCGGCAACAGCGTCACGGCCGACCAGACGGTGCTCACCACAATCGTATCGACCAACCCCATCCACTTCGCCTTCGAAGGCTCGGAAGCGCTGCTGCTCAAATATCAGCGGCAGAATTCGGGAGCCGCACGCGGCAAGCCCGTCCGCATCCGCCTGCAGGACGAAAGCACCTATGCCCATGCCGGCACGCTCGATTTCGTCGACACGAGCATCGACACCGGCGCCGGCACGGTCCGAGCCCGGGCGGTCGTCCAGAATCCGGACGGCTTCCTGAAACCCGGCATGTTCGGCCATCTGCGTCTCGCCGGCACCGAGCCCTATCGCGCGATGCTGCTGCCGGATACCGCCATCGTCACCGACGCCGCGCGCAAGCTCGTCTACGTCGTCGACAAGGAAGGCAGCGTCGTGCCGAAGCCGGTCGAGCTTGGGCCGACGCTCGGCGACCTCCGCGTGATCCGCAGCGGCATTGAGGCGAGCGAGCGCGTCATTATCGGCGGCATCCAGCGCGCCATGCCGGGGCAGAAGGTCACCGCAAAGGCGGGCCAGATCAAGCCGGCCACGATACAGGAAGGCAACGCTGTGGAGCCCGCCAACGCGCCCCCGGCGTCCATCGCGACGCCGGCCGCGGCCGCGCGCTGAGGATAGTCAAACATGAACATATCCTCCTTCTTCATCGAGCGGCCGATCTTCGCGTCGGTGATCGCGGTGTTCATCACCCTGATCGGCGCCTTCTCCTATCCGCAACTGCCGCTCTCCCAATATCCGGAGATCGCGCCGCCGACGATCAGCGTCCAGGCCTTCTATCCCGGCGCCACCGCCGAGACGATGGCCGAAACGGTCGCCGCGCCGCTGGAGCAGGAGATCAACGGCGTCGAGAACATGCTTTACATGACGTCGTCGTCGACGTCGGCGGGACAGGCTGCGATCACCGTCACCTTCAAGGCCGGCACCGATCTCGACGAGGCGCAGGTGCTGGTGCAGAACCGCGTGGCGCTGGTGGAACCGCGCCTGCCGGAGGAAGTGCGGCGCATAGGCGTCACGGTCGCGAAGCAGTCCGAAGGCTTCCTGATGATCGTCGCGCTGACCTCGACGAACCCCAACCTCGACATCGACTATATCGGCAACTACGCCAATACTAACCTACGCGACCGGCTGCTGCGCATCGAAGGGGTCGGCGGCGTCCAGGTGTTCGGCGGCGGCAATTATTCGATGCGTGTGTGGATCGATCCGGACCGCGCGGCGGCGCGCAACCTCACCGCCGGCGAGATCGTCCAGGCGCTCCGCAGTCAGAATGTGCAAGTGGCGGGCGGCGCGATCGGCCAGCCTCCTTTCGCCTCCGGCAATCCGGCTTTCGAGCTCCCGATCCAGGTGCAGGGGCGACTCAGCGACCCTTCCCAGTTCGCCGACGTCGTCATCAAGACCGATCCGGAGACGCGCGCCATCACCCGCGTCCGCGACGTCGCCCGGGTCGAGCTGGGATCGCAGGACTATGGCATCCAGGGTACTTTCAGTGGCAAGCGCGGCGTGGCGCTGGCGATGATCCAGCAGCCCGGCTCCAATGCTCTGGCGGCGGCGGAACAGGTGCTGAACGAGATGGAGGACGCCTCCCAGGACTTCCCCGCCGGCATCCAATATTCGATTCCCTACAACCCCACCGAATATGTTCAGGCCTCGGTCGAGGCGGTGCAGGAGACGCTGCTCGAAGCGATCGTGCTCGTCATGCTCGTGGTTCTGGTTTTCCTCCAGACCTGGCGGGCGGCGATCATCCCGATCATAGCCATTCCCGTCGCGCTCGTCGGCACGTTCGCCGTGCAACTCGCGCTCGGTTTTTCGATCAACTCGTTGTCGCTGTTTGCGCTGGTGCTGGCGGTCGGCATCGTCGTCGACGACGCCATCGTCGTCGTCGAGGCGGTGGAGAAGCATGTCCGCAACGGCCTGACGCCGCGCGAGGCGGCGCACCGGACGATGCGCGAGGTCTCGGGCGCGCTGATCGCCATCGGCCTCGTGCTCGTGGCGGTGTTCGTGCCGACGGCGTTCGTGTCGGGCATTCCCGGCATCTTCTACCGCCAGTTCGCCGTAACCATCGCGGCGGCGACTTTGATTTCGCTCCTCATCTCGCTGACCCTGTCGCCCGCCATGGCGGCGCTGCTGCTGAAGCCGCACAAGGATAATGAGATAGACCACGGCCCCCGCTGGCTGCGTCCCGTCCGTGTCGGCGCCGCCAAGTTCAACCAGGGCTTCGACTGGCTTTCGGAGAATTACGGGAAGCTCACCGCCAGGCTGGTGCGCATGACGACCATCGTGCTCGTCGTCTATGCCGGCCTTCTCGCCCTTACCGGATGGCGGCTGATGGATACGCCGACGGGCTTTATCCCCGAGCAGGACCAGGGCTTCCTGATCGGCGTCGTCCAGCTTCCTCCCGGTGCGTCGCTGGAGCGCACCGCGGCGGTGCTCGACCGCACCCGCGAGATCGCCATGGAGACGGAGGGCGTCATCGACTCCGCGACCTTCGCGGGCCTCGACGGCTCAAGCTTCTCCCAGGCCTCCAACGCGGCCACCATGTTCTTGAAGCTCTCTGACTTCGAGGAGCGTCGCGATCCTTCGATGAGCGCAACCGTCCTGTCCCAGCAGCTGACCGGTAAGATCGCGGCCCAGATCGACGAGGCGATGGTCTTCTTCATCGCGCCGCCGGCCGTGCCGGGCCTCGGCAACGGCAGCGGCTTCATGATGATGATCCAGGACCGCTCGGGCGCCGGCTATGACGCGCTCGCCGGCGTCACCATGGACATGATGATGTCGGCCCAACAGGTTCCTGAAGTCACCCAGGTCTTCTCGCTGTTCAACACTGGCTCGCCGCGTCTGGAGGCCGATGTCGACCGCGACCGCGCGCAATTGCTGGGTGTCCAGCCGGCGCAGATTTTCGAAGCGCTCGGCACTTATCTGGGCTCGACCTATGTCAACGACTTCAACCTGTTCGGCCGCACCTTCCGCGTGACGGCCCAGGCGGAGCCGACCTCGCGCAACGACCGCGCGGACATCGGCCGTCTCCAGGTCCGCTCGGCGAGCGGGGAGATGGTGCCCCTCTCCTCCGTCGCGACCGTTCGCGAGGACAGCGGCCCGGTGCGCGTCGTCCGTTACAACCTCTTCCCGGCGGCCGAGCTGCAAGGCTCGTCCGCGCCCGGCGTCTCGTCCGGCGCGGCGCTGGGAGCGATGGAGCAACTGGCCACCGAAAAGCTGCCGCCGGGATTCAGCTATGAATGGACCGGCCTCGCCTTCCAGGAGAAGGCGGCGGGCAATACCGCTGCCCTCATCTTCCTGCTGGCCGTGGTGTTCGTCTTCCTGGTGCTGGCGGCGCAATATGAGGCGCTGACCCTGCCGCTCGCCGTCATCCTGATCGTGCCCATGTGTATTCTGGCGGCTATGTTCGGCGTGAATCTGCGCGGCATGGACAACAACATCCTGACGCAGATCGGTCTTGTCGTGCTGATCGCGCTCGCCGCCAAGAATGCGATCCTGATCGTCGAATTCGCCAAACAGGCCGAGGAGGACCAGGGCATGGATCGCTTCGACGCAGCAGTGCACGCCGCCGGCTCGCGCCTCAGGCCCATCCTGATGACCAGCTTCGCCTTCATCTTCGGTGTGCTGCCACTCGCCATCGCGGTGGGGCCGGGCGCCGAGATGCGCCAGGCGCTTGGCACGGCGGTCGTGTTCGGCATGCTGGGCGTCACCCTCTTCGGCCTGATCTTCACGCCGGTCTTCTATGTGGTGACGCGCGGCTGGAGCCGCTTCTTCCCGAAGCGCGTCGAGAAGGAGACCCACTATCCCACGGCCTATGGCGGGACGCCCCACGACCCGCTGACGGCGCCGGAAGGACCCGCCAAATGATCCGCTCCCTGCTTCCCATCGTGGGCGCGTTGGCGCTGACAGGCTGCGCTACGGTCGGCCCCGACTATACGTCCCCCGCGCCGGGCGCGCCCGGTCAGTCCGCCTTCATGGGCGGCGAATCTCCGGCCTTCACCGGCGACGAGCCGCCCGGTCACTGGTGGAGCCTCTACGACGATCCGGTGCTGGACGGGCTCGTCGAGGAGGCCTTGACCTACAATACGGACCTTCGCGTCGCCGCCGCCAATCTGGCGCGATCGCGCGCCGTGCTGCGCGAGGTACGGAGCGGTCGGCTGCCCTCGACAACGGTCAGCGCCAGCGCCACCTACAGCCGCCCGTCCGGCGCCATCAACGGCTTGGACGAGGCGATGGACGAGGGTGAAATCTACGACGTCGGGCTCGACGTCGGCTATCAACTCGACCTGTTCGGCCGCATCCGCCGCGCCGTCGAGGCAAGCCGCGCCGATCTGGAAGCCGTGCAGGCCGCCTTCGACTTCACGCGCATCACCGTCGCCGCCGAGACGGCGCGAGCCTATGCCGACGCCTGCAATGCCGGGCGCCAACTGGAAGTCGCCCGACGAAGCGTGACGCTGCAGGAGCAGACCTACGACCTGACGCGCCGCCTGCTGGAGGGCGGGCGTGGCACGGCGCTCGAGACCAACCAGGCCGGCGCCCTTCTGGAGCAGACCCGCGCCGCTATTCCGACTCTGGAGGCGCAGCGACAGACGGCGCTCTATCGCCTGTCGGTGCTGACTGGCCGCCCCCCGGCGGAGTTCCCGCAGGAGGTCGCTTCGTGCGATACGCCACCCGTCATCACCGCAGCCATTCCCGTCGGCGACGGCGCCTCGCTGCTCAGCCGCCGGCCCGACATCCGTCAGGCCGAGCGCGAGCTCGCCGCCTCGACCGCGCGCATCGGCGTGGCCACGGCCGAGCTCTACCCGGATATCAGCCTTGGCGGCTCGATCGGTGCCACCGCCGCCGCGATCGGCGATCTCTTCACGGGCGGGGCGTTCCGCTATGCGCTGGGGCCGCTCATTTCCTGGACATTCCCCAACACTTCGGTCGCCCGCGCTCGCATCGCCCAGGCCGAGGCGGAGGGCGACGCCGCCCTCGCCCGCTTCGACGGTACGTGGCTGCGCGCGCTGGAGGAAACGGAGAGCGCCCTCACCCGCTATGCCAAGGAGCTCGACCGTGTCGCCACGCTGCGCCGCGCGAGGACGCAGAGCGCCGAGGCCGCCCGGATCGCCCGGCTTCGCTTCGAGGCGGGGCGCGATCCCTTCCAGATCGTGCTCGACGCCGAGCGCTCGCTTGCCGAGACCGAAGCGGCGCTGGCCCAGTCGGAAGCGCAGCTTTCGACCAACCAGATCGCCCTCTTCCTGGCGCTCGGCGGCGGCTGGGAAGATCGGGCGGCCGCCACGGTTTCGCGCAGGTAGACAGTCCGCCGCCCGATCCTTAGCCCTGCTCCCCAAACGCAAGATCGGGAGAGCGTATATGGATCGCAGGTCTTTCATGGCGTCGGCGGGCGTGGTGGCACTCAGTGCATCCTTGCCGGGCTATTCGGTGATGGCTCAGAGCGGAACCGCTACCGCCGGCGGCGAGGGCGCGCGGCTCAAGGCCATGCTCGACCGCTTCTTTTACGGCCGGCTGGAGGACAGCCCCGAGCGCGCGACCGGCCTCGGCCTCGACAAGGACGAACGGGCGCATCTGAGGAGCAGGCTCAGCGATTATTCGGCGGCCGGCGAGGCCAGGGAGCTGGCGCGATCTAAAGCGGAGCTGGCCGAGCTTCGCAGCGTCGACCGTGACAGGCTCTCCTACGAAACGGCGATCGATTACGACGTCGTCGAATATGGTCTGGTGAGGGGCATCGAGGCCAATGAACGCTTCTCGTACGGATCGGCCGGAGGGCGTTTCGCGCCTTATGTGATCAGCCAGCTGACCGGCCCCTATCGCGGCGTACCGGACTTTCTCGATACGCAGCACAGCATCGGGAATGCAGCGGACGCCGACGCTTATCTCTCGCGCCTTTCGCAATTCCCGACCGCGCTCGACCAGAGCCTGGAGCGGCAGAAGACCGACGCCGCCAAGGGCGTTTTCGCGCCCGACTATATCCTCGACACGACCCTGAAGCAGCTCCGGACTTTGCGCGATCAGCCGGCGGCCGATACCATCCTCGTCGCCTCGATCGCGCGGAGGGCGAAGGAGGCAAGCCTCGGCGACGACTATGCCGCCAAGGCGGAGAGGATCGTCGCGAGCGCCGTGTTCCCGGCTCTGGACCGCCAGATCGCCACCGTCACTGACCTGCGCACCCGCGCTACCCATGATGCCGGCGTTTGGCGGCTGCCAGATGGCGAGGCCTATTATGACGGCGCGATCAAGGCTTCGACCACGACCAATATGACGCCCGAGGAGGTCCACCAGCTCGGGCTCGAGCAGGTAGCGGATCTCGAGGCTCAACTCGATCCGATCCTGAGGGCCCACGGCCTGACGCAGGGCACGGCCGGCGCCCGGCTCACGGCGCTCAACAAGGATCCCGAGCAGCTCTATCCCAACACCGACGAAGGCCGCGCCGCGCTCCTCGCGCAACTGAACCGGCAGATCGTAGCGATGAACGCGAAGCTGCCCGAGGCGTTCGCGACGCTGCCCAAGGCTGATGTCGAGGTGCGACGGGTACCGCCGCTCATCCAGGCCGGGGCGCCCGGCGGCTATTATGACAGCGCCCCGCTCGATGGCTCGCGTCCGGCCATCTATTACATCAACCTACGCGATTCGTTCGACCGGCCGAAATTCGGCCTTGCCACCCTAACCCATCACGAGGCGACGCCGGGGCACCATCTCCAGGTCAGCCTGGCGCAGGAATCGACGGAGATCCCGCTGATCCGGCGCCTGGGCGGCTATTCGGCCTATTCGGAAGGCTGGGCGCTCTATTCCGAGCAACTGGCCGACGAGATGGGGATGTTCGAGGGCGACCCGCTGGGTCGGGCCGGGATGCTCCAGTCGTACCTGTTCCGGGCGACCCGCCTCGTGGTCGACACGGGCCTTCACTCCAAGCGCTGGAGCCGCGAGAAGGCGACCGATTATTTCATCGCCACTACCGGCATCGCCCGCGGCCGCAGCCAGGGCGAGATCGATCGCTACACCGTCTGGCCGGGCCAGGCGACGAGCTACAAGGTCGGCCATATCATGTGGGACAGGTTGCGCACTGATGCAAAAGCGAAGCTCGGCGACCGCTTCGACATCAAGGACTTCCACCAGGTGCTGCTGCAGGGTTCTGTGCCCCTCACCGTCCTCGAAAAACTGGTGAACGATCGCGTCGCGGCACGGATGAAAATCTAGCGGAAGGGTAGTGGCGCGGCGGCAGGGGGGACCGCCGCCGCGCCCACCGCTTATTCAGCGGCGATCGCCATCGGCTCGTCGAGGTACAGGGGGGTCTGATCTCCCTCGCAGAGCAGATGGAAGACGTCACGATATCCGTAATCAACGAGTCCGCGGCGCCGAAAGCTCGCGCCGGGGGCGGGAACGACGGGCGGCGGTGAGACCGGCTGGATCGACCGCGGGTTCACCGTCGGCTTCGCCACCACCGTCTCCTTGAACAGCTCGCCCACATAGCTGCCGTCGATCCGGTAGACATGCGTGCCGAGGATGCGGCCGAGCGGTCGGCCGCCCATGTCATGAATGAAATTGCTGAAACGGAAGCCGACGGGGTGTCCGTCGGTCTGATAGATGTACATCGCCATGAGAAAACTGCCCCTCGCTCGCTCCGTTAACCGTATTTTTGGTTAACGCCCGCGCCGAAAATGGCCCCGAAGCCTGTATCCCAGATGAACGAAACGGCCTCGACTCGAGGGAGGGCCCCACGCACAGGACAAGGCGAGCGATAGCGACGCCGAACGGTTCGTCTCAGCCGCGTCTCAGCCGCACCAGTGCCTCGTCGAGCGTCGAGAGAAAGCGTGAGCGGTCGCTCTTGGCGAACGGCGGCGGCCCGCCGATGGAGTCGCCGCCGGCGCGCAGGTCCGCCATGATGGCCCGGGTGGCGATGGCCGCGCCGATCGAATTGGCGGTGAAGGGCTTGCCGTTGGGCGCGATCACGGCGGCTCCCGCCTTGAGGCATCGATCGGCCAGCAGGATGTCGGCCGTAACCACCACCGTCCCCGCGTCCGACGCTTCGGCGATCCAGTCGTCGGCCGCGTCGAAGCCCGTGCCGACGACGATCCGCTCGATCAGCGGATGGTCCGGCACGCGCAGCATGCTGTTGCTGACGATGCTGACCGGCACGCCGTGCCGCCAGGCTACCTTGTAGATCTCGTCCTTCACCGGACAAGCGTCGGCATCGACGAGGACGCGCACGCTCACCGCTGCCGCTTGGGCCCGGGCCGGAAGGGCTTGGCCTTGTGGCGAGGCGGCGGAGGCCCGGCACGCCGGTTCTGCCTCGCCGCTTCACGCGGCTTGCCCTGCACCGGCTCGATGCGGACGCCGCCCTCGCCTTCCGGATCGCCGTCTTCGGTCCGCTTCAGCGCGGCGGCGAACTTGCCGGCGGCGGCGCGCGGAATCTCGAACATCGTCTCGTTGGCGGCGATGCGGATCGCGCCGATCTCGTTCTTGGTGATGTGACCGCGACGACAGAGCAGCGGCAGGATCCAGCGCGGGTCGGCATTGTGACGCCGCCCGATGTCCATGCGGAACCAGACGGTATCCTCGAACCCGGGTCGCGGACCGATCTTGTGGGGTCGTTCCCCCGGACCGGCATCGACCATCTCCTCGGGCGCCGGCATCCGCGCGCGATGGGCCCGGACAAGCGCGGCGGCAATCTCCTCCGGGCTCTTCTGCTCGAGCAGCCGCGCGGCCAGCTCACGGTCGGCCTCGTCGATCTCAACCGGCTCGAGCAGGGCGGCCAGCAGGCGCTGGTGGTCGTTGCGGCGGATGTCCTCCGGTGTCGGGGGCTTGATCCATTCGGCCACGATGCGGGCGCCGCGCAGCACCGATTCGACCCGCTTCCGCCGCGGATAGGGCACGACGAGGATCGCGGTTCCCTTCTTGCCGGCGCGCCCGGTGCGGCCGGAGCGGTGCTGCAAGGTCTCGGCATCGCGCGGCAGCTCGACATGGACGACAAGGCTGAGATTGGGCAGATCGATGCCGCGCGCGGCGACGTCGGTCGCCACCAGCACCCGGGCGCGGCCGTCGCGCAGCGCCTGCAGTGCCTGGTTACGCTCGTTCTGGCTATGCTCGCCCGACAGGGCGACGGCGCTGAAGCCGCGCTCGGTCAAGCTCGAATGAAGCCGCCGCACGTTGTCGCGCGTGGCGCAGAACAGCAGAGCCGATTCCGCCTCGTGAAGGCGGAGCAGGTTGACGACCGAATTCTCGATATCGGCCGGAGCGACCGCCATCGCCTGATAGCTGATGTCGCCATGGCCGCGATCCTCGCCGACCGTGGAGATGCGCAGCGCATCGCGCTGGTAGCGCTTGGCCAAGGCGACAATCGGCTTGGGCATGGTCGCCGAGAAGAGAAGCGTCCGCCTTTCCTGGGGCGTCGCGTCGAGTATCTCCTCCAGATCCTCGCGAAAGCCCATGTCGAGCATCTCATCCGCTTCATCCAGCACGGCGACGCGGAGGTTGGAAAGATCGAGCGCGCCACGTTCGAGATGGTCGCGCAGCCGTCCCGGCGTCCCGACGACGATATGCGCGCCCTGGCTGAGGGCGCGGCGCTCCTTCGAGGCGTCCATGCCGCCCACACAGGTGGCGATGCGGGCGCCGGCCTTTCCGTAGAGCCAGATCAGCTCGCGGCTGACCTGGAGCGCGAGCTCGCGCGTCGGTGCGATGATCAGCGCCAGCGGTTCGCGGATATAGGGAAGCTCGCCGTTCGGCTCGATCAGCTGGGGCGCCATGGCAAGACCGAAGGCGACAGTCTTGCCGGAACCCGTCTGGGCGGAGACGATAAGGTCCCTCCCCTCCGCTTCCGGCTCCAGCACGGCGGCCTGGACAGGCGTGGGCGCGGCATAGCCGCGGGCAGCGAGGGCTTCGCCGAGCATCGGCGGCAACTGAGAGAAGGGCATGATGATCCAGATGGGTTGCGCCGCGGCGGCGGCAAGGGAGAGATTGAGGCAGATTGCTGTTCGACTTGGCTTAGATCAGTGATATTAGTGGGATAGCGGATCGCGGCATGGGGGCCGCGTTCGCAAGGGGGGAGACCAGATGAAGCCCGAAGCAGCCCTTCAGCTCTGCCAGATAGTGGCAAGGCTGGCCGACACAATCGAAAGCATCGCACGCGAGACGAAGACCAGCGAGCATGAGTTGGCCCATCGGCAACATTCGCCAGGACACCTTATACCTGCTCAACGATCTTCGAAAGAAATCCTTCTTCTAGACCGGATCTCCCCGAGCAATCACAGTGACTGTCCGGCGGCCCAGCCGCTCGCCCAGGCCCATTGGAAGTTATAGCCGCCGAGCCAGCCGGTGACATCCACTCCCTCGCCAACGGCATAGAGCCCCGGCACCGATTTCGCTTCCATCGTCTGCGACGAAAGCCCGTCGGTACTGATCCCGCCCGCCGTCACCTCGGCCTTCGCAAAACCTTCGGTGCCTTTGGGAGCGAACGACCAGTCGGCAAGCCGCCTTTCCGCCTCCTCCAGCTTGCGGTCCGGCATGTTGGCAAGCTCGCCCCAGAGGCCAAGCCGCTTCGTCAATGCTTCCGCCAAGCGGCCGGGCAGCAATTCGCCGAGGATCGTATGGAAATGCGACCGGGGTCGCGCGCGCTTCGCTCCTAAGAGCCAGTTGCGCCCGCATGATGGCAGGAAGTCGATGCCGATCTCGTCGCCATGGCGCCAGTAGGATGAGATTTGGAGGATGGCCGGTCCAGAGAGACCCTTGTGCGTGAACAAAGCGGCCTCCCGGAATTCGGCCTTGCCGGTGCGGGCCACGACTTGGGTCGCGACGCCCGAGAGTTCGCGGAACAGCACTTCGTCTCCGCCGAGCGTCAAGGGCACCAGCGCCGGCCGCGGCTCGACGACTTTCAGGCCGAACTTGCGCGCGAGGTCGTAGGCGAAATCGGTCGCTCCCATTTTCGGGATGGAGGGTCCACCGGTCGCGACAACCAAGGCAGGCGCGACAGCGATTTCGTCGCCGTAGCGAACTCGAAAGTGCCCGTCTGCATGCTCCACGTCCCGCACCTGCCGGCCCAGCGAAACGCGCGCCGCGCCTTTCGCGCATTCCTCCATCAGCATGGCGACGATCTGTCGCGCGGAGCCGTCGCAGAAGAGTTGGCCCAGGGTCTTCTCGTGCCACGCGATGCGGTGGCGGTCGACGAGGTCGATGAAATCCCGGGCGGCGTAGCGGCTGAGCGCAGACTTTGCGAAGTGCGGATTGGCGGAAAGATAACGATCCGGCGCCGTGTGGATATTGGTGAAGTTGCACCGTCCCCCCCCGGAGATGAGAATCTTCTTCCCGGGCTGGTCGGCATGATCGATCAGCAGCACGCGCCGCCCGCGCTGGCTGGCGACCGCCGCGCACATCAGCCCGGCGCCGCCCGCACCGAGGATGATGGCGTCGTAGGTCACTTAAATCCTACCCGGCACTGGGAGGATCGATCACGTCCGCTCCTTGGTCGCCGTGAATCGGATGTTGGGGTTGCGACCCTCGTGGAAATTCAGCTCCCACAGATCCTTCGCCATGAACACGGGTGCGCCGTCGCGGTCGGTGGCGGTGGCGTTCTTGTGGGTTTCGGTGAAGGCCTTGAGATCGGCCGGATTGTCGGCGGCGATCCAGCGCGCCGTGTCCCAGGGCGAAGGCTCGAAACGGGCGTCAACCTTATACTCCACCTCCAGCCGCGACATCAGCACATCGAGCTGGAGCTGACCGACAACGCCGACGATCCAGTTGGCGCCGATCGAGGGGTAGAAGACCTGCGTCACCCCCTCCTCCGCCATGTCGTCGAGCGCTTTCCGGAGCTGCTTCGTCTTGGTCGGATCGGCGAGCACGACGCGGCGCAATATCTCCGGCGCGAAGTTCGGCAGGCCGGTGAAGCTGATCGCCGCGTCCTCGGTCAGCGTGTCGCCGACGCGGAGCGTGCCGTGATTGGGGATGCCGATGATGTCGCCGGGAAAGGCCTCGTCGGCCAGCTCCCGGTTCTGGGCGAAGAAGAGAATCGGGCTGTGCACCGCGATCGACTTGCCGGTCGAAGGCTGGAGCAACTTCATGCCCCGCTTGAAGCGCCCCGAGCAGAGCCGCATGAAGGCCACGCGGTCGCGGTGCTGCGGGTTCATGTTCGCCTGCACCTTGAAGATGAAGCCGGTGACGGCGTCATGGTCGGGATCGACGGGACCGGCGGTGGTGGGCTGCGGCAGCGGCGACGGCGCATGCTTGCCAAGCGCCGCGATCAACTCGCCGACGCCGAACTCCTTCAGCGCAGAGCCGAAATAGACGGGCGTGAGATCGCCGGCCAGATAAGCGGCGGAATCGAATTCCGGATAGGCGGCGACGGCGAGCGACGCTTCCTCGCGAAGCCTGGCGAGACCGTCGGCGGAGACTGCGCTCGCAAGCCTCGGATCGTCAAAACCGGTGAAGTCCACCGTGTCCCCCTCGAAATGGCCGCCGCCGCTCTTGGCCGGAAGGTGGAGCCTGTTCGAGCGGAGGTCGTAGACGCCCTCGAAGGTGCCGCCCATGCCGACCGGCCAGCTCATCGGCGCGACGTCCAGCGCGAGCACGTCCGCGATCTCGTCGAGGAGAGCGAACGGTTCCTTGCCCTCGCGATCGACCTTGTTGACGAAGGTGATGATGGGGACGTTGCGGAGCCGGCAGACCTCGAACAGCTTCCTCGTCTGCGCCTCGATGCCGCGCGCCGCGTCGATCACCATCACGGCGGAATCGACGGCGGTGAGCGTGCGATACGTATCCTCGGAAAAGTCCTCGTGGCCCGGCGTGTCGAGCAGGTTGTAGGTGACGCCCTCATGTTCGAAGGTCATCACCGAGCTGGTGACGGAGATTCCGCGCTGCTGCTCGATCTTCATCCAGTCGGAGCGGGCGCGGCGGTTCGCGCCGCGCGCCTTCACCTCGCCGGCGAGATGGATGGCGCCGCCGAAGAGGAGGAGCTTTTCGGTGAGCGTCGTCTTGCCCGCGTCCGGGTGCGAGATGATCGCGAAGGTGCGCCGGTCCGGGCGGCCGGTCGGTCGGTTGAGCATTTCCAAGGGATCCGATGAAATCGAGTTCGCGGCCCCTTAGCAGCGGCGGATCGGAAAGGCGACCCTTGTTCGCCGAAACAAGGAAGCGCTTCAGGCGACTTTCAGATGCTCCCCGCTGAGCCAGGCGCGGCCCTTTTCGAGCTTCTCGGCCTCGCGCTTCGCCATCGCGCTAATGAAGCGGTTATCGCTGCGCGTCGCTCGCTCGAACAGCGCGATGCGGTCGTCCAGCTTCTCCATCGTCGACGCGCGCGACCTTATGGCGTGGAAGCGGATCTGGTCGTGGGGATGGCGGGCGGCGAAATCCTCCACCAGAGCCTTGCCTTCCTCGCCGCCGATCTGGGCCGAAAGCGAAAGAAGCGCCTCGGTCGCCGTGCGGGTGACGCAGGCGGTTATTTCGGAATTCTCGATGTCGAACCGATACTGGTCGAGAAAATGGGTGCACGCGCCCGCTTCCATGATGTTGAGAGAGACCGACATCTCGTCGGCCGGCAATTGGAGGTGGACGTCGCGGTGAATGCGGTAGAGCATCACCTTGCCTTCATCGAGCTTCGATTTCTCGATGTAGCGCAGGTTCACCTTCTCGCCGACGTAACCGGCGACGTTGGCATAATCATACTCATAATATTCGGACCAGTATCCGGGCCCCATATAGCCGACGGTGAGGAACGAGAAATTATGATCGTGCGCCTTCCCGTAGAAGAAGGGGTCGGTGCCGCTGTCGCGAACCATGGAGTCGCCAAGAGCGGGCCAGATGTTGGCACGGATGATGAAGTTTGTCGAACCGGCGTGGAGCAGAATCACTTGGGGCGTGTAGCGATTGGTCTCGATCTGGTTGCCGCAGCGGCTCTCCAGTTCCTTTAAGATGATATCGCCCAGGAAGGCCCGGTTGTTCGCCAGCTTCTTGAGCGCCGGGCCCCAGGACGCGAAATTATCTTCGTCGCGCGGGTCGAACGAACCAGTTTCGAGCATTTCCACCAGATCGCCGAGATCGATCGCCTCGGTGGTCTCGGT
Organism: Allosphingosinicella sp.; assembly: GCF_036570505.1. Lineage (GTDB taxonomy): Bacteria > Pseudomonadota > Alphaproteobacteria > Sphingomonadales > Sphingomonadaceae > Allosphingosinicella. The sequence continues at coordinate 10,838 of NZ_DATCYB010000054.1, read as the reverse complement.
CGGTATCACGCGCGGCATCAGGCCGCCGCCTCGTCTTCGCCGAAGAATAGCGCCAGGGTTTGCGCCGCCGTCGCACGCACTTCGGGGTGAGGATCGGCCTCTGCCAGGCGGCCGAGTACCGGTAGCGCCGCCTCGACGTCTAGGGCGAGAAGCTCCCGCGTCAGATACCAGCGCGCATAGAAGGGGGCTCGCTCGATCAGGCGGGCGATGACCGGCGCCGCGTCCTTGCGGCCCATCAGGCGAAGCAGCGACGCCATCATCTGTGTGCGCGAGCTGACCTCGTCGGTGCTGGTGGCACCGACGAGGTCGAGGGTGCGGTCGTCATATTCGACAGCCAGCGGGGCGCGATCCACGAGTGCCTCGGCCTGGATATAAACCATGTCGGACGTGGCGTGCTCGATCACGAAGCTTTGCGTTCGGCCGTCCAGTGCCAGGGTCTCGCCGTCGGCTATTCGCCGCCGTTCGACCAGACGGCAATGCCCCCCTTGATCGTCTGCGAAAGTGTCGCCGCTTTCCGGTGCTTCCCAGATGGTCAGGGTCGCGTTCCCGCTTTTCAGGAAATGGAAGACGCTCCTGAGTCCGCTGAATGCGATCGACCCAGAGCCGCGCCCGCCGCTTTTCTTCGCGGCAAGGGCATCGGCGCTGGTGACTCCCATCGAGACGGTGACATCGGGATCGGCGTAAAGGAGAATGCTGGTCGCGACATCGCTCGCCAGCAGCAGGAAGTGAGGCCTGAAGAACGGATTATCGGCCGCGGCCGCACTGAAGTCGCGAAGCAGGTCGCGAAATTCATCCGTCCGCGACATGAACCGACGGGCGGCCGCGAGAACCGAGTCGGCTGTCCTGATTTTTAGAGAGCGGAGGTCGTGCTGCAGTTCACGGACGCCTGCTCGGCTGGTCCAGCGCTTCATGAATTCATCCGCCGCTTCGCGGGCATCCACTTGCCGCTGGGGATCATCGAGCCAAGCGGTCAACTCGGCGCTAACAAACATGCGAAAATCCCCGTACGCGTCGACTTTCTGAAACCGGGCGAAAGCGACGCGGCTTCCGCCCGGAGGTTCAGTTATGCACAGCGGATGAGGATAGAGATACCTATCATCACGCCCAGGCACATCGGTCCCGCGACCTCTTTCTGCTTCGCCGAGCCATACATACCGATGCTGGTCTGGAGCTCGGGAATACGAGCGATGTCGATCTTTTTCATGTTCTTTTCCCTCTATTTAAGTCGTACGACTGGTCGGGAAATGCGTTGCCTCGGCTTGGCCAAAAGCCGCTTCTCGAACGTGATCCTGCGGATACCCCGAACACGTTGCGTCCGGGAAATTCCGAAGGTCTCACCCCCTCGATCGGGCTGACAAACACTTCCTTCCCAACCCTCCTAGTCTCGGGAAAATCGAAAAGCTGTCGCATGCTTAATGAAAAACTTACCATATCCGGCCTGGGCGCGCTCATTGTCCCAGATTGGAACATCGCGGGTCGAGCGCCGCGCTACGGTCGCGGGCTTTCAAAGTGCGTGCTGACGGCCATCGAATTTCCCCGCTCGCTCTGTTAACCCCGAGGCCACCAGCCGAGGACGAACAGGTGAAGTCGACGGATAGAAGCACCCGGAATAGGGGTACGATGGCGGTTCGCGACGGGCACCAATTCAGTGCCGCCAGGCTCGAGCAGTGGCTGGAACGGCACATCGCCGGCTTTGTAGGCCCGCTTCATGTCGAACAGTTCAAGGGCGGCCAGTCCAACCCGACTTACAAGCTCATCACTCCCGCCCGCTCCTACGTCCTGAGGCGTAAGCCGCTCGGCAAACTGCTTCCCGGAGCCCATGCCGTGGACAGGGAATATCGAGTGATCGCCGCCCTCGGCCAAACCGGCTTCCCGGTGGCCGAAGCGTTCGCCCTGTGCGAGGACGACGGCGTCATCGGCACGACTTTCTACGTGATGGAGATGGTCGAAGGCCGCATATTCTGGGAGGCTACCTTCCCTGAGGTGAGCGATGTAGAAAGGCCCGCCTATTTCGACGCCATGAATGCCACCATCGCGGAGCTTCACCGTATCTCGCCGGATGCCGTTGGCCTCGGCGACTTCGGCAGGCCGGGCAATTATTTCGAGCGCCAGATCGGCCGCTGGTCGAAGCAATATCTGGGCGACGTCGAGGCCGGGCGTGTCGCCGCGATGGACACGCTGGTCGAGTGGCTGCCGAACAACATCCCGGCGGGCGAGGACGAAGTCCGGATCATCCACGGCGACTTTCGCTGCGACAACATGATCTTCCATCCCCGCGAGCCGCGGGTGCTCGCCGTCCTCGACTGGGAGCTTTCCACGCTCGGCCATCCGCTCTCCGATTTCAGCTATCATCTGATGATGTACCGGATGCCCGCCGGCCTCACCGCCGGTCTGGCTGGGGTCGATCTTGCCGCCCTCAACATCCCTTCCGAAGAAGACTATGTCGCCGCCTATTGCGAGCGCACCGGCCGGAGCGGGATTCCGGACCTCGATTTCTACATCGCCTTCAACATGTTCCGCCTCGCCGCGATCGTCCATGGCATCAGGGGAAGGCTAGCGCGCGGCACCGCCGCCTCCGCCCATGCCGACAAGATGGCGGCGGGGCTCGAGAGCCTGGCCGACCTCGCCTGGCGGCAAGCGGAGCGCGCCGGTGCCCGCTGACGCAGCGGTGGACTTACGGTCGAATTCCTTTAACAAGGTTCAAGGGGTCGCTTGGGGGGCGGTCGAATGGGGGATGCTGGAGGACCGAGCTGGTCGAGCCGAGCGAAGCGGACGCTCAGGCAGATCGGCCCCGTGCGCCTCGCCGGCACCGTCCTTTTCCTGATCCTCGGACTGCTCTCCGCGCGCTACAGCTGGGATATCCCGCTCGCCCGAGACGCCGAGCGCGGCCTCTACGACATCCGCCTCCTGGAAACCGCCGAGCGCGTGCCGCAGGACGACCGCATCGTCCTCGTCGTCTATACGGACGAAACGCTGGAAGCCCTCGCCAAGAGATCGCCGCTCGACCGCGAGATGCTCGCCGACGCTCTGCGCAAGATAGATGCGATGAATCCGAAGGCGATCGGCATCGACATCCTGATCGATCAGCCGCAGGCCGAAGACCCGATCCTGATCGACGCGTTCCGGCAGCTGAAGACACCGACCTATCTCGCCTTCGCCTCCAACGCGACAAACCCCGATTACATGAAGCTCTGGCAGGAGGAGTTCCTGACCGGGTTCCTCACCCGGCTCGCACCGGGCCCTGTGAAGCCCGCCAGCATCATGCTGGAGCCCGACCTGGAGGACGGCGTCATCCGGAGCTGGCCGAGGCAGGATGAACGGCTGCCGCCGCTTCTCGCCAATGCGCTGACGCCCGTGCATCCCGAATTTCGCGACTATACGCGCAGCATCGCCTTCCGCCTGCCCGAAAGCGCCGATTATCCCGTCTTCTCCAAGCTGCCGATCGACCTCTTCGTCACCGACTTCGCGGAGGCGCTGAGGCCGCAGATCGAGGGGCGCTATGTGCTGATCGGCGGCGATATCCAGGACCTCGACGATTACGAAACGCCGATGACCCGCCTGGACGGCAAGCTGACCAAAGGTCTGGAGGTCCATGCCCACCTTCTCGCCCAGCTGCTCGACGGAAAGATCCCGGCGGTTGTCGCGGGCTGGTCGCTCTGGCTGGTGGCAATCGCGGTCGTGATCGCGGGCGGACTCACCAGCCTGCTCGAAATGCGAAGCTGGAAGCTGGCGGTCGTCCTGACGGGCCAGGTGGCTTTTTTCGTGTCGCTGCCCTTTCTCCTGCAGGCCAACAATATCGATACGCTCGGCCTCCCTGCTTTCGGCTGGGCGGTCGGCTGGTTGTTCGCCTTCGCCGCGGTCGGGACGGCGGCCAAGGCCGTGGGGTCGGAGCAGCGGCGCTTCGCGCAGTCGACGCTCGGCAAATATCTTCCCGTCGACATCGCCAACCAGATATTGCGCGACCCCGAACGCCTCGCGCCCAAAGGCGAAAAGCGCCAGATCTACGCGATGTTCACCGACATGGAGGGGTTCACCAAGCTCAGCCACGCGATCACGCCGGAGCAGCTTTCGACGCTTCTCAACCGCTACCTCGACCTCTTGAGCGATACGGTGCTGAAACATGGCGGCACGATCGACAAGTTCGTCGGCGATGCCGTGGTCGCCTTCTGGGGCGCGCCGATCGCGCGGGAAGACGACGCTGACCGCGCCGCCAAGGCGGCGATCGCCATGTACGAAGCAGGTCAGGAGTTTGCACGATCGGGAGGCGACGACATCCCTCCGCTCGGGAAGACCCGGGTGGGCCTTCATCGCGGCGAGGCGGTGGTCGGCAATTTTGGAGGCGAAGGGCGCATCCAGTACACCGCCCTCGGCGACGGCATGAACACCGCCGCGCGCCTCGAATCGGCGAACAAGTCGCTGAAGACGACCATCCTCGTCAGCAGCGAGGCCAGGGAGCTGTCGACACTCGAAATTTTCCGCCCCATGGGCCGCATCGTGCTGAGCGGCCGCGCGACTCCAGTCGAAGTGTGGGAGCCCGCGCCGCAAATGGACGCGGAGCTGAGGGCAACGCTCGTCAAACTGTGGGAGCGGTTCGACGGAGGCGACACCTCGGCGCTTCCCGAATTGGAACAGATCGCCAATTCGCACACCGAGGATGCAGCGCTGGCCAATTTCGTGTATCGTATCAGGGAAGCAGGTCCGGGAGGTCATTTTGTCTTGGGTTCCAAATAAAGGAAAGGTCGCGCGTCTCGCCGCGGCCTTGTTGATCGTATCGAGCGCCGCCGCGGCGGCCGCGGAAGTCCTCGTGGTTCGGGCATCGGGCCCGTCCGCGAAAAGCTATCCCGCCGGCCGAAAGCTGGCGGACGATGCCCGCATCACCTTGCAGGCGAACGACTCGCTCGTCCTGCTCGACAACCGCGGCACCCGCACCCTGAGAGGCCCGGGCATCTTCACGCCGAGCGGCCCGGCCCAGGCGAACAGCCGTTCGGCCCTCGCCTCGGTGGCGACGGGCTCGACTCGGCGAGCTCGCATCGGGGCCGTCCGCAGTGTCGGCGGGGCGACCGCGGCCCAGCCGGGAAGCATTTGGCATGTCGATATCGCCAAGAGCTCCAACGTCTGCCTTAGCGATCCAGCGCATGTGACGCTCTGGCGATCGGATGCGACCAAGCCGGTGATCCTCACGGTCACGCGCCCGAGCGACGGCGCGACGCGGACCGTGGAATGGGCTTCCGGCGAGCCGACGGTCAGCTGGCCGTCCGACCTCGCGATCGCCGATGGCGCGAAATACAGGCTTAGCTGGGAGGGGGCCTCCGCGCCGACCGATGTGACGTTCCAGACGCTCGCCGCCGAGCCGACGGAACCGGAGGCCATGGCCTCGACGCTCATCCAGAACGACTGCGACGCCCAACTCAACGTTCTGATCCAGGCGCTCCAGCTTCCGCCGAGCGCGGAGACGACGACGGAAGGCTGATCTTTCCACAAACAAGAAAAGCGGCGCCTCCGGTGGGAGGCGCCGCTTTCTTTTTGGAGCTGGCCGATCAGTTGGTCGGAAAACCGCGCTTCTTGAGCAGCGCGTTCACGTCCGGATCGCGGCCGCGGAAGGCGCGGTAGGCCTCGGCGCGGTCGGTCTCGTTGCCGGTCGACAGCAGAGTTTCCTTGAACCGCTCCGCCGTCGCCTTGTCCCAGACGTTGCCGGTCTCCTCGAAGGCCGCCCAGGTGTCAGCATCCATCGTCTCCGACCAGAGGTAGGAATAGTAGCCCGCCGAGTAGCTGTCGGATGAGAAGAGGTGATTGAAGTGCGGCAGGCGGTGGCGCATCACCAGTTCGTCCGGCATGCCGATCTTCGCCAGCGTCTCGCGCTCGAACTTGTCGGGATCGACGACGCCCGTCGGATCGACGTGAAGCGCCATGTCGACCAGGGCCGACGACAGATATTCAGCGGTGGCGAAGCCCTGGTTGAACTTGGACGACGCCTCGATCTTGTCGACCAGGGCCTGCGGCATCGGCTCGCCGGTCTTGTGGTGCTTGGCGAACCGGTTCAGTACCTCCGGCGTCAGCAGCCAATTCTCGTTCACCTGGCTCGGATATTCCACGAAGTCCCGCGGCGTGCCGCCGAAACTCGGATAGTAAACGTCCGAGAGGAAATAGTGGATGGCGTGACCGAATTCGTGAAACAGGGTCTCGGCATCGTCGAGGCTGATCAGCACCGGCTCGCCAGGCGCTGGCTTCACGAAGTTGTTGTTGTTAGAGCCGAGCACGATCTCGTCGCCGAGCAGGCCGGCATGGCTGCGGAAGGTCGTCGCCCAGGCGCCCGAACGCTTACCCGTGCGGGCGAAGTCGTCGCGATAGAAGACGCCGACCTGCTCGCCGGTCTCGCGATCGGTGACGCTGTAGACGCGGATGTCCGGATGCCAGGTGGGGACGGTGCCGGTGATCTCCTTGAAGTCGAGACCGTACAGCTCGCCCGCCGCCCAATAGGACGCGTCGATGATGTTGTTGAGCGAGAAGTAAGGTTTGATCTCTTCCTGGGAGAGGTCGTAGCGGTCCTTCCGCACCTTCTCCTGATAGTAGCGATAGTCCCACGGCTCGATCGTGATGTCGTGGCCGAGCTTGTCGGCGATCGCCTGCTGATCGGCAACCTCCTCATTCACCCGGGCAACGGCGGCGGGCCAGACGCGCATCATCAGCTCCTGCGCCTCGGCGGGCGTGCCGGCCATCGTGTCCTGCATTCGCCAATGGGCGTGGCTCTCGAAGCCGAGCAGTTTCGCGCGGTCGGCGCGGAGCTTCACGATCTCGGCGATGATCGCGTTCGTGTCATTGGCATCGCCATTGTCGCCGCGGTTGACGAACGCCTTCCAGGTCTTCTCGCGCAGCGCGCGATTGTCGGCGAAGGTGAGGACCGGGTCGACGGCCGACCGGGTGTTGACGATGGCATAGGAGCCGGCAGGAAGGCCCCGCTCCTTGGCAGCGGCCGCGGCGGCGGCCTTCACGTCTTCGGGAACGCCGGCGAGCTCCGCCTCGGTGGCGGTGATATAGGTGCTCTCGTCCGCCAGCACCTTCTCGCTGAAGGTCGCGAACCTCTCGGCGAGCTGCTGGTTATAGGCCGACAGCTGCTGCTTCTGCGCTTCATCGAGGTTGGCGCCGCGCCGCACGAACTGATCGTAGAGACGCGTCACCAGTCGCTGCTGCTTGGCATCGAGACCGGAAGTCGCGCGCGCTTCATAAACGGCCTTCACGCGCTGGAAGAGCTCGGGATTAAGGATGATCTCGTCATAGGCGGCCGAAAGCTTGGGCGACCATTCCTTGTCGAGCGCCTGATATTCCGGCGTCGTCATGTTGCTGGTCATCACGCCGAAAACGGAGAGCACGCGGTCCAGCCGTTCTCCAGTCTTCTCCAGCCCCTCGACCGTGTTTTGGAAGGTCGGCGGGGCCGGATTATTGGCGATGGCGAGCACCTCGCGGCGCTGCTCGGCGATGGCGTATTGCAGCGCCTCCGGGAATATTTCCGGCGTCACCTTGTCGAAAGGCGGCACGCCGCCATAGGGTCCGCTCCAATCGGCCAAGAGGATGTTGTCGGGCGCCGCGACCGGCGTTTCGGCGACGGTGGCCGGTTCGACGGTCTCGGCAGTCGGGGCGGTTTGAGTGGTGGCGCATCCGCCAAGCGCGAGCGCGGCAACGCTCGCCAGAAGAACAGCTTTCAAGGGACTCTCCCATTTCGGTCCGGGAGGCGCCCGGTGAACCCCGGGCACCGCGTCATGGCGCGTGTTGTATAATATCAACGCTGAACCTCTGGCAACTCGCCGTTCAGCTTGGTCGCGCCCTTCGCCGGCCCCGTCGTGGGCGCTTTGCAAACGGTCACTTCTGGCGCATTATCGCGACCGATCGCGTGCCGGGGGAAATGATGGCGACTGAAGGGCTTGGATCGGCGTTCACGACGGGAGGCCTGGTGGGCCAGCTCGCCTTTCTGCTGCTCGTTCTCGGCGTCATGACAAGCCGTTACAAAAGCGCCCGCGCCTTCATCGCCGTCGCCGCCCTGATCGGTCTTTGCCACTCGATTCTATGGACCGGGAATATCGTGGCGGCCTTCTGGTGGGGCTTGCTGATGGTGGCTTCCCTCCTCGTCCTCGGCCGGCGCCTGGCCGAGAACGCCAGGACCCGCTTCACCGTGGAGGAGGAGGCAATGCTGGCCGGCGTGCTTTCCGCGCTTCCGCGCAGCCGCGCCCGGCACCTGCTCGACCAGGGCTTCTGGCTCTCCGGCCGGGAGGGCGACGTCCTAACCCGCGAGGAGGAGGCGGTGACCCACCTCTTCTACCTCAGCAGCGGAGAGGCTCGGGTGATGAGCCACGGCAAGAGGGTCGGGACCTGCCACGCCGGCGACCTTATCGGCGAAGTCACCGTCCTTTCCGGCGACGAGGCCAGCGCCACCGTGATCCTCGAAGGGCCCGCGCGCTTCTGGTGCGCGCCCGCCAAAGTGCTTCGCCCCTATCTCGCCGCCCACGAAGATGTGCGGCATGCGCTGGAACAGGGCTTCACCGCCTCGCTCAAGGCCAAGCTCAGGGCGAGCAACGAGCGCATCGCCGAAGCGGGCGGCGTCGCGGCCTAGCTCGACCTCCCGCCCGGTGCGGGTTGAACAGCGACCGTCGGCCGTTAAGATCGGCTGAGGCGCTTGAGGCAGTGCTGGCCCGGAAAGGAAGAATGAGATGTTCGCAAGCGGGTTGGTGCTGTTCGGGCTCGTGCTTTCGCAAGCCGTGCCGGCCGTGTCCCCGGTGCCTGCCGTGCCGGAGGAGGCGCCGCTGATACCCGCTTTCTTCACCGCCCAGACGCTCTACGACATCTGCAAGAGGCCCAATGCCGGACAATGCTCCATGTATGTCGCGGGCACGCTCGACGGTGTGTTCTTCATGGATGCGGCGCAGGAAAGCAGGAGCTTCTGCCTGCCTCCCACTACCAACCGGAAGGTCGCCGATGCGGTCGTCGGCTATCTGGAGACACATCCAGACGTCCTTGATAAGGCCGCGGCCGCGGTCGTCCATGAAGCCGTCGCCCAGATGTATCCTTGCCCGCCCTCCGAGAAGCCGGAGGAAGGGCGAGAGGAGCTTACGCCGGTCGATTGATCGGCGAAGCGGGCGTCCGGCGCGGTGGATGCCCCGGTTCCTCTATCCGATCGGAAAGAAAGCGGCTGGCGCTCGTTTCATTGCGCATACGGCATAGCCGCACGCGTGGGGGCCTTTCGCCGGCGTTCAAGGACGCCGGACACAGGAGGCCATAATGAAGACAGCAGTAATGATCGTCGCCGCCCTGATGGTCGGCGGCTCGGCCCTCGCCCAGACAACCAGCGATCCTTACGCGATCGACGATCCGTACGCCACGGACACGACTGTCACAAGCGACCTGGATACGACAACGACCGACACGACCACCGCCACAGGCGTTGGCGGGCCCTATCAGCCGACGACCACGGCCATGGGCGCGGCGTCGAGCAAGGGCGGTTATCCCCCCTGCGATCCAGGCCCCGGCGACGACAATTGCATCCAGCTTTATGAAGCCGGCGTCGATTCCTCGACGAACCTGGCCATGAACCGCAACCTGGGCGAGGGCTCGACGATGATGGCGAGTGCCGACACGACTTCGGGCGCAACCCCATCGACCTGGACCAACGACAGCAGCCCGACCGCCGATATGACCTCGACGGCCGTGGGCGGCCCCTACGAGCCGGTCGCCGGCGCGCCGACCAGCAAGAGCGACTATCCGCCCTGCGACGGCTCGGAGAGTGCCGACAATTGCATCCAGCTCTACGAGCGCGGCGTCAGCGGCGACGGCAACTAACCCGATCGTCGATGCTTCGCATTCGGCCTCCGCCTGCGACAGGCGGGGGCCGAATTGTATCAGTCGCTCTCGCGGCCGTACCACTCGTCGAGCCGCATCAATTGGTCGTAATCGCCATAGGGCGCATATTCCGGGTGAAGCTTGGCGGTGAAAGGTTCGGCGCCGGTCAGCCATTTTTCCGCGGCGGCGATGAAGTTGCGGGCGGCAAGCGTGGTAAAATCGGCCGGGTCGAGGCCGTTGCGTCCGCCCACCGGACTGGCCACGTAGCCGAGCTTCCCCGCTTTTTTGGCCAGCGACCAGTATTCGAAGGCGGCGGGCACGCCTTCCATTTCCTTGAATCCGCCCCGTTCGGCGATGAGGCCTAGTAGGCCGAGTTGCATCGAATAGCCTTCCGCCACCGCCTTGTTGCTCGGCGGGGCACCTGTCTTGTAGTCGACGATGACGAGTCCGTCGTCGGCGTCACGGTCGATACGGTCGGCCTTGCCGCCCAGCGTGACCCCGGCAATGTCGATCTCGCCCCAGGCTTCGGCGACGGCCGGAAGGCGGCCCTCATCCTTGTTTCGCGCGACCTCCTCGGCGATCCAGTCGATCGCCTCCATCAGGCGCGGCTGCCAGAGCGCGCGCATCAGTGGATGGGCCGAGGCGGAAGCGAGCAATGCCTCGGCGCGCGGGCGGAGCTTCGCCGGGTCGCAGTCATCCTCCTTCATCCAGGCTTCGAGGACGGCGTGAACGGCGCTTCCCCGCCACGCGGGACTGGGGTCGGCGTCGATGGGGTCGAGGGCGGAAAGGCGCAGCATCTTGCGCGCATAGAAGGCGAACGGGTCCGCCTTCAGCCGGTCGACGTCGGTCACAGCAATGGTGCGCGGCCTGACTCCGACGTCGGGCGAAGGCGCCGGTTGCGCCGCGGGGCGATAGGCGGCGGGCCTGTCGAGCGCCCGCGCCCAGCGGCGGTGAAAAGGCGAACGGGTGAGACCGCCGGTCATCGCCTCCAGCCTCAGCCAGAAGCGCGAGGC
>NZ_DATCYB010000053.1:0-7767 GCF_036570505.1 Allosphingosinicella sp. | reverse complement strand
CTCATCGACTCCCCACGCTGCCATCGATCCCAGATCTCGGACCGCTGCGCTGCCGTGTAATATATCCGTTGTCGCCGCTTCATCGCTTCCACTCCCATCTCGTCAAAGATTGAAGTGTTGCGACCACCCGTTGAACCCACCACCCATTGCGGACAGTCATTCGGTGCGGACGAATGCTTGGAAGCGGACATCAGGGTCGTTGCTGAATCGCTTCTGTCATCGAGCAACGGGCGCTAAGCGGATGACCTCGGGCTTTCGCATGAGCGCCGGCAGCAGGTCGGGGCTAAGATGGTCGCGCCATCCAGATCGGCTCGACCACCAGCGCGTAAACTCGCGCTCCTCAGCCTCGTCGTCAAAGCGCATAAACGATAGGAAGACGGAGTCGGCGCGGACCGGCAAGCGCGGGAAATTATTCTCGACAGCCGCCGTCGCGAGCGGCCGAAATGGCGCGTGTCCCGCCTCCGCGAGCATTGAGCGCAGCGCATCCGTCCAGAACGCCTCGAACCGCTGCGGAGCCACCCCGTTCAGATAATGGATCGTGACACGAAGAAGGCCTCTCGCGATCGTCAGGTCGCTCCGAACTTGGGCGCCTCTCCCTGACGGGCGAAGGAGAAGCACATTGTCCGAATCGATCATCGTCGCGTTCGCCGCTTCGCGGTGCGCCGCCCATGCCGGGCCGCCATAGAAGTCGCTTAATGCCCGCCCGCGTGTCTCGAGATCGCTGAAGCCCCGCATCCAGACAAAACGGTCGGGATCGTCGAGATCGATGTAGCGGCCGAACACCTGGATGCCAGCGGCTTCCTGGGTTTCCACGAACGCACGCTCGAAGAGGTCGACAAGCGTATCCCGCTGACCGCCAACGAGCGTATATTGTCTCAACTCCACGAGATTTGTCTCAGTCATCTTGATCTTCTCCTCGTTGGGGATCGCGAATGCCGGCGTCGCCCGAATCGCGACCAAAGCTGCGAAGCCACTGAGCAACCTTCGGCGATCTATAGTCACGCTCCGGTGCCCGGGCTGGATAGCTGTGCGGCCGCAAGCGCCGCTCCCAGCAGGAGAAGCGCCACGCCTGCCATGCGATTGAGCCAAACCGTCGCTCCCGGCTTGGCGATGAGCCCGCGTCCCATATGCGCGGCGGCGAGCGCCAGTCCGCTATAGATCGGGATAGCAATGGCGAGCAGAAGCGCGCCCAGCAGCAATGCTTGCAGCCACACCGGCCAGCCGTCCGGCCGAATGAACTGTGGAAAAACGGCCAGCATGAAGAGATAGGCCTTCGGGTTGAGGAGGTTCGTCACCGCCGCCCTTCGCCAAGCCTCTTGGGGGCTTAGTGCATCGCTCCAACCGGTCAGTCTGTCGCCGCCGCCCGCGCGGAGAAAGGCTGTCCCCAGCCAAAACAGATAGGCAGCGCCGATCCAGCCGAGCACCGTGAGCGCCGCCGGGACGGCCGCAACGATCGCGGTCAGCCCCGCCACGCTGAATAGGATGTGCGCCAGCCCGCCGGTCGCCACGCCGCCGACGGCGGCGAGACCTGCGGAGCGGCCGCCGCTAAGCGCGCTGGTAAGAATGATCGTCATATCCGCACCCGGTGTGATGACGATGGCGAAAACGGCGGTCGCGAACGCCAATATAAGAATGAGCTCAACCATGACGGCGCCTTTTCCAATTCGAAGGCTGCCTTACGCGCTAAAAAGTGACATCTATTGTCAGCTATTTTGCGCTAGTAAATTTTTTATGCGTGCATCACGTCTCCTTTCGATCCTGATCACTCTGCAGATGCACGGACGTGTGACGGCAGCCGTGCTCGCCGAACGCTTCGAGGTGTCGCAACGTACCATCTATCGGGACATCGATGCGCTGAGCGCCGCGGGCGTACCTGTTTATGCCGACAAGGGGCCGGGCGGCGGCTTCGCTTTGCTAGATGGCTATCGCACTCGCCTCACGGGTCTTACGGCGGCCGAAGCCGAAGCGGTGCTGCTGATGGGATTGCCCGGCCCCGCTAGCGATCTCGGGCTTGCCGAACCGGCCTCGGCGGCAAGGTTGAAGCTGGTGGCCGCGCTCCCGGCTGCGGCGGGCGACAGCGCGCGGCGGATCGGCGATCGGTTCCATCTCGATCCGGTCGACTGGTACCGTCGGGCATCGGCGCCCGCTCATCTGGCAACGGTCGCCGCAGCCGTTTGGGAGCAGCGGTGCATCGTCATGCGCTACGAGAGCTGGAAGGCGGAGGTCCGGCGCGCAGCCCAACCGCTAGGCCTCGTTCTCAAGGCCGGCCATTGGTATCTGGTCGCCCGCGTCGGCAAGGATCTGCGTACCTATCGCGTTTCGAAGATCCTGAAGGTGGACGCGAGCGAAGAGGTGTTCGAGCGGCCGGCGGATTTCGATCTTGCCCGGCATTGGCAAGGTGAGGTCGCGCGCTTCGAAAGCAGCCTTCGGGGGGAAAAAGCGACGCTGCTCGTCATGCCCGAAGCGATGTCGTCCATTGATCGTCTCGGCGCCGACGCGGCCGAAGCCATTGTCGCCGCTGATCCGGACGGCGATGGTCGGCGCACGGTCGAGATTCCCATCGAAAGTATCGGCATGGCGGCTAGCCTGCTCTTGGGCTTCCGCGATTGGATCGAAGTCCTGACCCCTGCCGAGCTGCGAGCCGAGCTCCGCAGTTCCGCCGTCAAGCTGATCGAGCTCTATGCTGAATGAAGCTATCGCTGTTCACGACAGCCATTCGTTTCCCCGCCGAAGAGCCGCCGTTCCGCTTGCGGCCGAGGCTGTGTGGAAAGATTGTTGGGTGGCGAACATCGGGCCGTTTTAGGCGATCCATGGTCGGACTGGCGCTGATGTGCTCGGAGGCATTTTCGTGCGATCAGCGGCGCGTTCAGGGCAAAGGAGGGCGGCCATCGCGCCAGTTCGCAAACCGATAGCCCTGGCGAGCCTTAGCTGGCTCTGATCGCCGTCATGAGCGGCCGGATGCCTATGATTTTGATCACGCGTTTGAGGTTGTAGGCCAGAACATGGAGGTTCATCTCGGCAGCGACTTTGTTCAAAGTGCGGGTCAGGAAGTGCGTGCTTCCCATCCACGCCTTGAGCGTGCCGAAGACGTGCTCGACGGTCTGCCGACGGATCTGCATCATCTCGGGCCTGGCGTTGAGCCGCTGCTCCATGCGATCCAGCACGGCTTCATGCTCCCATCGGCTGACGCGACGCTCCGTGCCCGGGGTGCATTGGGTTTTGAGCACGCATGTCCCGCACACGCGCGTCCAGTAGCGGCGGATCTTCATTGCTCCCTCAGTGGCAGTGCAGCGGTGAACCAGGTCCTCTCCAGCAGGACAACGATAGCAGTCGCGATCCGCGTCGTAGATGAAGTCCCGCCTGTCGAACCGGCCAGCAGCCCTGGCGGAAGAGGTGAGCGGCTTCGGAACGTAGGCAGCGATCTGCGCATCTTCGCACGCCAGGATCTGCCTGCCGCTGAAGTAGCCACGATCGGCAACGACGGTGATCTCGTCGCCGCCGATGGCGGCACGCGCCTGCTGCGCCATACCAGCCAGCTGCGCCCGATCGCTGCCTGTCGTGACCACTTCGTGTGCGACGATCAGGTGATGATCGGCATCGACGGCTGCCTGAACATTGTACCCGACAATGCCGCTGCCTCTGCTGTTCATCGATCGCGCATCGGGATCGGTCAGCGATACCTGTGCGTCGGGTGACTGCTGCATCTGTGCCTCGATGCTCCTCAACTCCGCCATCTGCGCTCTCAGCAGGGCGATCCGATCCTGAAGCCGGGCGACCTTCATCGTCGATGCAGGTTCGGCGAGGTCGGCGGCATCCATCTCGGCCAGGTAGCGATCGATGCCCGCATTGAGCTCCGCCATGCGGCGCTGCATCTTGGCCGGCGTGAAGTTCTTGTCGCGGTTGTTCACTGCCTTGAACTTGCTGCCATCGATGGCGACGACGACATCGCCGAGCAGCCCGATCTGCCGACACAGCATCACGAACTGGCGGCATACCCCGCGGATGGCCTTGCCGTTGTCGCGGCGGAAGTCAGCGATCGTTTTGAAGTCGGGCGCCAGTCGGCCCGTCAACCACATCAGCTCGACATTGCGACCCGCCTCTGTCTCGAGACGGCGGCTCGAGTGAATGCGGTTGAGATAGCCGTAGACATAGATCTTCAGAAGGACTGCCGGATGATAGCCCGGCCTTCCGGTTGTCGCCGGCACTGCTCCCTCGAAGCCCAGATCGACCAGATCAAGCGCATCGATGAACGCATCGATCACGCGAACCGCGTTATCTTCGCCGACAAAATCCTCAAGATGATCCGGGAATAACGTCCCCTGCATCCGCTCCGAACCCTCGACGAAACGCTTCATCCGACGCCTCCCGAAACCCATCGGAAGATACCAGATTTCCGCGTCTTTTCACACAGCCTCGGCCAGGGCCCGCCGGGCAGCAATGCGCCCATCCCGGTCACTCAACCGCCGTAATAAAACTGCCGAATAGCTGACATTGGCTTGCTGCCGGTGAGCGGTCGCTAATCACAGCATCCGCACTCACCACACCTCTCGGTTCCGCCGCCCGCCCCGGAGACCCCAACCAATCAGGGTCATCGTCCCAGCGTTGCATCAGAATAGACAAGCTCGTCGCTTGAACTATTCTTTCAAGCCGATACCGGCGATTCTCGTCGATGGGGTGGGGGCAATAGATGAAGTACGCGATCGCGCTCTTGATGAGCATCCTGTGGCTCGCTCCGGCGGCGGCGCAAGAGGAGAGAGGCTCATCGCTTGTTTGCGTGGCAGTCGATGACCAGGCGCAGGTCTACTACCATTCGCGCACTTTCGAAGCGGATCCGGCTATCCCCGGCGAGACGTACAACAGCTCGTTCCTCAACCACGTCCGTTCGCAATTCGGAGCGACGCTGACCGGCGGCTGCCAGTTCACTAGCCTTCCGCAGAACGTGCCCATCTATCTGGACGGGCTGAAGCAACAATGTCCGGACTGCGCGATCTACAGCCTGCGCCAGGTAGGCTGGGCTCCCGGAACTCCCGCATCGCCAAATTCAGCCAAGTTTAGCGACGGCACTTATGTGCTGGAGGATGGAAGCTATTCTCTCCGGGTGAAACAGGAGGGCGATGATCTCGTAGTGGTAGAGCCGAACAAGAACTCGCGCTACGAACGGCAGGCGGACGGCACGTACCACTTCACCAACCCCAATAACGGCATAAGCTATTGGCTGAGAGTGATCGACGATCGCACGATCGAGGCGTTCAAGAAGGAGCCCGGAAACGTGGCGTCACGCTTGGTGCGGGTCGGCGGCAGCCCCGGGCCGGCGTCGGCTCCCCCCAATCCGGCCGCTGCGATCGCGGAGCGCTACAAGGCGCTCGCGCAAAGCGATCCCGACAACGTCCAGGCATGGACCGCCTGTGCCGCCGCCGCCCTAAAGCGGAGCCTGGCGACGGAGACGGAAGCGGATGTTTATGGCGCCGAGATGGTGCAGGTCCTGAAGCTGATCATCGTCGATCCCAGCCGCTCGCCCTGCGAGGACGCAATCCCTGCATCTCTCTGGGAGCAGGCCGATGCCGCCGAGCCGGTGCAAGCGACTGAATCGGCGGCAGCTGGATTGGGTGCGGCTCGGAGAGGAACCGAGCCAGCTGCGCCGAGCCTTTCGGAAAGCGAGCGCCAGCAGATGCAGGTGGGGGAAATGCTTGGCCGCAACGAAGAAGGTTGGCAGCGGGTCAAGGCTCAGGCCGAAGCGGCCACGAAAGCGCAGCAGGCCGCCCAGCAGGAATATGAAGCTAAGCTCAAGGCGTTTCAGGACGGCATCAAGGCCGCTGAGGCCGCCCGACAACAATATGAGCGAGACCGCGCGGCCCATGAGGCGGAGGTCGCGAGGGCCAAGGCAGCGCGGGCTCAGTGGGAAGCGGAGGTTGGCAACAACTAGCGTAGTCACCGGATGAACTAGACCCGTTCGCGGCGGCGGCAGCCTTGATTGCGCTCTCCCCGGCAGGTTTTCGCCAACTCCGCTCCTAAGCAGATGGTCCGCTCCTGATGTCGTGGACGGCTCTCCACCCACCTGCGGTATTTAGCGCGGGTTGAGCTGGGAAGGAGAGCCGGGATGGAGACGATCACGACGATTGGTTTGGATATCGCGAAGTCGGTGTTTCAGGTTCATGGGATCGACGCGACGGGCAACGTCGTCATTCGCAGGCGGTTAAGCCGCGCGCGGATGTTGCCGTTCTTCGAGAAGCTGCCACGTTGTTTGATCGGGATCGAAGCATGTAACACCTCGCATCACTGGGCGCGCGAGCTGATCGCGCTTGGCCATGATGTGCGGCTGATGCCGCCGCAATATGTGAAGATGCGGTAATGGGCTGGGCGCCACGGTGCCTCGATCCGGGTGGTCGTCCCCGCTAGGATGGAGAACGGGGTCTCGGCCTGAACCAGCCCCAAGCATCGTTGTGGAGGACGACCATGGATTATTATGCCGGTGTGGACGTTTCATTGAAAGAGGCGGCCGTTTGCATTCTTGACGCGGCTGGTCAGGTGATATGCGAGCAGAAGGTGGCGTCGGAGCCCGATGCCCTGACCAGGTTTTTTCGGGGCTTGGATTTCCAGGTGTCCCGGATCGGCCTGGAGGCGGGTCCGCTTTCTCAGTGGCTGTTTGCTAGCCTAACTGCTTCGGGCTTTGATGTGGTGTTGCTGGAGACGCGGCATGTGAAGGCGGCTCTCTCTGCGATGACGGTGAAGACCGACCGTCGCGACGCCCTGGGTATTGCGCACTTGCTGCGGATGGGATGGTATCGTCCGGTTCATTGTAAGGCGCTTGCCTCGCAGGAGGTCCGCTCCTTGTTGACCGCTCGCAAGCTTTTGTTGGGAAAGTTGATCGACGTCGAGCTCGGGATACGGGGTATTCTTCGGGGATTCGGATTAAAGATCGGCACCGTGACCCGCAAAATGTTCGATCACAGAGTGCGGGAACTGGTCGCAGAGCAGGAGACATTGACGACGATTGCCGATGCCATGCTGGCGGCCCGGGCGCTGCTGATAAATGAGGTGTCCAAGCTTCATAAGGCGCTTTTGAGGATCGCACGAGAGGATGAAATTACCGGGCGGTTGATGAGTGTACCGGGCGTAGGCGCGTTAACTGCCCTCACATTCAAGACGGCGATCGATGATCCACACCGCATAAAGCGATCTCGTGATGTCGGTCCGCTGTTCGGGCTGACGCCGCGGCGATATCAGTCAGGAGAGACGGACGTTACCGGCGGCATATCCAAAGCTGGCGATATGATGGTACGATCAGCGCTGTTCGAGGCCGCGACCGTGCTCTTCTTTCGCCTTAAACTACCGTCTAACTTGAAGGACTGGGCGCAAAACGTTGCCAAACGACGGGAGACCAAGCGTGCAATCGTTGCCTTGGCGCGCAAACTCGCGATTCTGCTGCACAGGATCTGGCTCGATGGAACGACCTATCGAAATCCGATGGCGGCGTAACGTGCGGACTGAGGATACGCTGACGGAGGAACAAACGTAGCAGCGCGCGGCGCTGCTACCCGAGGTCCCGTCGCCGGGACGGTGGATGGGGTAAGCCGTACGTACGGATGTGGCTCGACCACGCTGTGAAGATGGGCTCCTCCATTCCTCTAACCACATCAAGTGGCAGTTGATCGGCTGACCACGGACGGAAGCAAGAAGCCGGCGGCGAGATAAATTGGGGGATTGACGAAGAGGCGCCCATTACGGAAGCCCTATGTGAAGCGCGGCAAGAACGACGCAGCCGATGCC
>NZ_DATCYB010000052.1:0-68020 GCF_036570505.1 Allosphingosinicella sp. | reverse complement strand
GTCAGGATCGCCGCGAACGACAGCGGCGCCTCGCCGCCCGCGAGCGGCGTCAGGATGTACGGCAGCGCCACGCCGCGCGCGAACGCTTGCAGGATCGTCGCGAGCGCCGTTTCGCCGCCCGTGAACGCGCTCAGGAGGGCCGTCAGTGGCAGCGCCGGCTGGCGCGCGACAGGTGGCAGGAGCGTCGCGCTTTCCAGCGGCGTCTTGCCTCCCGCGAACGCTGGCTCGACCGGGAGCGTTATTATGCCCGGCAGGCGCGCCGCTATCGCCGTGCCAGCTACGACTGGGACGATTACGACTATCGCTATCTCTACCGGAACGTCGAGCCGGCCTATTTCTATTCGGCCAGCGACTTCTATCCGATCGGACGGTCGGCTCCTCCCGCCTGGGCGCCGGCCTGGGGCCGCCGCTACAATGTGCCCTACCGGTATCAGGACATCTATTACGACACGCCGTACAGCTATTATCGCTATGACGACGGCTATATCTATCGGGTCAATTCCGGCTCGAACATGATCGCCGACGTTATCCCGCTGCTCGGCGGCGGCTTCGCGGTCGGACAGCTGATGCCGATCGGCTACGACGCCTACAACGTGCCCTATCCGTATCGGGATTATTATTACGACACGGACGATGCCTATTATCGCTATGGCGACGGCGGCATCTTCCAGGTCGATCCGGCGACCGGAATGATCGAGGCGATCGTGGCGCTCTTGGCGGGCGATCTCAATATCGGCCAGCCGCTGCCGACAGGCTACGACGCCTATAACCTCCCGTTCCAGTATCGCGATCAGTATGTCGACAATGACGACTATATCTATCGCTACAATGACGGGAACATTTACCAGGCGGATGCCCGGTCCGGAATGATCGAGAACGTCATCTCTGCCATGATCTGATCACGGTCCGCGACAATGGAAGGGGCTGTTCCAAACGGGAGCGGCCCCCTTTCCTCGTTTTCGTGACGCAACCGGCACGGTCGCTCGTGCGTAATTGCCGGCAACAGCGAAGGGAGTGCCTGAATGGCTATTCGAAAGAGCTTTCTGGCGATCGCGGTGGCCACGGCCGCATTGGCCGGATGCGGAACCGAGGACCGCGCGGAACAGAATGCGGCGGGCCCCGCCACGACCGGCAATGCCGCGGGCACGGCGCCGGGCGAAGCGACGCCGGAGGCGACCATCGCCCAGGCCCTTGCCGGTTCGGCGGATCATTCGACGCTGGTGGGCGCCCTGCGGGCAGCCGGGCTGGAGGCGACGCTCGCGGGTCCGGGTCCCTACACCATCTTCGCACCGGCCAACGGAGCATTCGAGAAGCTTCCGGCCGGCACCGCCGAGAACCTGATGAAGCCGGAGCAGAAGGCCCAGCTGACCTCGATCCTCACCTATCATGTCGTCCCCGGCGTCGTGACCGCGGCCGATCTCGCCCGCGCCGTGGAGGCCGCGAACGGCAAGGCGATGCTGGCGACCCTGGCGGGCGGCAATTTGACCCTGACCAGCGCGGGCGGCGGCCTGGTCGTGACCGACGCCAAGGGCGGGCAGGCGCGCGTGATCCAGCCGGACGGGATTCAATCCAACGGCGTCGTCCACGTCGTCGACGCGGTGCTGATGCCGAGCTGACCGCGCGCGAAGAGTCTATTCCGCCTCGACCGACACGCGGCGCCCGCCCTCACGGCCGATCAGGGCCGCGCCGAGCAGAATCACGGCGGCGATGAAGAAGGATATGCCGGCATGCGGAAAAGGCGGCTCCGGGCCGACCGACAGCGAATAGACGAAACCGAAGAAGAGCGGCGAGGCGATGCCGGCGATGCTGGCGACGCTCATGTTGGCGCCCTGCAACTGGCCCTGCTCCGATTCCGATACCCGCCGCGTCATCAGCGACTGCAAGGTCGGCATGGCGAAACCCCACAGGGCATTGGGCACGATCGCGATCGCGAAGGCCAGGCCGGTGGGGGCGAGGCCCATCGCGGCCAAGCCCGCGGCTCCCCCGGCGAGGCCGAAGATCATCGTCTTGCGGTCGCCCCACATCTTGACGAGCGGCCCGACAAGCACGCCCTGGACCAGCATGTCGAGCGCGCCGGCCAGCGCCAGCACCAGCCCGACCTCCCAGGCGCTCCAACCATAGCGATAGGCGGCATAGAGCACGAACACGGCCGAGAAGACGTGGTGGGCGAAATAGAGGAGGAAGTTCACCGCCGAGAGGCCGGTCAGTTCGGGATGGGATCGAAGCAGCTTCAGCGCCCCGAAAGGATTGGCCCGTCGCCATGAAAAATCCATGCGATTCTCCGGCCTCAAGGATTCCGGCAGCACGAAGAGGCCATAGAAAAAGGCCAGCGCGCTGAGCGCCGCCGCCGCCCAGAAGGGAACGCGCGGACCCCATTCGCCGAGCACGCCGCCGACAAGCGGACCGGCGATGAAGCCGGCGCTGAACGCGGCGCCGATCAGGCCATAGGCGCGGGCGCGGCCCTCGGGCGGGGTGATGTCCGCCATATAGGCGAATACGGTCGTGAAGCTGGACGAGGTTATCCCGCCGAGGATGCGCCCCACCGCCAGCCACCACAGGTTCGGGGGCGAGCGCCATCAGCGCGAAATCGGCGGCGAGGCCGGCGGTGGAGATGAGGATCACCGGCCGTCGTCCGTAACGGTCCGACAGCGATCCGATCACCGGCGAGAAGATGAACTGCATCCCCGCCCAGAGCGTGACGAACAGGCCGTTATAGATGCCGGCCTTGGCATTCGACCCGGTGAACTCCTCGACGAGCGCGGGGAGCACCGGGATGACCACGCCCATCGCCATGATGTCGAGCACGGCGGTCACGAAGATGAAGACGATCGCGGGCTTGAGGCGCGAGCGCGGGAGAACAGACATGGCTCGCTCCTTGGGAGGGAGCGGGCTCATAGTCGCTTCAGAGCCGGCGGGCTAGCTGCCCTCGAACTCCAATATTACGGCATCCACCGCGAGGCTGTCGCCGGGCTGGGCCTCGACCGTCTTCACCACCCCGGCCTTCTCGGCGCGGAGGATATTCTCCATCTTCATCGCCTCGACGACGGCGAGGGGTTGCCCGGCCTCGACCTTGTCGCCCTCGCCGACATGGAGGGCGGTGAGCAGCCCCGGCATCGGGCAGAGCAGAAATCTGGAGAGGTCGGGTGGGGTCTTCTCGATCATGTGGGCGGCGAGCTTTGCCGTGACAGGATCGAGGAGCCGCACCGCGTGGCGGGCGCCGCGGGTCGTGAAAAGCCAGGACGAACCCTTGCGCTCGACCTGGACGGTCAGCGGGTCGCCGTCGATCAGCGCTTCGACGACGCGCTGGCCGGGCGTGTAGCCGAGGTCCAGGGTCATGGGCTGGCCATCGACGGTAATGCCCTCGCCATTGACCGAGACCTCGAAATCCTGCCCGTCGATACGCGCGGTCCAGTGCGCGGGCGGGTCGAGCGGCTCACCAAGCTGGCCGTCGATATTGCGAGCCCGGGTCGCCTCGGCGGTGGCGATCAGCGCGCCGAGCGCCGCCAGCTTATGCCTTAGCTCCTCGTCGGCCGGGGCGCCGGTGAAGCCCTCGGGATATTCCTCGGCGATGAAACCGGTGGTGAGGCGGCCTTCCCGGAAGCGCGGGTGCTGCATCAGCGCGGACAGGAAGTCGATATTGTGGCCGATGCCGTCGAGGACGAAGCTGTCGAGTGCTTCAATCTGCGCGTCGATCGCGGTCTCGCGGTCCACACCCCACGTGATCAATTTGGCGATCATCGGATCGTAGAACATACTGACCTCGCCGCCCTCGACGACGCCGTCGTCGACGCGGACGCAGGCCTTTTCGGTGTGGCTTTCGGCCGGCGGACGATAGCGGACCAGGCGACCGGTCGAAGGCAGGAAACCGCGATAGGGGTCTTCTGCATAGACGCGGTTCTCGATCGCCCAGCCGGTGAGACTCACATCATCCTGGGTGAGTGCGAGCTTTTCGCCGGCGGCGACCCGGATCATCTGCTCGACCAGGTCGAGGTTGGTCACCATCTCGGTGACGGGATGCTCGACCTGGAGCCGCGTGTTCATCTCCAGGAAGTAGAAGCGTCGGTCCGCCCCGGCGATGAACTCGACGGTGCCCGCCGAGAAATAGCCGACGGCCTGCGCCAACGCGACGGCCTGCTCGCCCATTGCCTTGCGCATCTCGGGCGTGACGAAGGGCGACGGCGCCTCCTCGACCACCTTCTGGTGGCGGCGCTGGACTGAGCATTCTCGTTCACCGAGATAGACCATGTTGCCGTGCTGATCGCCGAGCAGCTGAATTTCGATATGGCGCGGGCCTTCGACGAACTTCTCGATGAAGACGCGGTCGTCGCCGAAGCTGGAAAGCCCCTCGCGCTTCACGCTCTCGAACGTCTCGCGCACGTCCTTCTCGGAATAAGCGAGCCGCATCCCCTTGCCGCCACCGCCGGCCGAGGCCTTCATCATCACCGGATAGCCGATGCCGCCCGCGATCTCGACCGCGTGATCGGTGTCCCTGATCTCGCCGATGAAGCCCGGCACTACCGACACGCGCGCCGCCTGCGCCAGCTTCTTGGACTCGATCTTGTCGCCCATCGCCGCGATCGCCTTGGGCGGAGGTCCGATGAACGCGATCTTGTTCTTGGCCAGTGCCTGGGCGAAGCTCTCCCGCTCGGACAGGAAGCCGTAGCCGGGATGCACCGCCTCCGCGCCCGTCGCCTTGCAGGCGTCGATGATCAGCTCGGCCTTGAGGTAGCTTTCGGCCGCCGGCGGCGGGCCTAGCCGCACCGCCTCATCGGCCAGCTTCACATGCGGCGCCCGCGCATCGGCGTCAGAATAAACGGCGACTGTCTTGATGCCCATCTTTTGCGCCGTGCGAATGACGCGGCAGGCAATCTCTCCGCGATTGGCGATCAGGATCTTCTTGAACATTCGGCCCTGCTTATTCGGCCGCGACGCGGGCCGGTTCCTCGCTGGTCATAGGGCGAAGACCGAGTTTCGCAAACAAAGCCGCATCAGCGCTCGTACCCGCATTGCCAGTGGTGAGGAGTTTGTCGCCGGTGAAGATGCTGTTGGCGCCGGCTAGGAAGCAGAGGGCCTGGGTCGCCTCGCTCATGCTCTCGCGGCCGGCGGAGAGGCGGACCATCGAGCGCGGCATGGCGATGCGGGCGACGGCGACGGTGCGGACGAACTCGATGTCGTCGATCTTGACATTCTGCTCGGCGATCAGCCGGTCGCCGAGGCTCGTGCCCTGGATCGGCACGAGGGCGTTGATCGGCACGCTTTCCGGATGCGCGGGCAGGGTCGCGAGGGTGTGGAGGAAGCCGATACGGTCTTCGCGGCTCTCGCCCATGCCGACGATGCCGCCTGAGCAGACCGACATGCCCGCCGCGCGGACGCGGTCCAGCGTGTCAAGCCGCTCCTGATAGGTGCGGGTGGTGATGACCTCGCCATAATATTCGGGCGAGGTGTCGACATTGTGGTTGTAATAATCGAGCCCGGCATGGGCCAGGCGGGCGGCCTGCTCGTCACTCAGCATGCCCAAGGTCATGCAGGTTTCGAGGCCCATCGCCTTCACCCCCGCCACCATCGCGCAGACCGCGTCCATGTCGCGGTCCTTGGGCTCGCGCCAGGCCGCGCCCATGCAGAAGCGGCCCGATCCCGCCGCCTTTGCTTCGCGGGCGGCGGTGAGGACCGTCTCCACTTCCATCAGCTTCTCGGCCTTGAGGCCCGACTTGGCGAAGGCCGACTGGCTGCAATAGCCGCAATCCTCCGCGCAGCCGCCGGTCTTGATCGACAGCAGGGTGGAGAGCTGGACCTCGTTCGCCGCGTGGCGGGCACGGTGGACCTGTTGTGCCTCGAAGAGGAGGTCGAGGAAGGGACGGTCGAATAGCGCGGCTATCTCCGCCCGTGTCCAATCCATCCGGAACGACCCATTTTCCTTGCACAAATTCATTCAGCGGCTTCCTCGATCGGGGGGAGATTGTGACCGAGCAGCTTCAGCACTTCGCCGGCCGCTTCGACCAGGTTGGTGCCGGGGCCGAAGATGGCCTGAACGCCAGCCTCTCGGAGCATGTCGTAATCCTGGGCCGGGATGACGCCGCCGACGACGACCTTGATGTCGGCGCGGCCCATGTCGCGGAGGTGGCCGATCAGCTCGGGCACCAGAGTCTTGTGCCCCGCGGCGAGGCTGGAGGCGCCGACCACGTCGACTTGCCTTTCCACGGCCATCCTTGCGCTTTCCTCGGGCGTCTGGAACAGCGGGCCCGGGACGACCTCGAAGCCGAGATCGGCGAAGGCGGAGGCGACGAGGTTGGCGCCGCGGTCGTGGCCGTCCTGACCCATCTTGGCGACGAGCAGGCGGGGCTTGCGGCCGAGGCGGCGGCCGACGGCCTCCACGCCCCGTTCGGCCTGGCCCCATCGCGGATCGCCCGCATAGGCGCCGCCATAGATGCCGCTCACCGGCTCCGGCACGGTATCGTAGCGGCCGAACACATCCTCCAGCGCGGCGGAGATTTCGCCCAGGGTGCAGCGCGCCCGCGCGGCCTCGACGGAGAGGGCGAGGAGGTTGGCATCTCCCTTGGCGCCCTCGCGCAGCGCGTCGATCGCGGCCTTGGCTGCGGTCTCGTCCCGGCTGCCCCGGGCCTTCTCGATGCGTGCGATCTGGCCGGCGCGGACCCTGGCGTTGTCGACTTCCAATATGTCGAGCGGGGACTCGTTTTTGAGGCGGTAGCGGTTGACGCCGACGATCACATCCTCTCCGCGATCGGCGCGGGCAGCGCGGGCGGCCGAGGCTTCCTCGATGCGGCGCTTGGGCATGCCTTCGGCGACCGCGGCCGTCATGCCGCCCATCGCCTCGACTTCCTCGATCAACGCCCAGGCCTTGTCGGCCAGCTCCTGGGTCAGCGCCTCGACATAATAAGAGCCGCCCAGCGGATCGACGACGTTGGTGATGCCGGTCTCCTCGGCGATGACGAGCTGGGTGTTGCGGGCGATGCGGGCCGAAAAGTCCGTCGGCAGCGCGATCGCCTCGTCGAAGCTGTTGGTGTGGAGCGACTGCGTCCCGCCGAGGACGGCCGCCATCGCTTCCACGGTGGTGCGGATGATATTGTTATAGGGATCCTGCTCGGTGAGGCTGACGCCCGACGTCTGGCAATGCGTCCTGAGCATCTTCGACTTGGGGTTCTTCGCCTCGAACCCCTCCATGATTCGGTGCCACAACATCCGCGCGGCGCGCAGCTTCGCGACTTCCATGAAGAAGTTCATGCCGATCGCGAAGAAGAAGCTGAGGCGCGGCGCGAAGGCGTCCACGTCCAGCCCCGTCGCCTTCGCCACGCGCACATATTCCATGCCGTCGGCGAGGGTGAAGGCGAGTTCCTGCACAGCCGTCGCGCCGGCTTCCTGCATATGATAGCCGCTGATCGAGATCGAGTTGAATCGCGGCATGTGGCGCGAGGTGTAGCCGATGATGTCGGCGACGATCCGCATCGAGGGTTCGGGCGGATAGATATAGGTGTTGCGGACCGCGAACTCCTTCAGGATGTCGTTCTGGATCGTGCCCGAAAGCCGGTCCTGCGAAACGCCCTGCTCCTCCGCGGCGACGATGTAGAAGGCGAGCACGGGCAGTACCGCGCCGTTCATCGTCATCGAGACGGACATTTCGCCCAAGGGAATGCCGTCGAACAGGATCTTCATGTCCTCGACCGTGTCGATCGCGACGCCCGCCTTGCCGACGTCGCCGGTGACGCGCGGATGGTCGCTGTCATAGCCCCTGTGGGTGGCGAGATCGAAGGCGACCGAGACGCCATGCTGCCCGGCGGCGAGGTTGCGGCGGTAGAAGGCGTTCGATTCCTCGGCGGTCGAGAAGCCGGCATATTGGCGGATCGTCCAGGGCCGGCCGGTGTACATGGACGCATAGGGCCCGCGCGTGAAGGGCGCGAAACCGGGAAGGCCGGGGTCGATCTCGCGCGTGTCCTCGGCCGTGTAGAGCGACTTCACGGCGATGCCCTCGGGCGTCTGCCAGGTGAGGTCTCGGCCTTTCACTTCCTTGGAAGCGAGGGCCTGCCAATCGGCCGGGGTGGGTTTCTTGTCACTCATCTCAAAAATATCCGTTCGAGGCGGAAGGGGCCCAAGCAACCTATCTGCACACGTCACCCCGGACTTGATCCGGGGTCCACCTTCTCTCGCCTGCCTCCCAAATGGAAGATGGATGCAAGATCAAGTCCGGCATGACGAATGGCTTCAATGCGCCTCTTTCGGCGTCTCCATCAACTCCACCAGAACGCCGCCCATATCCCTGGGATGCACGAAGATGACGGGCGTGCCGTGCGCGCCGATGCGCGGCTCGCCCAGCACCTTGGCGCCCTTCGCCTCCATCTCGGCCTTGGCGGCGTGGATGTCCGGCACCTCGAAGCAGACATGATGCTGCCCGCCGCCCGGGTTCTTCGCCAGGAAGCCGTGCAGCGGCGAATTCTCTCCCAGCGGCTCGATCAGCTCGATCTGGCTGTTGGGGGTATCGACGAAGCACACCCGCACCCCCTGCGGCGGCAGGTCGAACGGCTCGTGGATCTTGGTCGCGCCCAGCATGTCGCGATAGAGCGCGACGCTCTTCTCGATCGATGGGGTGGCGATCCCGACATGGTTCAGGCGGCCCAATTCCATCAGTTGCTCCGGAAGCCGAGGTTGAACAGGAGGTCCGCCGATATGCCGGCGACCAGGACGAAGCTCAGGACGTGAAGCGCGAGTAGGACGTTGAACTTCGCCCGTCCATCCTGCCGGTCGATGGACGCGCGATAGAGCGGAAGCCGCCCATCGCGCGCACCGCGTAGAATCCTGAGGGCGATCACTGGCAGCAAGACAACGCCAATCAGCCCGACGAGTAGCTCCTGAGAGGCGAATGTCGTCACGCGTCTGGCCGTCTTCAAAAGAGCGCGATGCTCTGATCGAGCGATCGGCTGGCGACCTCATCCGTCACCCCGGACTTGATCCGGGGTTCATCTTCACTTGTCTGACTCCCAGAAACAAAGGTGGATGCCGGATCAAGTCCGGCATGACGATGAGAGCGGCCTAGCATTGCGGCATCCTCGTCTCGCCGCCGCGAAGCTGGAATGTGTCGCCGCGGCGGACCCAGGTTTCGGTGAAGGCGCGCGATCCCGAATAGGTCACGTCAAACGAAACGCCCTTGTTTATGTTGACGATCTCGCCGTCGATCTCGGCGCCATTGTTGGCGCCGAAGCCGCTCTGGTTGGAATAGATTGTGCGGATAAGGCCGGACTGGACCGGCCGCTCCGGGCGCAGCTCGGTCAAAGTCACGCCACCCGAGGTGCAGCCCTGCGCCGTATAGCCACCTTCCTCGACGACGGCGGGATATTCGGCGAACTCGCCCGACAGGCTCCAGTCGGACGGCGGCTCGCCATAGCCCGAACCCTGGACCAGAGCCGGCCAGGTCCCGGTGACGCGAAAGCCCTCTTCCGCCGGCTCCAGATAATGGATCGCCAGCGCCCCCGTGCAGGCGTGACACTTGTCCAGATTCTCTCCGGGGCTGAGCAGCACCGCCCGGTCCCCGATCCAGACGAGCCTCCCCGGTGAATAGCGCAGCCGTTCACCTTCGACTTCGACGACGGGGCTCCCCTCCCCTCCAAACGCCGTCGCGAAGGCGAGCGCACGCTGCTCGGACACGGGGAGCGCCCGAACGGCGTGTTGCGTGGAAGCGATATTTCCATCCGAAGGCTCGTTCGAAGAGATGACTTGGTTCGCGCTCTCATCGGACGTCGGGTTGCATCCCGCCACGAGCATGACGGCGCCGATGCTGACGAGCAGCGGCCACCGAGCGCACAACTTCACGGCGTCACCTCGGTGGCCAGGGTGGCGACCCCGACATGGTTCAGGCGACCGAGCTTCATCACTATTCCTCACATTGTTCGATATCGGGATCGATGCTGCACATTCCGTCTGTCACGAGCATCGTAAGAGACATCGCACCAACCAGCATGAGGATCGTCGCAACCACTGCGGCCAACTTTCCAACCATTCTGTCCTGCGACTCTGGACGCGCACGCAGCGCAGTCTGCCATACCCAGATAATCGTAGGCAGCGAAACCAAGGCGATTATGCAGTAGAACGCGACGAGCGCGAAGAGGGCTATATCCTTCATCATGCTAGCTAAAGCGGAATGTTGTCATGCTTTTTCCAAGGGTTCTCGAGCTGCTTGTCGCGCAGCTTCCGTAGGCCCAGCGCTATCCGGCGTCGCGTGGAGTGCGGCATGATGACCTCGTCGATGAAGCCTTTGCTCGCCGCCACGAACGGGTTGGCGAACTGCGCTTCATATTCGGCGGTGCGGGCGGCGATCTTTTCGGGGTCGCCTATGTCCTTTCGGAAGATGATCTCGACCGCGCCCTTGGCGCCCATCACGGCGATCTCGGCCGAGGGCCAGGCGTAGTTCAGATCGCCGCGGAGGTGTTTGCTCGCCATGACGTCGTAGGCGCCGCCATAGGCCTTGCGGGTGATGACGGTGATCTTGGGCACGGTCGCCTCGGCATAAGCGAAGAGCAATTTGGCGCCGTTCTTGATGATGCCATTATGCTCCTGCGCGACGCCGGGAAGGAAGCCGGGGACGTCGACGAAGGTGATGATCGGAATATCGAAGGCGTCGCAGAAGCGGACGAAGCGCGCCGCCTTTTTCGAGCTGGCGATGTCGAGCACGCCGGCGAGCACCATCGGCTGGTTGGCGACGATGCCGATCGTGCGGCCCTCGATCCGGCCGAAGCCGCAGATGATGTTGGCGGCGTGGGCGGGCTGGACCTCGAAGAAATCGCCCTCGTCGACCGTCTTCCGGATCAGCTCGTGCATATCGTAGGGCTTGTTCGAGCTGTCCGGGATCAGGGTGTCGAGGCTGTCCTCATGCCGGTCCCACGGATCGGTCGTCGGCCGCGTCGGCAGGTCGTGGCGGTTGGAGAGCGGCAGGAAATCGAAGAAGTCGCGGGTGGCTAGCAGAGCCTCGATATCGTTCTCGAAGGCGACGTCGGCGACGCCCGACTTGGTGGTGTGGGTGACGGCGCCGCCCAGTTCGTCCTGCGTGACGACCTCGTTGGTGACGGTCTTCACCACGTCCGGGCCGGTCACGAACATGTAGGACGAATCCTTCACCATGAAAATGAAGTCGGTCATCGCCGGCGAATAGACCGCGCCGCCCGCGCAGGGGCCCATGATGAGGCTCAACTGCGGGATGACGCCCGAGGCCAGGACGTTCCTCTGGAACACCTCGGCATAGCCGCCGAGACTGGCGACGCCCTCCTGGATGCGCGCGCCGCCGCTGTCGTTGAGGCCGATGACGGGCGCGCCGACCTTCATCGCCATGTCCATCACCTTGCAGATCTTCTGCGCGTGCCGCTCGGAGAGCGAGCCGCCGAAGACGGTGAAGTCCTGCGCGAAGACATAGACGAGGCGGCCGTTGATGGTGCCGGAGCCGGTGACGACGCCGTCGCCGGGGAATTTCTGGCTCTCCATGCCGAAGTCGGCGCAATTATGCTCGACGAACATGTCATACTCTTCGAACGAGCCTTCATCGAGCAGCACCTGCAGCCGCTCCCGCGCCGTCAGCCTGCCCTTGGCATGCTGCGCCGCGATGCGCTTCTCGCCCCCACCCAACCGCGCCTCGGCGCGCCTTGCTTCCAATTCGTCAATCGTCGTGGCCATGGAGAGCGGTCTTAGTAGGCCCAATGGAGTGAGGCAATAAAGCCTCCCTTCCTCTGCGCCTCTGCGTCTTTGCGTCTCTGCGCGTAATCCTGCCTTTTTTTCGCGCAGAGGCGCAGAGACGCGGAGAAGAAAAAGGAGGATGCCCGCTTCGCGGGCGGATTTCAGACGGTGCGCTTCACCAGTGAAAGGGCGCTGCCGACGATCACCAGCGCCGCGCCCGAGATGCGCTCGCGCCAGACGGCGAGGGGGCCCGTCGCCATGAGCCGCCCGCCACGTGCCGCCACTCCGGCGTAGGTGGAGAGGACGATGATGTCGACGGTGATGCCGGTCCCGGCGAGGAGCGCGAACTGGACCGCGACATTGTCGGCGCGGAAGTTGACGAACTGCGGGAACATGGCGCCCCAGAACAGGATCGACTTGGGGTTGGCGAGCTGATTGAGGAGCCCCTGCATGAAGGGGTGGCGCCACACCGGAACCCGTTCTGTTTCCTGAGGCAGCGCAGCCGCCCTGGCGTTCCTGATCGTGCGAAGCCCCAGATAGATGAGATAGCCGGCGCCGGCATATTTCAGAACCGAGAACGCCGTCTCCGACGCCATCAGCACCGCGCCGAGGCCCGCCGCCGAGATGACGAAATAGATAAGGTTGCCGAGCTGCGTGCCGAGCACGACGCCGAAGCCCGCCGGAAAGCCCCGCGCGATCGCCTGGCCCGAGGTCAGCAGGACGGCCGGCCCGGGCGTGACGGCGAAAAGGAAGCAGATCGCCACATAAGCGAGCCAGAGTTCAAGCGGCATGGCGGGTCTCTTTCACCATTTCGTCATGCCGGACTTGATCCGGCATCCACCTTCTTTCCGGGTCAACGACGGAACAAGGTGGACCCCGGATCAAGTCCGGGTGACGGGTTCAGCGCTCTAGCGAAAATCACTGTCGGGCGCTCGGTGAGATATTCACCCGGCCGGACTCACCCGCCAGACGACATTGCCGACATCGTCGGCGACGAGCAGCGCGCCGTCGCGGGCGATCGTCACGCCGACCGGCCGTCCCATCGCCGCGTCACCTTCGCGGAAGCCGGTGAGAACGTCGACCGGCATCCCCGACGGCTGGCCCCCGGCGAAGGGCACGAAGATGACCTTGTAGCCGCTCGGCGGATTGCGGTTCCAGGAACCGTGCTGGCCGACGAAGGCGCCGCTAGCGAAGGAGGGTCCGAGCCGCGCGCCGTCGGCGAAGGTGAGACCCAGCGAACCGGTGTGCGGGCCGAGCGCGTACGCCGGCTGGATTGCCCGGGCAACCATGTCCGGCCGCGCCGGCTCGACCCGTTCGTCGACATGGCGGCCCCAATAGCTCCACGGCCACCCATAGAAACCGCCGGGCCGCACGTTGGTCATGTAATCGGGCGGCAGGTCGCCGCCGATCTCGTCGCGCTCATTGACCGCGGCCCAGAGTTCGCCACTGGCCGGATTCCAGTCAATTCCGACCGGATTGCGGAGGCCCGAGGCGAAGACGCGGCTGGTGCCGGTGGCCGGGTCGATTTCCAGGATGGCGGCGCGGTTCACCTCCTCGTCCATGCCGTGATCGGCGATGTTGCTGTTGGAGCCGACGCCGACATAGAGGCGCGAGCCGTCCCGATTGGCGACGAGGCTCTTGGTCCAGTGGTGGTTGCGGCCGGCGGGAAGGCCCGCGATCTTGCGCGGCGCCGTGTCGATCCGCGTCGCGCCCGGCGTGTAGGGAAAAGCCACCACCGCGTCGGCATTGGCGACGTAGAGCGTGCTGCCCACCAGCGCCATGCCGAAGGGTGAATAGAGGTCGGTGATGAAGGGCGTCTTCACCTCGGCCATGCCGTCGCCATTGGCGTCGCGGAGCAAAGTGATGCGATTGGCGCTCGGCACGCCGGCGCCGGCCTTCTTCATGAACATCTTCATGAACCAACCCTTGATCCCGCCTTCCTTGCCCTCGGGCGGCGGCGGTTTGTTGGTTTCGGCGACGAGTACGTCGCCATTGGGTAGGACATAGAGCCAGCGCGGATGTTCGAGGCCGGAGGCGAAGGCGTTGACGCGAAGGCCCCGCATCGGCGTCGGCGCGGCGCCGGCCGGCCAGCCGGTCGCCTCGGCGACGTTGACGGTCGGGAACAGGGTCGAGGTCGGTTCGGGAAGGACCGGGTTGGGCCCATAGCCTTCGATCGCCGCGTGTTTCGCCGTCTCGCCGCAGCCGAAGACGAGCAGGGAAAAGGCGATCACCACAGCGGGGCGTCTCATCACGAACCTCCTATTTGACCGGCACAGTCTCCTCTGGAGCGTGGAGCCGCAGGCGGTTGACCCGCCGGGCGTCGCTGTCCGTCACCTCAAGTCGCCAGCCGCTCGGATGTTCCACGATCTCGCCCTGCTGCGGCACGCGGCCGGCGAGCAGGAAGGCGAGGCCGCCCAGGGTGTCGACATCCTCCTCGACATAGCCGAGCCGCGCGTCGATCGTCTCGGCGACTTCGTCGAGTTCGGCGCGGGCGTCGGCGTCCCAGATGCCGTCCTCCACCGGGATCAGCATGCCGGTGGGTTCCTCGTCATGCTCGTCCTCGATCTCGCCGACGATCTCCTCGACCACATCTTCAATAGTGACGATACCCTCGGTGCCCCCAAACTCATCCACCACGATGGCGAGGTGCACGCGGCCCGCACGCATCCGGGCGAGAAGATCGAGCACACCCATCGATTCCGGAACGAAGAGCGGCGAGCGGATCAGCGGCCGAATGTCCTCCGGCGTGTCGCCAGCCATTTGGCGCGTGAAAACGTCCTTCACATGGACCATTCCGATCACTCGATCGAGGCTCTCCTCAAAGACGGGCAGGCGGCTGTGGCCGGCATCGGCAAAGGCGGCAACCAGACCGGCGAAGTCGATCGTGCTCGGCACCGCGATGATGTCACCGCGCGGCACCGCGATGTCGCCGGCCGTGCTTTCGCCGAAATGAAGAAGGTTGCGGAGCATCTGCCGCTCGACCGGCGACAGGTCGCCGACGCGGGGGACCTCGCCCTCGTGGTTCTCGATCGCTTCCTCGATCTGATCGCGGAGCGACGTCTCGCCCTCTTCGCCGAAAAGGAGGGTCCTGAGACCGCTCCAGAAACTTCGCCCATTCTCCTGGGCGTCGCTACTGCTGTCGTCGGGCATTTTAGTGGGCTTCAACCTCCGTTACCGCATAAGGATCGGAGATACCGATAGCCGAAAGCGCCTCGCGTTCCACTCTTTCCATTTCATCGGCGTCTTCGTCGCTGGTTTCATGGTCATAGCCGAGCAGGTGGAGCGTGCCATGAACCACGAGATGGGACGCATGGGTTTCGGTGGAAACACCCTTCTCTGCCGCTTCCGACGCGCAGATGCCATGAGCAAGCACGACGTCGCCGAGCAGCACATCGCCGCCATCGGCTGCGGCGATGGAATCGAGAAGCTCCGGCTCCATCATCGGGAAGGAGAGGACGTTGGTCGCCTTGTCCTTGCCCCGATAGGCGGCATTCAGCGCCTTCACTTCATCGTCATCGGTGAACTTGACCGAAACCTCGATGGCAAGGTCGCTATTGTTGAGCGAGGCATGGCTGCTGCAAGCCACGGCCGAAAGCACCGCGCGCTCGGCAAGCTCTTCCCAGTCGATACGACTGTCCCATTCCCCGCCGGCATCGGCTTCGACCAGGATCATGATGGTTTCACCGTCACCTCGGCGCAGGCCGGGGTCCCCGCGAGACCCGCCGAGACTTCTTGTCCTGAGATCCCGGCCTTCGCCGGGATGACGGGGGAGGGGCGGCTCACTGGGCCGGCCCTTCATAGGCTTCGACGATCTTGCCGACGAGCGGGTGGCGGACGACGTCGCCCGGACCGAAGCGGACGATGGCGAGCTTGGGAATGCCTTCGAGCTTCGACACCGCGTCGGCGAGGCCGGACTTGCCATGCTCGGGGAGGTCGACCTGCTTGGGATCGCCGCAAATGACCATGCGGCTGCGCATGCCGAAGCGGGTCAGGAACATCTTCATCTGCTGCGGAGTCGTGTTCTGCGCCTCGTCGAGGATGATGAAGGCGTCGTTCAAGGTGCGGCCGCGCATGAACGCGATCGGCGCGATCTCGATCTCGCCCGAGGTGATGCGACGTTCCACCTGCTCCATCGGCAGCATGTCGTAGAGCGCGTCGTAGAGAGGGCGGAGATAGGGATCGACCTTCTCCTTCATGTCGCCGGGGAGGAAGCCCAGCCGCTCTCCTGCCTCGACCGCCGGGCGTGACAGGATGAGACGATCGACTGAGCCGCCGATCAGCTGCTGCACCGCCTGCGCCACGGCGAGATAGGTTTTGCCGGTGCCGGCGGGCCCCAGCGCGAAGATCATCTCGTCCCGCGCCAGCGCCTCCATGTAGACGGCCTGGGTCTTTGAGCGCGGCACGATCGTCTTCTTGCGCGTGCGGATCATCACCTTGGGCGGTTCCGCGACGTCGTTGGAGATGATCCCATCGAGCGTCGGCTGGCCGGACATGGCGATCACCGCCTCGACGGCGCCGGCATCGATGTCCTGTCCCTGATCAAGCCGATTGTAGAGGCCGGTCAGCACATCGCGGGCGCGGGCAGCCGCTTCAGGCTCGCCCTCAATCTGCACGTGGCTGCCACGCGCCGCTATATAGACGCCGAGACGATCTTCGATCGCCACTAGGTTTCGGTCGAACTCGCCGAACAGCGGGCCGAGCAGATGCGGTTCCTGAAACTCTATCTCGAGCTTCGCCCTGGGGGCAATCGGTTCCGCAGCTTTCTTCTGCGCCATCAGGCCGCATTCCTTATCGCTTGAGCTCCGGCCAGGCTGTTGGGCCCGGCCGACAAAATTTCCACCTCGATGAGATCCCCGATTGTGGCGTCGCTTTCCAGATGGACCGATTGCAGCCATGGCGACTTGCCGATCAACTGGCCCTGTTTCTTGCCTTGCCTCTCCAGCAGCACCGAGGTTCGTCTGCCGACGGTGGCGCGATTGAAGGTGAGCTGTTGCTCATTGAGCAGAGCCTGGAGCCGTTGCAGTCTTTCGTCCATGACCTCGGAAGGCACCTGCCCCTCCATATCGGCGGCGGGAGTGCCCGGCCGCGCGGAATATTTGAACGAGTAAGCCTGCGCGTAGTTCACCTCGGTCACGATTTTCAGCGTGTCTTCGAACTCTTCGTCGGTTTCGCCGGGGAAGCCGACAATGAAGTCGCCGGAGATCGCGATGTCCGGCCGCGCCTCGCGCACCCGTTCAATAATGGCGAGATAGCTGGCCGTCGTGTGGCTGCGATTCATCGCCTTCAGGACGCGGTCATTGCCCGACTGAACCGGCAGGTGGAGGAAGGGCATCAGCTTCTCGACCTCGCCGTGGGCGCGGATCAGGCCTTCGGTCATGTCGTTCGGGTGGCTCGTCGTATAGCGAATACGTTCCAGCCCCGGCAGCCTGTCGAGCGCGCGGGCGAGCCCGTCCAGACCCTGAATCTCGCCATTGTCGGCCCCGCCGGACCAGGCGTTCACATTCTGGCCGAGCAGCGTGATCTCCCGGGCGCCGCGGTCGACCAGCGCCTTGGCTTCGTCGAGAATCATCCCCCAGCTTCGCGAGACCTCGGCGCCGCGCGTATAGGGCACGACACAGTAGGTGCAGAATTTGTCGCAGCCTTCCTGCACGGTGAGGAAGGCCGTGGGTCCTTGCTTGCGACGCGCGGGCAGCGCACCGAACTTGGATTCCACGGGCATGTCGGTGTCGAGCGCGCGCTTGCCGGCCTTCGCTTTCGCCACCAGCTCCGGCAGCCGGTGATAGGCCTGCGGGCCGACGACGATGTCGACGCTGGGCGCGCGACGGGGGATCTCGGCGCCTTCGGCCTGGGCGACGCAACCGGCGACGGCGATCATCGGCCGCGACCCGTCGTCACGCTTGAGGCGGCCGATGTCCGAATAGACCTTCTCCGCCGCCTTCTCGCGGATGTGGCAGGTGTTGAGCACGACGAGATCGGCCTCCACACCCTCCGCGGCGGCGGACATGCCTTCGGTCTCCAGCAGCTCGGCCATGCGGGCGCCGTCATAGACGTTCATCTGGCAGCCGAAGGATTTGACGTGGAAGGTCTTGGGATCTCGGTCGTTCATCGCGCGGCATATAGTGCGTTGCGCTCCCCGGCGGAAGCGCCGAGCGCCTGAACGATCTCGGCGCGCGCCGCTTCGGCCAGCGCCTTGCGATCCGGCATGTCGTGCGGATCGACCGGTTCGAGAAAATGGAGGGTCACCGGGAGCGATCCCTTGCGCGAGAATATACGCCCCGCGTTCGCCTTGGCAGGCTCGTAGCCGACCCAGGCGATCTCCTCGGCGGCGGCGCCATAGTCGATCGCGATCGGCTGGACCATGAGGCCCGGAAGCGGCGGCATCACCGAGGCGAGCAGGCTGGCTCGAAAGGGAAGTACCTCATGCCCGCCCGCCGTGGTGCCTTCAGGGAACAGCGCTACCGGCTGGCCGGTGGCCAGCGCCTTGCGCAGCGCGTCCGCCTGGCCCTGCACCGCGCGGCGGTCGGTTCGCGCCACGAAGATCGTGTTGTTGAGGCTCGCCAGCCACCCAATGACCGGCCAGCGCGCCACCTCGCCTTTGGAAACGAAAGCCGCCCCGGTCGCGCCGGCCACCGCCATGATGTCGAGCCAGCTCAGATGGTTGGAAACGAACAGCACGTGACGCGCCAGCGGATCTCCGGTCACCCGAACCCTCAGTCCGGCGCAGCGCCCCACCCAGGCCAGGAAGCGCCGGGGCCAGGGAGACGATCGCCCCGCCAGCCGCCAGGCGTAATGAAAGGGAAGCAAGGCAAGCAGGCCCGCGACGAGGGCGGCCAGTCGCAGCGTCAGGCGCATGATGGCCGCTTATTTCTCGCGATCGAGCGTGACGCCGTAAAGCTCCATGCGGTGGTCGACCAGGCGGAAGCCGAGCTTCTCGGCGATCCGGCGCTGCAGCGCTTCCAGCTCCTCGTCGACGAATTCGATGACATTGCCGGTCTCGACATCGATCAGGTGATCGTGATGGGTTTCGGCAGCCGCTTCATAGCGGGCGCGGCCGTCGCCGAAATCATGGCGCTCCAGGATTCCCGCTTCCTCGAACAGGCGAACGGTGCGGTAGACGGTGGCGATCGATATGCCGGCATCGATCGCCGAGGCACGCTCATGCAGCTTCTCGACGTCGGGATGATCTTCGGATTCCGAAAGCACGCGGGCAATGACCCGCCGCTGCTCGGTTATCCGAAGGCCTTTTTCCGCGCAGAGCGCTTCGATGTCGATCCTACGTGTCATACCCGTGGCTTTAGCCAAAATGGCGGCCGGGTCAAAGCGGTGGGGAGGGCGTGGCCGTCCCCGCGCGCCGGCTTACTTCTTCGTGCGACGCTTGGTGCCAAGGCCGATCTTCTTGGCCAGGGCGCGGCGCTGCTCGGCGTAATTGGGGGCGACCATCGGATAGTCGGCATTGAGACCCCACTTCTGGCGATATTCGTCCGGGGTCATATTGTAATGCGTCATCAGGTGGCGCTTCAGCATCTTGAGCTTTTTGCCGTCTTCGAGGCAGACGATGTAATCGGGCTTTACCGATGAGCGGACCGAGACGGCGGGCTCCTGCTTGACTTCGGGCTCCTCCTCGCGAGTGCCAAGGATCAAGAGCGCACCGTGCACATTCTGGATAAGGGTCGGAAGATCGTTCACGGCCACGCTGTTGTTGCTGACATGCGCCGATACGATGTCGGCGGTCAACGTGATCAGAGTTTCGTTCATGTTATCGGTGTTTTCCATGGTGAGCCTGTCAAGCCTCCGAAAAGATGTGGAACGGGGTTTGCTGGTCCTTAAGCGGGCAAATCGCGCCTTCCGTCGTCATTTACAAGCGAAATTCGAGGCATTGTACGAAATTGCGGATTATACCGTGACACGTCTCGCCAGCGTAAGCGCATCGTAGACCTGTCCATCGCGTCCGCTATAATAATGTTTACGTCGTCCGACTTCGACGAATCCTGACCTGGAGTATAGCTTAACGGCATGATTTCCTTCGCGGACCTCGAGGTGCAGCCTTTCAGCACCCCGGCTCACGGCGATGGATATGAAACGATCGAGAAGCAGGTGCCCTATGCCGCGCCGCTGCCCGCCTCTTCTTACTGCGAGCAGAAGCAACTCCGCTTCGTCGGACACGACTCGGGCAAGCGAGAATCCGACAACGTCCTGCCCCTCCCGCGCCAGGCTCAGCCACACCCCCGGCATCGGCATCAGTCCGGCGCATTGGGGTGCGGTCCACGCCTCGCCGTAGGAAGGGTCGAAACTGTCGTCCATGACGCTCATCACCGCATCGAGGTCGAGGATCCCGCCCTCGGCGACGGTGATCTCTCCTGGAATCATTGCATCGGCTTGGCGTCGGGCGCGCGGCCGTAGATAGGGCGCGGAGGAAGATCGCGGAGCGATGCCGGCAGCAACCGGGCGTCGGCCGCGCGGGGGAGGGCGTCGAACGCCTTTCCGAAGCCGCGTATCGTCACCAGTGCTTCGGCCCCCGACCCATACACATGAGGCGCCGCCAGAACCGCGGCGGCTTCAGCCGGCGGCAGGGAGCGAAGCGGGTCGCGTGGCTCAAGCGGGTCATGGCCATAGCTTTGGACGAAAAGCTGCCCATGTCCGCCCTCCAGCGCAACCGCTATTTCGCCGCCGCCCGCGGTCGCCGCGATCAGCGCCAGCGACGAATATCCGGCGAGGGGAATTCCCCAGCCAATCGCCAGTCCGTGCGCTGCGGCCAGCCCCACGCGCACGCCGGTAAAGCTGCCCGGCCCGCAATCAACGAGAATGCCACGCGGGCGGCGTCCGCCCAGCATTTCCTCGATCATCGGGATGAGCCGCTCGGCGTGGCCGCGACCGACCACCTCGTGCCGCTCGCCCACCAACCGTTCGCCATCGATCAGCGCGACCGAGCAGGCCGCCGTCGCGCTCTCGATCACCAGCAGCATGAATGGCTAGACCGCTTCGACGGCTTCGACCTCGGGCACATAATGTTTGAGCAGGCTCTCGATCCCCTGCTTGAGCGTCATCGTCGACGAGGGGCAGCCCGAGCAGGCGCCGTGCAGGGCGAGATAGACGGTGCCTTTCTGAAAGCCGCGATAGACGATGTCGCCGCCATCCTGGGCGACCGCCGGGCGAACGCGCGTCTCGATCAGCTCCTTGATTTGGGAGACAATGTCGGCGTCCTCGGGATTTTCCGTGATCGTCTCGGCCGGCGCGATATTGATGCCGCCCGCGCTGCCCGGCTTGAATAGCGGTGCACCGCTGGAGAAGTGGTCGAGCAATACGCTCAGCACC
Organism: Allosphingosinicella sp.; assembly: GCF_036570505.1. GTDB lineage: Bacteria > Pseudomonadota > Alphaproteobacteria > Sphingomonadales > Sphingomonadaceae > Allosphingosinicella. The sequence continues at coordinate 47,041 of NZ_DATCYB010000052.1, read as the reverse complement.
TGTGGTTTCAATTCGCGCCATTCGACGCTCGGCGCCGCCGTGACCGAGATGAAGTCGCGCCCGAAGAACACGCCCTCGACATCCCCGGTCGAGAAGATCGCCTCGGCCAGCGGCGAGGCTTCGGCCTCTTCGGGGGTCGCGAAATCGCGCGTGCCGCCCGTCATCACGGTCTCACCGGGCAGGAATTTCAGCGTCGCCGGATTGGGCGTTGGTTCGGTCTGGATCAGCATAGCATCTATGTGGTCCCCGGCGCGGTTCCGATCAAGTCAGCAGGTCTCATATTTCCAGTGGCGCTTCTTGCCCTCCGCCAACCACTTGACCGCCTGCGCGATCCGCTTCTCGCGGGTCTCCACGTGCCTGGCTTCGGTGATCCATTCGAGATAATCGCGCTGGGCGCCGAGCGGCAACCCGTCGAAGGTCGCGGCCGCCTTCGGGTCCGCATCCAGCGCACCGCGCAGATCGTCGGGCATGGCGATGTCCGGCTTCGGATGCTTGGTGCGCGCCGGTTTCACACCCTTGTCGGTGAGGTCCATCGCTTTGTGGATGAGGGTTTGGAGCGTCTTCTCGTCGGGCAGATCAGCCACCGAAGTCAGTCGCCCGAACTGCCCCATGGCGTCCATCACCAGGCTGCCCTTCCAAAAGCCAAAGGTGGCGTGGCCCTTGAAAGCCGCCATCATGGCCAGCTGCTCGCCCTTGTACATGAAGCGGGCGCGCTCCATTTGAGCGTTTCCTGGCATGCGGGGCAGGCGCCATGGACCGCCCTTCGAAGATGTTGAAGAATAGGGCGGGCGAAGTCGGCCTGCCGCGCGATATAGGCGTCGATGCGTTCATCATGGGACATGGATTCCTCCCATTTGCGACAGCGATCATCGGATTCTCTTCATCTTCGCGCAAGTATTCTCGCCTCTTCTGCTGCGCCGGAAATCATGCCGCCTGGGCAACGAAACTCCGCATTTCGGGTTGTCTATTGACGAAAGGCATGGCTGCATGGTGTGGGCGTTGCCGGACCTTGGGGGATTTTGATGAAATTACTGGTGCTTAGCGGTCGACGGGCGGCGCGGGCGCTCCTTTTCGTCGGTGCCGCGGCCGTCTCTGCTCCGTCGGGCGCCCAGACGCTGGCCCAGTTGCAGGATCTCTCGATCGAGGAGCTTGCCCGGATCCAGGTTACCACCGTTTCGCGCCGGAGCGAGCCGCTGAGCGAGGCTCCCGCCGCGATCTACGTCATCGGCAACGAGGATATCGTTCGGTCCTCCGCGACGTCCCTGCCCGAAGTGCTGAGGCTCGCGCCCAATCTCCAGCTCCAGCAGATCGATTCGCGGCAATATGCGATCAGCGCGCGCGGCTTCAACGGCTACCAGACCGCCAACAAGATGCTGGCGCTGATCGACGGCCGCAGCATCTACACACCGCTTTTCTCCGCCATTTTCTGGGAACTGCACTCGCCTGTTCTCGAAGATATCCAGCAGATCGAGGTGGTGAGCGGGCCGGGCGGCACGCTCTATGGGCCCAATGCCGTCAACGGCGTCATCAACATCACTACCAAGAGCGCCCGCGATACCTTAGGCGGGCTGGCGCGTGGCACCATCGCCGCCAACGACCGGACGGCCGCGCTTCGCTACGGCCTCCCCGTTGGGGACGGGGCCTTGCGTGTCTATGGCAATTACTTCGAGCGCGGCGACCAGCCCGCCGAAGCAGGGCTCGCCATCGACGATGGTGCTGAGGGCTACCAGGCTGGTTTCCGCATGGACTTGGGCTCGGATGCGAGCGCCTTCACCCTGCAGGGCGACCTCTTCGACACGGACAGCGAAATTTTCGCCGACAACGGCGAGAACGGCCACAATATCTTGGCGCGATGGATCAGGCAACTGGGCGGCGAATCCTCGCTCCAGCTTCAGGCTTATTATGATGATTTCGAGCGGGAGTTCCCGCTCGTCCGGGATGCGCTCGAAACGTTCGACGTGCAGGGCCAGTATAGTGGTTCGGCCGGTCGACACCGCTTCGTCGTCGGCGGCGGCGTCCGCACCACGCGTGATGAGTTCGTCAACGACCTGAATCCGTTCGTTCTCGTCCCCGAACGCAAGCGCCTGTGGGTCATGAACATTTTCGCCCAGGATGAGATGCAGCTCGGCGACGATCTGGCGTTGACGGCTGGTGTGAAGCTCGAACGATCCTCATTTTCGGGCCTGGAGATCCTGCCCAACCTGCGCGTCGTCTGGCAGCCGAACGAGCGGACCCTCTTCTGGTCGGCTGTTTCGCGCGCGGTCCGCACGCCTTCTCGGATAGATCGCCAACTCCAGGCGCTGCCGGTCTTGGCGCCCGCCACGGACTTTGAATCCGAAACGCTGACGGCGATCGAGGCCGGCTACCGGGGCCAGCCCGCCGACAGCACCAATCTCTCGGTTTCGGTCTTCTACAATATCTATGGTGACCTTCGGACGACCGAGTTCGCACCGGGCGGCATGTTGCCGATCCGGCTCGCCAACAGCCTCAAGGGTCACACCTACGGCATCGAGGCCTGGGCGACGCAGCAGGTCGCGCCCTGGTGGCGGCTGAATCTCGGCCTTGCGACCGTGGCGAAGGATTTCGAGGTCAAGCAGGGGCATGTCGACCTCACCGATGGCGAATCGGCAGGGAACGATCCCGATTTTCGGTTTCTCGCGCGTTCGCAGATGGACCTTCGCGACGATGTCCAGCTCGATATCGGCTTCCGCGCGGTCGACGATCTCGAGCGGCCGGAGGTGGGCGGTTATGTCGAGGCGGACGCTCGCCTCGGGTGGCGGATCAGTGAAGCCCTCGAGCTCTACGTGGTCGGCCGTCATTTGCTCCACGCCTCCCACAAGCAAAGTGGTGAGCCTCGGGCCCAGCTGATCGAGCGCAGCGTACACGCCGGGACACGTTTCCTTTTCTGATGCCGCCGCGCCGCGCCTCCTCCGCCCGAAAGGCCGCGCGCCGCCTGGCGGCGCCGCTGCTACTACTTGCGCTGGCTCAGCCGGGAGGGGCCCAGCCGCTCGCAACCGCCGTGAAGGCGGCCTTCCTTCCCAAGTTCGCCCGTTATGTCGATTGGCCGCCCCAGGCTCGCCCGGCCGCGGGGGAGGCGCTCCAGCTCTGCATCATCGGCAGCGATCCGTTCGGCAAGGTCATCGACGCCGCCGCGGCGGGCCAGCGAATCGGCGACAACCCGATCACCGTGCGGAGATTGGCTACCGCGCAATTCGCCGCCGGCTGCCACATCGCCTTCGTGCGCGGCACTGCGGGACGATCCACCTCACGGTTGCTTCAGGCCCTTCGAGGGATGCCCGTGCTCACCGTCACCGATGCGCATGACGGTTCGGCCCGAGGCATGATCCATTTCACCCTTGCCGACGGGCGGGTCGGCTTCCATGTAGATGCCGCCGCGGCCGCGCGAAGCCGCCTTTCCATCAGCTCGCGCCTCCTCGGGATCGCGCTGAGCGTGAGGCAGAAATCGTGACGCCGTTCAACCGCCTCGTCGCGCGCTGGCGCTCGGTCCCGGCCACGGCCGCGTTTCTGGCCGCGGTGCTGTTGCTCGCCGGCCTCGGCATCATCTTCCAGAGCGAACGCGCCTATCACGATCAGAAGGTGAGGGAAGCCGGCGTCCAGGCGGAAATATTGGCCGCGAGCGTCACCGCCGCCCTCGATTTCTCCGACGCCGCCGCCGCCCAGGAATCGGTCGATGCCTTGCGCGTCAACCCGCAGATCCGTGCGGCCATCGTCTATGATGGGGATGGCAGGCTGGTCGCGGGGTTCGAACGTTCGGGAAGCGCGCTCCCGCCGAGGCTTGCCGACGTGATGCCCCGGGAGGAAAGCGTGATCATGGCGACCGCGCCCGTAATCCGGGACGCCGAAGGGGTCGGCACGGTGCGCCTGTCCCTCGTCCCCGAGCCGCTTTCGCGCCGCCTCGCCCGCTATTCGCTGATCGCGCTGTTCGTCGTCATGGCCGTTCTCGTCGCCGCCGTCCTCGGCCTTGCCCACAGGGTGCTCGGCCGGGCCAATCGCGAGCTGGAGGAGCGCGCCGGCGCGCTTGCCGACGCCAACAGGGAATTGAAGGTCCAGATCGACGAGCGCGCCAAGGCCGAGGAGCAGCTTCGACAGGCCCAAAAGATGCAGGCGCTCGGCCAGCTGACCGGCGGCATCGCCCACGATTTCAACAATCTCCTGACGGTCATCCAGGGCTCGGCCGACATCCTCCAGCGCCCCAACCTCACCGAGGAGAAAAGGATCCGCTTTGCCGGCGCGATCTCCCAGACGGCCGCGCGCGCCGCCGCCCTCACCAGTCAGCTCCTGTCCTTCGCGCGGCGGCAACCGCTGAAGCCCGAAGTGCTCGATCTCAACGAGCAGGTTCTCGGCATGGCCGACCTTCTCGACCGGACGATCGGCGAACGGGTCCAGATCAGCCTCCAACTGGCCCCGACTCTCTGCGCGATCGAGGTCGATCCCACCCAGCTGGAATCGGCGGTGCTCAACATCGCCGTCAACGCGCGTGACGCCATGGCGGAGGGCGGCACTCTCACCATCCGCACGGCCGAGGCCGAGGGAAATGCCGAACGCGGCCGCGCGCTGATGCTCTCCATCTCCGATACCGGTGAGGGCATCGATCCGGAGATGCAGGCGCGGGTGTTCGAGCCCTTCTTCACGACGAAAGGCGTCGGCAAGGGCACGGGCCTCGGTCTCAGTCAGGTCTATGGCTTCGCGACCCAGTCCGGCGGCGACGTGTTCATAGAGAGCGCGGCCGGAGAGGGCACGACCATCACCATCATGCTCCCCTGCAGCGACAAGCAGGCGGCCGCTGGTGAGTCGTCGCGAAAGTCCCGGTCGGAGAACCCTGCCCTTGTCGGCCGCATCCTGGTCGTCGACGACAACGAAGACGTGGGTGCCTTCGCCGAGACCCTTCTCGGCGAGCTCGGCCATCAGGTCGTCCGCGCGACGACCGGGAAGGAAGCGCTGCGTCTTGCCGCGGAGACCCGGGTGGATGCGGTCTTCACGGATGTCGTCATGCCCGAGATGGGTGGGCTGGAGCTGGCCGAGAAGCTTCGTGAACAACGACCCGACCTGCCGGTCATCCTCACCACCGGCTTCAGCGATCGCATCGTCACCTCGGGAAGCGGCGGCCTGCCGGTCATCTACAAACCCTATCGCCTGGAAACGCTCGCCGAGGCGCTGGACAAGGCGATGCGGCCGGATGCCGAACCAGACTCGTCTGTCGATGGGCGCGCCGAAAGCTGAGGCCGAGGCGCTATTTCGTCCAGACGGCACAGGCAGTCAGCAGCAGGGCGAAGACCGCCGCGCCGCACGTCAGATGATCCCGCCGCCCATCATCAGGCGCACGATCCCGACCACGATCACGAACAGGTTGAGATTGCGGCCACTGGTCCGGTTCGACAGCATGCCGATGCCGGCACCGACCGCGGCCAGCGGGATGATCAGCCAGTTCGCCCAGCCGAGGAAGGGAATGAAGGCCGGTATCGCGAACAAGAGCGCGACGATGCCGATCAGGATCGAGATGATGTTCAGCATGGCCGCATCATGGAACGCTGCACGGCTCGACGCAAGCCGCCGCCTTCCGGGCCGCCGCCCGTGCCCGCGCCGCGGCCCTCCCGGCGCGCAGGCCATCGACCGCGAAGATGAGAAGCGCGGTCCAAATCGCGCCGAAGCAGATCGCGTGGGCGGTGGTCAGCTTTTCGCCGAACACGATCACCGCCAGCAGGAACTGGATCGACGGCGCGACATACTGAAGGAAGCCCAGGGTCGAATAGGGCAGCCGCTTCGCCGCGGCGGTGAACAGCAGCAACGGAATCGCCGTCGCCGCCCCCGCCAGCACGATCAGGGCCGTCGTCAGCGGATCGGCCGCCAGCTTTCCCTGGCCGGTCCCTTCCAGCCACAATATCCAGCCGAGCGCGACCGGCATCAGGAGGGCGGTCTCGATCGAGAGACCCTCCAGCGACTCGACCGGGGCCACCTTGCGGAAGAAGCCGTAGAGCGCGAAGCTTGCCGCGAGCGTGAGGCTGATCCACAGCGCATCGCCGGCGCCCAGCGCCAGCACCGCCACGCCGGCCGATGCGAGGCCGACCGCGAAGACCTGCGCCCCCGTCAGCCTTTCCTTCAGCAGCACGACGCCGAGCAGCACGTTGACCAGCGGATTGAGATAATAGCCGAGGCTGCCCTCCAGCACATGGCCGTTCAGCACTGCCCAGACATAGACGAGCCAGTTCGTCGCGATCAGCGCGGCGGTGAATGCTAGCGTCGCCATGACCCGGATCGAGCCGAGGCCCGCCCGGATGCCGGGCCATCGCTTCCACAGCATGACGAGCACGCCCAGGAAAATCAGGGACCAGACGATGCGATGGGCGACGATCTCGCTCGGCAGCAGGGCGGACAGCGCCTTGAAATAGAGCGGAAGCACGCCCCACAGAAGATAGGCGCCGAGCCCCAGAAGGAGGCCGGAGCGCGTGCGAGCATGGTCTTCGGTCATGGCGCGGCCGGTAGATCAGGCCGCGGGCCGGAGCAACCCGATCCGTCTGCCAAACGATGCAGGGGAAAGGGTCTATATCCACTGGGCTTGATCGATGAACCTTTCGTCACGTTAACGAATCGTTTACCTTATAGGCATCTGTATGGGGGTGCTGCCCTTGAGGTTGCCGGGTGTGGGGAAGCATGACCATGGGGTGGGGACATTCTCGAGCTATTCTGCTGCTCGCGGGCTTGGTCGCCGGTTGCGCGCTCACCGCGGAACCGGAGACGGTCGCTCCCCCCGCCGCCGTCGTCGACGAGGCGCCGGCGGAGGAGGATGGCGGGAAGGAAATCTCGAGCACGGAAGACCATGACCGCCTCGCGAGGCTGGACACGGCCTGGACCGCCGCCCTGTCGGAAGCGCGCGACAAGGGTTTCGCCGAAGAGATAGAGAACGAGGGGGCACTGCTCGAACCCGATGTCGCCCTGCCGCGCGCCGCGCCGCCCCCTGGCTCCTATCATTGCCGGGTCATCAAGCTGGGATCGCAGGGCAAGAATCCGGCTTTCGTCGCCTATAAGCCTTTCTTCTGCCACGTCGCCGCGGAGGGGGAGCTGCTCACCATCGTCAAGCAGACCGGGTCGCAGCGCCCGGCCGGCCGCCTCTATCCCGAGAATGACGAGCGGATGATCTTCCTCGGAACGCTGGCGCTCGGCAACGAGGATGAGCCGCTTGCCTATGGCGAGGATCCGGAGCGGGACATGGTGGGCGTCATGGAGCGCGTCGCGCCGTTCCGCTACCGCCTCGTCGTTCCCTGGCCGCGCATCGAATCCAAGCTCGACGTCTTCGAATTGGTCCCGGCCACGGAATGAGCTAAGGGTCGTCGGCGCCCCGACGGAAGGAAATGATCATGCGTCGACCGACCTTTCTTGCCGCGCTGTCCGCCGCGGCGCTGCTCACCGCCTGCGAAGCGCGGATCGGCAAGGAGGACGAGGGAGCTGCCGATACGAACGGCGCAGCCGCCACCGTATCCGCCGAAGGGAGAGCGCAGGAAGGCCAATTCTCGATCGACGCTCCCGGTTTCGACCTCAAATTCGACATTCCCGAAGGCATGACGGAAAATGCCGACGTCGATAGCGACAGCGACGTCCTCTATCCGGGCGCGCGCCTTACCGGCATGCACATCCAGGCGGAGGAGGGGACAGGGCGGGACAGCGTCGAGCTTCGTTTCACCAGCGACGATTCCCCTCAGGCTATCGCCACCTGGTATCGCGATCCGGCCCGCGCCGAAACGCTCGCCGTCGCTTCCGTGACTCGGGAGGGGAACGGCCTGGTCATCGAGGGAACCGAGACGGACGATGGCGATCCGTTCATAGCGCGTCTCGGCGCCGGGCCGGGCGGCGGCACCGACGGCCGGCTGATCCTCAGCGACAGGGACTGACGCGCGCCCCATGCCGGCGCTGGCCGAGCCCGATGAGGTGCGCGCCCATCTGATCGCGGCCGCGCGGGCCGGGACGGCGCTCACCTATTCCGAGCTGCTCGAACAGCTGGGCTACGCCTTTTCCCGGCCGAAGATGCGTCAGCTTTGCGCCATCTTGGGCGCGGTCGACGAGTTAGAGGCAGCGCGAGGCGAGCCGGAGCTGGCGGTGCTCGTCGTCCGGCAGAGCGACGGCATACCGGGGCAGGGCTGGTGGGTCGCGGGCGGCGCCCGCTCGCGCGGTTACGAAGGGCCGTGGGAAGGGCCTGAGGCAGCACGCTTCATCGCCAAGGTGCAGGCGGAAACCTTCGCCTTCTGGCGGTCCGATAATGGCACAGGTGCGGACCGGGCCGGGGATTAACCACGTCCGCACACTCAATGGCGGGCGGTTTCGGGCATAGCGGGCCCAAGAGGAGCCGCCATGACCCACCGCTTTTCAATCCTGTTCCGCTCCGCCGCGCTGGCCGCGGCGCTGTCGCTCGCCGCTTGCGGGGACGGCTCGGACGAGGCGGAACTGGCCAATCTCGACCAGCAGATCGCCAACGAAACCGACCCGGCACTGACCAGCGCGCTCGAAGACCAGATCATGGTCGATCCGACCCTGTCGCAGCAGTCGAACCACAACGCCGTCCGGCCGCCTGAAAGTCCGGTGACCGCGCAATATCCGGTGACGGCCAGGGATCGCGATGCCGCCCGCACCGGACGGGGTCTCATATCCGCTCCGGCACCCACCAGGGCGAGCGAGCCGGTTCCGGACCTGCGGGGTCAGGATGGTGCCGCCTGCGGCGCGAAGTTCGAGTATAGCCCGGTTTGGGCGAACCGCCTGCCCGAGACCTTCGCCGTCTATCCGGGCGCGCGCCTTACCGAAGCGGCGGGCAACAACGCCGGCGATTGCCGCGTCCGGGTCGCGACGTTCGTGACGGACGCGCCGTGGCAGCGGGTGCTCGACTGGTATCACACCCGCGCCGTCCGCGCCGGCTATTCGTCGGAGCATCAGGTGCGCGGTGCCGACCATATTCTCGGCGGCGTCAACGAACGGACCGGCGGCGCCTACTACCTTATCGCCACGCCCAAAGGGCGCGGCTCGGATGTCGCCATCATCGCCAACAACGGCCGCTAAGAGGACCCACTGGCGAAGTGGGTGCCATCTCGCTACATCGCCGCCAATGCCCAATCTCCTCCTCGTCATGGCCGGAGGCGCCATCGGCGCCGCTTTCCGCTACCAGTTGAGTCGCGCGGCGCTGCAGCAGCTCGGCCCCGCCTTTCCGTGGGGCACGTGGATCGTCAATCTCCTCGGCAGCTTGCTGCTTGGCCTCCTCGCGGGCATTGTCATGCGACACGGCCCATCGGACGAGCCCTTGCTGCTCTTCCTGGGCGTCGGCGTGCTGGGCGGCTTCACGACGTTTTCGGGCTTCAGCCTCGAGATGGTCCAGATGCTGGGGCGGGGCGAGATCATGCTCGCCGCGGCCTATGCCGGCTCGTCGGTCGCCGGGTCGCTGATGCTGCTTGTCGTCGGCCTCTGGCTCGCTAGGGCTGTCGCATGAGCGAGACGGCCGCCTCCGACCAGGTCCGCCAGTTCACCGTCTCCGTCGAGGATGACGGCATTCGTCTCGACCGCTGGTTCAAGCGTAACCTGCCCGACGCGACCTTCAACATCGTCTCGCGCTGGTCACGTACAGGGCAGCTTCGCGTCGACGGCAAGCGCGCCGCGCCGGGAGACCGGATCGAGGCGGGGCAGGTCATCCGTGTTCCTCCCGCCGAACCTCCCGCCGCGCCGAAGCCGCGCGTCGAGCGGCGCACCCTGAGCGAGGATGAGATCGCCTATGTGAACGAGATGGTGATCCATCGCGACCCGCAGGCTATCGTCGTCAACAAGCCACCGGGTCTCGCCACGCAGGGCGGGACCAAGACGAACACGCACCTCGACGGCCTCCTTGACGGACTGGCCGGCGAGGGTGCAGCGCGCCCCAAGCTCGTCCACCGTCTCGACAAGGACACGTCGGGCGTCCTCCTCCTGGCGCGTACGCCGCGCGCCGCCGCCTATTTCTCGAAATCCTTCTCCGGCCGCACCGCGCGCAAGGTCTACTGGGCGCTGGTCGTCGGTGTCCCGGAGGTGAAGGACGGCTTCATCAACCTGCCCCTTGCTAAGCAGCCCGGCACCGGTGGCGAGAAGATGCATGTCGACGAGGCGAACGGCCTTGCCGCCCGCAGCCGCTACCGCGTCATTGAACGCGCCGGCAACCGTGCCGCCTGGGTCGAGCTTCAGCCCCACACCGGCCGCACCCACCAGCTCCGCGTCCACATGGCGGCGATCGGCCATCCGATCGTCGGCGACGGCAAATATGGCGGGCAGGACGCTTTCCTTACCGGTTCGATCAGCCGCAAGCTACACCTCCATGCCCGCCGTCTCAGGATCGACCATCCCGATGGCGGCCGCATCGACGTGACGGCGGAGCTGCCGCAGCATTTCGTCGAAAGCATGGCTTCGCTGGGCTTCGACATCGAGCTTGGCGACCTCCCGCTCGACGAAGTGAAATTTTCCGAGACGTCCGAGGGCAAGCGCAAGGCGGCGGGGGCAGCCGCCAAGGCGAAACGCAAGGAGCGCAAGGGCGAGCGCCGGGGCAGAGGGCGGAGATGAACCGCCTCGCCATCTTCGACTGCGACGGCACCTTGGTCGACAGCCAAGTCAACATCTGCTTGGCGATGGAGGATTGCTTCGCACGCGCGGGCCTGGAGACGCCTCGCCGGGAGCGGACCCGGCGGGTCGTCGGCCTCAGCCTGGTCGAGGCGATGCGGGCGATGCTTCCCGACGCCGATCCCGAATTCCACCGCGCCCTTGCCGAGGATTACAAGCTCGCCTTCCAGCGGCTGCGCGGGAACGGGCTGGTGGACGAGCCGCTTTATGAGGGCATCGCCGAGCTCGTCGAGGGGCTGGGCGCGGAAGGTTGGCTGCTCGGCGTCGCGACCGGTAAGTCGAATCGGGGCCTCACCCTCTGTCTCGAACATCACGGCCTTTCGCGCCGCTTCGTCACCCTCCAGACCGCCGATCGCCATCCGTCCAAGCCGCATCCCTCGATGATCGAGCAGGCCATCGCCGACGCCGGCGCGGCGCCGGAAACGACCATCATGATCGGCGACACCAGCTTTGATATGACCATGGCCCGCGCCGCCAGCGTGACCGCGATTGGCGTCACCTGGGGCTATCATGACGCGGATGAGCTCAGGGAAGCGGGCGCTCACCATGTCGCTTCCCATCCGCTCGACATTCTCGAACTCATAAAGGCTTTCGCATGACGCAATCCAATGACGACGCGATGTGGCGCAACCGGTTCATCCTCATGAACCTGACGCGGATCGGCGGCACGATCGTCGTCCTGATAGGGCTCATCATCTGGCAAGGCGACCTGCTGCGCGAGGGCGGCTCGGTCGCCGTCGGAGTTCCGATGGTGATCATCGGTCTCGCCGCGAGCTTCGGCGCGCCCAAATGGTTGGCGCGCCGATGGCGGACACCGCCGCGCCCATGAAGCGTTTCTACAAGAAGGCCGCTGTTCGGCCTGCTGAGGGCCAATTCGAAATCCTGCTCGACGACCGCCCGGTGAAGACACCCGCCAGGAATGCGCTCCGCGTGCCGACCGAGGGTCTGGGCCGGGCTATCTCGGAGGAATGGAATGCGCAGGGTGAGGAGATCGACCCGCGATCGATGGCCCTGACCGGCCTTGCCAATGCCGCGATAGACCGGATCGCTCCGAACCCCGATCGCTTCGCCGCCGGCCTCGCCCGATATGGGGAGAGCGACCTCCTCTGCTACCGCGCCGACGGGCCCGACAGCCTCGTCGAACTCCAGTCGGAGAGGTGGGATCCGATCCTCGCCTGGGGACGCCGCCGCTTCGACATCGACTTCGAGGTCGTTTGCGGCATCATCCATCGTCCCCAGAACGCGAGCACGCTTCGGCAACTCACGCATACCGTCGCCGCGCGCGGGCCTTTCGAGCTTGCCGCCCTGTCGCCGCTGGTCACGATCGGCGGCTCGCTCGTCATCGCTCTGGCCCTTGCCGAGGATGCGATCGACCTCGACGCGGCCTGGGCCGCTGCGACCCTCGACGAGGCGTGGCAGGCCGAACATTGGGGTGAGGACCCGGAAGCGGCCGCGGCCTTCGAGGCGCGCCGGCGGGAATTCGCCGCCGGCTACCGCTTCCTCACCCTGCTCTAGACGTCCGTCGGTGCGCCGCTTCCTGCCCCGCGATAGATGGCGGCCGGCAGCAGCTTGAGGATGATGACGCCCGCCACGAGCAGCATGATGGTGTCCGCCACGAACAGGTAAATGGCGTGACCCCAACCGTGATGGTACCAGATCGGGTCACCCAGACGCATGAAGATGGCGGCCGCCAGCACGGCGAGCACCAGCATCTTCACCCGTTCGGAAAAGCCCGCGACATGGCGCGACAGAAAATAAACCGCCGCCGCCATCAGCAGGGTTACGACCAGCATGTGGATGAAGCCGCCGAGCAACGCGCCGCTGTCCATCGCCGGAAAGCCTGAAATATTGTAGTGGATCGTCGCTATCGGGCCTTGACCGTACATCACGGTCTGGCTCGACGATGCTTCGGGATCGGGGACGAAATAGACTCCGGAGCCGGGCAGGTTTGCGGCCAGCGTCTGCTGCACTGCCGCCGCCGGCACGTCGTCCAGGTTTGCCGTCACCGTCTTCTGGAGCCCGCTGGCGAAGAAGACGAAGCCCAATATGAACATCGCGACCGCCGCCGCGACCGCGCCGATTACTGCCCGTCCCATCATGGCCGTTCCCCTGTCTTGTTCCGGGGAACGCTACTCTGAAACGGCGCGCGCCGGAAGCCGGATCAGCCGATCAGGCTGCGGACGAAGTCATGCAGGCCGATGCGCCTCGTCGCCTTCAGCCGTTCCGCGTCGAGGATCGCCTGCACCTTAGCGAGGCAGGCGTCCGCATCCTCGTTGATCAGCACATAATCATATTCAGCCCAGTGGCTGATCTCGCCCGCCGCGCGCTCCATCCGGCTCGCGATCACCTCATCGCTGTCCGTGCCCCGGGCGCGCAGCCGTCGCTCCAGCTCCTTCATCGACGGCGGCAGGATGAAGACGCGGACGATGTCGGGATCGACCTGCTTCAGTTGCTGCGTCCCCTGCCAGTCGATGTCGAGCAGCACGTCGCAGCCGCTGTCGATGGATTTGCGCACCTCGTTCTCGAGTGTCCCATAGCGCCGCCCGAACACGTGCGCCCATTCCAGGAACTGACCGCTCTCGACCATCCGGTCGAACTCCGCGTCGATGACGAAATGATAGTCCCGCCCCTCGAGCTCGCCCTCGCGAATCGGCCGCGTCGTCGCCGAAACCGAAAGGGATATGCCTTCATCCTGCGCGAGGAGCATGCGGGCGATGGTGGTCTTGCCGGCGCCGCTGGGACTGGAAAGGACGAAGAGGAGGCCCCTTCGCTTGAGCTGAATGCTGGTCGCCATGCGCGCTTCTGGCGTGGGCGGCGGCGGCGCGTCAAGCATTTGCAAGTTTACAAGCCGCCGATCGATCGCTTGAACTGTCGCGCATGACGATCTTCATCGCTCTTCTTCGCGCCATCAATGTCGGCAAGCGCCAAGTCCCGATGAAGGAATTGAGAGTGCTGGCCGAAGAGCTCGGGTTCACCGACGCCCGGACCTATGTCGCCAGCGGCAATCTGATATTCGCCGGCAAGGGAGGAGCCGGCGTCGTTGAGGAGAAGCTGGAGAAAGTGATTTCGAAGCGGTTCGGCTTTCGCGTCGAGGTCATCGTTCGCACCGCGGACGAATGGCCGGCCCTGATGGCTGCCAATCCGTTTCCGGAGGAGACCCAGCGCGAGCCCAACCGCGTGCTGGCGCTGCTCTCCAAATCGCCGCCGCCCGCCGACGCTGCCGACCGGCTGATGGAGCGCGCCCAGGCCGGCGAGAGGGTGAAGGCGTCGGGGAGCGCCCTCTGGTTCCACTTTCCCGACGGCGCCGGGACATCGAAGCTGACGTCGACCTTCATCGACAAGGTTTGTGGATCACCAGGCACCAGCCGCAATGTCCGCACCTTAGCAAAATTGGCGGCGATGGCGGGGGTTGCATGACGGAGCGGTCCGTCGGCAGGATCAGCGTCAATTATAGCCTTCTCGCGCTCGGGATCGTCGTCGCGACCGCCGCGATCCTGCTCTGGATGGGCCGCCCGCCCACCTGCACCTGCGGCGACGTCAAGCTCTGGACGGGCGCCGTGCAGAGCGCCGACAACAGCCAGCATCTCGCCGACTGGTATACGCCGAGTCACATCATCCACGGCTTCCTCTTCTATTTCCTCGGCTGGCTGTTTCTCCGCCGCAACCCCTTTGGCGACCGTTTCCTAGCCGCCGTCGCGATCGAGGCGGGCTGGGAGATGCTCGAGAACAGCCAGTGGATCATCGACCGCTATCGCGAGGCGACCTTCGCCTTCGGCTATAATGGCGACAGTGTCTTGAACAGCATGGCCGACATCGGCTGGATGACATTGGGCTTTTTCCTGGCCCGCCGCCTCCCGGTGTGGGCGACCGTCCTTCTCGCCCTCGCCTTCGAGCTTCTTACCCTATGGACGATCCGCGACAATCTGACGCTCAACATCGTGATGCTGGTCGCGCCAGTTGACGCGATCAAGGTTTGGCAGGGCGGCGAGTAAGAGCGTCGCGCCGGCTGAACGCAGGCCCCGGTCTCTAGCCGATGCCCGCGGCGAGGCTCGCGACACTTGCTGCCACTTTGTCCGCGTGCGGCGCGAGCCACATGGTCGTCATGGAGCCGAACGTCCGCACGACGTATAAGCGCGCCCTCAAAAGAATTCATCTTTCTAGGGACGCAGTGGTCCCAAGATATTTCATGGTGTTGTGACTGATTGATGAGGTAGATTACTGGCTACGTCCTACGGCTAACATGGAGGACGAACGATGCGCAAACCTCGTGACTTTGATGCAGAGCTGGAGGCGCTCAATGATCGGGAAGATACTGGATCTTCAGGCTCGGAAGCTTGCGTCGGACAGCGCTTCTGGGCGCGGGCTACTTCTCGACTACTAGCGGCAACATAACCCGACGACGTATCATGAACTGTCTCGACAGGCATGCCTAGGCATCAGCCCCGCACCATGAACCTACCGACGTCACCGGTCAGTCATTCAGTAGATCTGTCTTCCGCGAGCGGGGAAGAGACTTGTTATGAAATCCCAAACTAGTTGCGAGTATGACTACAAGGCCCATGATCTGGATCAGATTGGGTGTCTCAGCGTAGAATAGCGCCCCCATCAGGACTGTCATCATCGGGCCCAACAGCGATAAACGGGCCATGCCGTCGCTATCGAGATGACGGCTTGCCGAATTGAACAGTAGCATAGCGCCGCCCTGGGCCAGAATCCCGGCAAGGATAGCGCTGACGACGTCGCTGATACGAATACTCCAATCCGGAAATCCGTCCTCGCCTTCCATCATCGGCCACACAATCATGGCGACCACGTACCATAGGCAGAGCACAATATTGTATTGCAGCACAGTGTTGATGACATTCTCGCCCTGCTTCATGAGCTTTCGCTGGACCAGCATGGAAAGAGCAAGGGTGACGGCGCTCATCAGCGCAAAGCAGATACCGGATAGGGTATCCGGCCCTGCCTCGCTGATCTTGGCTCCGCATACGACCGCCACAGCCATACATCCGGCAACGGCGAGAAGCAGGCTCCGCAAACGAAACGGATCGCCTGCAATGACTGGTGCGAGCATGATGACCAGGATCGGTCCAGCATTATGCAGCGCGACAGCCGTAGCGAAATCTATTCGACGATAGGCGAGGATCAGCAGCAGGAGGTCTGCGGCAAGGATTGTGCCCACGACGATTGCGTGTGGATGCCACTTAAGTGGCTCTTTCGCCATGACTGCGCAGGTCGCCGCGCCTGCGCCGCAAATGATGGCCAGCAGGAGCGGGGGAGGAAGATCGATAGATCGCGCTACAATTCCCCAGCCGGCGAAGATGGCGATTGCTGCGACAAACTGAAGAGGGGCGGCCAAGCTTGCCCTGGCGGTACTCTCAATAGTCACCGCGTGCCCGCATGCCTTTGGTCCAGTCACTGGCCAGCGGAGGACGATGCAGCATTAGTGCGAGCCGATCGAGCTGCTCGACCTTTAGCGCTCGATCAGCCAGGAACTCGAATCGGAATTCATGCATGCCTTGATCGGTGAGCACTCCATGTGGCGGTGTCGCCGGATGGCTGGGGTGGTGATGTGCCATGAACGGGCTTCGCAGAAGCGTGAGGCGAATACTGCGCGCATCGGCATCCACCGCAAACACATCAGGACAGACGATGCCGACCCGCATTCCGGATACGAGATTCACGAGAACGAAGTCGCGAATCGGTCGCTCTGCTTCGTGGCGGCCTCGATTGAGCTTTCCGTCCATCACCCCGTCGATGCGGCTATCGATGGCGCAATCGAAGGGTATGGTCAGTTTGAGTAGCCGATGCTGGGCATGCCAATGCACCCGAAGGTCAAGCTTTATCCCGGACTCGCCAGCGTGAACCCGCCAATCAGCGAGGAGATCGGATCGCTCAATATCTCCTCGTTGCGCCGCCGAGGCCATGAGCGGTCCCCGATGCACTATCTGGGGTGCAGACCAGCTTGCCTGAGCTGTGATTTGGCTGGAAAATCGTTCCACACCATGCGCCCACGTTCCCGTGTCGTCGACGATCAGATCGAGTGATGGCTTAAGCATTGTTTCGCCGAAGTGCAGGACGGGGTGCTGCTCAAAGGTAACGCGGACGGCTCCATTGGACAGAGAGCTATCCTCGCGCGTGATCGCGGGCGCGGTTACCATTCCGTTCGCGCCGGCCGCTGGCCTTATGCTTCGATCAATACGAAAGGCCTTCATCTGGTTTGCGCCGAGCGACAGATGAAGGAGAATGCGCGGAAGATGGCGGGCTAAAGCTTCTTGTTCGATTACCTGATAGCGCAGCGATATCCCGTCCTCATCGATGATGCGCCAGTGCTGTTCCCACATCTGTTCGGTCCAGGGCGCCAGCGTTACATAGCCATCGAACGGCACGTCGGAGGCATTCAGCAGGGCAACCCTCTGCATGGTGTCGTCGGGAAGGGTGACGACCCGGCGCCGGAACGAATATTGCAGGATCTCGTCGGCGATAGCCTTGGCGCTTCCGACCTGATCCTCGAGTTGAGGATAGGCCGACGGGATGCATGCGCCTCCCAGTGTGTCATGGAAATGATTGAAGCAGACGTTGCGCCACGCTTCGTACAATCGGACGTTCATGGTCCCATCGCCGCCTGCGCTGACAATTTCCGCCTGGTGCAGCCGATGTTCCGCATCGCGCACGGCCGTTTTGATCCTGCGCGTCGCGCTGTAACAGCCGACCGCGTGATATTGCAGCTCGCCCGTGACGACGGGAAAGTCCATCACATGATCTGCAACGGCGTCGAAGAAAAGCGACGGTGAGGAAAACCTCAAGCGGCAGCCCGGAATCCTGTCCGCATGATCGCGGCACCATTGTATCTGTCGTTCGGTTGGACCGCCCCCATGGTCGCCAACGCCGACAAAGCACATTGTGTGGCGGACACCCTCGGGCAGGTCTTTGAGTGACGCAAGGACATGCTCGAGCGTGAGTTCCGCAATCTCATAATTTCTCGCAATCCGGAACGTGACGACTTCAGGGTCACCTTCGTGGCCGCGCCAGCGGAACAAACGGGCGGGTAGCGGTAGTTCATGCTCTTGGGGCCGCATCATCACATAGCGGTCCTGCCCAAACCCACTCATCAACCGTGGCAAGGCCGCCGCGTGCCCGAATGAGTCCACATTGTACGCGGTACGGGGGAATTGGCCGAAGCGACTTTCGAAATAGGACTTGCCGATCTCGATCTGTTTGCGAAGGCCGTTGCCACTGGGAAGGTTGCAATCTGGCTGAATCCACCAGCCGCCCGTAATCTCCCAGCGTCCGGTGGCCACATGCTTCATGATCCGCCCGAACAGGTCTGGATCGAGACGCTCAACGACATCGTAAACCCAGGCTTCGCCACGGGTGAAGATGAGATCCTTGTTGTGATCAAGGCGGTCGCAGGCCGAGCGGCAGGTGGCCAGCGCCTCGTCCATCCCGGACTGCCATGGCCAGAGCCAGACAGGATCGATATGCGCGTTGAATATCAAATGGACTGTGACATCGGTCCCATCGGCCGTGCCCGGAACGAAACGCATGTCCTGCTGCATGCCTAAGCCTTTATTGTCGCTTGAAATGAAGACGGATCGATATTCGCGCCGCAGACTATGAGTCCGACATTCTTGTCGACGAGCCTTTGCCGCAGCGGCCCCAGCAGAGCCGCCGTTGTTGCGGCACCGGCGGGCTCCAGCGGCAATCCGAACGTTTCGAACCATAGCCGCATGGCCTCGACCATTTGAGCATCGCTCACCACGACGACGTCGTCGAGGTAGGTACGGCAAATCCCGAAGGAATATGGCAGGCAAAGGGGTGGAGCGAGACTGTCGGCGATCGTGGGCCGTGGCGCGCGTTGGAGTGCTTCGCCAGCATCGAGGCTCTGGCGAAGATTGTCTGCTGTCTCCGGCTCCACGCCATAGACCTCGCAGGCAGGCGATATTTGCTTGATTGTTGCTGCAATGCCGGCTGCCAGACCGCCGCCGCCTACGGCCACGACAATGGCTTCTAAATCACCGATGTCGTCGAGCATTTCCAGTGCTATTGTCCCTGCGCCCGCGACCATTGCCGGATCGTCAAATGGATGGACAAGAAGCCTGGATTCCCTTTCTGCGATTGCCTCGGCCATTGACACGGCGTCGGCGCCAGATTCGGCAAAGAGGAGTTCGGCACCATAGCTTCGCGCTTTGTCGATGCGAAAAGGAGCCGGGCTGCCGGCCATGACAGCCTTCGCCGTCGCTCCGACTTCTCGGGCCGCGAACGCCGTCGCAATCGCGTGATTTCCTGCACTGAAGGTCGTCAAACCATTGGCGCAAGCATCCTGCTGGGAAAGTGCGGCGTAAAGGGCTCCGCGTGCTTTGAAACTTCCGGTCAGTTGGAAATTCTCGAGCTTACAATGAATTTGGCCGGTGCTTGCCAAGCCTGCGATCACCGACGGAGGCCAAGCGAACGTCGGCGTGCGTACAACCCGCCCCTCAATCGCAGCCGCCGCCTTGCGGACCTCATCCAACGTCAGGCCCTCGCCTGTCCGTGCTGATGCGGGCGGGACGCTCACGCTTTAAGTCCCAGCCTCTTGAATCCTGGCAAGGGGCCAAGAAAATCAGCGGGAGGATTCTCAAGATAAAGGGCGCGGAACCACAATATGGTCAGAAAGCGGGCGACATCCTCTGGCGTCGGATGCGCATCGCGTAAAGTCTCGTTTTTGAGAACGAAATATTCGAACAGGAAGTTGTCGGCCGTGCCCGCGAGTGCATAAGCCAGAGAGAGATAGGTTGCCTGATCTGGGAAAATATCCGGGAATTGCCGCCGGATGCTTGCGGCGATCCTCTTATTCCATTCGAGCGTCAGCTGACGCCACATCGGCGCAAAGGGCGCCATTCCGTCATGCACTTCGACGAGACACCGCATCGCGCCTGGATTCGACGCGTAAAGAGCGACCATCTGTTGGTTAGCGAAATGGATGGCTGACAGCGGACTGTTGTCTTTCGGGCGATCCGCCACCTGCTCGCGAAATGACTCGAGAAGCTCCGATAGAACTTCGTGGGTAATGTCCACCTTGCTCTGGAAGTAATGATAGAAGAGGCTCACGCGGACTCCAGCTTCGTGCGTGATGTCCTCAAGCCTGATCTCGTGAAATGCTCTTTCCTGCAGCAATACCGTCAGGGCAGCCATTAGCCGCCTACGAGTTTCCCGACCCCGCTGCGTCGTAGGCGGCGGCGGCTTAATTTTGACTGCGTTGCTGCGCCGTTTGCGCGAAATGCCGGCACTGGTCTTTGTCCTCGCATCGCGGGGCGAGTTGGTTCGGCGTCCCTCTGGACCGGGTGGCCTGCTGTGTTCGGTCATCGTCAGGTCTCGCTCATCGGAACGCCGTTTCAGTACCGGTTAGTAGACCGATAGATGTCACAAACCCTCTTGCGCATTCGTAGTACTTAGCACAATGTGAATTTGAATTCAAATTCGATAAATTCGAGAAAGGGAGGATTCATGCAGGGAAACGGCTTTGCGACTCGGAGGGCTAACGGGCGGTATGTGCGTGTTGCACTCTGTGCCTCTACGGTACTGGCGGGACTGATGATTTCGCCCCCTGCGGCGGCTCTGGCCCAGGCTGCTGGCGCAACCGTTTCTCCCGTGCAGAACGTGGATGATGCGGAGGGGGCGACGGGTGAAGTGATCGTTGTCACCGCCCGTAAGCGTGAAGAGGCCGCACTTGATGTGCCGATGTCCATATCGGTGCTCAGCGGAGACCGGCTGGAGAAATTGGGAGTCCGAAATCTCCGAGACGTCGGTTCTCTTTTTCCGGGTGTGTCGTTCAACGACAGCAATGGCTCGGGTGGGGAGTTCAGCATTCGCGGATTGACCTCTGCTGGCTCCGGCAGCGACACCAGTATCGGCCTCTACGTGGATGACGTCTTTGTTGGCAGTGAAGGCGCGATGAGTCAGCGGCTCTACGACCTGAAAAACGTCCAGGTGCTACGCGGCCCGCAAGGGACGCTTTTCGGCCGGAACACCGTGGCTGGTGCGATCAATATCATCACCCGTAAGCCTGAGCCTGAATTCGGCGGCAGCGTTGATGTCACGATCGGAAATTACGGGCTGAGGCAGTTCGGGGCGATGCTGAATGTGCCCATCATATCGGATCGTCTGATGGCGCGGGTGAATTTCGTTGATCGCGAGCGGGACGGATATCTTCGCAATGCCGCCGTGCAAGGCGAGCGGGGCAATGACGAGAATGGATACAGTTTGCGCGCGCATTTGCTTGCGCGTCCGACGGACACACTCGACATCCTGATCAGCGTTGATGATTCCCACGACGCGACTTGTGAGAACATGTTCGTTCTGGTCGGAGGGGCTCTTCACGACGGCAGCACCGATCCCGACGTTTCAGCTTGGGATGGCCCCTGTGAATCCGAGCGCGACATACGCGGTCTTTCGCTTCGGGCGGATCAGCAGATTGGCGGTCTGACGCTGACGTCGATCACGGCATACCGGAAGACCGATACCGGATTCCTGACTGATCGCGATTTCACGGCTCTGCCAATCCTGAGCAGTGGCCTCGATACGGACGAGAGCCAGTTCACGCAGGAGCTCCGTCTGGCCAGTCCCGGAGGCGAAACGTTCGATTGGGTGGTCGGCGCCTACTATTTCGAGCGCGATTTCTTCCAGAACACGATTCTGGACCTCGGCCCGGCCTTCCTCGGTCCGGGCCTTCGAAACGTAGTGCACTCGATGGCGGACACGAAAGCGAACAGCATCGCGGTGTTCGGGTCCGGTGAATATCAGCTAACCGATAAATTGAGCGCGGAGCTCGGCCTTCGTTACACATATGAGGAAAAGTCGCTCGATTACGAGCAGACAGCGACGCTTCCCATTCCGGGCTTCGGGGAGGTTCCTGCATTCAGCAGCGAAGTAGATGGCGGCGAATGGTCACCGACCTTCACACTGACATACGAGCCCAATCCGAACTCCACGATCTACGGGCGTATTGCCCGGGGATTCAAATCGGGAGGGTTCAACGCAGGGCCAAGTTCCGATCCCGACCGGATCGAGTTCCTGCCTGAATATCTGACCAGCTACGAAGTCGGATACAAAACGAGGTTCCTGGGCGGGCGAGGTCATTTCGAGAGCAGTGTTTTCTACCTCGATTACACCGACATCCAGCAATCGGACCAGGATGGGGCCGGCTTCTATATCAGCAACGCCGCATCGGCGCGCAGTTATGGATTCGAGACGCAGGGGTCGTTGAGGGTCACAAGACAAATTACCCTGAATGGCGGCCTCGGTTACGTCAATGCCAAGTACGAGGATTTCGGGGCCAAGAGTGGCAACCGGCTGTCACGCGCGCCACGCTGGACCGGATCGCTCAGTGCTGATGTGAGTCAGGAGGCGGGCTCGAACGGTGAATTCTTTGTCATTCCCCAACTGACCTATCGCAGTTCGAACTATGTCGACAGCGCGAACACCGAACTCTTCAAGCAGGAAGGTCATGTGCTTCTCGACCTCAGGGCAGGCTATAAGAGCGATATGGGCTGGACGCTCGCATTGTGGGCCCGAAACCTGACCGACGAGCGCTATACCCTCGGTGGCTTCGCCGTGGCTCCGCTCCTCTATGCAGCGACCATCTCGCCGCCCCGGACCTATGGCGTCGACCTGCGGTGGGCGTTCTGATGGCAGCGCGCCCGATAGAGGCTTTGCGGCGCAGGCTCTGGGTTGACCTCGGCCTTTTCACGCTGGCAACCTTCGCGCTGACCTGGTTGCTCGTGGGCCTCTATATCTGGAATGCCGATGCCATGACGGCGACGTTCGGGCCAATGAAGCTGGGGGCGCCGGTCTTCTACATTGCGGTGGCCGCGCCGACCATCGCCGCGCTTCTGGTCACGGCATGGCGATATGGCGAGGCGGGGCTGGTCGATCTTGGAAGATCTCTGGTCCGCGTTCGCGCGAATTGGATCTGGATCGCGATCAGCCTTCTTGGCTATCCGCTGCTCTGGCTTCTGGCCTCCTTCCTAGAGCCCATGGCGACAGGGGCAGAGAGTCCGGATTTAAGTTCCTGGCTCATAGCGTTGCCCGCAGTCCTGCTTGCCGGACACCTGTTCCGTGATCCTGGTGCCTTGGGAGAAGAGCTCGGCTGGCGCGGCTTTGCCTTGCCACGACTGCTCGAACTCATGGATGCGCGCAGAGCCTCTCTTCTCCTCGGTTTAGTATGGGCCGTGTGGCACTTGCCCGCATTCTTCCTCAGCACATTGTCCCAATCTCAAGTGAACTTTGGTCTGTTCATCCTCAATGTCGTCGCCTTTTCCGTGTTCATGACATGGCTGTTCGTCCACACGCGAGGCAGCGTCCTTTGGGCGGGTATTGTCCCGCACATGCTGATCAACGCCGCTTCAAAGGCTGGGATTACACCTGTCTTCTGGGCCACCGTGGCGGCCGCCGTCATGATCATTATCTTCGGCGGGAAGCATCTTCGGGGAATCGGGTGGCCGAAGGCCGATCTGCCTCAGTCGACGTTCCTGAATCGGGCAAGGAGCGCGAAATGACTCTCTCGGCCCTAACGATCGAGGATCTCCGGCGACGGATCGGATCCGAGATCGGCATCTCCAACTGGATAGAGGTCGATCAGACGCTGATCGACAGCTTTGCCCATTCCACCAAAGATATGGACTGGATGCACATTGATCCGGAGAGGGCATCGCGGGACGGACCCTATGGAGGGACGATCGCCTTCGGTTTCTGGACATTGTCCATGCTGACCCATTTTTCGCACGAGATCGGCATGTGGCCTGCCGATGTCGCGTATGGGCTGAATTACGGTCTTGAACGCGTGCGCTGGATCACCCCGGTCCGCGTCGGCGCGAGAATACGCATGCGGTGTAAGCTGCTGGACATCGAAGACCGTGGAGAGGAACGCTTCCTCATCAGGACCGACAACTCCCTTGAAATTGAAGGGGAGGAGCGACTGGCGCTTGTCGCTGAATGGCTTGGAATGTTCGTACGCAGCACCGGTGAGTCGTCAGCGGCGCCGAATGCATAGGCTGGGTAACAATCGACCATGAATGCGGCGAGCCTGGCGTGGATAGAAGATGCTCTGCGCGAAAGCCTGAAACAGGTACCGCACGGAGGCGCTGCGGTGGCAGCGCTGGATGGTTACCGATCGTTCGTTGCGACCGATCAGCGCTCGCCAGATCAACCGGTCTGCGAGTCCACTCCGTTTCACATCTGCTCATGCTCAAAGATGTTTGTGGCCGCTGCCTTCTCGCGCCTAGTCGAGGAGGGCGTCGCACGTTGGGATGAGCCGGCGATGCGGGTCATCCCTGAATTCAGGCTATCAGACGAGAGCCTGACAAAAAAAGTTACGTTCCGGGATCTTGCCGGAATGCGTGTAGGACTGACGCGCGAGGGCGTTGCTGAATGGGGATTCCGTCAGGAGGTTCCCAAGGAGGCGCGCCTGGAGCGCGCCCGACATATGCGCCTGTCCGGCCGGTTTCGCGCTGATTTCAACTACTCGAACCTCTGCTATATCGCCCTCGGCCTTGCTACTGAACGCCTCTCGAACCGCTCCCTTAATGAGTTGATGCTGGAGGCGATTTTCGAGCCTGCTGGTATGGGGGACAGCCTTTCATCCGGATTTGGTTCCCCGCCCCCCCCTGGCTGCGCCGAGCCTCATATGCCGATAGACGGGGCAGCGCGTCGTGTCGCCGAACTCACCGGACCCAATTCGGAAGGGTCGGCGAGGGTCTACCTTTCGGCGCGCGATGCAGTGAAATGGATGGAATGGCTGATTGCGGCGGATCGCGCGCCCGATGGGCAAGCGCAACAAGCGCTGGCGACGATCATGTCACCGCAGACCGCGATCGGTGCGGCTGATCTGCGCCAGGCGCCCGAAGGCGGCGAGACCGCCTATGGGATGGGCTTCGTCATCACGAACTTCGCCGGCGGGCGGCTGCTCAGTCACGGTGGCGGCGGGCGCGGCTGGCGCCACATGATTGCACTCTTGCCTGAGCGCCAGCTCGGCGTCACCTTGATGGTCGCGGCGGAATCTCCTCTCGTTGACGGTATCGCGCTCGATCTCCTGGACCGAATGGCGGGCCTTCCGTCCCGGCGCTGGGCCGAACGCTTCGCTGAGCACGCAATCCGCATAGCCCACGCGGACCACAAAAAGATCAATCAGGTCTTTCCTGTCGGCGGTAGAGCGGGCCGCGCGATAGATGACTTACTTGGCGACTACAGCAATCCGGTCACAGGGTCTGTGCGTGTCTATCGTGAGCATGATGAAATCCGCTTTCAGCCGCTGGATGCTCCAATCTTTAACGGACGTCTCAGGCCGCTCGGCGGAAACGTGCACACGATCAACTTTGACGAGATGGCGTTGGCACCGCAGCCGCTCGATCCTCTCTTTCGCGTGAAAGCAGCTCGCTATTCCGGAGGGGCGGTGATGCGCACCAGCTATTTCGGCGATCTGCGGTTAAGCTCATGAACGAGCTTCGCCCGAGTTCAGGTCCGCTGACCTTTGGGCGGCTCGGAGCCTATGCGGCGCCTGCGCTTCCGCTCGCGGTCGTCGTGTTTCCTTCCTACGCCATTCTGCCGGGATTTTATGCCCAGCACACGGCCATACCTATGGCTACAATCGGCGTGATCCTGATTGTCGCGCGAGCATTCGATGCCATCGTGGATCCGCTCATCGGTTATCTTTCGGACCGAACCCGCAGCCGGTGGGGCTCGCGCAAGCCTTGGGTGCTTGCCGGCTCGGCTATTCTCGCCGTCGCCATTCTGCAGCTCTACGCGCCGGCGCCTACCGTCGGTGCCGCTTATTATCTGGGCTGGTTCCTTCTGTTCTACTTCGGCTACTCACTGATCGAGATTGCCCACAAGGCGTGGGGCACTGACCTAGCACGCAGCTATGTCGAGCGCTCCGCTATCGCCATGAGCCTGGCGTTCGCGTTCGCACTCGGGAATTTCGCTTTCGCGGCGGCACCTCTCGTTTTTCCGGCTGGGACGGGAACCTACGACGCTGAGATCCTATCCTACATCGCGTGGGCGACGGCTATCGCGCTGCCACTTTGCGCCGGTGGGGCATTGCTGTTCGTGCCCGAAGGCAAGACCGTCGAGACGGACAAGGTCCGCTACATCGCGACGCTGAGAGATGCGATCCGCAACGGTCCGCTCCTGCGGTTCCTGAGCATATTTCTGTTCACCGGATTGGGGCAGGGCATCTTCTATGGGCTCATCTATTTGTATGTGAGCTTCGTGATGCAGCTGAATGCCCTATTCGCCTGGGTTCTTCTCACGGACGCCGCAGTAACCTTGGTCTCGGTTCCTGTCTGGTATCGCCTCGTCACCGCGCTGCAGAAGCATCGGGCCTGGGCCTTGGGCATGTTGATATCCGCTGCAGCAATTCTCGGGATTGGGTTCCTGCCCACCGAGCCGGCTGCCTTTCCGGTGCTGATTGTTCTCGTCGCGCTCCGAGCATTCGGCGCCGGGGTCATTACCGTAGCGCCTAATGCGCTCCTCGGAGACGTTGTCGATTATGAGCTGATGAAGCGGAAGGTGAACAGGGCCGCCAACTTCCATGCGCTCGTGTCGCTGGCAACGAAATGCACCGCGACTATAGGAGGAGGCGTAGGACTTATCCTCGTAGGTCTTGCCGGCTTCGATGCGAAGACCCCCGTGACCGAGGACGTGGCTCAAACCTTCCAATATGTCGCCCTGCTCCTACCAACTGTAATCCTGCTTGTGGCGGCCGGTCTCGCGGTTGGCTTTCCGTTAGATCGCGCAAAGCACGAAATCGTGCGACGCCGGATAGAAGATGGAGGCAATCATGTTTCCACCGTCTGATAACGTCGAGCGCCCGCTGAAAGCCTTTACCGCCGGCTTCGGCACGGAGACCAATAGTTTTAGTCCGGTCGTTACCGACATGGCCGCGTTTGAGCGGACATTTCTTTACCGCCCGGGTGAGCATCCTGAGGCGCTGACGGAAGTGTCTGCCCCACTCTTCGTGCTGCGGGAATGCCAACGCCAGCAACGGTGGAAGATCGTTGAGGGAACCTATGCCTTCGCGCTTCCTGCCGGACCGGTCACGAAAGAGGTTTATGAGTCGCTGCGCGACGAGATACTCCAGCAGCTTGCCGATGGCGCGCCTTACGATCTGGTTGCCCTTTCGATGCACGGAGCGATGTGCGCGTTTGGCTATGATGATTGCGAAGGCGACTTTCTGGCGCACGTTCGACGGGTCGTGGGCGCTGACACGCCCATCGGCGTGGAATTCGACCCGCACGCCCATCTAACGAGCGCGATAATTGAGAAGGCCGATATTCTGATCGCCTTCAAGGAGTATCCGCACACGGATTTCCTGGAACGAGGTATCGAACTCATCTCTCTTCTGGAGAGATGTGCGCGAACGCAGTGGCGGCCTGCAAAGCGGGCATTTGATTGCCGCACGATCGGCCGCTTCCATACCACGCGCGAGCCCATGAAGAGCTTCGTTCGCGCCATGGTCGACGCCGAAAGCCGGCCCGGTGTTGCTTCAATCTCGCTCATTCACGGCTTTCCTTGGGGCGATGTCTCCGAGATGGGTGCGAAATGCCTTGTGCTCGCCGACACTACCGAGCTTGCCGAGCGGACCGCGCAGGAATTCGGGGAGCGGCTCGTCCGTATCCGCAGCGAGACTTTCATGCCGCCGCTGTCGCTTGAGGAGGCGCTCGCGGTAGCCATGGAATCGACGAAACCACCAGTCGTTATTGGCGATATCGCCGATAATCCCGGCGGCGGTGCGGCCGGGGATTCCACGCGGCTTTTAAGCCTGCTGATAGAGTGTGATGCCTCAGCCTGTATTGGGCCCCTCTGGGATCCGGCGGCCGTCGAGATAGCCCATGGTCTCGGGGTTGGCGGACGCTCACGAATGTGCATCGGCGGCAAGACCGGACCAGGTTCGGGAACGCCTCTTGACCTCGATGTGGAAGTGACCGGCCTTTGCGGTGAAGCAAGCCAGACCTGGGCGGGAACACATATGTCGCTGGGACGCGCGTGCGCGCTTCGGGCGGGCAATGTGCAAATCATGGTATCATCGATACGCGACCAGGCTTACGGGCCGGATCTGTTTTCCGCTGTTGGTATTGATGCGGCGGCGTCGCGGATCATTGCGGTGAAGTCCGCTCAGCATTTCGTCGCCGGCTTCTCCGGGATCGCGGGAACGATCCTGCTGGCTTCCGGAGGAGGCCCCTTGGAAACGGATTTTCGCAAAATTCCCTATCGCAAGATCAGGCGGCCGATCTGGCCGATCGATCCATGAGGAAGCAATCCCCAGCCGGTCCGGATAGATTATTTCCTCTCGAGAGTTCCGGGATGCAGCAATACGTCGCTGAATCAGCGCCCAGGCTCCATGATTATCTTTATCGATGGGCAACGGAGCGTGGAGAGTCCGAAGCGGTTGTTACGGCTGACGCGTGTTTGACTTATGCGATGCTCAAGGACGCGGTCGACGACTGTGCGCGCGGACTTATCGCCGCTGGCGCAAAGCGTGGTGATAGGATCGCCACATTGACCGTCCCCGGGCCGGATTTCCTCGTCACCTTTCTCGCCACGGCCTCTGTCGGTTGCATATGGGTTGGATTGAATCCTCGCTACACCAACCCCGAACTCACTCAACTCGTGGACAGAATCTCGCCGAAGCTCGTGTTCAGTCGGGCGGCGGTCGGAGAACGGCAATACGGCGCATGGCTGGCCAGTCTGCCGGCATCCATTCGCAAAATATTGCTGGACGAGGGCGTAAGTGATCAGCCCGCGGCGTCCGGCACGTCGTTCGGCGAGTTCCTGCGGAATGGTGAAGCCACTTCCTTGGCCGAGCTGGCGGACCGCCTCGCCGGAACGCAACCGAGAGACACATGCCTCATCGTATTCACTTCAGGCAGCACCGGCCGGCCAAAGGGCGTAATGATAAGTCATGCTGCATTGGTCGGAGCCAGCGAAGTCCAGCTCAAGATCTGGCCAGTGGCCCCCCTTAGAATCCTCAATAATCTGCCGATAAACCATATCGGATGCGTCGGGGATATCAGCTGTTACGCACTGATCGCTGGTGGTACGATCTTGTTCGCTGAGCGCTTCGAACCCGGCGTCATCCCCCGCTATATTCGCGATGAAGGAATAACTGTCTGGGGCCAGGTGCCCACCATGTTCCAGCTCACGCTAGATGCGCCGGAATTTGATCCGTCCATGTTGGGCTCGCTCCAATTGATTTTCTGGGGTGGAGCGCATGCGTCGGCGATGCTAATCGAGCGGTTGCATGCTATCTGTCCTCGGATTGCCACATCCTATGGACAGACCGAAACGGTCGGCTCGGTAACGTTCACCGCTCCTGACACGCCCGTTGCTTCGCTTCGCGATACGGTTGGGCGGGCTGTTCCGCCCTACGACATCCGCATAGTTGACGAGGCTGACGGAGCATTGCCGGCCGGTGAGGCCGGAGAGATAGCGGTCAGCACTCCCTATGGCATGTCTGGATACTGGAATGGAGCGGATCAGCGACCGGAATTCAGCGCAGGCGATATGTGGCACAGGACCGGCGATGTCGGTGTCCTGAACGAGAGCGGCGATCTGGCGCTGCGTGGCAGGGTTCACGACGTTTTCAAGTCGGGCGGCTACAACATTTACCCGGCGGAAATCGAGGCGGAACTCGAGACGCATTCCGAGGTCCGCCAGGCGGCAGTCATAGGTGTCGAGGACGCCATCTTCGGAACAGTGGCGGTGGCTTTCATTGTGCCGCAACACGCCCGCGTGGAAGGCGAGGCTCTGGGTCTTTTTCTGCGCGAACGCTTGGCCAACTACAAGATTCCTAAGCGCTTCTCTTGTCTGAAGGAACTTCCACGACTCCCGGTCGGCAAGGTGGACAAGCGCGCGCTTAAGCGCCTGTGGGAGGCCTCATGATCGAGAGAGGCAACCGATATCGTACACTCGGGCTCCTAGGCGGAATGGGGCCCGGGGCGACCGCAGACGTATTGACGAAGATAATCTCGGCCACGCCCGCTGCCCGCGACCAGGACCATGTCCCGGTTCTTGTACACTGTGTGCCGCAGATTCCCGATCGGACCGACGCTCTGCTCGGAAGGGGGCCCTCACCGGAGGCCGCGCTAATAGATGGCACTCTCGCGCTACGCCGGGCGGGCGCGGATTTCATGGCAATTGCATGTAATACCGCGCACCATTGGTACGAGGCAGTGCGACATGCGGCAGATCGCCCCGTTATCCACATTGCCGATGCCGTTGTTTCTGAAATCCGAGCGTCCAATAAGCCAGGGGCCGTCGGGCTGCTGGCCACCGCCGGGACGATCAAGTCAGGCTTCTATCAGCGAGCATTGCGTGCTGAGGGCTTTGCTCCATGTGTGCCGGATCCGGCGATACAGAATGCCGTCGTCGACAAGGCTATCGCCTCGGCAAAGGCGGGTCGCTGGCCTGAGGCGCGCCGCCTGATCCGGCGCGCGATCGAGATACTCGGCGACGAAGGTAGCCATACATTAATATTGGCCTGCACCGAACTGCCTTTAGCTGTTCGCGATCGAGATTGTGAAGGCATGTTTATCGTCGACGCCAATATGGCGTTGGCTCGCGCTTGTGTGGCCGCCGCGCATGAAATGGGAAGGACGCTCAATGAGACAGCCGAACTTCTATAGTCGATATCGCCGGGCGGGCGGTCTTATCTTCGTATCTGGGCAATTGGCGTTTGATGAGGATGGGCACCTAATAGAAGGCGAAATCGAGAGCCAGACCAAGCGGTGCCTCGAGCGAATTGCCGATGTTTTGAGCGAGGAGAATCTGACCATGGATTCTGTCGTGAAATGTGGTTGTTGGATTGTCGATCCGCTCCACTTCGACCGATTCAACGCCGCTTACCTTGAGTTTTTTCGGGATCGTGCTCTGCCCGCGCGCAGCACCGTTGTTTCGCGCCTATGTCTGCCGGGAGCTCTCGTAGAGATCGATGCCGTCATCGAAGCGCCTGTGACTAGCTAACGGCCAATTGCGAGGAAAAAAATGCTGCTGGCTAAATCGACATGGATCGAAATCAAAACCTATCTCGAGAAGTCTTCGACGATTGTCATCCCGATAGGTTCGAACGAACAGCATGGGCCGACGGGGCTCCTAGGCACCGATTGGATGTGTCCCGAGATCATTGCGAATGAAGCCGAGAGACAGGCCGACCTTCTTGTCGCGCCGACCTTCAATATCGGAATGGCGCAGCACCATCTGGGATTTCCCGGCACGATCAGTCTGCGTCCGTCCACGTTCATAGCGGCTATATGCGATTGGAGCCGATCTTTGGCTCTCCATGGCTTCGAACACCTGTATTTTCTGAATGGGCATGGCGGAAATGTCGCGACCATCGAAGCTGCGTTTTCAGAGCTCTACGCGGAGGCGAGCTTTGGTGGGCGGGGCAGAGGGTTCGCCTGCAAGTTGGTCAATTGGTGGGATCTGGAGGGGGTGGGCGAGCTATCAGGCCGCTTGTTCCCCACTGGCCATGGTATGCACGCCACGCCTTCCGAAATAGCGATCACCCAGTGGGCCTACCCGGAATCGATCAAAAGTGCATCTTATCGACCGCGCGTGGCGGCGACGGGGCCAGTACGTGAGGCGTTGGACTTTCGACAAAGATATCCTGATGGCCGCATGGGCTCGGATCCCGCACAGGCCTCTCCGGACAAGGGTGAGTCACTGGTGTCGGTCGCCGCAACGTCCCTTACTGCTGATGTGGCTCAGTTTGCGGCAGAGTCGGAGCGTCACGAAAGCCAGTTTTAAGGGTGTTCTACCGCCGGCTGGGTTCCCGGTGACCGGGTCGCCGTTCGGGGATAGGCCAACATCGCGACCCAAGGGTGCGCCCTCTAGCCCCAACGAACAACCTCTGCTCCCATCCAGTTGGCATCTTCGTTTAGCCTAACCCCGGCGGGAACGGTAGAAGAGCCAATCCCGAGGCAACGCAACTTAACCCATTAAAGCGCAAGCGGCTGTGGGACGAAAATGTGGGACTGCTGAAAGGGGTCTTGGCTACGTTATTGGAGAAACAAGCAACTTTTGCTTGAATGGTGGAGCCGAGGGGGATCGAACCCCTGACCTCTGCAGTGCGATTGCAGCGCTCTCCCAGCTGAGCTACGGCCCCGCGCCTTAAGGGCGAAGGCGCTTCCCATAGCGGCGGCCGACGCTGGGTGCAATGCGGCATTTTCAAGCGGCGGGTGCCGACGGATCTTCCGTCGCCCAACCGCAACGAGCTGGCTCTGGGGTCGGAACGAGGCCCCCTTCTCCTTCGTTTCATGATCGGAACGCAAGCGCGCGGCTTCCCACCCTCGCGGCATGTGAACCATCGGAAAAAGAAGGAGAATTTTTATGGCCTATCAACGCGGCGACTATCGATACGGCAATCAGTATCGCTCCCAGGATCGATGGCGCGACCGTGAGCGCGGATCGCGCTACGGCAGCGGCCAGGGCTATCGCGAGGATGACGATCGCGGCTTCTTCGATCGTGCCGGCGACGAGGTCCGTTCCTGGTTCGGCGACGAGGAAGCGGAGCGCCGCCGCGATCGCGACGTGCGCCGGTGGGAACGCGAGCAACGTGCTCTCGGCGACCGCTACCGGACCGGCAGCGACTTTGGCGGCGGCTACTATGGCAGCGACTTTGACCGCACTGACGACGAATATCCGAAGGGCGATTACGGCCAGGACACCAGCTACGTCAGTCGGCCGAGTTATGATCGGCCGGCGGATACCTGGGGTGGTTCCGGCTTTGGCGGCTACGAGGCCGGCGGGCGCCGTTTCGACCGGATCGATGCCGGCAGCACCGGCACGCACGGCGCCCATCCCATGTCGTCGGCGTCCGGTAGCGCCTATGGCGCTGGTTATGGCGTGACCTCATCGGGCTATGTCGGTTCGTCGGCCGTCTATGGGCGCTCCTATGGCGACATTCACGACCGCAACTATTCGGAATGGCGCCAGCGGCAGATGCAGCAGCTTGATCGCGACTATGATGAATATCGTCGTGAACATCAGTCCCAGTTCGAGCAGGAATTCGGCGGTTGGCGCGAGAGGCGCCAGAACCAGCGCCAGTCGCTGCGCAGCGTGACGGAGCATATGGAGGTGATGGGATCGGACGGAGAGCATATCGGCACGGTCGACAAGGTGCGTGGCGACCGCATCATCCTCACCAAGAGCGACCCAAGCGCCGGTGGGCATCATCATTCCATCCCCTGCTCCTGGATCGACCGGGTTGACGAGAAGGTGATGGTCAACAAGAGCTCGGCCGAGGCGATGGCCGCCTGGCGCGACGAGGACCGCAATCGGGCGCTCTTCGAACGGGAAGACCAGGGCAGCGAAGGCCCGCATATGCTGAACCGCAGCTTCTCCGGAACCTATTGAGGGCTTGATCCCCGGTCCTCGCGTCGATGAGGCGCGGGGACGAACTGAAGCCCGGCCCTTGTGCCGGGCTTTCTTTGCGGATGGCCGCGGGCTAGGTTGCGGATCGCAACGAACAGGAGACGGTCATGAGCGGCACGCGCGCCTGGCACCTCGCATCACGGCCTTCCGGGCTGCCCGACATGACGAACTTCGAACTAAAGGAAGTGGAACTGGAGCCCCTCGGCGAGGGGACGGTGCGGGTCGAGAACCGATGGCTGTCGGTCGATCCCTATATGCGCGGCCGGATGAACGACACGAAAAGCTATGTGCCGCCGTTCGAGATTGGCGCCCCGCTGCAGGGCGGGGCGGTCGGCAAGGTCGTCGAATCGAGTTCGCCCGACCTGGCGGTCGGTGACACGGTGTTCCACACCATGGGGTGGCGCGAGCAGGCGGTGGGCGAGGCAAAGCATTTCACCAAGGTGCCGGCGATGGGCGTGCCGGACGAGCAGTGGCTCGGCAATCTGGGCCTGACGGGCGCGACCGCCTATTTCGGCCTGCTGCGGGTGGCCGAGGCGAAGGAGGGCGACATCGTCTTCGTTTCGGCTGCGGCAGGGGCGGTGGGCTCGGCCGTGGTGCAGATCGCGAAGGCAAAGGGCATGACGGTGATCGGCTCGGCCGGCGGCGCGGAGAAATGTGCCTGGGTGCGCGAGCTCGGGGCGAACGCCGCGATCGATTACAAGGCGGGGCCGGTGGTGAAGCAGCTGATGGAGGCGGCGCCGAAGGGAATCGACGTCTATTTCGACAATGTCGGAGGCGACCATCTCGACGCGGCCTTCGCCTGCGCGCGCAACCAGGCCCGCTTCGCCATTTGCGGCATGATCGAGGACTACAATACCGGATCCAATCACGCCTTCCGCTACATCATGCGGATGATCGCGGCGCGCATCCGGATGCAGGGCTTCCTCTATTTCGATTTCCTGTCCGACATGCCGGATTTCTACCGCGACATGGGCGGCTGGATCGCAAGCGGGAAAGTGAAATCCCGCGAGACGGTGCGCGAGGGTATCGAGGCGGCGCCCCAGGCCTTTCTCGACCTCTTCTCCGGCGCGAACATGGGCAAGATGCTGGTGAAGCTCTAGCTTCACTCAGGCGAGCGCCTTGGCGCGCTCGCCGATCCGGTGGAGGTCCTCCACGAAGCGGGCATATTCGGCCTCCCGGTCATCGGGGACGCGGAGGAGAAAGCTCGGATGGACCGTCACCCAGGTCTCGCCCGCGTCCAGCGCGTGCGGCTTGCCGCGGGTGGCGGTGATGGTGACCACCTTTCCGAAAAGGGAACGGGCAGCGGTGGCACCTAGCGCGACGGTGACCGGCGGTCGGATCAGGGCTTGTTCCTGTTCGAGCCACCAGCGGCAGGCAGCGATCTCGCCCGTGTCCGGCTTCTGGTGGATGCGCCGCTTGCCGCGGCGCTCGAACTTGAAATGCTTGACCGCGTTGGTGACGTAGGCGGCGGCGCGGTCGACGCCGGCGTCCGTGAGCGCCTTGTCGAAGATGCCGCCGGCGGGCCCGACGAAGGGACGGCCGGCCAAATCCTCCTGATCCCCCGGCTGCTCGCCGACGAACAGGATGCGCGCGTCGAGCGGCCCCTCGCCGAACACTGTCTGGGTGCCGCATTTGTAGAGATGGCAGCGGGTACAGCCCTTGGCGTCCTTGAGGATGGCCTCCCAGGCGGCGAGCGCGTTGCCGCCCGGCTGGACCCGACGCTCAGCCGCATCGGCGGTGGCGAGGCCAGCCTTCTCCTCGCGGGTCAATCGTCTCAAACGTTCAGCCATGGACGCCTCGCGTCATTCAACGCGGGCGCTACTGACTTGCTCCCTTCAATCGGGAAGCGGCACGGGTTCCCGCTCCATGAGGCGTTTCGAGAGGAACAGCTTGAACAGCAGGAAAGCGACGCCGGAGACGGCGGCGAATCCGGCGTGCATGAGCCAGAAGCTGGTCGTGGGCATGGTCTCCAGAAAGCCGCCGACCCAGCCGACCATCGAATTGGCGGCGAAGAAGGCGAGATAGTAGAGGCCGATCACCGTCGCATTGATCGCCTTGGGGGCGAGCTTGGCGAACAGGGCGAGGCTGACGGGCAGCATGTGGGCGAAGCCGATGCTGTTCACGATGTGGAAGATAACCGGCCAGAAGAGGCCGATCTTCTCGCCTTCGCCCTGCGTCGCCGCGGCCATGAACAGGCAGAGCTGGCCGCCGATCGAGAAGATCGAGCCGATGATGATCTTGCCGAGCTCGTCCGGCTCTTTCCAATGCTTGCCGTACCAGCGGTAGAAGAGGGCGACGCCGGCGAGGAAGCTGACGCTGACGATCGCGTCGAGGGTCACGAGCCAAGTGGTGGGAAGCTTGGTGCCCATGAAGGTGAGGTCGAACTGCTGGTCGCCCCAGACCAGGTAGGCGTTGAAGATCTGGTTGTTGGGGACGATGCTGATGGCCATCACGGGAATGAGCAGGAGGAGGGCGATGAGGGCCGGCCAGTCGCCGGGCTGCATCCTGGCGGGCTCGACATGGCCCTTATGCTGCGGCTCGAAATGCTCCTTGGGCAGATATTTCTGGCCCGCGAGATAGATGGTGAGGCCGATCAGCATGCCGACGCCGGCGGCGCCGAAGCCGTAATGCCAGCCATAAACTTCGCCAAGCGTGCCGACGATCAGCGGCGAGGCGATCACGCCGGCGTTGATGCCGAGATAGAAGATCTGGAAGGCGTCGGCGCGGCGGTTGTCCTCGGGGCCGTAGAGCGCGCCGACCTGGCTCGCGATATTGCCCTTGAACATGCCCGAGCCGAGGATGAGGCAGAGGAGGGCGAGGAGGAAGGTCAGCTCGAACGCCATCAGGAAATGCCCGGCGGCCATAGTGACGGCGCCGAGCAGCACGGTGCGGCGCTTGCCGAGCACGCGGTCGGCGAGCCAGCCGCCGAGGATGGGCGTCAGGTAGACGGACGCCGCATAGGTGCCGAAGATGGCGGATGCGAGGGCCTGTCCGTCGAGGCCGCCGTAGAGCGTGCGAAACTGTTCGAAGCCGCCGATATTCTCGATATGCCCGGGTAGCAGCAGCTCGTTGACCATGTAGAGGACGAGCAAGGCCTGCATGCCGTAGAAGGAAAAGCGCTCCCAGGCTTCGGTGAAGGCGAGATAGCCGAGACCCTTGGGATGGCCGAGGAAGGCGCGGTCGTCGCGGTCGACGTCCAGCTCGGGCGTGGCTTCGGCTACGGTCATGGGCTCCCCTCCCCTCAAAGGCTGGCGCGCACCCTATCGGTTATCGGCCACCGCGCCAGAGCCTTTTTCGAGAGCGGTCAATCCCGGACGGTAAAGCCGATGCGGAGCGTTACCTGGTAATGGGCCACCTTGCCGTTCGCGACATGGCCGCGGGTTTCTTTGACTTCGAACCAGCCGATGTCGCTGACCGTCCGGGCGGTGCGGGCGATGGCGCCTTCGATGGCATCCTCGATGCTGGTCGACGAGCTGCCGACGACTTCGACGATCTTGTAGATGTGGTCGCTCATGCTTGGCCTCCCCTAGGGTTGCGGTTGGTCCTGCTCCATCCGCCGCCGCTCCTGGCGGGCCTGGCGGACCATTTGCGCCCAGCAACCGGTGAAACCGGACGGGCCGACGGGGGAGCAGCTCTGGATCCCGGTCGCGCCGACATATTCGAAGCTTTCGACGCGCGATGCCCAGGCCTCGCTTTCGGGATCATCTTCGGTCGCTTCGTCGCGCAGTTCCTCGGGAATGCGATAGCGTTCGGTCTCAGGGAGACGGGCACAGACGGTGATTTCGTCGCCGGTGCTCGGCGGGCAGGGATCGTCGCCATAGACGACGACCCGTTCCACCCGTTCCGGTACAGGAGCGATCGGATCGGCAGGTTCCTGCGCCAGCGCCGGGGCCGTGCCGGCAAGGATCGCGGCGATGGGGATGACGCGCTTCATGGCGGCCTCCGTTTCCAGTCTCGCGGGACTAAGGGCCGAAGGCGATGCTTTGTTCCCCTATTCGGCGGGGTTCGACCCCTGCTCGACCGCCTCGGCCTCGGCGTCGATGCGGCCGAGCCGCTCCTGGCGCGCTTCCGCGATCAGGCGGTTCCAGTTCACGGAATCCCGGCCCTGCCGCTCCGCGCGTGCCTTGCGGACCATCTCCTCGTAGCAGCCGGTCATTCCGCCAGGACCGACGGGGGAGCAGCTGCCGATTCCCGAGCGGCCGACATATTGCAGCTCGGTGGCGCGCTCGGTCCAGGTCTCTATCGTCTTGTCGCCGGTCTCGTTGCGCAGATTCTCGGGGATGCGATAGCGGTCCGCCTCGGGCTTCCTCGCGCACACCACGATCTCGTCGGCTGTGCTCTGGGGGCACGGGTCGTCGCCATAGACGATGAGCTGGCTGATCCGCTCGCCGCCGGGCGCGGGCACGGCCGTCTCCTGGGCGACGGCGGGGACGGAAAGCAGGACGGCGGCGCCGGCTGCGGCAAGGAACAGTGGCTTCATGAAACTCAGATCCTCTTGGAAAGGGCGATGGCGGCGCGGCAGCCGGCACGGATGAAGGCGGAGAGGACGGGATAGCCGAGCGCATTCTCGGCACCTGCGGCGATGGCGGCGTCGCGATGCTCCAGCTCCTCGGCCTGAAACTCGGCGATGGTCGCGGCGAGGTCCGGATCGTCGTCGCCCAGCGCCTTCAGCTGCTCGGAATAATGCTTGTCGATCTCGGTCTCGACGGCGGCGGTGCAGGCCATGGCGGCCTCTGGTCCCATCAGCGCGGTGGCCGCCCCAAGCGCATGGCCGGCGACCTTCCAGAGCGGCTGGAGCAGGGTCGGACGGACGCCGCGGTCGGCGATCAGCCGGTCGAATTCCTCCAGGTGGCGCTGCTCCTGGGTGGCCATTCGCGCGATCGTGCGGGAACAGGGGTGGCGGTCGCCGAGCACGGCGAGCTGGCCCGCATATATACGGGTCGCGCCATATTCGCCGGCCTGATCGACGCGGATCATGGCGTCCTTGTCGGCGCGGCCGTCACCGGGACGCCAGCCAGAGGCAGGAGAAGTTACGCCGTCGCCGGGCGGGGTCGTCTGAGGCTCAGCCATAGAATCACCAATGCGGACGAAATCGACAATAACGCATTCCAGCCCGCCATCGAAATGCCCAGGAACGACCACTGGACTTGGTCGCAGCGGATCAGCGGCGTCGCCATGATATTGGCGAGCAGATCGGCGCTCGATCCGCCCGATATCGAGGCGGTGCACGCCGTTATGCCCTCGAATACGCCTATCTCGACCCCCGCATGATAGACCCCGATGGCGCCGCTCACGAAAATGGCGAGGCCCGCGAGCCAGACGAGGCTCCGGCCCCTGTCCGCCGCGCCCCTCAAGGCGAAGGAGCCGATCGCCAGCGCGACCGCCGCATAATGGGGCCAGCGTTGCCAATGGCACATGTCGCAAGGATGCAGCCCGCCAATATATTGCGAGCCGAGCGCCCCGGCGAGAAGCGCCGCCGGGACGAGCAACGCCAAAAGGCGCGCCTTGTCGAGGCTGGTCACAGAGGCTTTCCCGGCATGCAAGTTCCTACGGCGTTCGCGTCGCCTCTACCCCATGCGCGATGGTAGCTGCAATCGGGCTGAACGGCCTGTGCGACGGGGGGCCGTCAAACAAGCCAGAGCGCCATCACGAACGAGAAGCCTCCCCAGATCAAGACCGCCAGCGCGCGCAGTCCCGCGTTGAACGCGAATTCGGCGGCATTGTCGTTCCTGTAAAAGGCGTAGACGAGACGCTCTCCCAGCGCCAATCCAATGCCCGCCACGATCGCATATTCGATCATGCTGTCGATCGGGGCGTGAATGTAGCCCAGGTAGAAGGGCAGGGCGAGAACGGCGATAATGCTCACGCCCGCATCGGTCCAGAAGTCGTCGGAGACGTCCACGGAACGAATATCGCAGTTTCCCGCCGCCCCTTCAACACCGGCCGCGGCCAATCCGTGGGGCCTGGCGAAGCGGTGCGTTGCCGTCAGCGCGTGCCCGTCTTCTTCGGCGCCGCCGCCATCTGCGTGTTGGCCAGGCGAGCGACGGCCTGGACGGCATAATGGAGCTGGTAGTCCTCGATGCCCTTCTTTTCCAGCTCCTCGGCGGTGGCGGTGAAGCGGGGGTCGGGCTTGCCGTCCTCCTGAATCACCTCGTCCTCGACCTTGAGCTCGTTGATGAGGTGGCGGCGAAGGTCGGACTCGCGGAAGGTCGGGCGGTCCTTGTAATCCGGGTCGGACAGCTGCGGCACCGCGATGTCCGGCTTGATGCCGCCTTCCTGCACCGACCGGCCCGACGGCGTGAAGTAGCGGGCGGTCGTGAGGCGGAGCGCGGTGTCGCTGGACAGCGGCAGCAAGGTCTGGACCGAGCCCTTGCCGAAGCTGCGCTCGCCCATGACGATGGCGCGGTGATGGTCCTGGAGCGCGCCGGCGACGATCTCGGCGGCCGAGGCGCTGCCGGCGTCGACCAGCACGACGATCGGAAGGCCGTCCGCGGCGTCGCCCGGCCGGGCATAATAGCGTTCGATGTCGCTCTTCTCGCGGCCGCGCTGGGAGACGATCTCGCCATGCTCCAGGAAGGCGTCGGACAGGCTGATCGCCTCGTCGAGCAGGCCGCCGGGGTTGGAGCGAAGGTCGAGGATGTAGCCCAGGGGCTCGCCGCCGAGCGACTTCTCGATGCCGGTGAAGGCGGCGAGGACGGAGTCCGTCGTCGTCTTGTTGAAGGTGTTGACGTTGATGATGCCGACACGGTCCTTCACTTCCCATTTGACGGCGGGAAGCTCGATGATGGCGCGGGTGATCTGGACGTCGAACGGCTTGTCTCGGCCGGGGCGGACGATCGTGAGCACGGTCGACGTGCCGGGCTTGCCCCGCATCTCCTCGACCGCCTCGTCGAGCGTGCCACCGTAGATGAGCTTGCCGTCCAGGTGCGTGATATAATCGCCCGCCTTGATGCCGGCGCGCTCGGCCGGCGTGTCCTCGGTCGGCGCGATCACCTTCACCGCGCCGTCCTCGAGAGTGACGGTGAGGCCGAGGCCGCCATATTCGCCATCGGTCGTCATCATCAGGCTCTTGAAGCCAGTTTCATCGAGATAGGAGCTGTGCGGATCGAGGCTGGCGAGCATGCCGTCGATGGCGCCCCGGATCAGCGTCTTGTCATCAACCTGCTCGACATATTCGGAGCGGACGCGCTCGAACACGTCCATGAACTGGTCGAGCTCGCGATAGGTATCGACGTCGACGGCGGCGATGGCGGCGGTCGCGGCGGGGATGAGGGCGATAGCGCTGACGAGGCCGAGCGCGGGGAGAAGATTTTTGGCCATTGGAAATCCTGCTTACGCGTTTCTTGGGCTTCTACAGCCTTTTTAGCATGACGAAAAGCAACGCCGCCTTAACCGGAAAGGGCGAGCAACGGTGCGATCGGGAAGGGGCGGCCGTTGCGACGCAGCTCCACCGTGACGCGCGGCTCGTCGGAGCCGGCGCTGCCGAGGAGATCGCCTCGCTTGA
Source organism: Allosphingosinicella sp. (assembly GCF_036570505.1). Classification (GTDB taxonomy): domain Bacteria; phylum Pseudomonadota; class Alphaproteobacteria; order Sphingomonadales; family Sphingomonadaceae; genus Allosphingosinicella. The sequence goes on along the minus strand of NZ_DATCYB010000052.1, from coordinate 6,498 downwards.
CCCTGTCGCCTACCCGAACCTCCAATGCGGCAAGATGAGTGACGAGGGTCGTCCAGCCGGAGCCGTGATCGACGATCACGATGCCGCCATAGTCCCTGAAATCTCCCGCATAAGCGATGCGGCCGTCGCGTGGGGCCACGACTCGGGCGCCCGCGTCGGTGGCGAAGGTGAGGCCGCGCGCATGCACGCCCGCGTCCGAAATCTCGCCCATGCCGCGCACCAGCCTGCCCTGGACCGGAAGAATGTAGGGTATCCGGCGCGCATCGCGCTGTATCGACTGGGATGGCGCCCGATCCCCTGTCGAGGGACGGAGGGCTGGACCGGGCAGGTCGGACAGGCTTTCGCGGATTTTGGCCTGATATTCGCGCGTGCTCATCACCGTGGCCAGATCGCGGGCTTCCTCGCCCAGAGCGAGCGCGCGGTCGGACTCGAAGAGGGCCGACTGGATGAGGTTCTGCGAGCGAAGCCGCTGATCGGCCTCGAACCGGGCAAGCGCGACCCGCTCCGCCTTCAATTCCGCCCGACTATCGACGAGCGCGGCCTTCGCGAGCGCCGCCTGGTCGCGCAGCTGATTGCCCGCCTCGACTTCTTCGCGAAGCGCGGCGGTGCGCGCGCGGATGACCGGAAGCGTGGAGGCCAGCAGGGCGCGGACATGGACGGCGTCGTCGAGCGAGCCGGGCTGGACCAGCGCCAGCGCCGGCGGGCGGCGGGCCATCATCTGTAGGGCGGCGGTGAGGCGGATCACCGGTCCCTGCCGCTCGGCAAGGCGGGCGCGCTGATCCGCGCGCATCGCCTCGACGATGCGCAGGCGGGTTTCGGCGGCGGTGATATCCGCTTCGGCCGCCTGAATGCGGGCGGCGATCGCCTCGGCCTGGGCGCGCGCCCGTTCGGCCTCGCTGGCTGCCTGAGCCGCCTGCTTGTCCAGCCGCTCGGAACGCCGCGTGGCTTCCTCGGCTTGCTGCTTGGCGAGCGACAGGGCTGCCGCTTCGCTGGGCGTAGCCTGGCCCTGCGCGGCGGCCAGTCCACTGGCGATGGTGGCCAGCAGGACGAGCGGGACAAGAAGACGGCGCATCATCCTCTTATCCTTCGCGATGATAGGGGTGGTTCGCAAGGATGCTGGTCGCCCTCCATAATTGTTCCGCGAGCATGGCGCGTACGAGGAGGTGCGGCCAGGTTGCCTTGCCGAAGGCGAGGAGAAGATCGGCACCGGCGCGGGCTTCGTCGTCGAAGCCGTCGGCGCCGCCGATCAAGAACCGCGCCTCTCGCCTGCCGTCGTCGCGCCAGCGTTCAAGCTTTTGCGCGAAGGCCAGAGAGCCAAGCTGCTCCCCTTTCTCGTCGAGAAGGACGGTGACGCCGCTCTCGACGGGCGCGGGAAGCCTGCCGCCGCTTTCCGGCAGCTCCGTCAGCTTGGTCGGCCAGGCGATCCGCTTCAGATAGCGATCGACCAGCTCGGCCTCGGGTCCGCGCCCGATCTTCCCCCGCGCGACGATGTGCAGGAGCAAGGGTCAGCCGCTCGCGGGCGCGGCGGCGCTCTCCTCGAAGGCCCACATGCGCTCGAGATTGTAGAAGCTGCGGACTTCGGGCCGGAACAGGTGGACGATGACGTCCTCGGCATCGATCAGGACCCAGTCGGCGACCGGCAGTCCCTCGACGCGAACGGCGCGGCCGAGATCCTGCTTGATCCGCTCGGTTAGCTTCTGCGCCATCGACGCGACCTGCCGGGTCGAGCGCCCGGAGGCGATGACCATATGGTCGGCGATGCTGGATTTGCCGGCGAGGGGAATTGAGACGACGTCTACGGCCTGGTCATCGTCTAAAGAGCGAAGCACGAGATCATGCAGGGCTTCGACCCGTTCATGAGCTCCGTTGTCACGCGGAGCAGGTGCTGGTGCTGGCAAAATGCCTCCTTACATCAATGGCCGCCGCGTCACGCCGTCGCGGAGGGCCATGGGGTTGGGTGATGGGTTCAACGATTTCGCTGGCGATTGGTGCCAGTCGGGATCGGCGGCACGCAAGGCGGTGGCTGACGTCGGATCGGGCGGCAATTTGAGCAGCACGAGCGCGGGCAGTCTCCACCTCGTCCAATGCCTGGCCTTGTTTGCGGGCCGGACGAAGCGCCGCAACCAGCCCATCGCGCGAGCCGCATGGGCGCCGCCATCATATCCCGGCCGCGACACGACCGCAATCGGAACCGTCGCCGCGATCCTCCGCCAGTCGCGCCAGCGGTGGAACTGGGCGAGATTGTCCGCGCCCATCAGCCAAATGAAGCGATTGCGGCGGAAGCGCCTGGTCAGCGCGTCCAGCGTGTCGATCGTGTAGCGGGTACCGAGCTCCCGCTCTATCGCGGTGACGCGGATGGGAAGACCTTCGGCCGCGTCCCGGGCCGATCGAAATCGCGCGGGCAGGGGGGCCATGTCTTCCGCGGATTTCATGGGATTTCCCGGCGAGACCAGCCACCATATCTCGTGCAGGTCGAGCGCCTCCATCGCCGCGACGCTGATCCGCCGGTGCCCCTGATGGGCGGGATTGAAGGAGCCGCCGAGGAGGCCGATTTTCCGCATGCCCGTGCGATAGCATGGCGAAGGCGAAGCGCGAACGCCCTCGACGATTCCACCGTTCTGGGGCAAATGGCCCGGGGACAGGGGAGTAACATGGTCGAAGGCATTGAAGGCGTTGGCGATGCGGTGACCGGAGGCGTCATCGCGCGTGCGGTCGAGCCGAAAGCGGGTGAATCGCCGGCGGCGGAGGAGCATCCGGAGACCTGCCTCAATTGCGGCGCCGCGCTGGTGGGGTCGTATTGCCACGATTGCGGACAGTCCGGGCATGTTCACCGGACCCTCACCGCCTGGTGGCACGACCTCGTGCACGGCGTCCTCCATCTCGACGGCAAGGTCTGGCGGACTTTGCCTTTGCTCGCCTGGAAGCCAGGCGAGCTGACGCGGCGCTATGTCGAGGGGGAGCGCGCGAAATTCGTATCGCCGCTGGGGCTTTTCCTCTTCTCCGTCTTCCTGATGTTCGCGGTGTTCAGTATGGTGGGCGGGCCCTTCACGGCCGACGATAATGTGTTCGATCGCCCTGAGGCCATCCAGGAGCTGCGCGAAGAGCAGACCCAGTTGCGGGAAACGCTTGATGACCTCCGGTCCGAGCGTGAAACCCTGGCGGCCGCGAAAGGGCCGACCGAAACCGTCGACGGCCGTATCGAGGAATCCGAGCGCGAACTCGCCGTAATGGAGCGGACCGCCAGGATATTTGCTTCGGGGACCGAAGAAGAGGTTCAAGCGGAACTCGATAGGGAAACCCGAGAAGTCCAAAGCGGTGCGGAGACCGGCTGGAGCGTGTTTGACACCGTGATCGGCAACTTCGGCAAGAATCCGTCGCTCATGGCCTACAAGATCCAGACCAACGCCTATAAATTCTCCTGGGCGCTGATCCCGATCTCGGTGCCGTTTCTCTGGCTGCTCTTCCTCCACCGGAGGCGATATCGGGAATATCGCGCCTACGATCACACGGTTTTCGTCACTTACTCGATCGCGTTCATGAGCCTGGGCCTGATCGCGCTCAGCCTGCTGCGGCCGCTCGGTATCGACGGGTCGATCGTCCAGCTGGCGATATTGATCATCCCGCCGCTCCACATCTATCGGCAGCTGAAGGGTGCCTACCAGCTGTCCCGCTGGAGCGCCCTGTGGCGGACGTTCACGCTGGTGATTTTCGCCTTCATTGCCGCCAGCCTGTTCTTCTCGCTGCTGGTGACGGCGGGCGCGATGACATAAAAGGCGGCCCGCTCGCGCCGACCGCCTTTCAGCATTTCCAACCGGATCAGGCGCCTTGCGGGGCCGGACCGCCGAGGCCGCCGCGCGGGCGGCGGGTGCTGGGGATGGATGATCCGGCGGCAGGAAGGATGGGGCGCTTGTTCGAAGGATCCTCGCGGCCGATATCCTCGCCCTTGATCGCCTTCTTCGCTTCCTCGCCGTTCAAGGTCTCGAACTCGAGAAGCGCGCCCGCCAGCCTATGGAGCTCGTCGAGGTGGTCGGTCAGCACCTTGCGAGCGGTTGCCTCGGCTTCCTCGATCAGCTTGCGGATTTCCTGGTCGATGGTCCGGGCAGTATCTTCGGAGACGCTCTGGTTGCGCGCGACCGAGTGGCCAAGGAACACCTCTTCCTGATTGTCGCGGTAGCGCAGCCAGCCGAGTTTTTCGGACATGCCATATTCCATGACCATCGAGCGGGCCATGTCGGTCGCCTGCTGGATGTCGTTCGACGCGCCGGTGTTGAGCTCGTCTACGCCGTAGATGAGTTGCTCGGCGATACGGCCGCCGAAGCAGAGCGCGAGACGCGCCTTCATCTGCTTCATGGTCATCGAATAGCGGTCACGGTCGGGCAGATTCCAGGTGACGCCCAAGGCGCGGCCGCGCGGGATGATCGTGACCTTGTGCAACGGATCGCAGCCCGGCACGTGCAGCGAGACGAGCGCGTGGCCGGCCTCGTGATAGGCGGTCGACTTCTTCTCGTCCTCGGTCATGACCATGGACTTCCTCTCGGCGCCCATCATGACCTTGTCCTTGGCCAGCTCGAACTCGTTCATCGCGACCAGGCGCTTGCCCATGCGCGCGGCCAGCAGCGCCGCCTCGTTGACGAGGTTGGCGAGATCGGCGCCCGAGAAGCCGGGCGTGCCGCGAGCGATAGTGCGCGGATCGACGTCGGGCGCCAGCGGCACTTTCTTCATATGCACGGCGAGAATCTTCTCGCGACCCTCGATATCCGGACGCGGCACGACGACCTGGCGGTCGAAGCGGCCCGGACGCAGCAGCGCCGGATCGAGCACGTCGGGCCGGTTCGTCGCGGCGATGATGATGATGCCTTCGTTGGCCTCGAAGCCGTCCATTTCGACGAGGAGCTGGTTCAACGTTTGCTCGCGCTCGTCATTGCCGTTGCCGAGACCGGCGCCGCGATGGCGGCCGACCGCGTCGATCTCGTCGATGAAGACGATGCAGGGGGCGTTCTTTTTGGCCTGCTCAAACATGTCACGGACGCGGCTGGCGCCGACGCCGACGAACATCTCGACGAAGTCGGAGCCCGAGATAGTGAAGAAGGGGACGTTGGCCTCACCGGCGATGGCGCGGGCGAGGAGGGTCTTGCCGGTGCCGGGGCTGCCGACGAGAAGGGCGCCCTTGGGAATTTTTCCGCCCAGCCGCGCGAACTTGGTCGGGTCCTTCAGGAACTCGACGATCTCCTGCAGCTCCTCGCGCGCTTCGTCGATGCCGGCGACGTCGTCGAAGGTGACGCGGCCGTGCTTCTCGGTCAGCATCCGCGCTTTCGACTTGCCGAAGCCCATCGCGCCGGAGCCCGCATTCTTCTGCATCTGGCGCATCACGAAGAAGGCGATGCCGAGGATCAAAAGGAAGGGCAGCGACTGATAGAGGAGGATCAGCCACACGCTCGTCTGCTGCTCGGGCTCGGCCGAAAAGGCGATGCCGTTCTGCTTCAGGCGGTCTACCAGCTGCGGATCCTGCGGCGCATAGGTACGGAACTCGGTGCCGTTGGTGAGCGCGCCCGAAATCACGTCCTTCTGGATGACGACCTGCTTCACCGACCCTTCATCGACCCGATTCAGGAACTCCGAATAGGCCATGCCCTCGCCCGACGCGGCCGGTCCGCCGCCGTCGACGATCTGCACGAACAGGACCAGCGCGAGCAATATGCCCGCCCAGATGAAGAGGCTCTTCATCCATGGATTGCCCTGGGGTTCCTTCTGGTCGTCGTTCATACGGCTGCCCTGAAAAAATGTGGTTCCCGCCCTAGATAGGATCGGGGCGCGCGTAGGACAATGTAGGATTGTAGGGTGAACGGGGAATTGATGAGCGGTCGCGCGGCTGGGCGCCGTCTGCTATTTCCTGCCGATGCCAACGATCCGCACCGCCGGCCTCCTTGTCGCCCTCGCGGCGATGGGATGCGCTCCGGCCGAACCATCGGGTGTCACGGAAGCGCCAACCGACCTGCCATCAGCCACTGTCGCGATCGGCGAGACGACGCGGGTGGACGGCGTCCCCGTGACGCCGCTCGCGGTCCTGGAAGACAGCCGCTGCGCCAGGGATGTGGCCTGCGTGTGGGCCGGAAGAGTGCGCATCCGCATCCGGATCGATGCGGACAATGGCAGCCGGGAGATGGAAATGGAGCTCGGCGAGCCCACGCAGGCCGGAATAACCCTGTCGGCGGTCCGCCCCGAGCGCCTGTCCAATGCCCCGATCGAACCCGGCGCCTACCGCTTCACCTTCGCGCCGGTGCGCTAGGCCTCGTTTCGGCGAGGCGGAGCGGAGACGAACCTCCACTTGGGGCCGCCGGTGCATTTGACACCGGCGAGGGTGGCGGTTTCGTGGGCATCGAGGCGGGCGAGGAGGCGGGTGAGGTCTTCGCCGCGCGGGGCGGGGGCGCCGAACTCGCCGAGCGCGCGGGCGAGGAGGCGGCGCTTCAGCTCGGGCGGCAGACCGGCGGCATCGACGGT
>NZ_DATCYB010000051.1:0-6429 GCF_036570505.1 Allosphingosinicella sp. | reverse complement strand
CTCATCGACTCCCCACGCTGCCATCGATCCCAGATCTCGGACCGCTGCGCTGCCGTGTAATATATCCGTTGTCGCCGCTTCATCGCTTCCACTCCCATCTCGTCAAAGATTGAAGTGTTGCGACCACCCGTTGAACCCACCGTCGAAAGCAGGCATTGCCAATGACTAACCAACATCCGGTTTTCGGCATCCCGAGCGGGGGCTGCAGCGGCGGCAATGGCCGCAAAACTGACCTTGCTGAAGACGTCGTTTCCGTAGTCCGACGATCCGGTCAGCTTGTCCGCGTCACGCAAGGCCGCCTCGGCGCCCTCATTGCCAACGCGAGGGCGACCGGATCTCCCATGATCGTACTGCCTCACCTCCGGGCTGCGATCCAGGCATCGACCTGCCGTTCGAGGATGGAGAGGGGGAGCGAACCGGCGCCGACCAGGAGATCGTGGAAGCCCTTGATGTCGAACCTTGGACCAAGTTCGCGTTCGGCCTTGCCACGCAACTCCATGATCTTGAGCATGCCAATCTTGTAGCCAGTGGCCTGCCCGGGCAACGTGATGTACCTGCGGACCTCTGAGCGGGCCTGATCGGGAGAAGCGCGGCCCGACGCTACCATATAGTCGATGGCTTGCTGCTCACTCCAGCCCTTGGCGTGAATACCGGTGTCGACGACCAAGCGCGCGGCACGGAACAACTCGGCTTCGAGGCGCATGAAATCGCTGGCCACATCGGGATAGGCGCCCATCTCCTTGCACAAAGCTTCGGCGTAGAGGGCCCAGCCCTCTCCGAACGCCACGTAACGAGTGGCTTGGCGAAACTTCGGCCCGCTCTTCTGGCCGACTTGGATATCGCCCTGCATGACGTGACCGGGCACGCCCTCGTGGCACATCAGGTCGATGGTGGCATCCGGCGCCGGATCGTCGGTGGTGCCGAGCAAGTGAACGTAGACGCGGCCCGGACGGGCGCCATCGGGAGTGGGCGGCGCAGCGTGGGCGGCCCCGCCAGCGACTTCGCTGAACGATGGCTCGCGCACCACCTCCATGCGATGAGCCGGAAGGATACCGAAATATTTCGGCAGCAGCTCACGATTGCGCGCGATCGCAGCGTTCGCGTTGCGCAGATATTCGGCGCGAAGCTCGTCCGTCCACGGCCGGGGCGGATTGCGGCGCTCGCGCTCGGCATAATAGGCCACTCGATCCTTCGAACCTGCCTGGCGGGCCAGCGCGTCCTGCTCGCTTTCGATCCGCTTGACCTCCTTGAGGCCGATTTCGTGAATCTGCTCTGCGCTCAGTTCAGTCGTCGTGTTCAGCTTCAGCGCGGCCGCGTACCAGTCAGCACCCCCTGGCAGTGACGCCGCGCCGACGCGCCCGCTCGGTGCGTTCGGCGACGCGCTTTCGGCCCAAGCGATCACCCGCTCATACGCAGGCTTGATCGAGAGCAGGGCGGTTCGTGTGTCGGCGAGCAGAGCCCGCGCCTGCTCGTCCGTCACCTTGCCGCTCGACTGGAGCTTGGCCACCTTGGCTTGGGCATCGGCCCATAGGGGCGACGCCGCGCCTTCATCGAACGGCGCGCCGGTGACGATGGCCCGGCTGCCGTCGATCACACGCTCGACTTGGAATTTCGGCGCGTGCACTCCGATGGCAGCAGAGGCGCGGCTCTGGGTGATGGCTTCGTCCAGCACTGCCGGGATGGCGCGAAGGCGGGCTGCATAGGCCCGCATGTCGGCCGCATCCTGCACAATGTGCGTGTTGATCATGAAGTCGGGCAGCCGCGAATGCGCCGAATAGAGGAACGAATAGAAAGGCGGCGAATACTGACGGAAGCGGTAGCGGAGCTCTGCACGGTCGAGCTCAAGCGCCCAGATGTCGTAATTGACCTGCGCACTAGGGGAGAGCTTAGGGCGGTCGAACTGCGACTTCATGCGCGCAACGCTGGCGCGGCGCCATTCCAGCTCTCGGAGCTCAGCGGCCTCGCTAATGTCGTCGAGCCGATCCTGCCCCTCCTTCTTACCCAGCCGCGTGGCGAGTTGAGGATGCTGGCGCAACTGTTCGGCAAATTCATTGTCCAAGAACGCGTACAAGCGCGCGTCCTCCGTCTCCGCCACAACTGTCGGCGCCTGCGCCCAGACGGCAGAAAGCGAAGGGACAGTAAATGCGAAGGCGCTGGCGGCGAGAAGAAGCGATTGGCGCATATTTGGATCCTCCTGTGAGGGGAACTTAGAGGCGGCGATGAATGCGGTGAAGCTGATGTTATCACGAGGTCAGACGCTCTATGCTGACGCCGCTAGGAATGGCCGCTAAGCAGATGTCTGCAATGTGCAGCGCACAGCCGAACGTCCGCTTCTGGCCGATGCTGTTGAAAAAGTCCGCTTCTGACACGAGCGGACGGTCGCCCCGTGTCGAGGCGCGGCGGCGCTGCCGATCAGGCGGGGGCCGGCTCTGGCCCCCTCGGGATCAGCTTGGCGAGCTTCCGGAGGTTCTGGGCGGCAGCTGCGAGGTGGAACTCGTCACACGCGCCGTTCGGGCCGCGTAATCGGAGACGGTCGAGCCGGAGGATGCGTTTGAGGTGTGCGAACAGCATCTCGACCTTCTTGCGCTCGCGCCGGGAGGTGAGCCACTCCTCCTCAGCGGAGATGGCTCGGGCGAGATCGCGAGCGCCTTCATGGACTGATCGCATCACCTTGCGGGCCTCCGCGTTGGGACAGCATCGCGACTTGAGGGCGCATCCATCACATTCGGCCTTGCTGGCGCGGTAGCGATAGAAGCCGTCGGCCGGCACCGCGTCCGGACGATCATCGTGGCGGCGCTGCCGCCGCTTCAGGGACTTTCCGCCGGGACAGGTATAAACATCTCGCTGGGCGTCGTAGGCGAAGTCGGCGCGCGAGAAGGTGCCGTCCGACCGGTCCGACTTGTCGAACACCGGATGTGCGGCTCGATATCTGGACCCGCTCGATCATGCGCTTCGCCGCGACTACCTCCGCCTGACGCACGGCGGTGCTCGCCCCCACGTCGACGGCTCATCGACCCAATCATCGCGTGCGTAGGAGCCGAATAGGATGATCTTGAGGATCTTGCCGTTTCCGCGGCTCGGCGAAGTCGCCTTGGCGATCGCTTCCGCGAACTCCTCCATCAGGACGCTGGACACGCTCTAGCTCGCCCCCTCATGCCTCAGGCAGGTGATCGACATCTCTTCTCATCCAGATGGATTGTTCCCGACCGAGCCCGCGTTGGCAAGCTGGGGTTGTTTGCACGCCGATCGCTATCCTGATGGACGAAGTTTTCCCGCTGTGTAACCAGCCTGCGGCTTCGTCCGAATTTTTGGGTATCACACTAATTGATGGGAGCGGCCGTGCACGACATCGTCAAGGACTATTACGGAAAGCAGCTGCGAAGCTCGGATGATCTGAAAACGTCGGCGTGCTGCGATCCATCCCACGTTCCTCACTGGTTAAAGTCAGCCCTCGCCCGCATTCATCCGGAAGTGGTTCGTCGCTACTATGGCTGTGGCCTCGTCTGCCCCGCACTGCTGGAGGGCGCGCGTGTCCTCGATCTCGGCTGCGGCAGTGGCCGCGACGTCTATGCGCTGGCTCAGCTCGTCGGTGAGACCGGCGAAGTCGTTGGGATCGATATGACTCGCGAGCAGCTCGCCGTCGCGGAAGCGTATCGAGACCATCACGCCGACGTCTTCGGTTTCGACAATGTCAGGTTCATCGAGGGCTACATCGAGCGACTCGACGAGAGCGGGCTCGAAGGGGATAGCTTCGACGTTATCGTTTCCAACTGCGTTCTCAATCTGTCCCCCGACAAGGATGCTGTCCTGGCCGGAGCACACCGCCTGCTCAAGGACGGTGGCGAATTCTATTTCTCGGATGTTTACGCGGACCGCCGGGTGTCCGACGAAGCGCGGCAAGATCCTGTCTTGTACGGGGAGTGCCTGGGCGGCGCGCTCTACTGGAACGACTTCCTGCGGCTCGCCCTGCGCAACGGCTTTCCCGATCCCCGCCTTGTGGAGGACCGCCCACTTGACCTGCGAGACGATCGTCTGGCGGAGCGGGTCGGCGAAACGAAATTCTACTCGGCCACCTACCGGCTGTTCAAGCTTGCCGTTCTTGAGACGGCCTGCGAGGACTATGGCCAGGCCGTAATCTATAGGGGCACTATTCCCCACCAGCCGCACCGCTTCGCCTTCGACAAACATCATGCCTTCGAAACAGGCCGGGTCGTACCGGTCTGCGGAAACAGTTCGCGGATGCTGCGCGAGACGCGCTTTGCTCCGCATTTCGAGTTCATCGGAGACTTCAGCCGGCACTACGGCCTTTTCGAGGGATGTGGCGAGACGATCCCGTTCGATCTTTCAGGAGGGATACTCCACAGCCAAAGCTGCTGCTGAACATGCTGTGGATCATCGTTGCGGCCGCGGGCCTCCTTGCCTTCAGCAATGGGGCCAATGACAATTTCAAAGGCTTCGCCACCGTCTGGGGCGCACACGCGCTCGGTTATCGGCAAGCCCTCATCCTGGCGACGGCAGCGACGCTCGCGGGCAGCCTCGCTTCCTTGACGGCCACTTTCCTGCTGAGCTTGCTAGATTATCCGGTTTCCCGCCGCGTCGGCCAGCGAATAGCTCGTGCTGCGGCCGCCGCCGGGATCCCTCACCAGGACATCGCGTCCGACCAGGTCGGTGATATCGCGCAGCGCCGTGTCGGGCGAGGTCTTGGCCAGCGCCGCCCACTTCGATGTCGTCAGCTTGCCCTCGAACCCGTCCAGCAGCCGGTTCAGCACCTTGCGCTGGCGATCGTTGAAGGCCTCTCCGCCATGGGTTTCCCAGAAATGCGCCTTACGCAGGACCGTGCCGAGAGTAGCTTCCGCGCCGTCGAACGCCCGATCCAGGCAGGCCAGGAACCATTCCAGCCAGGGCGTGATGTCGAGGTCGCCCTTCTGCGTGCGTTCGAGCAGGTCGTAATAGGTTTTCCGCTCCTGCCGGATTTGCGCCGACATGCTGTAGAACCGCTGCGGACTCTCGTCCGAGCGCGCCAGGCTCATGTCCGCGATGGCGCGCGCAATCCGGCCGTTGCCATCCTCGAACGGGTGGATGGTCACGAACCATAGATGGGCGACGCCGGCCTTGAGGACGGGGTCGATGCCGCGCTCGCCCTCGAACCAGTCGAGGAAAGCCGGCATCTCCGCGTCGAGCCGGCCGGCCTCAGGCGCTTCGTAATGGACCTTCTCGCGGCCGATCGGCCCCGAAACCACCTGCATCGGACCCGCCTCTTCGGGACGCCAGGCGCCCACGGTGATCTTGGCCATGCCGCTGCGGCCGGTGGGAAACAGCGCCGCGTGCCAGGCGAACAGGCGCTCGTCCGTCAGCGGCTGGTCATAGCGCTGGGTGGCGTCGAGCATCATTTCGACGACGCCCTCGACATCGCGGTCGGCGGGCACGAGGCCCCCGATGTCCATGCCCAGGCGGCGCGCGATGGAGGAGCGTACTTGGTCCTTGTCTAGGATCTCGCCCTCGATCTCGCTCGATTTCAGGACATCCTCGGTGAGGGTTTCCAGGACGGCCTCTTCTCGCAGGCGGAAGCCCAGCGCCTCCATGCGCCCAGCAAACCGACCCTGCCGCCGAGCGACCGCGGCCAGCGGCTCCGCCAGCCGCTCGGCACTCCAGCAAAAGGCCGGCCAATCGTCCCGGTCATGGATGTAGTCAGGCATATTCACCGCACTCCTTGCGGCGAATATGCCGACTAATCTCCGCATGCTCAAGAATATTCGCCGCATAATGTGCGGAGAATAGAGGTGATAATCGCCGCAAAGTGCCGGGGAGCCGAGGTGGCGCTACGAATCCGACCTGAGAGTAGCTGCGCGTAAGCCGAAGGAGATAAAGGCGACTTTCTTTCCAAACTGCCGATGATGGCCTTTTACCAGCGCAGCTCAGTTGGTGATCGTGAACGCTTCTCGAAACGTCAGCGTCAGGACCCGCTGGTGTTGATCGTTCGTCACCTCGATCCGATGATCCAGGTTCACGCTGCCATGCTCGTGGATGCTCGCGCAGACAAGGCTGCGGGCGCCTTCCAGCGCGTGCTCCTTGGCAGCGGTCTCGTCGGCGAGCTCAACTCCCTCCTCATCGTCGGCGGTTAGGTCGTTGCGAATGTGGAAGTAGAAGCGCGGCGTGAACACAATAACGGCGGGACGTGCCCGGTTGCCGGTCCGAACCTCCGGCGGATGCGGGGAGGAGATTGCCGAGCGCCAGCACGCGCCGAACGCCGCAAGCGCGGTCGCGGCTGCGGTGTCGGATCCCGACGCGTAACCACATCAAGTGGCAGTTGATCGGCTGACCACGGACGGAAGCAAGAAGCCGGCGGCGAGATAAATTGGGGGATTGACGAAGAGGCGCCCATTACGGAAGCCCTATGTGAAGCGCGGCAAGAACGACGCAGCCGATGCC
>NZ_DATCYB010000050.1:0-54749 GCF_036570505.1 Allosphingosinicella sp. | reverse complement strand
TATGCCGCGCAGGTCGCTGCCGAAGACGCCGGCAAGAAGGCCGCCGAACATGGCGTCCGCACGATCGAGGTTGAGGTCAAGGGTCCGGGTTCGGGCCGTGAATCGGCGCTGCGCGCGCTGCAGGCGGTTGGCTTCCACATCACGTCCATCCGCGACGTGACGCCGATCCCGCACAATGGCGTGCGGCCTTCCAAGCGCCGCCGCGTCTGATTTTTCCGGGAGCGGCTGACCGCTCCCGCACTTTTTTTCCGGCCGGGGCGGACGCGCCCCCGCCATTTCCCAAGGGGAACAACGTGGCTGTCAACGCAAAGAACTGGCAGGAAATGAAGAAGCCCAACGCCCTTGAGAAGAAGGCCGGGGGCGACAGCCGGCGCAAGGCGACCTTCGTCGCCGAGCCGCTCGAGCGCGGCTTCGGCCTGACGCTCGGCAACTCGCTGCGCCGCGTCCTCCTCTCCTCGCTCCAGGGCGCCGCCGTCACCTCGATGAAGATCGAGGGTGTGCTGCATGAGTTTTCGTCGCTTCAGGGCGTGCGCGAGGATGTGACCGACATCGTCCTCAACGTGAAGCAGATCGCGCTGAAGATGGAAGGCGAGGGCGCCAAGCGGCTCCAGCTCTCCGCGACCGGCCCGGGCGAAGTCACCGCGGGACAGATCGCGACGACCGGCGACATCGAGGTGATGAACCCCGACCTCGTCCTCTGTCACCTGGACGAAGGCGCGACGCTCAACATGGAGCTGACTTCGGAATCGGGCAAGGGCTATGTCCCGGCCGCGTCCAACCGCCCGGTCGACGCGCCGATCGGCCTCATCCCGATCGACGCGCTCTACAGCCCGGTGCGGCAAGTCAGCTACAAGGTCGAGAACACCCGCGTCGGCCAGGAGCTGGACTATGACAAGCTGACGCTCACCGTCGAGACCGACGGCACGATCAGCCCCGAGGACGCGATCGCCTATGCGGCCCGCATCCTCCAGGACCAGCTGCAGCTTTTCGTCCACTTCGACGAAGGTATGGCGATGGCGCAGATGCCGACCGGCGTCGCCGCCGCCGCGACCGAGTCCGAAGCCGACGCCAACCAGCTCAACCGCTACCTCCTCAAGAAGGTGGACGAGCTGGAGCTCTCGGTGCGCTCGGCCAACTGCCTCAAGAACGACAACATCATCTACATCGGCGACCTCGTCCAGAAGACCGAGGCCGAGATGCTCCGCACGCCGAACTTCGGCCGCAAGTCCTTGAACGAGATCAAGGAAGTGCTGTCCTCGATGGGCCTCAGGCTCGGCATGGACATCCCGGGCTGGCCGCCGGAGAACATCGAAGAGATGGCCAAGAAGCTGGAGCAGGAATTGCTCGGCTGACGCGTTCGTCTCGAAGGGGTACTTCGAGCCGGTCAAGAACAGGAAGGGCCGCCGTTTGGCGGCCCTTTTTGTATTGGAACGGCCCGCGTCGCCCCACCTACCCGTGTCTTACAGGACAGACCGACCCGCTTTTCGGTGGAGCCGTGCGCGGGGCGGTAACATTCCGGCTTTTGCGGGGTTAAGGCACCGTCCCCCGAAGAGTAAAAAGGGAAATGATCATGATCTCCAAGAGGATAGCGACGCTGCTCGCGGCCGTAGCCGTGACGGCGGCGAGCCCGGCCTTCTCCCAGGCGGCCGCGCCCATGCCGGCGCGGGAAAGCTCGCTTCAGGGCAGCGCCCAGGCGGGAGAGGGATCGACGACGGTGGCCTATGTCGTCGCGGCCATCGTGCTCGGCGGACTGGTTTACGGTCTCGTCAAATTCCTGGACGATGACGACGGCGATGACGTCCCGGTCAGCCCATAAAGGCTTTCTGCAAGCCCAAAGCCAGGAAGGGCCGCCGAGAGGCGGCCCTTTTCTCGTCGGCGTCGCTCCGTTCGGAGGGTGAACCTTGCGCCGGGACCGGGGGGCGCTATGCTGCATCGCAGCAGCTGTGGGGAATATCCGTGAAGAAGATCGAGGCGGTCATCAAGCCGTTCAAGCTGGACGAGGTCAAGGAGGCGCTGCACGAGGTCGGCGTCTCCGGCATCACCGTGACCGAGGCCAAGGGCTTTGGGCGGCAGAAGGGCCATACCGAGCTTTACCGGGGCGCCGAATATGTCGTCGATTTCCTGCCCAAGGTCAGGCTCGAGGTGGTGGTCGACGACGGGCTCGCCGAGCGGGTGGTGGAGGCGATCGCCAACGCCGCCAGGACCGGGCGGATCGGCGACGGCAAGATCTTCGTCTCCGCCGTCGAGGAAGCGCTACGCATCCGCACGGGGGAGCGGGGCTCGGACGCTATCTGATCCGCGCGGCCGGCGCTAAAGGGAGTCCGCTGTGACCGATCCCCGCCTGGCCTCGATGTCCCCGGAAGAACTTCGCGCCGCGATGCGGACGCTCGGCTACCGGACGCAGACCGACCTCGCCGCCGCGATCGGCGTCAGCCGGTCGGCGGTCAGCCTGTGGCTGGAGGGCAAGGTCGGCGTGCCGCGGCCGGTGGCGATGTTGCTGAGGATGCTGATTTCGGCGCAGCGGCGCTCGTTCTGAGCGGCGTTCCAACGCCATCCACGTGAAATATTCACGTCGCGCCACGCGGCGCTGGACGACTCGGACGACCTTCGGGAATGGAAGGGCCGAGGGCAAAATTTCCGGACGAAGGACATTTCCGACATGGCGAACGACGCGGGCAAGATCCTGGACATGATCAAGGAGCAGGAGATCGAGTGGGTCGACCTCAGGTTCACCGATCCCAAGGGCAAGTGGCAGCACCTCTCGATGGTGGCGGGTCTCATCGACGAGGACCAGCTCAACGACGGCTTCATGTTCGACGGCTCGTCCATCGCCGGCTGGAAGGCGATCAACGAGAGCGACATGATCCTGAAGCCCGACCTCGACGCCGTCTATGTCGACCCGTTCAGCGCGACGCCGATGCTGATTCTGTTCTGCGACATCGTCGATCCGGGCACCGGCGAGCTCTACGCCCGCGACCCGCGCTCGACCGCCAAGCGGGCCGAGGCGTACCTCAAGTCCACCGGCATCGGCGACACCGTCTATGTCGGGCCCGAAGCCGAATTCTTCATGTTCGACGACGTCCGCTTCGAGGACAGCTACAACACTTCCTATTACCGGCTCGACGATGTCGAGCTGCCGACCAACACCGGCCGCGAATATGAGGTCGGCAACCTCGGCCACCGTCCGCGCGCCAAGGGGGGCTACTTCCCGGTGGCGCCGGTCGACAGCGCGATGGACATTCGCGGCGAGATGGTCTCGACGATGATCGAGATGGGCCTCCCGATGGACAAGCACCATCACGAGGTCGCCGCGGGGCAGCACGAGCTCGGCATGACCTATGGCAGCCTCGTCGAGACCGCCGACCGCATGCAGATTTACAAATATGTCGTCCACATGGTGGCTCACGCCTATGGCAAGACGGCGACCTTCATGCCCAAGCCGATCAAGGGCGACAACGGGTCGGGCATGCACGTCCACCTGTCGATCTGGAACCAGAACAAGCCGCTCTTCGCGGGCAACGGCTACGCGGGGCTGTCGGAGACGGCACTCTACTTCATCGGCGGCATCATCAAGCACGCCAAGGCCTGCAACGCCTTCACCAACCCCACGACCAACAGCTACAAGCGGCTGGTCCCGGGTTTCGAGGCGCCGGTGCTGCTCGCTTATTCGAGCCGCAACCGTTCCGCCTCCTGCCGCATCCCCTATGGCGCGGGCGAAAAGGCCAAGCGGGTCGAGTGCCGCTTCCCCGACGCCCTCGCCAACCCCTATCTCGCTTATTCAGCGCTGGTCATGGCCGGGCTCGACGGCATCCAGAACCGCATCCATCCGGGCGAGGCGATCGACAAGAACCTCTACGACCTGCCGCCGGCCGAGCTGGTGGATGTGCCGACCGTGGCGGGATCGCTCCGCGAGGCGCTGATCGCCCTCCAGAACGACCGCGCGTTCCTGACCCGGGGCGACGTTTTCTCCGACGACCAGATCGATGCCTATATCGACCTCAAGTGGGAAGAGCAGCTGCGCTGGGAGACGACGCCAAGCCCGGTCGAATATGATATGTATTATTCGAGCTGAGTCCCGGGCCGGAGCGTCCCGCTCCGGGGCGGTCGAAAGGACCGGCTTGCGTGAGCGGGGGTGGCATGGGATTCGGGAAGCTACGCTGCCCGAGTCCCGGAAACCTGGAGGATGCCATGCGCCTGTCTTCCGTCGCGATCGCTCTGATCGTCGCGCTGAGTGCGGTCCCGGTGATCGCCGCCGAGCCGACTCGAGCCGCCGGCGCCGATGAAGGCTTCGTCATAAGGGAGGCCATCCGCGCCGAGCCGGTGGCGCTTTCGGTCCTCACCGACGGACTGGTGACGGAAGGGCAAGCCGCCCAGCCTCGCAAGGATCGCGGCCTCGAAGGCTGGCGCAAGCGGGAGGCCCGGGAAGAGATAAGCGAGGCACTCGAGGAGGCCATCGACATGGCCCGCGAGGCCGAACGTTTCTAGGCCTTCCGGGCCGGGCGGTAGCGGGCGGCGACGAGGGCTATCGGCAGACCCACGAACAGCAGTTGGAAGGCCAGCGCGAGCGCGACGTCGACGGGAGTCGTGTTCGGAAACGCGGCCGGCCACCGCGCCGGCAGCACGATCCAGTACATGACGAGATAGGTGAGCGATCCATAAGCGAGGCCTATCGGAACGGGGTGACGGACGAGGGCCGGCGCGGCGCGAGCGGCGACGACGAACACCGCGGCGATCACCGCCATGATCCCGTAATGGACGACGAGGCCCGCCATCGCGGCGAGGGGGCCGCCGTCCCGCATCACGTCCCCGAACGGCCCCGAGGCAATGCCGCGCAGCACCGATCCGGCCGTGCGCCCGGACGTGATCCACGCCGACAGAAAGGCCGCCGAAAGATCGAGCGTGCCGGCAATCACGGTCCCGGCGACGATCGGCTCTGAAATCCCCTTCATGCGCCCTCCATTACCCGCTTCCGAGCCTATCGGCGGGACGGCGCGGAAGCGTGCCGCTTCGACAAAGCGCCGTCCGGCTTCGACAAGCTACCGGAAGCCTATCCGGCCGCCGCGGTCCGCCGGCTTCCGTAGAGCATGTAGATGGCCAGCCCCACGACGTGCGCCGCCAGGAAGAAGAGCTGCGTCCTCTGCGGCAGGCTGATGAACAGGTAGATGCAGCCGCCGATCGCGACCGGGCCGATCAGCCAGTAGAGCGGCGTCCTGAACTGGCGCGGCGTATCGGGTTCGCGCCGGCGCATGATCAACATGCACAGTGCGACGGCGATGAAGGCGGTGAGGGTCCCGGCATTGGCGAGCGCGGCGAGGTCCGCGAGCGGGATGAATCCCGCCAGCACGCCGACGACAACGGCCGTGAAGAGCGTGATCCGGACCGGCGTGCCCCGTCCCGAAACCGTTGCAAGGCCGCGCGGCAGGAGGCCGTCGCGCGCCATCACGAAGAAGATGCGGCTCTGGCCGTAGAAGAAGGCGAGGATCACGGTCGGCAGTGCGATGACGGCGGACGCCGCCAGATAGGTCGCCGCGCCCGGCTGGTCGAGCTGGCGCAGGATAAGCGCCAGCGGCTCGGGGCTGTTGGCGAAGACGGTGTAGTTGACGGCGCCGACAGCCGCGATCGCGACCGCCATGTAGATGGCGACGCAGGCGATCATCGATCCGACGATGCCGATCTTGAGATCGCGGTTGGGGTTCTTCGTCTCTTCCGCCGCGGTGGCGATGGCGTCGAAGCCGTAGAAGGCGAAGAAGATGATCGCCGCCGCCGCCATCACGCCGCGTTCCACCCCGCCCGCGTCCATCATCTTGCCGAAGCCGTAGGGCGAAAAAGGCTCGAGGTTGGCGGCATTGAAATAGGGAAGGGCCACCACGACGAAAACGATCAGCGCGATGATCTTGACGACCACCAGGGCCGCGTTCAGGGTCGCGCTTTCCTTGGTGCCGACCATCAAGAGGCCCGCGACCACGGCGATGATGAAGATGGCGGGAAGGTTGATGATGCCGCCCAGCTCCGGCCCCTGCATCAGCGCCATCGGCACGCCCAGCCACGCCTCCAGCAAGGGCGCGGCATAGCCCGACCAGCCGACTGCGACCGCGCTTACCACCAGCGAGTATTCGAGAATGAGGCTCCAGCCGACGACCCAGGCGATGAGCTCGCCGATGACGACATAGGTGTAGGTGTAAGCGCTGCCCGAGGCGGGGATCATCGTCGCCATCTCGGCATAGGCGAGCGCGGCGCAGGCGCAGATCACGCCGGCGACGAGGAAGGAGAGGATGACCGCCGGCCCGGCCTTGTCGGCGCCGACGCCGATCAACGTGAGGATGCCGGTGCCGACGATCGCGCCCACGCCGAGCGCGATCAGATGCGGCCAGGAGAGGCTTCGCGTCAGCCGATGCTCGGGGAGCAGCTCTTCCGCCGCGATGATCCGCTTCCGCGCATTCCAGTTCTTCATGCCGCTCCCCTGCCTGTCGTCGGCGCGCACCATGGCGACTCGCTAGGCGTTCGTCGAGAGGGAGAGCGATGGCGCAAAAGCAACCATTGCGGACGGTCCAAATCTCGAATCCGCTCATCTTAGGGCGCAACAGGGATGTTCGCTAACCACCCTGTGCGGACGGCTCTATCAACGTTGCGTCGCGGCCTGGCTGCTTCTAGCCCGATCGAACAGGGTTGGCAGGCGTCAGGCGTAAGGCGGGGTGTCGAGGCCCTTGGGGCTTTTCGTGAAGATTTCGCAGCCGTCTTCGGTAATGCCGATCGAATGTTCGAACTGGGCGGAGAGGGAGCGGTCGCGGGTGACGGCAGTCCAGCCGTCGTCGAGCACCTTGCACGCGGGCTTGCCGATGTTGATCATCGGCTCGACGGTGAAGAACATGCCGGGGCGAAGCTCGGGGCCGGTGCCGGGCTTGCCGACATGGACGACCTCCGGAGCGTCGTGGAAATTCCGGCCGACGCCGTGGCCGCAGAAATCGCGGACAACGCCATAGCGATGGCTCTCCGCGTGAGTCTGGATGGCGTGAGAGATGTCGCCCAGATGGTTGCCGGGCCTCGCCTGCTCGAGGCCGAGCATCAGCGCTTCGTAGGTGACCTGGACGAGCTTCTTCGCCTTGATGGGCACGTCGCCGCACAGATACATACGGCTGGTATCGCCGTGCCAGCCGTCCAGGAGCGGCGTCACGTCGATATTGAGGATGTCGCCGTCCTTCAGCGCGCGGTCGCCGGGGATGCCGTGGCAGACGACATGGTTTATCGAGATGCACGAGCTGTGGGTATAGCCGCGATAGCCCAGGGTCGCGGGCACGGCGCCGGCGTCGCGCATCATCCGGTAGACGATCGCGTCCAGCTCCCCGGTGGTGACGCCGGGGACGATATGGGGGACGAGCGCGTCCAGTATCTCCGCGGCGAGGCGGCCGGCGGCGCGCATGCCTTCGAAACCTTCGGGGCCGTGCAGCTTGATGGCGCCATTGCGCGCATTACCGGCCTCGGCATGGTGGTAGGCCGCATCGGCGGTTACATAGTCGGTCATTCCGCCGATATAGGCATCGCAGGCCAGCTTGGCGACCCCCGCCGCCTGTGGCAGTTGAGGCCCCATGGCGAGCGAACGGATCTGGACGGCGGGGCTGCTGATCATCGGCAACGAGATATTGTCCGGCCGCATCCAGGACCGGAACGTCGCGCCCATCGCCACCTGGCTCAACCTCCAGGGCATCCGCCTGACCGAGGTCAGGGTGGTGCCGGACGTGGAGGCGCGGATCGTCGAGGCGGTGCGGGCGCTGGCGGCGGACAACGACTATCTCTTCACAACCGGGGGAATCGGGCCGACCCATGATGACATCACCGTGGACGCGGTGGCAGCCGCGCTGGGGGTAGGCGTCGAGGTGCATCCGAGGGCGCGGGCGATGCTGGAGGCGCATTATGCGAGCCGGGGCGGCCTCACCGAGGCGCGGCTCAGGATGGCGCGGGTGCCGGCAGGGGCGGAGCTGATCGAGAACAGCCTGTCGGGCGCACCGGGAATACGGTGCGGCAACATCTTCATGTTGGCCGGCGTGCCGCATATCGCGGCGCAGATGCTGGAGGCGCTCGGCGGCGCGCTGGAGGGGGGAAGGCCGCTCATGTCGCTCACGATCGGCTGCTGGGTGCCGGAAAGCGAGGTCGCCGACCTGCTCGCGGCGACCGAAAGGGCCCATCCGGGATGCCAGATCGGCAGCTATCCCTTCTTCCGCGAGGGGAAGGTCGGCGCCAATTTCGTGATCCGCAGCGCCGAGGAAGCCGCGCTCGAAGCTTGCGGGGCGGATCTAGTCCTGCGGCTCGAGGAAGCGGGGAGGGCGGCCGTCCCGGGCGGAATATAGGCAGCTTCGAAGCAAGCAGCAGGGCTCGTCAATCAACTCGCTTCCGCTTCGACGCGGTTCCGGCCGCCGTACTTTGCCTTGTAGAGGAGAGCGTCGGCGCGCTGGATGATGGTTTCGTAGGTCTCGCCCCTGGCGGCGGCGACCACGCCCGCCGAGAAGGCGACGCGGCCGAGCGGCGCGTCCGTCTCGCGCACCTTGAACTGACGCGACGCCACCGCCTCTCGCGCCGCATCCACGATCGCCGCGGCGGTGGCGGCGTCCTTGGACGGGAAGAGGATGGCGAACTCCTCGCCGCCGTAGCGGGCTACGGTCGCGCCGTCGCAGCTGTCCTGCAATATCGCGGCGACGGTCTGTAGCACCCGGTCGCCGACGGCGTGGCCGTGGCTGTCGTTGATGTGCTTGAAGCGGTCGATGTCGCACAGCGCGACGGCGAACGGCGTGCCCTCGTCCGACAAGGCGGCGTAGCGGTCGCCGAAGGCGCGCCGGTTGGGAAGGCCGGTCAGCGGATCGCGCCTCGCCTCCTCCTCCGCGCTCGCCAGCCTCGCCCGCAACGTCTTCGCCTCGCCGGTGGCCGCCTCCAGCCGGCCCTCGGCGGCTCGGGTGCGCTCGATCATGGCGCCGGTGACGCGGATCAGCTCAGCGATGGACTCCGGCCCGGCGGCGGCCGCGAGCTGGGCGGCGCCCGACTTGAGGTCGCGCCCATAGACCCGGACTTCGGCGCGGGTGGTGTCGACGATGCCGGCGAAGCTGTCCACCTGGCGTCGGGCTTCCTCGATCGCCGCCTCGGCGGAGGGTGCGACGGGAGTCGGCGAAGCCTCGCCGAGCATGGTCATGATCCGGTCGGCGTCATCCTGCGTCAGGCGGAGGCCGTCGCCCGTCGCCTCCTCGATCGCAGCGATGGCGGAGGCGTTGCTGCCCGTCACCAGCATGTGGACGAGCATGTAATTGGCTGGGATGGGGTCGAGGCTATGCTCAAACAGGAACTTGCCGACGGCTTCGAACACCCGCCGCCGCTCCCGCTCGACCCTTCGATCGTCCGTCACGCTCGCCCCCAGCTGGCCCTCACTCATGTGAGCGATGGAGCGGGTGAAGGGAATCGAACCCTCGTCGTAAGCTTGGGAAGCTTCTGCTCTGCCATTGAGCTACACCCGCAAACCTCTGGGAGCACTTGGCTTCGGCGCCTCCAGACCCCGCTCCGATTGCCACGGCGCGGCCGGCCTGGTCAATATCCGGCTTCGTTATCCCGCGACAGCCGTTCGTGCACGTGCCAGCCGGCGGCGAGGTCCTGCAAGATGCTGCCGAGGGATTTGTAGAGGGTGACGTCGGTATCACCGAGGCGGCCGGGGAGGCTTCCGGCCATCACTTCGCCGATCTCGCCGAGGAGATGATCGTCGTCGATCCGGCCCTCCGCCCGGGCGCGGAGGAACTCGGCGCCCTGTGCCAGCACCCCTTCGCGATGATCGGCGAAGAAGCGGGCGCGGGCGACGAGGTCGGTGGCGATCTCGGCCGGGCCGGCGCGGCTGGAGCCGACCGCGTTGATGTGGGCGCCGTCCCGGACCATCGCGCTGGTCAGGATCGGTTCGGGCGCGGCGGTGACGGTGCAGATGATATCGGCCTGCGATACGGCCGCGGCGGCATTGGGGGCGGCGGCTGAATCGAGGCCGGTCTCCACGACACGCTGGGCGAAGGCTACGGCCCGATCGATCGAGCGGCCCCAGACGGAGACTTGTTCGATCGAGCGGACGTGACGGATGGCTTGGACGTGCCGCCAGGCCTGCTCGCCGTAGCCGAGGATGGCGAGACGGGTGGCATCCCGGCGGGCAATGACATCGGTGGCAGCGGCGGAGGCCGCGGCGGTGCGGATGGCGGTGATCTCGCCCGCGTCGAGGATGGCGACGGGGGCGCCCGTCTCCGGATCGAACAAAGCGACGACGCCCTGGTGCGACCGGCCGCCTTTCTCGAAATTGTCGGGAAAGACGCTGACCAGCTTGGCGCCGAACGGGCCGCCGTCCAAGGCGCCCGGCATCACGCCGAAGGCTCGCCCGCCGTCGAGATCGATGATACCGCGCAGAAGCTGGCGGGTGCGGCCGCTCGACAGGGCGATCATCGCCTCGCGCATCAGCGGGATGCACTCTTCGTACGGCAACAGACGCGCCACCTCCTCGGCGGAGATGACGCTCAGGGTCACGCGGCCTCCGGCGCGGCGGCCGGCTCGACGGTAATGCGCCCGCGATACCAGCGGATGAGCAGGAAGACGTTGAGGACCATGATCACGCCGTAGATGTTCTGGGTCACCGCCAGCGGCAGGCTGCCGAGGACGGTGAGGGTCAGGAAGATGGCCAGCGTCGCGTTCTGGACGCCGACCTCAATGCCGATGGTCATCGAATCGCGGCTGCTCGCGCCGATCGCGCGGGCAAGCAGCAGGCCGGCGCCCATCGCGGCGACGTTGAGCGTCCAGATGGCCGGCCCCGCGGCGACGATATTATCCAGCACCATGTCGAGGCTGATCGCCACCGAGAAGGCAATGACCCCGATCAGCACGATGAGGGAGGTCGGCCGCAACCAACGTTCCATCTTCACCGCAGCCGCCGGGACGAAGCGATGGACGAGCATTCCGGCGGCGATCGGGAGTACGGTGATCTGGATCAACTGCAGGATCGTGCCTGGGACCGAGAGGTCCGGAACCGCACGTCCGCCGCCCTCCAGGAAGAAGGGCAGCGCCCAGCTCAGGAGCACCGGGATGGTGAAGACCGTGACGAGGCTGGAAAGCGCGGTCAGCACCACGGCCAGCGCGACGTTGCCGCGCCCGACGAAGGTGAGTGCGTTCGACGTGGTGCCGGCCGGGCAGATGGCGATGATGAAGAGGCCAAGAGCAAGCTCGGGCCCGAGGCCGAACAGGGCGCCGATGGCGAGGCCGAGGATCGGCATCAAGAGAAGCTGCCCGCAAAGGCCGGCCGCCACCAACCGGCCGTTGCTCAGTACCAGGGCGAAGTCGCGCAGCGCCAGGGTCAG
Source organism: Allosphingosinicella sp. (assembly GCF_036570505.1). Classification (GTDB taxonomy): domain Bacteria; phylum Pseudomonadota; class Alphaproteobacteria; order Sphingomonadales; family Sphingomonadaceae; genus Allosphingosinicella. The sequence continues at coordinate 43,395 of NZ_DATCYB010000050.1, read as the reverse complement.
GCCCATGCTGAACATGATTAGCATCAGCCCGACCGGCACGAACACCGTGTTCACGAAGGCGATGAAGTCGGGCGTCATTCTGTTCTCCCGGCGGCGGGACGCTCAAGCGCCCCAGATTTCGCGCGCGTAGTTGATGAAGTTGCGGCCCATGATCTTCTCGATCCGGCTTTCGGTATAGCCGCGCTTTCGCAGCAGACCGGCAAGCTTCTCGAACTGGGTAGGCCCGTAAAGGTCGAGGACGAAGGGCACGGTGTCCGCGTTCTCGCCGGTCGCGCCGATGCCGGCGGCGCGCCGGTCGGCGATCTGCTTGGCGATGCGGCCGCGATAGGCGGCCATGTCGTCGATGCCGGTCGTGCCGCCGTCGGTGCCGATGCCGACATGGTCCTCGCCGCACAGGTTCACGGCATGGTCGATATGGGCGACGACGTCATCCGCGGTGGCGCGGCTTTCCGGATCGAGGAACGGCATGAAATAGATGCCGACGAAGCCGCCTTTCGATGCCACGAGCCGAAGCTCCTCGTCGGTCTTGTTGCGCGGCAGGTCGACGAGCGCGCGGCAGCCGGTGTGGTTGATCGAGATGGGCCGGCTCGAATGCGCGGCCGCCTCCAGGCAGGTGCGCTCGCCGCTGTGGGAGAGGTCGACCATGATGCGGTTGGCGTTGAGGCGCTCGATCACCTCCCGGCCGAACGGCGAGAGGCCGCGATTTTGGGGCGCCATCGAGCCGTCGCCGAGCTGGTTGCCGGGATTGTAGGTGAGCTGGATGACGCGGACGCCGAGATCGGCGAAGATGTCGGCGCGGGTAGCGTCGTCGCCCATCATGGCGGCGTTCTGGAAGCCGTAGATGATGCCGATCCGGTTTTCGGCCTTGGCGTGCAATATGTCAGCGGCGGTCAGCACCTTGAGGAGATCGTGGGGGCGCTCTCTCAGGCGCGTGTCCCAGATACCGATTTCGCGCACGCTATATTCGAACGGCTCCATGTCGCCGGCGACATAGCCCAGGGTGACGTTGACGGCGGTGAGGCCGGAGGCGCGGGCGTCGTCGATCACCCTCTGCTCGATGCCGCCGCGACCGGTGCCGTCGACGCCCGTGCCCGTATCGGGGCCGTCCGGCGGCTCGTTCGGATTGCCCAGGCCGCCCAGCGCATTGACGATGATCATGTCCGAGGCGCGATGCTCCGGATGGGCGGCGACCATCGAGGGCAGCGCGACCGCGCCGGCCCCCGCCATCGCCAGGAACACGCGTCGATCGACGCCGGCCGTGATGTCATTCATCGTCGGGTATCTCCTCCGGGCTGATCGGGCGGTAGTCGGCCCTGTCGAACCGTCGCCCGCGCTTGACCGTGAAGACGACGCTTCGGAGGTTGCCGAGATCGTCGAGCGGGTTCCTTTCCAGCACGACGAGATTGGCGAGCTTGCCGGCTTCCACCGTCCCCATCTCGCCCGCCTTGCCGATGGTCATGGCGCCGATCAGGGTGGCGGAGCGGATCACCTGGAGCGGCGGCATGCCGGCCCTGGTCGCGAGCAGCTCCAATTCCTCGTGGAGCGCGCTGTTGGGGGCCTCGCGCGGTGTCATCCCGTCTGTGCCAGCGGAGATCATCACGCCTTCGCGGAAGGCCTGGCTGGTCAGCTTCGCGGCAAGGTCCGTATTGCAGTGATAGGGCGGCGCTTCCGGATTCTCGGCGGCCCGCTCGTCCATCTCGGCATAGACCCGAAGTGTGGCGTCGAGGATGATGCCCTGCCGCCGCATCTCGCGGAATAATGCCGCCATGACCGAATTGTCGCCGTCTTCGAACCTGGCATAGTCGACGGGAAAGCGGTCCTGATAGCTTTGCGGCCGCTTTTCCGAGACCTGATAGGCGAGATAGCAGGTGTGGGAGACGACGTCGGGCCCGGCGGCGATGACCTGCGCCGGCGGCGTCGGAAAGACCATGCCGTGCGCCCAGACCATGAGACCCTGCCGGTGCGCCTCCTCGGTGAGGGCGCGGATGAGGTGGGCGGGAAGGTTGGCGTAGATTTTGAGGCCGGTCGCGAAGGTGCCGCGCGCCATCGCCACGGCCAGGGGAATATTGGTCCTGTCGTCGATCTTCTGCATCCAGGGCGCTTCTCCCGGAACGGCGCCGGCAGCGATCGCCTTCGTCCTCGGGTCCTCGAAGAAGCTCGGCCCCGCGACCAGGGCCGCGAAATAGAGGTCCGGCCCGGCGATCTCGCCGACCAGCGAGGCGCGGGCGAGTTCGGCGATCGGGCGCAGGTCGTCGGCCATGATCCTGACGGCGGTGATGCCGCCATAAAGGTCGCGCCGCATCAGCGCCTCGGCGCGGCGGCGATCGGGCGGCGTCGCCAGATGCTGGTGGCTGTCGATCAGCCCCGGGAGCAGATACTGGCCGCCAAGATCCACCACCTCCGCGCCCGCCATCATCTCCGGCGAGAGCTCGGCGTTCGGCAGCACCGCTTCGATGCGCTGACCGTTCGTCACCACGACCATGTCCGGCCGCATCGGACCGCCGCTGCCGTCGATCAGGCTCGCGTTCCGATAGACGATCCGCGCGCCGGTCTCGGTCGGGGCGAAGGGGGCGTTCGAGGTTGTTGGCTGCTGGGCGGAGGCGGAAACCGCCAGCACAGAGAACCAGAAGGCAGCCCACAGCCGCATCAAAACTCGTTTCATTCGGCCGCCGTTAGCCCCGCAGGATTCGTCTCAGGGGCGTTACGATACAGGCCGGCGACGTCAACTCCAGGGAAAATGCCGACTGCTACTTTCCGGATAGGAGGCGGAAGACCTATTGGGGCGAAGAGGCGGTCGCGCGGATGCGCTGGAACTGATCGCGGGCGGACTGGCGAAGGTCTCGCAGGCTATGCGAGATGTCCGCGGCGCTTGCCTCGACTTCGATCGACACGGTGCGCGTCGCGTCCAGCGCGGCGCCGAGGTCCCTGGCGCGCCGGGCCGTGTCGTCCGCGTCCTCGACGCTTTCTTCGGCGCTCATGCCGAGCGTCTGGGCGACGGTCCGCTGCTCGACCACCGCGTCGACGATCGCTTCCGCGGACTGGTTGAGCTGCGCGATGGCGCCGCTCACCTCGTCCAGCGATCCCTTCGCGGCGTGCGCCCGATGCTGGATTCGCGCGAGCAATTTTCCGACGCTGAGTGTCGCTTCGGCCGACTGCCCCGCCAGGGCCTTCACCTCCTGGGCGACGACGGCGAACCCCCGCCCGGCGTCGCTGCCGCGCGAGGCCTCGATGGCGGCGTTCAAGGCGAGAAGGTCGGTGGTCGACGCGATGCGGTCGATCGTGCCGACGAAGGTCTTGATCTCCGCGGCCTCGGACGACAGGGCGTCGACGGCCTCGATGCTTTGCGATGAATTGGAGTGCAGCAAGGTGCTGAGCGTCGCCTGCTGCTCGATATTATGGGCGATGCTGAAGATCGAGTGCGACATGGTCGAGATGCGGCCCGCGACCTCGCTTGAGTTGAGGGCGGCCTGCCTCGCGGTTTCAGCCGTCCCGCCGGCCTGCTCCCGGGCTTCGCCGAGAAGGACGCCGAGATGCGACGCCCGCTGCTCGAGCTCCGCCGCCGCCGATTCCACCCTATCCAGCATGTGCATCAGCGAGGCTTCGAACTCGGCCGCGAAGGCCAGCCATTCGGTGTGGGGCGTCGCGGCGCCGTCGGATGTGCCGGGTTCGATCGCGGCATGATGCATCACGACCCCGCCGAGCAAGGGCTCCGGGGCGGACGGGAAATCACTCCGAAGCGCGGCCTTCTCCATGGCTGCGGTCATTACCATGTCCGGGTAATTTATTCGTTAACCGTAGGACGGATGAGCCTGATTTATCAAGGCACGCCAATAGCTTATAGATTTAGGGGCGGGCCGGGCCCGCCGCTGCGCCCAGGGATCGGCGAGTCTAGAAGCGGAAGACGCCGCCGACGCTGACGGCCCAGGGATCGAGGCGCACGTCGCCCACCACCGGCGCGCCGGCGAAGGTGCCGCGCGCCTGGGTGCGCAGAAACGCCTTCTTGGCCTCGACGAAGAAGCCGTAGCGGGGCGTCAGCATGATGTCGGTTCCGATTTCGAGGGCGGGAGCCAGATCGTCGTCGATCTCGACGTCACGAAAAGCGCCGTCGTCCGCGCTGAAGATGATCATGTAGCAAGCGCCGGCGCCGACATAGGGCTGGAAGGTGCCTTCGCGGATCGGCCGATACTGGAGCATGAGGGCGGCGGGACCGTAGGTGGTTTCGGCGAGGCGGCCGAACGGCTCGAGGGCGTCGTCGCCGTCGATTTCGATATGGGGAGGCAGGCCGACGGTCAGCACCACTGCGACATGGTTCCCTAGCATCCGGCCGAGCTGGAAGGTCGGCGTATAGTGGGAGTCGGTGTCGATGCCGGCATTCGGGATAGGCGTGCCCGCGACGGTGAGGTCGATCTCGTCGGCGAGGGTGAGCTGGGTAATACCGGCCCGGACGAACCAGTCATGGCCCGCCTCCTGCGCCTGAGCCGGCGCCGCCGCCATCGCAAGGGGCGCCGCCAGGGCGCCCGCCAGAACCATCGTCCACTTCATCACTAAAAATCCCCCCGCTTTCCGCGCATCGGCGCGGAACCCTCGGTTCAAAAACGTACCAGAGCGCCGGCCTGCAAAATGAGCGGGTCGAGCTCCGCCACCGCCGTGATTCGATTGGGCCCGATATCGGCCGACGCGTCGGCCTTGTAGAAGGCCTTCTTGACGTCGACGTAGATGCCGAACCGATCGCTGATCGCTACTTCGGCGCCGGCCTGCACTACCGGGCCCCAGGCGTCATCGACCTGAAGATTGCTGGCGAACTCGTCTTCCAGCGACCACACGTGCTGGAGCGCCACGCCGGCGCCGACATATGGCGATACCGGGCCGCCGCGAAGCGGATGATAGGTGCCGGTCAAGGTGAAGATGCTGAACTTGTCGTTGCCGAGGTTGGGAACCGCCTCCAGCGAGCCGGCCGGCTTGTTGGGCGTGGTCGCCGGCGTCGTTCCCGCGAACTGGATCGCGACCGTATCGAGGACAAAATAGCCGAGCTCGATATTGGCGACCCATTTCTCGGGTGTGGTGTAGCCGGCCGCGGGGTCGCGCGTTCCGTTGAGGAAGATCTTGCCCTCGTCCGCCAGCTTGATGCGCGCGATGCCAAGACGCGCGAAGGCGTCCGGCTGCGCGACCGGCTGAGCGATCGATGGACCCGCCCATGAAAGGGCAGTCAGCATGGCGATGATCGAGACACGATGTTTCATTTCAAATGGACCCTGTCATGTTCCCGCTTTTGTAGGAGTAGCGGGTAAATTCTCGGTAAAACCGATTTTAACCCATAATAGAGGTGACTTAGCTCGTTGCGCGGCGAACATCGCCGGCGGCCGGGGCGGTTTCGGCGCTGGGCTTCAATGGGCTGGGGCGCGACGCGGCCATGCAGCCGGGCTTCCTCCGGCTGGCGGCGAGCGCGTCGATGGAGGAGAAATCGGCGGTCCCGTTCTCCAGCGCTTCGAGCTGGATGACGGCATCCGCCCTCGCCACGCCGAGACGGTGGACGGAATCGATGATGTCGCGGCTGGTGTGGTGCGCCATCACCTGCATCCGGAACCGCGCCTGCCCCTTGGGGACGGCGGGAAACTCAACCAGGTTCGACAAAAGCCCGATCTCCGGCAGGCGCCGGGCGACGAGACGGGCGAGCGCTTCGCTGCCCATCTTGACGCAGACGATCGGCGACGGGTCGCCATAAGTCTCGAAGCCGGTGCCGTGCAGCAGCTCGCGGAGCAGCCGGATGTTGGTCATTAGGCTGTCGCGAAGGCGGGCGCCCTCGTCGGAATCGACGATCTCGAACGCCTTCAGCACAAGCGCCGCCTGGGACGGCGAGAGGGCATTGGAGAAGGTGCAGGGCGAGGCGTAATATTTGAGATATTCCTTCACGCTGCGCTGGTTGCACGCGACGAAGCCGCCGTTCGACGCGAAGGTCTTTGAGAAGCTCCCCATCACCACGTCGATCTTGCCGGTCATGCCCTGCGCGCCGATATGGCCGCGCCCGTTGGGGCCGAGGCAGCCGAGGTCGTGGGCGACGTCGACGACGAGGATCGCGTCATATTCGCGGGCGAGGGCCTGCAGCGCCTCGATGTCGGGCGTGTCCGAATCCATCGAGAACAGGCTCTCGGTGATGATCAGGATGCCGTTGGCATTGTCCTTGGCGCGGATGGCGGCGAGCTTTTCGCGCACCGATTCGATCTGGTTGTGGCGATAGAGATGGATGTTGCGGGTCGCCGCCTGGGCGCCTTCCTGAAGGCAGGCATGGGACAACGCGTCCATGACGATATGGTCCGAAGGCCGCACCAGCCCCTTCACGACACCGAAGCCGGCCGCCCAGCCCGTGGGGAAGAGGATGACCTCATTCATCTCTAGGAACTCGCCGATCTTCTTTTCGAGCGCGAGCGACAGCGAAGTGTTGCCGACCAGGGCCGGCGACCCGGCGCTGTGGACTCCGAATTCCTTCATCGTCTCGATCGCGACGTCGCGAACGTCCGGGTGGGAGGACAAACTCAGATAATCCTGCGAGGCGAAGTTGATGCCTTCGAACAGCTCGCCTTCGTCGGTGCGCGCGAAGCACTTGCTGCGCGGCCCGGTTTCGGTCGAACGGCCGAGGGGCCAGAGGCCCGTCTCGCGCCTCAGCTCCTGCCAGTCGAAGAATGCGCTGACCCGATCCAGAATGTTGGTGCCGGGCAGATAGCGGAAGTCCCGCATGCTGCCGCCCAGCGCCTCGAGCTTCCGGTCATCCAAATTCGACATATACCCCCCACAGTTCCGATCTGAGATCGGTCCATTCCAGCTAGTTTAGTTGACCGCCTGTCCCGCCGGCTTCGCCACATGCCGTTCGATCTTCGCGATAAGGTCGGGCAAGGACACCGGCTTGGTCTCGAAATCCACGCAGCCGACGGCGACGCTCTTGCGGCGGTCGCTTTCGAGGGCATGGGCGGTGAGGGCGATGACGGGGATGTGGCGCGTTCGGTCCTTGCTCAATATCTGGGCCGTCGCTTCCCATCCGTCCATTTCGCCGAGCGCGACGTCCATGAGGATGATGTCGGGCTGGGCGCTCTCCGCGAGCTGAATCCCTTCGGGGCCGCTGATCGCGCAGACGGTGTCATAGCCCTTCCGCTCGAGACGCCGCTGGAGCATGTCCCGATTCATTTCATTGTCTTCGACGATGAGGACCTTTGTCATGACGGTAATTACGACCCCGATCTGCTTGGGTTAAGGGAACCTAGCTTGCGAGCGCGAGGGCCGGAGCCCTGGCGCGCGCAGGCAAGGAGATGGTGAATATCCGGGCGTTCCGACCGGCATGAGACGTCGCGATATCGCCGCCGATGTGGCGGACGAACTTGAGGCCGAGCGCCAAGCCTATTCCGGCGCCGCCATATTTGGTCGGACTTGCATCCTTGTCGTCGTGGAAGATGTCGAAGAGCGTTTCGACCGGACGGCGGTCGGCGGCCCCCGACGGATCGGTGATCCGGATCGTGCAGAAATCGGGGTCCGCCCCGGACACGGAAAGCTCTAAGACGCCGCCCGCGGACGCGCTCGCCGCGCCCAGCAGGATGTGCTTGACGGCGTTGGACAGCGCGGCCCAGTCCGTCTCGATGACGAAGTCGGCTTCCTCCAGCATGGCGTGGAGCTCGTACTTGCGTTCGGTCAGGGCCGGCACGACCGTTCGCGCGATCTCTTCGAGCCGGTGCTTCAGATTGTCCGGTGTCGGATAGACTTCCATCTTGCCCGCCTCGATCTTCGAGAAGTCGAGGATGTCGTTGACCAGCTGCAGGAGATGCGTGCCCGCGCCGTTGATGTTCTCAAGGTCGCGAACGATGGAATCGTCGCCCTGCTCCCTGGCGTCGTCGAGCAGAAGCTGACTGTAGCCGATCACCGCGTTGAGCGGGGTGCGAAGTTCGTGGCTCATGCTGGCGACGAAGTCGGCCTTGGCGGCGCTGGCCTGCTCGGCGGCGGCGGTCAGGCTCTGAAGGTTGTCGGTCGTCGCGACGAGATCGCCGAGCTCGCGCTCGAATCTCTGCTGCTCCTTCAAAATCCGCGCGAAATAGAGCGACATCATGGCGACATAGATCGATGCGCTGATCGTCGAGATGATGCCGATCACTTGGAACAACGAGAGGTCGATCGCGGGAAACTGGAATCCCGACACGACGAGGGCGCCGAACACCGAGACGTTCGCCGCGATCTGCAGGAGGAGCGCGTCCCGCACGCCCCCGGTCGTCGGGAGATAGAAGAATGCCAGCGTGGGCGTGATCAGAACCCAGGGCAGGAATGGCGAATAGATCCCGCCATAGGAATAGCAGGCCCACAATATGCAGAAGAGGAGGTTCTGTATCGAGGCGAAGGCCAGCAGATTATATCGGCGCGTATATTTGAGCAGGAACGGATACAGCCAGAATGCGGTGATCGACGCCGTGAATATCCAGAACCTGTAGTCCTGCTCGACGCCGACGATGAACAGGTAGAGCGGGATCACGTTGCCCAGGAACGGGCCGAAGACGTGACTCAGCATGAACATGCGCGCGCGACGATGCGAATCGGGACGGACGCGGATTTCCACCGGAATGAAATAGTCCAGGAAATCGTCGACGCTCAAAGTCAAGCGGCGTCCACCCACGTGCATAGTCAGGTCCCCGACATGTTGACGTCCCGCCGCCTGGAGGAAAGCCAGCGTGCGCGCGCCCTTTCTATCGAAGAGGTGTTACCACCGCGTAAAATCTGGTGACGCCCGCGTTTACCGGAAATTCAATCTGCCACCTTATGGTCTCGCGGATTCCACCCGGGGGCTTACGATGCTGACGACGGCCGGCAAGATCGTTGACTATTTCATCCCGCGCGAGGCGCGCGACGAAGCATCGAACTACATGATGTTCAGGACCTTCGTGTTCCTGCATCTGCTGGGTCCGCTGCTCGGCCAGTCCGTGATCGCCTTCCTCTATCAGGCGTCCGAAGAGATCAGCTGGGTCTTCTGGGTCATCGAGATCAATCTCTGCTTCTTTTGGCTGATGCCCTTGCTGGTGAAGTATACGCGAAGCCTCGTCTGGCCGGCCGCGCTGTCCGTGCAGGCGCTGGTGACGCTCAGCCTGTTCGGATCCTTCTTCTACGGCGGCATCAGCTCTCCCTTCCTGCCGTGGCTCCTGATCGCGCTGCTGCTCGGCTTCTTCTTTCTCGCCGATCGCCCGCGCGTCGTCCTCATCGGGGTCGCCGTCCAGCTGGCGGCCTTCTCGGCCGCCCATCTCGTCTTCGGCGACTTTCCCCAGCTGGTGCCGCTGGAGAGCCTGTGGCTGGTGAACCTGCTCTCCATCCTGTCCGCGCTCATCTACATCACTTTGATGGCGCTCTATTACGAGAAGGTCATGCGCGAGAGCTCGGCACTCGAGGAAGCCGCCAATATCCACCGCCACAAGGTGGAGGAGCTGCGCCGGGCGATGCAGCGGGCCGAGCATGCCAGCCATCAGAAATCGATCTTCCTCGCCAAGATGAGCCATGAACTTCGCACCCCGCTCAACGCCGTCATCGGCTATAGCGAGATGCTGCGCGACGATCTCGAGGAAGGTGCGGAGTGGGAGGAGAAGGCCGCCGACCTCGACCGGATCAACGCGGCGGGCCGGCATCTCAATGCCTTGGTGAACGATGTCCTCGATCTGGCGCGGATCGAGAATGACGACCTCCAGGTCGCGAACTCGGAGATCGAGATCATGGAACTGATCGACGATGCCGTGGCGACGGTCCAGCCCCTGCTCAAGGTCCATGACAATCGCCTGGAACTTCAGATCGCCTCCGATCCCGGTCGCATCGTCACGGATCCGCTGAAGCTTCGGCAGTCGGTCCTCAATCTTCTCAGCAACGCCGCCAAATTCACATCCAAGGGCGTGATCACCCTGACGGTGATGCGGCGCCAGAACCCGGCCGGCGACGTCATCATGATCGAAGTGCGCGACACGGGCATCGGAATCTCGAAGGACGGTCTTTCAAAGCTGTTCCAGAGCTTCAGCCAGGCCGAGACGACCACCGCCAACCGATATGGGGGAACCGGCCTCGGCCTCGCCCTGACACGCCGCTTCTGCAGTTCGATGGGAGGAACGGTTGAGGTCGAGTCCGAACTCGGAGTGGGGTCGAGCTTCAAGATAGAGGTTCCCGCCACCCCGCGTCGACCGATCGAGCCTCAGCCGATGCCGCTGGCCGAAGCCGGCTAACGGTTCCGGACTGCCTGAATTGTTAATCGAATAGCGAGATTATCGGGATCAAGGGTCGAAGCAGGGTGACGGGCGTGGAAGGGCAGGAACAGATGATCGGCGATAGTCACAGCCCGACTTGGCGATCTTCCGACACGGGCGGCTATGCTGGCGAGATCAGGCGCGCGATCATGATTCGCCTGCTCGTCGTCGCGCTGCCGCTGTCGCTCAGCGCGGGGACCCTGGTGTTGCTCGGTTCTTCCGCCGCTGCTTCGCTGCCCGTGATCGCCATTTTCGCCACCGCGCTGGTCGCCGTCAGCCTGTGGGGCGGGCATGCCGCGGCTGCTCAGCTCGCCCGCGCCTTGTCGGTCCCGGCCGACCTGCTGCGCGAAACCCTGTCCGCAGGCGAAGGGGCCGGCGGAAAGCTCCCGTCGGCCGAAGCCGGCCGCCTGGATCTCAAGGGTCTCGAGTCGGAATTTGCGTCCATGACGGACGCGTTCGCCCGGAAGGCAGCCATCGAATCGGCGACGCTGACCGAGCTGGCCCGCGCCAGGGACCAGGCCCAGACGGCCAATCTGGCCAAGTCTCAGTTCCTCGCCAGCATGAGCCATGAGCTGAGGACACCGCTCAACGCCATTATCGGCTATACGACGCTGCTGCAGGAAGACGCGATCGCGCTCGACAGGAGCGGCGAAGCGGCGGATTTCGAGCGCGTCCTTCAGGCCAGCCGCAACCTGCTGGAGCTGATCAACGACATCCTCGATCTTTCCAGGATCGAGGCCGGCAAGACCGCCTTCCAGCGCAATATCGTCGACATCCGATCGTTCGTGTCGGCCGTCATTTCCGGCCTCGACATCGGCCAGCACGGCAACGGCAATCGGCTGGAAACGGATGTCGATTCCGAAATCGGCATCATGATCGGCGATGGCGCGAAGCTCCGCCAATGCCTTCTCAACCTCCTCAGTAACGCGCTGAAATTCACGCGAAACGGAGAGGTGCGTCTCGACGTGGCGTCGGTCCGGAAGGACGGGGCGGACTGCATCCGGTTCACCGTCACTGACACCGGCATTGGAATGACGCCCGAACAGGCCGACGCTTTGTTCGAGGATGGCGGCTTCGGTGGAGACATCGGCCGGTCCGGCGCGGGCGGCGCCAGGCTGGGCCTGGCCATCACCCATCGTCTGGCCACAATGATGGGCGGCCGCGTCGAAGCCGAGAGCGTGCCGGCCAAAGGGTCGGCCTTCACGCTCACGGTTCCGCGAGAACTCCCCCGCGATATCCCCGTAGACGAGGCACTTCCCCCGGCGACGGCCCCTCGGCCTCTGCCGACCAACGGCGAGAAGCGGGCGCTGATCATCGACGACGATCCGGCGGCCGTCGACATCATGGGGCGCTGGCTTGCGCGCATGGGCTATTCGATCCTCGCCGCGGAGGATGGCGAGCGGGGGCTGGAGGTCGCGCGCGCCGAGCGGCCCGACCTCATCATCCTCGACATTTTCATGCCGGGACCGTCCGGATACCAGGTGCTCGAGGAGATTCGCGCCGACCGGCAGATCCAGTCGATCCCGGTGATCGTCGTCAGCGTCGACGACGATCGGCCGCGCGGGCTCCGCTCGGGCGCGACCGAGTGTCTGATGAAGCCGGTGCAGCCGCAGCAGCTGGAGGAGGTTCTCGACGTCTATTGCCGGCGGCTGGAGGGTGATATCCTGGTCATCGAGGATGACGACGATGCCCGCGAGCTGCTTCACCGCGTGGCCGGACAGATCGGCCTCAAGGCGGATCTTGCCTCCAGCGGCGAGGAGGGGCTGTCGATGGCTAGGGCGAAGCCGCCGGCCGCGATCATTCTCGATCTCGGCCTTCCGGGCATGAGCGGATTCGACGTGCTCGATGCGCTTGCGGCCGACGACCAGCTCAGCTCGATTCCGGTGCTGATCGTGTCGGGCCGCGAGATCAGCGTCTCCGAACATCATGCCATCGCCCGCGCCGGCGGCATCTTCCATCCCAAGGGACATGCCTCACCGCGCCAGATCGCCCAGAGCCTCAGAACGGCGATCGTCCGATGAACCCGATGCTGAGCTGGACCGCCCCGGTCGAAGGCAGCCGCATCCTGATCGTCGACGACGTCGAGGATAACCGCATCTTCCTGCACAGGCAGCTGACCCGCGCCGGGTTCAAGACGAGCATGGCTGCCAGCGGCATCGAAGCGCTGGCCGGCATCTCGGCCGATCCGCCGGATCTGGTGCTCCTCGACTGGATGATGCCGAACCTGTCGGGGCTCGACACCTTGAGGGCGATGCGGGAGCATTACGACCTCAACCAGCTCCCGATCATCATGTGCACGGCACGCGACGAAGAAAGTTCGATCGTCGATGCGATCGAGTCCGGCGCGAACGACTATATCCAGAAGCCGATCAAGATGCCGGTCCTCATCGCGCGGATGTCCGCGCAGTTGATGCGCCGCGCCGCAATGGCCGCCCTCGACGCGGCCAATCTGGACCTTGAAAAGACGCTGGCCGAGCGCACCCGGGCGCTGCTCGAAACGCGCTTCAAGGGCGAAAAGGAATGACGACGCGCAAGCCCCGCCCGACGCCGGAGGCGCCCTCGTGACGCTCGCACATCTGCTGCTCGGCATCGCCTTCCTTGGCGCCGCCGGGGCGATCTACAAGCTGGCGACCCTGAAGCGCGCCCTCGAGGGCCGGCTGGAGGATATGGCCCGCGCCGAGGCGCAGCTGAGAGCGCAAGCCAGCACGGACGGCATCACCGGCCTCAGGAACCGGACGGCCTTCAGCGCCGAGCTGGAAGGCATCGTCGACTCCGGCCGGCAGACCGGGATCGCCGTTCTCTTCCTCGATCTCGACCGCTTCAAGGAGGTCAACGACAGCCTGGGCCACAAGGTCGGCGACGGCCTGTTGCGGGCGGTCGCCCTGCGCCTCCTGAGCATCATCGGGCCGGCCGACAGCCTGGCGCGCATCGGCGGCGACGAATTCGCCGCCATCGTCCATCTGTCGCCATCGCGCCGGATCGAGGATGTCGCGAGGCGATGGTCGAGGCGCTCTACGAATCCTACCTGATCGACGGCCATCTGGTGCATGTCGGGTCGTCGGTCGGAATCGCCGTCGGCTCGGCCGAGACGGCGTGCGCCTCCGACCTCTTGAGGCGCGCCGATGTGGCCATGTACGAAGCCAAGGGCAGCAAGACCGCGTCATTCAAGATATTCGACGACCGGATGAGCGAGATGATCGCGGTGCGGGCCAGCATGCGCGAAGAGCTGGACAGGGCGATCCGCGACCATGAGCTTGGGCTGGCGCTGCAGCCGCTGGTCGATGCCCGGACGGGTGATCTCGCCAGCGTGGAAGCGCTGCTGCGCTGGCCGCGCTGCTCGCGGGGCGACATATCGCCCGCCGATCTCATTCCCATGGCCGAGGAGAGCGGCCAGATATTGCAGCTGGGAGAATGGGTGCTCGACAGGGCGCTGAAGATCGCGCGAGAGCTCAACGACGTTCCGGTCGCGGTGAACGTATCGCCGATCCAGTTTCGCCATCACGGCTTCGCTGGCCTGGTCAGCGAAAAGCTCCTGGCCGCCGGGCTGAGACCGGCCCAGCTGCGGCTCGAGATCACCGAGGGCGTGCTCATTTCGCACATGGACGCGGCGAAGAGCACGATCCGGCAATTGCGCCAGCTCGGCGTCCAGGTCGTGCTGGACGATTTCGGGACCGGCTATTCGAGCCTCAGCTACCTGCAGAATCTCGATTTCGACTGCGTCAAGATCGACAAGTCCTTCCTCAAGGATCTCGGGCGCCACTCGCGCGCGGTGCAGATCATGCGCTCGGTCATCGATCTCGGTCACAGCCTCCAGTTGAAGGTTGTCGCCGAGGGGGTCGAGAACGACTGGCAGGCGCGCCTCCTTCAGCTCCTCAACTGCGATTATCTCCAGGGCTATTATGTCGGCGCGCCGATGACGCTAGACGAGCTTATCGAATTCCGCGCCAACAATGCCGCCGCCGCGAAGTGCCGCCAGCTTTCGGACGACCAGGGCCCCGAAGAGTATATGGATCCACCGCCCGCGGCAGCCGTCAGTCGATAGTCACGCCAGGCCGGCCAATTGTATCGCACGCGTTAACCGGAAGCATTGACCACGGCTTGATCTTGGTCGGTTAGACTAGCGCCATGATCGAGAATCAGAATTTCGTTCCCGCGGAGGAAGTCGCACTTGCGGGCATGATCACCGCCCTTTCCGCCGGTTGCCCCGCGCCGCGCTGGGTGACGCGCAGGAAAGCGGAGGCCGTGCGGGCCGCGGTGCGATCGGGCGACTGGGCGATCGACGAGGCCTGTAGCCGCTACGGCATCAGCCTGAAACAATTTCGGAGTTGCGAACGCGGCCGCCGCACCTTGTCCCGCACCCCTCCCGCGGCGAAGTCGAGGCACGGCTTGCTCGGTCTCATCTGGTGAATCCGGGGCGCTGATGAAGCTCGGTCCGTCGCCGTCTCGCGCCAATAGCTGAAGACTGAAAAAAACCGGCGGGGCTTGTCGAGCGCATCGGTTGGGGTCAAAAGCGGTTCCGGACGAGGCAGCGGAGTTCGGACGATGGCGGATGCCCTTCGCAAGCGGATCTGGGCGGGAAAGCTGAGCTGGACGGCGCTGGTGCTCAGCGCCGGCGGGGTGCTCGCGGCCCTGATCGCCGCCTTCGGCAGCCGCGAGGGCGTCTGGCATTTCAGCGACGGGTTCCTGATCCTCAGATGGGCATTCTACGCGGCGGTCGCGGGCGGGCTGCTGGCGATCGTTGCCTGGGCGATGACGCGAAGGGCGCCGGGGTCGCTGGCGATGGTGAGTCTCGCCGCCTTGATCATCGCAATCCTGTTCGGCGGTTATGTCGCCAGCCTGGTCATGACCGCGCGCAGCGTCCCGCCCATTCACGACGTCACCACCAACATGGACAGCGTCCCGAGATTCTTCCGGCTGACCCTCCGCGAGGACAATTTCGAAGTCGTTCCTCCCGAGGGCGATCCGCGGCTGATACGGATGACGCCGGTGGACCGTTGGCGGACGCTTCACCAGGACGCCTATGGCGACCTGGTCACCCTTCAGGTGCCGTGGAGCGTCGACGAGACGGTGCGGCGGGCGGAGGCGCTGGCCCGCGATCGTGGCTGGGAAATCGCGAGCGCCGATCCCAGGGGCATTGTCGAGGCGACCGATACCAGCACCTTCTTCGGCTTCAAGGATGACGTGGTGGTGCGGGTGACGCCCA
This sequence comes from Allosphingosinicella sp., assembly GCF_036570505.1. Classification (GTDB taxonomy): domain Bacteria; phylum Pseudomonadota; class Alphaproteobacteria; order Sphingomonadales; family Sphingomonadaceae; genus Allosphingosinicella. The sequence goes on along the minus strand of NZ_DATCYB010000050.1, from coordinate 27,948 downwards.
ATCCCGCCGGCGGCAGCAACGTCGACATGCGCTCGGTGAGCCGGGTCGGCATCAGCGACCTCGGCGTCAACGCCGAGCGCATCCGCGACTTCCTAGGGGATCTGCGGCAAAGCTGAGGCGCCGACCACTCGACAGGGTCATTTCGCCGCGTTACCGATCCGGCCATGCTTATCGAAGCCTGTGCTTGTTCGTTCGCGCTGCTGTCGGCCGTTCCCGCGACCGCCGATGTGCTCGCTTCAACCCCTGCCGCGTCCGCCATTCCCGAAGGCGTGCGAGCGATGATCGACAAGGCGATCGCGGGCGGCGACACCAAGGTTGCGGCGGCGGTCCTCGCGCTCGCCAGGGAGGCCCATCCGGAGGCGGCCGGCGAAGTCGATGCCATCGAGGCGGCCTGGCGAGCCGGCCTGGCCGAGGAGAAGGCCCGTCGTGAGCAGGAGGCGCGGCGGCGGCTCGCTTCCGCGCCCCTGTTCGACAATTGGAAGGGTCAGGTCGAGTTCGGCGCCTCCAGATCGACGGGGAACACCAGCAATCTAGGCATCTACGGGGCGCTCAGCGCCGAGCGGGAGGGCGCTGAGTGGACCCACAAGCTGAAGGCCCGTGCCGATATCCAGCGGAGCAACGGCATGACGACCACCCAGCGCGTGCTCGCCTCTTGGCAGCCCCATTACAGCGTCGGGGACCGACTCTACGCCTATGGCCTCGGCCAATATGAGCATGACCGCTTCCTGGGCTACGAGAACCGCTACACGCTGGGCGGCGGGCTTGGTTACGGCATCATCGCATCGGACGACGTCACGCTCGACCTCGCGGGCGGCCCCGCCTTCCGCTTGACGGACTTCACGACTGGTAAAACCGAGCCGACCCTCGCCGGCCGCGCCTCGCTGGACTTTGCTTGGAAGATCACGCCGACGCTCCAGCTCAGCCAGACCGGTTCCTTCTTCCTGGAGCGGGGCGACGGCAGCGCCAGCGCCTCGACCGCGCTCGACACGAAGCTGATCGGGGCGCTCAAGGCCCGCTTCTCCTACAACGTCCAATATGAGCGCGGCACGCCGCCCGGCGTCGATCCGGTCGACACGCTGAGCCGGGCGACTCTGATCTACAGCTTCTAGCCCTGCGCGCTTCGTCTTGGACGCGGCTGCGAATGGTCATAGACAGGGCGAACCACCCAGCGGAGGGAGATACAGGGCGATGGCGGCTTCCGCCTCGGAACGGTCCGGAACGATCGCCGAGACTCTGCTTCACGGCCAACGCCTGCTGGCGCGCGATCCCCGATCGGCCGTGCTGCAAGCGCGCGAGATACTGCGCATCGATCCGACGAGCGCCGACGCGCTGCGCCTGCTCGGCGCGGCGCTGAGGCGAAGCGGCGACGAGGCCGGGGCGGAACGAGCCGAGCTGGACGCGATCAGCGCCTCGGTCCGGGATCCCGACCTGATCGCCGCCGCCGCGGCCCTCCTCGACAACGAGCTGGCGGTCGCCGAGCATATCCTGCGGCCCCGGCTCAAGGCGAAGCCCACGGACGTCGCCGCCATCCGCATGATGGCGGAGCTGGCCGGGCGGCTCGGCCGCTACGGCGATGCCGAGAGCCTGCTTCGCCGCGCGCTGGAACTGGCCCCGGCGTTCGGGGCCGCGCGGGCCAACCTGGCGACGGTGCTCTATCGCCAGAACCGGCCCGCCGAGGCCGTCGCGGTGCTCGACCAGTTGCTGGCGATCGACCCCGACAATGCGGCGCACCAGAATCTGAAGGCGGCTGCGCTCGGGCGCACCGGCGGCTATGAAGAGGCTATCGGCCTTTACGAGGATGTGCTCGCCCGCTTTCCCGGCCAGCCGAAGGTGTGGATGAGCTACGGCCATGTGTTGAAGACGATTGGCCGGCAACAGGACAGCGTCGCCGCCTATCGCCGCGGCCTCGAAATCGCGCCGGGGCTGGGTGAAATATGGTGGAGCCTGGCCAATCTGAAGACCGTCAAGCTGGGGGAGGGCGACATCGCGGCGATGACGTCGGCGCTCGAACGCACGGACGTCAGCCCCGACGATGGCTTCCACCTGCATTTCGCGCTCGGCAAGGCCCTGGAGGATGCCGGAGAGGCGGAGCGGTCCTTCCGTCATTATTCCGACGGCAACCGGCTTCGCCGCGCGATGATCGACTACGATCCCACGGACATCAGCGACCATGTGCGGCGCTGTGAGGAGGTATTCACGGCGCCGTTCTTCGCGGCGCGGCGCGGCCTCGGTTGTCCGTCGCCGGACCCGATCTTCATTGTCGGCATGCCCCGAGCCGGATCGACCCTGGTCGAGCAAATCCTCGCCAGCCATCCCCAGGTCGAGGGGACGATGGAACTGCCCGACATCACCGCGCTCGCAAGGCGGCTGGGGGGACGCAAGCTGAAGGGCGAAGAGTCCGTCTATCCGGAGTGCCTCGGCGACCTGACCGCAGACGACCTTTCTTCGCTGGGCGAGGAATATCTGGAACGCACGCGCGTCCAGCGGAAAACCGATAGGCCGTTCTTCATCGACAAGATGCCCAACAACTGGGCGCATGTCGGCTTTATCCATCTCATCCTGCCGAACGCCAGGGTCGTCGATGTGCGCCGCCATCCGCTCGATTGCTGCTTCTCGAACTTCAAGCAGCATTTCGCGCGCGGCCAGGGCTTCAGCTACGATCAGGCCGAGCTGGGTCGTTATTACAGCGACTATGTCGGGTTGCTCCGGCATTTCGACGAGGCCCTTCCAGGCCGCGTGCATCGCGTCTTCTACGAACGGATGGTCGCCGACCCCGAAACGGAGGTCCGCCGGCTGCTCGATCATCTCGGCCTCGAATTCGACCCGGCCTGCCTTCGCTTCTACGAGAATGAGCGCGCCGTCCGCACCGCGAGTTCCGAGCAGGTGCGCCGACCGATCAACCGGGACGGAATAGACCAGTGGCGACGCTTCGATCTCTGGCTCGGTCCCGTCAAGGACGCGCTCGGCGACGTCCTTGCCCGCTATCCCGACGTGCCGCCCACCTGAGGCGTGGCAATTTCACCACAGGGGACCGGCAATCGTTTCGCCCACGTCACGCCCGATTGACGGCCCCTGGGAACCGGCACAGCTTCCTTCGCACAATCAGGCGTCTCGCGGGAGGGGATATGCGGTCTTCCAGGCTTTTCCGGACGAGGCGCGGCATCGCCCTGACGTTGCTGGCTACGACCATGCTCTGCACATCGGGCGGGGCGCTGGCGCAGGACGCCGCCGACGACGAGCCCGGAACCGCCGACCCGGCCCAACCCCCCGACGCGACTGTCAGCGAAGATAGGCTATCGGCGGATTACGGGGTCGACATCATCGTCACCGCCCAGAAGCGCGAGGAGAACCTCCAGGACGTCCCGATGGCGATCACGGCGATCACCACCAAGAAGCTGGACGAACTCCAGGTCTCTGACTTTGACGACTACGCCCGATATCTGCCGAGCGTCTCCTACCAGACCGCCGGTCCCGGTTATTCGAACGTCTATTTCCGCGGTGTCGCCAGCGGCGAGAACGCCAATCACTCGACGTCGCTGCCGAGCGTGGGCACCTATCTCGACGAACAGCCGATCACGACCATCACCGGCGCGCTCGACATCCATGTGTTCGACATCGCCCGGGTCGAGGCGCTGGCGGGACCGCAGGGGACCCTCTACGGCGCGTCGTCGCAGGCCGGCACGATCCGCATCATCACCAACAAGCCTGATACGTCGGGCTTCTACGGCGAGGCCAATGTTGAGGTGAACAACGTCGCCCATGGCGAGTGGGGCTATGTGGCCGAGGCCTTTGCCAACATGCCCATCTCCGAGAATGTCGCCGCGCGCGTCGTTGGCTGGGTCAAGCGGGACGCCGGCTATATCGACAACATCCCCGGCACGCTCACCTTCCCCACCTCCGGAATTGTCTTCGACAACAGCGAGTTCGTCGAGGACGATTACAACGATGTCGACACCTATGGCGCCCGCGCCGCCCTCAAGATCGACCTCGACGACACATGGACCGTGACTCCGCAGATCATGGGTCAGTATCAGAAGAGCAGCGGCTTCTTCGCCCAGGAAACGGGCCTGGGCGAGCTGCAGATTCAGCAGTTCAATCCCGAACGATCGGTGGATAAATGGATCCAGGCTGCGCTCACCATCGAGGGCAAGATCGGGAATTTCGACCTCACCTATGCCGGCGCCTATCTGAAGCGGAAGCTTTACGGCGATTTCGACTATGCGGACTACGCCTACTTCTATGACGCGCTGTTCGGTTACGGCGCCTATTTCTACGACAATGACGGCAACCTGGTGAATCCGAACCAGTATGTTCAATATGCCGACCGGTTCACCAAGCAGAGCCACGAGCTGCGGCTGGCGTCGCCAGCCACCGAGCGGGTCCGCTTCATCGGGGGGCTTTTCTACCAGCGCCAGAGCCATAATATCGAACAGAACTACATCATCGACGACATCGCCGATTCGATCACCGTGCCGGGCACGGACAGCAACATTTGGTTGACGAAGCAGCTTCGCGTGGACCGGGATTATGCCGTGTTCGGCGAGATGACTGCGGACGTGACCAATAGCTTCAGCCTGACGCTCGGCACCCGCATCTATCATTACAACAATTCGCTGGTCGGCTTTTTCGGTTACGCCAACCCCGGCTTCAGCTCCAATCCGATCTACCTGTGCCAAGGGCCTCCCGTCGTGGACGGTTCGCCCTGCACCAATCTCGACAAGCGAACGAAGGACACGGATTTCATCCACAAGATCAACGCGACCTACAAATTCAACGACGATGCGCTGGTCTATGCGACGGTGTCGCGAGGCTTCCGTCCGGGCGGCATCAACAGGCGCGGTTCACTGCCGCCCTATGAAGCCGATTTCATCGACAATTACGAACTCGGCTTCAAGACGAGTTGGCTCGACAACCGGGTGCGGGTCAACGCCGCTGCCTATCAGCTCGACTGGACCGACATCCAGCTCTCCTTCCTCGGTGCGAACGGCCTTTCCGAGGTCCGCAATGCCGGCGATGCGCGCATCCGAGGGGCGGAGCTGGACGTCTATGCGCTCCTGGCGCCGGGTCTCTCGTTGGGCGTCGGAGCCGCTTACAACGACGCCGAGATTACCGAGGATTTCTGCAGGATCGCCAACGAGCTGTTCGACTGTACATTGCCGGGCCCGGACGGAACGCCGAACGCACTACTCGCTCCAGCGGGGACACGGCTGCCGACAACCGCGAAGTTCAAAGCCAACGCCTTGGCGCGCTACGAATTCCCTGTCGGAAGCTATGACGCCCATTTCCAGGCGGGCGCGGTCCATGAGGGCAGGCGGACGAGCGATCTTCGGCTGTTCGAGCGCGAATTGCTCGGCGACCTGCCGGCCTACACGACGGTCGATCTCAGCACGGGCCTCGCCAGCGACCGCTGGTCGGCGGAACTGTTCGTCCGCAACCTCTTCGACGTGAACGGCAAGGTGGGGAACAGCATCCAGTGCCTGGAGACCACCTGCGGCGATCCGGACGGTCTCACCGACATCGGCGGCAAGATCTATACATTCGTCATCCAGCCGCGCACGATAGGCCTGAAGATCGGCACGAAATTCTGAGGTGAGATGAGCGTAGCGGCGGAAGGAAGGCGTAGCCCGCCGCGACGCGTCCTCGGTTTCTGGATGTGCCTGGCGCTGGTCATGGGAAATATGATCGGCTCCGGCGTCTACCTGCTGCCGACGAGCCTCGCGCCTTATGGCTGGAACGCGGTGTTTGGCTGGGTCTTCACGGTGGGCGGGGCGCTGTGCCTGGCGTTCGTCTTCAGCCGGCTCGCGCGCGCTTTGCCCCAGGCAGGGGGCGCCTATGGATTCGTCCGGGCGGGATTCGGGCCGTTCGCGGCCTTCCTCGTCGGGCTCACCTACTGGATGTCGGTGTGGATCGCCAACGCCGCCATCTCGATCGCAGCGGTCAGCTATCTGAGCCTCTTCGCGCCCGGCATTGCCTCGGTGCCCGCGCTACCGGCGCTGCTCGCCGTGGCTTTGGTATGGGGTGTGACCTTGGTCAACCTGTTCGGAGCGCGCTCGGCCGGCGGCTTCCAGCTGGTCACGATGGTGCTGAAGCTGCTGCCTCTGATCGCGGTGATCGTGATTGTCATGCTGCTTGCGGGCGGCGTGGGCGACGCCGACGTGACGCCGTTCCGGCCCGGCGATGTCTCCGCATCCGCCATAACCGCCACCGCCGCGCTCACTTTGTGGGCGATGCTCGGGTTTGAATCCGCGTCGATCCCCCAAGGCAAGGTCGACCGGCCCGAGGCCACCATCCCGCGCGCGACGATGGCGGGGACCTTTATGGTTGGGGTCATCTATATAGTCACCTGCTCGGCGATCATCCTGCTGCTGCCGGCGGATCAGGTCGCCCAGTCGAACGCCCCCTTTGCCGACTTCATCGAGCGTTACTGGGGGCACGGGCCGGCCTTGCTCATAGCTCTGTTCGCCGCGATCAGCGCGATCGGGGCGCTCAACGGCTGGGTGCTGATCCAGGGCGAACTGCCGCTGGCGATGGCGCGGCGGGGAAGCTTCCCGCGCTGGTTCGGGATCACCGATAAAAACGACACGCCGGCGCGGGGACTTGTGCTCTCCAGCGTTCTCGTCAGCATCCTCATCATGATGAACTTCACGCGGACGATGGCGGACCTGTTCACCTTCATGGCGCTGCTGTCGACGGCGGCGACCCTGGTCCTGTACCTGACCTGCGCCGCCGCCAGCCTGCGTCTCACCGCCACGGGCGAAATGCCGCGCTCGGTGCCGTTCCTGATCGTCGCGGGCCTCGGGCTGGTCTATGCGCTCTGGACCTTCTACGGCGCCGGGATCGAGGCGACCGGGTGGATATTCGTGCTGCTCGCGCTTGGCACGCCGCTCTATTTCCTGACGCCGCGCTCAGCCCCGGCGGAGGAGGCGGCCGAATAGCGAGCGGTCGGCGAGAATCTCGCGTGCGGCATTATGGCCCGGAGCGCCGGTGACGCCGCCGCCGGGGTGAGTTCCGGCGCCGCACATGTAGAGGCCCTTCACCGGCCCCCGATAGGCGGCGTTGCCAAGCACGGGGCGGGCGGACCAAAGCTGGTCCAGGGTCATGTTGCCGTGCATGATGTCGCCGCCGACGAGGCCGAACTTGCGCTCCAGGTCGAGCGGCGAGAGGACCATGCGGCCGAGCACCGATGCCTTGAAGCCGGGGGCATAGGCCTCGACCGTGTCGATGATCGTGTCGGCCGCCGCCTCGCGGTGGGTGTCCCAGTCGAACTCGGGGGCGAATTGCTGGCAGAACAGGCTGGCGACATGCTGGCCGGGAGGGGCGAGGCTGTCGTCCACGGTCGAGGGGATCAGCATCTCGACGATCGGCCGTTTCGACCAGCCATGGCGCTTCGCGTCGGTGAAGGCCTCGTCCATATAATCGAGCGTCGGCGCGATGATGATGCCGGACTGGTGATGCTCGCCGGGCTCGGGCAGACAGGTGAAGCGTGGCAGCTCTGACAGCGCGACATTCATCCGGAAGGTGCCCGAGCCGGCCTTGAACGCCTTGATGCGACGATGGAATTCGGGGGTGAGGTCCGCCGGCTCCATCATCCGTTCGTAGAGCAGCTTCGGCCCGACGTTGGCGATGATGGTATCGGCGCGGATTTCCTCACCACTTTCGAGCTTCACGCCTGCCGCTTTGCCGCCATCGACTAGTACGCGGGCGACGGGGGCACCCAGGCTGATCTCTACGCCCGCAGCGCGGCACACCTTGGCCATCGCCTCGGTGATCGCGCCCATGCCGCCGAGGCTGTGGCCCCAGGCGCCGCGCTTGCCGTTCACCTCGCCGAAGACGTGGTGGAGGAGTACGTAGGCCGAGCCCGGCGTATCGGGGCTTGCATAATTGCCGACAACGGCATCGAAGCCGAACGCCGCCTTCACCGCCTCGCTCTCGAACCAGCTGTCGAGGAAGGTGCGGGCGCTTTTCACGAACAGATCGAGGACGTCGCGCTGCTGCTCCAGCGGCATTTTCGCCAGCCGCCGGCCCTGGCGGGCGCCGTCGATCAGCGTCTTGAGCCCGTCGCCGAGATTGGGCGGGGTCTGGAGCGCGAGGTCGCGCAACACGTCGGCTACATTCTCCAGGGCGTCGTAATAAGCGGGGAGGGTTTCCGCGTCGCTGTCGGAGAATTTGCGGAACTCGACCTGGGTCCGCTCCAGCCCGCCGCCGAGCTTCAGGTAGCGCCCGTCCTCCTGCGGCAGGAAGTTGGAGATGGGGCGTTCGATGACCTTGTAGCCATGCTCGACCAGCCGCATGTCGCGGATGACCTTGGGCTGGAGCAGGCTCACCGTGTAGCTGGCGACGCTGTTGCGGAATCCCGGGTGGAATTCCTCCGTCACCGCCGCGCCGCCGACGACACCTCGCCGCTCGACCATGCGAACCTTGAGGCCCGCCTGGGCGAGATAGAAGGCGCAGACGAGGCCGTTATGCCCGGCGCCGATGATGATCGCGTCGTATGTTTTCGTCATTCTCTTCCTCGTCACCCAGCGAAGGCTGGCATTCACGCTGACTCCGTATGGACCCCAGCCGTCGCTGGGTGGCGCGTCAATTCATTGGTGTCGCCGGAGCGCGCTGGCTCCAGCCCGACGCCGGCGGATGATGCAGCCGCGCCTCCGGAATGAGCGCCCGCATCTTGCGGCAAAAGCTCTTCAGGCAGACTTCCTCGTCGCTCAAAGGGCCCACCGTGAAGCTACGCGAGTGCATCCCCGCCTGGACGCGGGCGATGAGGACGGTGTCCTCGGAATTCACCTGACGGTTGATCCGCCAGTTGATATATCGCGCGGCCTTCATCTCTCGCCGCTCGTCGGGGAGGGCGTAGCTGATCTCGCGGATGAGCGTCTCCGTCGGCGAGACGGGAAGGAACTGCATGAAATCGATCTGGTCGGGATAGATGTCGAAGGCGACGTTCGGCCACAGCTTGAAATAGAGCCACAGCCGCTGCGCTTCCTCGGGGAGATGGGGCACCGCCGGGAGGATGGACTGGTACGCCCGCTCCGAGAGATTGGGCGACGGCCGGTCGATCAGCGCGCCCCACATGCGGTCGACATTCTCCTCCGCCTCGATGCCGTAGCCGCGCCCGAACAGCCGGGTAAGGCCGGGATGGGCGATGGGAATGTGGAGGCCGTCCGAATAATTGTCGGCGACATTCTTCCAGTTGACCGGGCGCGGCCTCAGCGTCACCCGGCCCAGCGCCTCCATCTCCTCGAAGCGATAAGGCGTGATCCGCTCCTCATAGGGCGCCATCATTTCCCACACCGCCGGCCCGCCGCCCTCCAGCCGGACGAAGATGAAGCCGCGCCACACCTCCAGCTCGACGGGGACGAGGCCGCTCTCGGCGTCGCCCAAATCGGAATAGCCGCCCTTTCCAGGAACACCGGCGAGGGTGCCGTCGAGATTGTAGCTCCAGGCATGATAAGGGCAGACCAGCTTCTTCGCGCAGCCGGACGTGCCGTCGACGATCCGTGATCCCCGGTGCCGACAGACATTGGTGAAGGCCCTGACGGCGCCGTCCTTGCCGCGCACGACGACGATGCTCTCGCCGAGGAATTCCAGCGTGTGCCACTGGCCGGGCTCGGCGACGTCGCTCAGATGGCAAACCACCTGCCAGCTCGGCCGCATCACCCGCTCCACCTCGACGCGGTAGAACTCGGAGTCGCGGTAGATCCATGCGGGCAGGCTCCAGCCTTCGTCGGGATCGACGTTGGAACCTCTCTCCGCCTGCTGCACCTGACTCATCCTGGTTCGGCCTTTTGCACGATCGTATAATAACGACTATGATGACGCAATGGCGAGAGCGGCCTCAACACGCGAAAGCGCGGATTTCCGACGCCAGTCTCTCATCGAGGCGACAGCGGCCTGCCTTGCCGAGCATGGCGCGGCCGGGACGTCGGTTCGCACGATCTGCGCCCGCGCCGGCGTCTCGCCCGGGCTGCTGAGGCACTATTTCGACGGCATCGACGACCTCATCGCCGTTACCTACCGCGACGTCACCGACCGCGTCTCCGCGACGCTGCGGGAGGCGGGGGAAGCGGCCGGGCCAGAGCCCCGCGCCCGCCTCATCGCCTTCGTTACGGCGAGCTTCCGCCCGCCGATAGCGGACCCGGCGTTGCTCGCCACCTGGCTGGCCTTCTGGAGCCTCGTGAAGACCCGGCCCGCCATCGCCGCGATCCATGGCGAGACCTATCGCGGCTATCGCGAGGAGCTGGAGCCGCTTCTCGCCGGCTGCGGGCTTACGATCGCGCAGGCCCGTCCCGCCGCGATCGCGCTGACCGCGCTGGTCGACGGGCTCTGGCTCGAATTGTCGCTCGATCCCTCCACCTTCACGCCGGCCGAGGCGAGCGCGATGGCCGTGCGATGGGTGGACAGCCTGCTCGAGCGGCCGCTCTGATCCAGCTTGACGCGGCTCCTAAGGAGGCGAACATCGGCCGCTTTTCTCGTTGAGCCGGAGCAGGAGCAAACGCGATGGCGGCGACCCGGCCCGCGCTGTCCCGATGGCGCGCCGACAGGCTGTTCTTCACCGGGGCGGCGCTGTTCGCGGCGGTGATCGTCTTCGCCGGCTTTGCGCGCAGCTATTATCTCTCGCACTGGCTGACGCCGCCCGCGCGCACGCCGGAAATCACGCCACTGCTCCACATGCACGCGCTGGTCTTCACCTTATGGACCTGCCTGATCGTGGTCCAGCCGCTGCTGATCGCGAAGGGCGCCATCGGGATTCATCGGCGGCTGGGCATCGCGGGCGCGGGGCTGGCGGTACTGGTCTGGATATTCGGTAATCTCGCCGCCGCGGAAGCGATCGAGGCCGGCTACAAGGGCCTGGGCGACCCCTATGCCTTCTACGCCATCACCTTCTTTTCGATTCAGGCCTACGGGATCATCGCCGCGCTGGGGATCGCCTGGCGGCGCAGGGCCGAGACGCACAAGCGCCTGATGCTGCTCTCCAGCGCGGCGATATTGGAGGCCGCGGTCGGGCGGCTGCCGCTTCGCGTCGTGGTCGAGGGCGCGCCCTTCACCTTCTATGCGGGGGGCGACCTCATCATTCTGGCCGGAATCCTCTACGATCTTACCAGCCGCGGCCGCGTCCATCCAGTCTGGATCTGGGGCGGAGGAGCGTTGGTCGCGAGCCAGTTCGTGCGGGTGGCGATCATGGACACGGCGCCCTGGCTGGCTTTCGCGCATGCCATGGCCGATCTCGTCTGACCGCCGCGTTGACAGCAGCCGCCCCTTTCGCCATTGAGCCGCCTTCCTATCTAGGCGGGTGCGCGAGAGGCGCTCGCCTTCGGGGACAGGTGGCCGAGTGGTTAAAGGCAGCAGACTGTAAATCTGCCGGGCTTCGCCCTACGCTGGTTCGAATCCAGCCCTGTCCACCAGCCTTCACCAGAGCTTCGGCCGGCAAAATCCGGCGATCTCCCAGCCCCCAATCCTGGTTAGGCCGTCGGATATAGGCCGGTTGGGCAATATCGCCGCGGCCCGTTGGCGGGCATGTTCGGCTCGCCACTGTGAATCCCCGAGTGGTTAGGGCCGACGCATACCCCCGCGTCGGCCTTAAAATTTCCGCGAACGGCGAGTGGTGAAACGATCAATCGAGCAAGGACGCCCGGCTTTTTTGCTGCTGCCCGCTGATCGACTCCGCCAGTCGTTGCCGGTGGGAAAGACAGGGGTGATTCACGGCGTCCTGGGGCTTCGAGAGAATTTGGGGACGACATGCACAAACTATCCGATTGCGTGGACTATGCGGATTCACGCCTCAACGATCTGATCCTGGAAGCGCTGGGCGAAGGGTTATGGATCATATTCCGGCACTCGGAGATCGATCCCGCCGCACCGTGCCGAGGCGTCGCCCATATGGTGGTGACTGACGAAATCCTGAACGTGCTCGGCCTTTGTCCGCTGCGCTGCGCTCCGGAGGGATCGGCCCCGACCGCGTTCGCGCGCTATTAGGCGGCATTCCTGGCCAACTCGGCCACCGCCTTGTTGCCGATTGCGCGAGCAGGTCAAGGGCGTCGAGCTCACCGGGATTATCCGCTGCGGGCGCGGCTTTCACGAGCGCGGAAGAGATGGTTATTGTCCAGTCAGGGAAAATCCCTGATAGTGGCGGTGGGGGAAAGCCAGCCAATCTTAAGGGCATCTGTTGGGGGAACAGTGTTCTCGGTCAGGACCTTAGCGAGAGAGAGGTTCCAGTTACGACTGGAGCCGTCTTTCGCGCCCGCTGGCTGCCCGGAACGTGGGGGGAAAATATGACAATCATGGACCTTGATTCAAAGTCCAGCGACACCGTCTTGGAACGGCTGGCGCTGGACTGGCTCGACGGCGATCATCAGGCACGCCTGATCGTCGATCATGCGCTCACCATATTATGGTCGAACAGGGCCGCCGAGACACAGCTGGCCCGCAGGCGCGATATAGAGCGCAGGGGCAGCCTGCTCGCCCCGACCGATGCCGGCCATCAGTTCAGGCTCGAACAACTGCTCGCGGATTGCGCGGGAGGCATGGCTACTCTTTGCCTCACCGCTGCGAACGGCGACGGACACATTCTCTTTCGAGCTCGAGAGATCGCCTCGCGCAATGGTGCGCGGTGCTTCGGTCTTTCGTTCCATCGCAGCGGAAGCGAGTTCAGCGTTTGCTATGCCGACATCGACGTCGCCTTCGGTCTGACCAAGAGCGAAAGTCGCGTCCTGCTCCAGTTGATCGACGGATATTCGGCCGACGACGTGGCTCGCAATCTGGGGGTATCCTCTGAAACCACCAGGACTCATATCCGGCACATCTACGCCAAACTGAGCGTATCTTCGCGCGAGGAGTTGTTCAGTCGCATACGACCCTATCGGGTCTGATCGTCGCGATTGACCACTTTATTGGCGACGCGGGCATCTTGCATGCGCGCCGGGTTCGGCCGCAGCGGAGCCGACCGCACCATCATCGGTCCCTGAGTGAAGGAAACTGACCTTAACCCGGGGCTGATGTGGGAAAACTCACTGACAAAGCCATTATAGTATAGATACGTCGCTGCCTGCCCCATTATATTAATGAGGCGCGTGTTAATTTTGTCCCAGCTTGTCGATACTCGATTTCATCGGAAAGGCGATTTTGTTTTATCTTGCAAGTCTTGAAACGTGTTCTATGATCTGTGTCATTACGAGACAGAAATAGATTCGGCGGGGCAAATCAACTTGGGTCCTCACCCATGTTGGGGATGCGGCTATCCGCGACTCGTATTAACAATCGATAAAGCAAACAGAAATCCAGGGGCGGCCGCACGGCGGCTGCAAAAGGGGGGATTAAGTGCTTTCGAGTAAAACGGGCTTGTATCGTCTTGCGCGAGCTACTTCGCTGATGAGCAGCGGAGTCGCGGCCGCCTTTTTGCTGACCGCATCGCCGGCTCTGGCCCAAGACATGGTTTACGAGCCGATCAATCCGTCGTTCGGCGGCAATCCATTCAATTCTGCGCATCTTCTCGGCATCGCCAACGCCCAGAACGATTTCAAGGATCCGAGCTCGACGACCGGTCGGTCGGAAGCCGACATCTTCGCGCGTCAGCTGCAGTCGCGGCTTCTTTCGGCCCTGTCGTCGCAGATCGTGGACGCGATTTTCGGAGAGAACCCGCAGCAGCAGGGCACCATCTCTTTCGGCGGTCAGACGATCGACTTCTTCCGCGACCTCGACAGCGTCACGCTCAACATCACCAACGACGAGACCGGCGAAGTCACCGAAATCGTCATACCCACCTTCATCGAGGTCAACTGACCATGCGCAAGGGGGGGATCATTCCATGCATGGCCGTGCTTTTGCTTTCGGGCTGCATGTCGCTGCCGACCATTCCCGAGACGTCGAAGCTCGCTGTCTATCCGGAGAAGACGCAGACCCAGCAACTCCTCGGAGTCCTGCCGCCGCCGGCGCGTCCGGTCGCGGTCGCGGTCTATAGTTTCGAGGATCTGACAGGGCAGTTCAAACCGAGCGAAACCGGGCAGACGCTGTCACGCGCGGTCAGCCAGGGCGGCGGGTCGATCCTGGTCAAGGCACTTCAGGACGCCGGCAATCGCAGCTGGTTCACCATCGTCGAGCGCGAGTCGCTCAACAACCTGCTCAACGAGCGCAACATCATCCGCGAGATGCGCGAGCGCTATCTGGGCGAGCAGGGCGTCAATCCGCAGGCGCTGCCCGCAATGCTGTTCGCCGGCGTCATCCTCGAAGGCGGCATCGTCGGCTTCGACACCAACACGCTGACCGGCGGGGCCGGCGCGGCCTTCCTCGGCATCGGCGGGCGGACCGAATATCGGCAGGATACCGTCACCGTCTATATCCGCGCGGTTTCCGTGCGTACCGGCGAGGTGCTGACCACGGTGACCGCCTCGAAGACGATCGCCTCCTACGCGCTCGGCGCGAGCGCCTTCAAGTTCGTCGGCTTCAAGGAGCTGCTGGAGGCGGAGGCCGGCTTCACGACCAATGAGCCCGACCAGCTCGCTCTCCAGCAGGCGATCGAGAAGGCGGTCTACGCGCTCGTGCTCGAAGGCGTGGATCTGAAGCTTTGGGAATTCGCCGACGCCGAGGCCGGCTGGCCCTATCTGTGGCGCTATCGCCAGGAGCGGGACGGCGTGTTCTCGGCCGAGCAGGTTGAATCGGCGATGGACCAGGTGCGCGGTGCTGCGCCCCTGAGGATCAAGGAGGACAAGACGTCGAAGGATGACGAGATCGGGAGCTCCGGCTCGCGGTAGCGGGTCCGAGGTTCGCGGACGAGGCCGTTTCGCTGCAACGAAATGGCCTAGGATGTATCGGTTGAACGGGCGGCCCTGGCGCTCTCAACCTTAGGTAAATGCCCAGGGCAAAGAAAACCACGCACCGGAGCTGCAACTCCGATGCGTGAGGAAAAGTAGGCGTTTGGAACTAGTTAGCCATGTTGCCCCGGGTCTCGTGCCCGGGAGCCTCATGGTTATCACCCCCGCTAAGAGGAATGACAACCATGAAACGCACTATTCTCACTTCGGTTTCCGCGCTTGCCCTTCTCACCGCCGGCAGCGCGATGGCCCAGAACAACACGTCCGACATCACGCAGGATGGCTCCGGCCAAAACGCGACCGTGACGCAGACCGATGCCTCGAGCTCGGACTCGGACATCGACCAGAGCAACGCCAACAACACCGCTGCGGTGACGCAGGCCGGTGCCGACAATTACTCGAACGTCGCCCAGACGGCCGACGGCGCCAGCGCCACCGTGTCGCAGGACAGCAGCGCGGACGCGCCGACGAGCAACGATCCGACGAATGACTCCAGCGTCATCCAATCGGGTGATTCCGATGCGACCGTCAGCCAGACCGGGGAGGGCAATGCGTCGGACGTCGATCAGTCGGGCGCGCTCTCCAGCGCCAATGTGACGCAGCTTAACGGCAATCGTCCGGCTCCGGGCGCGGCCAATCGCCTCAACCAGGCAACGATCGACCAGGATGCCGACGACGCGGACGCGACGATCGACCAGAATGGCGAGGGCGACAGCTCGACCATCTTCCAAAGTGTGACCGCGAACAATGCCAGCGCCACGTCGACCCAGTTCGGCGAGGACAACAACTCGACGATCAACCAGAGCGGGGCCGACACGATCGCGACCGTTTATCAGCAATCGGGGCCCGGCACGTCGGGCAACGGCAACAGCTCGGGCGTCGACCAGAGCGGCGACGGGGCCAACGCGAACGTCTTCCAGCTTGGAACGGCCAACATCTCCACGGTGAATCAATCGGGCGACAACACGATTGCCGAGGTGGACCAGAACGGAAACGAGAACAGCTCGCTCATCAATCAGAGCGGTGCTGGTGCCGAAGCGCATGTCGACCAGAGCGGCACCGAGGTCGGATACGGCCTGGCTCCGCCGAACAACAACTCGGTGGTCGATCAGTCCGGCGCCGGCGCCTTCGCCGACGTCACCCAGAACGGCGAGCTCAATCGTTCGAACGTCGACCAGAATGCCGACGCCGACGCCATCGTCAGCCAGACCGGCGTCTACAACGAGTCGAACGTCACGCAGAATGCCAACGGCGCCAGCGCCAGCGTCACCCAGGCCGGCGATCCGGCATCGGGTGGCCCCGGCACCGGCCAGGGCGACAATCTGTCGAACATCACCCAGAATGGCGCGTCGTCCGCGACGGTCAACCAGCTCGCGAACAACCCGACCGACGGCTTCGCGTCGAACGACTCGCTGATCCTGCAGAATGGCGATGGCTCAAGCGCCGGCGTCACCCAGACTGGCGACAACAACGACTCGGATGTCGTGCAAGGGGCCCGCAACAGCGCGGTCGTGAACCAGGACGGTGACGACAATGCGTCGATCGTCAGCCAGGCGGCCGACAATATCGCTGACGTCAACCAGCAGGGCAACCTCAACAGCTCGGATATCCAGCAGAGCGGCGACTTCCTGCGCGCTTCGGTCGATCAGATCGGCGACGAGAATGAATCGACGATCACCCAGACCCGTCGTGGCGGCAACGCCCATGTCGATCAGCTGGGCTTCAGCGGCAAGTCGGACATACAGCAGGTCGGCGAGAATAACAGCGTTGGTAATTCCGACAACGCCGCGGGCCTCCGCCAGCTTGCCGGCAGCACGAACGCCGATTCGACGATCATCCAGGGCGGACGGCGCAACAGCGCCGACGTCGAGCAGGGGGGTGACCTCAACAGCTCGCTGATCCGGCAGAACGCGGCGTTCCTCCGCAGCGATTTCGACTCGCTCAACTCGGCCAATGTCGATCAGCTGGGCGACCGGAACCTGTCGGAGATCCGTCAGGGCGAAGGCGACGTGGACAGCGCGCCGCCGCCGTCGTCGGGCAACATCGCCAACGTCATGCAGACCGGGGACGACAACCAGTCGTTCGTCGACCAGTCCGGCATGAACAACACCGCTAACGTGACGCAGGCGTCGAACGCCAACCTCTCGACCGTCACCCAGGGCGGCACCGGCAACACGGCGATCGTCAATCAATAACGACGTAACGGCCGGCGTCCTTCAGGGCGCTGGCCGGCTTTTCAAGAAAGAAGGACCAAGTTCATGAAGCGCGCGATCCTCACCTCGGTTTCCACCATTGCCCTTTTCGCCGCGGCTCCGGCCCTGGCGCAGAACAATACCGCGACCGTCACCCAGGACGGCCTCGCCCAGCAAGCGGAAGTCATCCAGACGAATACGTCGGGCAGCGACGTTACCGTCGACCAGCAGGGCGCCGACAACTGGACGGTCGTCCGGCAGGGCGCGGGCGGCGAGAACAACACCGTAACCATCAACCAGGACGGCGCCGACGTGCCGCCGACCGGCGTTCCGCAGAGCGAAGAGCCCTACAGCCAGCAACTCAGCAACATCGCCGACGTGACCCAGAATGGCGACAACGGCTCCGTTGAGGTCGACCAGACGGGCAACAACCGCGCACAGGTCCATCAGGCCTATGCTCCGGGCGAAGGCCAGTCAGCCATTATCGATCAGGAAACGGTTCCTGGCGACGGCACCGAGAACTACGCCGCGACGCACCAGCGCGGCAATGATCTCTCGGCCGACACCACGCAGAACGGCGGCAACAACCGCGGCATCGTGTCTCAGCAGCTCAGCGGCAACGCGGACTCTTCGATCTTTCAGCTCGGCAACAGCAACGAAGCCGGTGTGACGCAGAGCGGCGAGGACACGGACGGGGTGTCGTCGGATATCGATCAGCTCGGCAACAGCAACGATGCTTTCGTCGACCAGAGCGGCATCGGCGCGGAGTCGCTGATCCTGCAGACCGGCAACGGCAACTTTGCCGACGTGACGCAGGCCGGCGACAGCTTCTCGGATGTCGACCAGGCCGGCGACGGCAATGACGCGACTGTCGGCCAGGATGGCGACAACAACACCTCCGACATCGACCAGCTGGCGAACGGCGCGGCGGCGAATGTCACCCAGGCGGGTAACGGGAACGCCTCGACGATCCTGCAGACGGGCGATGGCGCCGGCGCCATCGTCAGCCAGACCAGCGACGACAACACGTCCCGCATCAACCAGAGCGCGGGCGCTTCGGCGGACGTCACCCAGACTGGCGGGGCCAATCCGCTCGGCCCGCGCAACTGGGACGGCGATACCTTGCCGCCTTCCACCGCCGGCGAAGCCTTCGCCAACAACGTGTCGCTGATCGACCAGTCGGCCGACGGCGCCAGCGCGGCGTTGGTGCAGGACGGCACTCTCAACCGCTCCAGCATCGATCAGAGCGCTGCCGCCAGCGCGGACGTGGCTCAGAGCGGCGTCTACAACACTTCGGTGATCGATCAGACGGCTGCCGGCGCGGCCACCGTCGACCAGGGCAGCGTCGCCCCCGGCGACTTCGCCCGCAATGCCTCGCGCATCACCCAGTCGGCCGACGGCACGTCGGCGTCGGTGACGCAGCGCGGCACCAACCTGGCCGACCCGCTGAACGCCCCCACCAACGTCTCGCTGATCGATCAGTCGGGTGCGGATTCGACGGCGATCGTGAGCCAGATTGGAGATGAGAACAGCTCCAGCATCACCCAGAGCACGATCACAAACCGCGCGGTGGTAAGCCAGAGCGGCAACAACCTCTCGTCGACGGTGAACCAGTCGTCGGCCAAAGGCGTGGGCGTCTACACGGATGGCTCAGGGAGCTATTCTGCCGGCGTAGCCTATGTCACCCAGGTCGGGGAGGATAACACTTCCGGCGTCACTCAGAGCGGCGCTTCGAACTTCGCCTTTATCAATCAGGGGGCGAGCGGCAACGACTCCACTGTCCTCCAGACGGGCGAAGCCACCGTTGCCAACGTCAGCCAGACCGGATCCGGCAACAGCTCGGAACTCAACCAGTCGGGCTTCGTCGCCAACTTCAACCTGAGCACCGGCGTCCGCCAGTCGGGCGATGACAACCAGTCGGTTGTCAACCAGACCGGTAGCGCAACACTGGACGGCGACTTCAACCAGTTGCTCGACAACACGGTGGATGTCGATCAGTCCGGAAATGGCAACGTCTCGCTCGTCAACCAGGGCGGTACCGACAATGAAGCGCGGCTCGCCCAGTCCGGCAGCGGCAACAACTCTATCATCACTCAGGGCGGCGGTCTCAACAACGCCTACGTGACCCAGGCGAGTGACGGGAACGTTTCCAACGTCACCCAGAACGGCACTGCCAACACCGCCATCGTCAATCAGTGAGCGTAGCCGGCCGGTGTTCCTCGGAGCGCCGGCCGGTTCCTTCGAAGACTAGGAAAGGAAAGCATCATGAACCGCATTCTTCTCACCGGCGCATCGGTCGCAGCACTTCTCGTGGCCGCTCCCGCGCTCGCACAGAACAACGATTCGGACGTCACCCAGTCGGGCAGCGGCGCCGTCGCCACGGTCGACCAGACCGGCGCGAACGACGTCTCCGACATCACGCAGACGGGCGGCGGAACCGTCAACGTCAACCAGGACGGCGTCACGGGCTCGACCTCGACCGTCACCACCAGCGCCGACGATCGCCCGCCCGAGAGCACCGTCGACGTGACGCAGAGCGATGACGGCTCCAGCAGCGCCGGCACCAGCCAGGCCAACGTCTCGACCGTCATCCAGGACAATGTGAACGGCTTCGGCCTCAGCGGCACGGGCTCGACCGTCAGCGTCACCCAGACCCACAACGCCGCCGGCGCCGGCCAGAACGACTCCTACGTCCAGCAGGGCCGCAATGCCGTCAGCGGACAGGTGACCGTGGACCAGATGGGCGGCGAGAACGTCTCCGACTATGTGTCGACGACGTCCACCGATAATGATGCCGACATCCTGCAGAGCGGCACCCAGAACACGTCGTCGGTCGTGCAGAACTTCCAGAATGGCGGCGCTCGCGCGACCGTCAATCAGACCGGCACCGGCGGCACCAACAATGTCTATATCGAGCAGGTCTCGGCAGGCTTCGCCACGACTCCGGTGGAGTTCGCGGTTGGCGCGGAAGCGTCGGCCACCCAGAACGGCTCGCTCAACAGTTCGTCGATCAGCCAGACGGGCTTTAGCGAGACGGCAACGACCGCCAACTTTGCCAGCTCAAATCAGCAGGGCAACAGCAACACGTCCTCGATCACCCAGTCCGGGATCGACGGTTTCGCTTCGCTGACCCAGGTCGGCAACGGCAACGACTCGCTGATCACACAGGGCGGCAGCGGCAACTCGGCCACGGTCAGCCAGCTGAGTGACGGCAATGACTCGATCGTCACCCAGAACGGCACCGGCAACACCGCCGTCGTCAACCAGTAAGTGATGGGACCGGCGCCTCGACACGGGGCGCTGGTTTCCGAGAATTCAGTAAACGGGGGAAGGTAACCATAATGAAGAAAGTATTTCTCACGGGGGTTTCGGTCGCGGCGATTTTCGCTGCCGGTCCGGCGCTCGCCTCTGACTCGGTCGTCACGCAGAACGGCCTGGGCAATGACGCTACCGTCAACCAGACCGGTTCGACCGGCGATACGGACTCGACCGTCACCCAGATCGGCGACAACAATGTCGCGGGCGTGACGCAGTCGGGTGACAACAACAATGTCACGATCAGCCAGACACAGAACTTCATCCCGACTGCGGAAGATCCGAGCAACGAAGCGACGGTGACGCAGGAGGGCGTCGACGGCGACCTGACGATCCTGCAGGAAGGCGACAACATCGCGTCGGTCACTCAGGACTCGGGCAGCGTGGACGACGACGCGTTCATCGCGCAGTTCGGCGACGACAATAGCGCCGACCTCACGCAGAGCGGCGACAGCCAGGCGACCGGCATATTGCAGGTCGGCAGCACCAATACCGCCACCGTCAGCCAGACCGGCGCGGGCACCGATCCGGCCGTTCCGACCGTCGAGGAAGTGCTGGCCGGCGAAGCCGACGGCGCGGGCATCGCCCAACTCGGCAACGGCAATACCGCCAGCATCAGCCAGGCAGGCCTCAACGGGGGGTCCGGTATCCTGCAACTGGGCAACGGCAATACCACCACGACCAACCAGAGCGGTACCTCATCCTCGTCCTTCTCCGGCGTCGTTCAAACCGGTGACGGCAACGCGGCCGGCGTTACCCAGAACGGCACCGACGATCTGTCGATCGTCTTTCAGGACGGCAATCTCAACACCGCGGACGTCATCCAGAACGCGGGTGATTTCTCCAGCGTGAATCAGTTGGGTGAAGGCCATAGCGCCACGGTGACCCAGGACGGCGGCGCGACGTCGGAAGTCGCGCAGTCGAACGAGGCCTCGGGCGCGCCCGGAAACAGCGCGACCGTGTCGCAGGATGGTTCGAGCTTCTCCAGCGTCGCTCAGCTGGGCCAGGGCAACAGCGCCGGCGTCAGCCAGACGGGCGACGGCAATACCTCGCTCCTCGATCAGGGTGGTCCGCCCCCCGCGGAGGCCAATAAGATTGGCGATGCCAACAGCACGGCGACGATCACGCAGGACGGTTCGGGCAATTATTCACAAGCCTCGCAGCGGGCCGACAATGCCGTGGTGACCGTCAGCCAGGATGGTGTGGGCAACAGCTCCACGATTTTCCAGGGCGCGAACACCAACAACCCGGCCGACGAGAATGGCGACCGGGCGATCGTGTCGGTCACGCAGTCGGGCAGCGACAACGTCTCGGATGTCCAGCAGCGCAACGACGACGTCGGCGCTTCGGTCAACCAGAACGGCGATGCGAACGATTCCGGGATCACCCAGAATGGCCGCTTCGGGACCGCGTCGGTGACCCAGTCCGGAGGCAGCAACGAATCCGACGTCTCGCAGGGAACGGCCGCTCGCGGCGCCGATGCGATCGTGTCGCAGACCAGCGCCATCGCTAGCACTGGCAACTATTCCAACATCATCCAGAACGCCGAGGATGGCTACGCCAACGTCGCGCAGGACGGTGAAGGAAACGACTCGAACGTCTCGCAGTCGGGTGCCAACAGCGCTCCGCCGCGGATGGAAGCGTTCGTCAGCCAGACCGGCCTCGACAACGAGTCTGACGTCACCCAGACGATCACCGGGGCGGGAGCCCTGGCCGACGTCGAGCAGGACGGCACGGGCAACGTGTCCAGCGTCGTCCAGAACGGCAACGCCGAAGCCTACGTTTCGCAGATCGGCGATCTCAACACATCGACCGTGGCGCAGAATGTCGGTTCGGACGGTTCGCAGGCCTTTGTCTCTCAGCTGGGCGACAGCGGCACTTCGTTCGTTACGCAGAATGCCGGCGCCAATACTGCCCAGCTGACGCAGACGGCGAGCAGCCTCTCGGCTTATTCCGAGATCACGCAGGGCGGCGGCTCCGGCAACTCGGCGTTGGTGACGCAGAGGGCGGAAGCCGACTCCTTTGTGACGCAGACCGGCAGCACCAACACCGCCGAAGTCGATCAGTCGGGTGCCGGCGCTCTGTCCACCATCACGCAGGACGGCACGGGCCACAGTGCCCAGGTGTCGCAGACCACCGCGTCGATCTCGACGGTGACCCAGACGGGCACCGGCAACGTCGCCGTCGTCAGTCAGTAAGTAACCACGGCCGGCGCCCGTCACGGGCGCCGGCCACCTTTTGAATGAAGAAGGAACCGGCCATGAACCACCGCATCGTCCTCGCAGCCGCCAGCGCGCTCGCGATGGCTCTGGGCGCGGCGCCCGCATTGGCCGACAATGACAGGATCCCACCCGGCGATCCCTGCGGTATCGGCCCGGGCGTCGGGACCGGGAATCCCTGCAACGGCAATGAAGGCAATGAAGGCGATCAGGGCAATTCGGGGCACGGCAATGGTGGCGGTGAGCTTCCCGACTTCGAAATTCCGCCCCTGCCGGGGCATGGCGCGTACATAACCCAGATCGGCGATTATAACGACGCGACCGTCACCCAGACCAATTCGGATTCGCTCGCCATCGTCTGGCAGGATGGCGACGACAACAACGCGGATGTCACCCAGAACGGCACCGATCGCGACTTCGTCCTCGTCAAGCAGTTCGGCAAGGAGAATCAGGCCATCGTCTCTCAGCAGGGGGATGGGGAGAACGTTCTCTATGCGGTACAGGCGGGCCATCAAAATCAACTGGCCGCCAGTCAGACGTCGACCGGGGAAAGCAGCGGCGCGATCATGGCCCAGTTCGGATCGAACAATGAAATGTCGCTGGCCCAGAACGGGTCGGACAACCAGGCCCTGTTGAAGCAGATCGGCGACCGCAACGAGATGCACGCCACCCAGAATAATGACGGCAACCGGCTCGTCTGGGTCCAGGTCGGCAACAATCTTCCCAAGGGCAACCAGCCGACCGAGATCACCCAGAATGGCGGCGGCAACATGCTCATCACCCAGAAGGGTGGATGGTAAGCGCGTCGCGCGGCTTCGTTCCGCGCCGCCGCAATGCTATAGGGATTCATGCCGCCAATGGAGCGGTTGCGCCCGTAAGGACAGCCCGCGATGAAGCAGCCATTCACCGACAGCCGCATCTTGCGAACCCCGAAAGCGGGGAGCGTGCTGGCCCTCGGGATTCTATTTGTCTGCGGCTCCGCCGCGGCGCAGGTTACGGCAAGTCGTATCGAGCAGATTGATGCGGCGAGCGGGCGGAACGGGCCGACCGCGCCCATCGAGCAGGTTTCCTCACCGACTCCGACGCGAACGATCATCGCGCCGCCGCGGCCGGTTGCCCCGCCGCCGCTGGAGCAGCTCAGTTCCGGCGCGGATGGAGTTTCGCCCACTCGCCAGCTCACCGACGCCGATCGCGACGCCAGGGCTCCCGTCCAGCTCTACAAGGGCGGACCGACGGCCCAGCCTCCGCAAGCTCTGTCTCAGCGGAGCGAGGGGCGGACCGGCGCCGTCACGCCGGTCGAGGGCGACGATGCCTGCGATGCGGCCGAAGAGGACACCCCGGAAAAGGCCGAGCTCTGCCGGCGGGTGATCGAAACGCGCGCGGCCGAGTTCCGCCGGCCCGATCCGACCCGGCTTTCGCCCGAGCAGCGGTTGCTGGTCCAGCAGCGGCTGCGCGAGGGGACGACCACGGCCAGCGCCACGCGGCGCCTCGTCTCCGACGGCGACGCCGATTCGATGGAGGGGCTCGCCGTCGCGTCGATCGTCCTTGGCTCGCCGCAACCGAGCGAGAAAAGGCCCCTCGACCCGGCGGAAGAAGCGGCCGTTGACGCGGCGGCGGCGCTCGTGACGGCGATTATCGGCCAAACGTCCCCCGGCCCCACTCCCGATTGAGGAGGCGGGCCGAAGCGGTGAAGGAGTTGTATCCATGGGTATCATCAGCGCCATCATGCTGCTGGCCGCTCCAGTCATGAATCAGACGGCACCGGCCGAAGCTCCGCCGATTCGCCTGGTGTCCGAAGAGGTTGGCGGAGGCGTGCGCCTGAAAGTGATCGGCGCGTCGGACGAGATCATGGCGGCGAGCTATGCCCTGGAAGTGACCGGGGGCAGAGGCGCCAACCGCTCCGTCCAGCGGGGAACCGCGCGGCTCCGGCCGGGGGCTCCGGTGACCCTGGTGACCCTGACGCTCGGCAATGCCAATGCCGGCTGGTCGGCGCTCCTCAAGGTGTCGCCCGAGGACGGCACGCCTTACGAGCAGATCAAAGGCTCCATCAGCGAGAGCGACTGACCCGCCCTGCATTTTGTAAGCGACGACCGGATTCTGCTTGGCCTGTCGCCCGCACCCACGACCCGTGTTGACGCCGCCGCCCTGGTGGTGGCACTGAGCGATCCGATCGGACGCAATCTGCACGACGAGATATCGGAAAGCAGGCCAAGTGGCTGATTTAGCGGGTATAGCTCAATGGTAGAGCACTAGCCTTCCAAGCTTGTGACGCGGGTTCGATTCCCGCTACCCGCTCCAACAGTCCTTCCCAAGACATCCCAGAATGTCCCGTAGGCGTCTGTTTTTAGCGACTTTTTTCTGGTATATAGTCTCTGAAAGTTCGGAGAGATTTTACCGAATCCCAGCACATAAATGGAACAGGTGATGGTATCTCCGAAAAGCGGAGAAGGGCGATACCATCATGACCCATGAGAATCGGCAAAAGTCTCAGCTGACGGCGGTTTGGGTGAAGCGAGCCAAGCCCAAGGATAAGCCGTACAAGCTTTCGGACCGGGACGGCCTCTATCTGTACGTTAAGCCGAACGGCAGTCGGTTATGGCGGATGAACTACCGCTTCCACGGGGCACAGAAGACGATCTCGTTCGGGCGCTGGCCGGAGGTCACCCTGGCGGACGCTCGCGAAAAGACCTTGCAGGCCCGCCGACGTCTTGCAGACGGTATCGATCCTTGTGAGCAGAAGAAGCTCGACAGGATTGCAGCCTCGATCGCGCAGGCCAACACGTTCAAAGCCGTTTCCGACGACTGGCTGGAGAAGGTTGGCCTAGAAGCTCGTGCGCCTATGACGATCAAGAAGTACGAATGGCAGCTCGGACTGGTAATGCCGAGTCTCGGCCGGCGGCCTATCACCCAGATCACCCCACATGAGGTCCTGCTCGCCCTCAAACGGATCGAGCGGACCAAGAAGTACTACACTGCCTGTAGCGTCCGTGCGACGTGCAGTCAGGTCTTCCGCTACGCGATTGCCACCGCGCGCGCGGAACGTGATGTGTGCGCCGACCTTCGCGGAGCCTTGGTGACCCCGAAGGTCGTTCACCGCGCAGCAGTCACGACGCCCAGAGAAGTGGGCGCGCTGATGCGGTCCATAGAGGACTACGACGGACATCCGATCATCCGAGTGGCCTTGCGCCTGCTTCCTCATGTCTTTGTTCGTCCCGGCGAGCTGCGCCATGCCGAATGGAAGGAGTTCGACTTCGAGCGCGCGGTCTGGACCATCCCGGATCACAAGATGAAGATGGGCCTGCCTCATGCGGTGCCGTTATCTCGGCAGGCGATCGCGATCATTTGCGATCTGGAGCATGACGAAGCTCTGAGCCCCTATCTGTTTTATTCGCTTCGAGCGACGGACAGACCGATGTCCGACAACACCATCAATGCGGCCCTCAGGCGACTCGGCTACGCAAAGGATGAAATGACCGCACATGGCTTCCGCGCCATGGCGGCGACCTTGCTCAACGAGATGGGCATCTGGAATCCCGATGCGATCGAACGGCAACTCGCCCATGTTGAGGCCAACTCGGTCCGGCGCGCCTACACGCGTGGTCAGTACTGGGATGAGCGTGTCCAGATGATGCGGCACTGGTCGGATTATCTCGACGATCTGCGGGGCGGTGCCACGATCCTGCGGCCCAACTTCCGCCATCGTGGGCCGTAGCTGCGCTTGAATCACTGCAGGACGATCGTTCTTCAGGTTTTGGCCCGGTTGCAGACAGGCTCCTTGCGGCGGACGGCCAGCAAAGTCGGGACCTTACCGCTTCCCGGCCCATCCCTTGTAAGCGTCAGCCGATCTACGCGGCGCAGCTCCTGACGAACGATGATCGCGTGCGTATGGCCAAGGGCGGCGTAACCGGCAACCCGATCGCACCGAGCCTTGGAGGAGGCGAGTTCGCTAGAGTACGCGGCGCCAAGCCACCTCGGCGTGTCGTCGCGAACAATGCGTGCAGGCGCCGCGCAGACCACCATTCGAACGGAGCAGGACATGTCCACATTCAAGGAATCCGCGATTAAGGATGGCGACCGCATCGATGCAGCCGACATCCCCAGCGCGCTCACACGCGCACCATTCACCTACGCTAACGGCGCGACGCAGGTCTTCACGTCGGATGGGCGCACCGTTTACACTGAGAGAGGGAAACCTTCGCCGGGGGAATGGAAAGTGGACGATGACGGGCGGTTCCAGTCGTTCTGGCCACCGTCGGAATACACCAACTACGACGTAACCTGGATCGCCGATTCACACGGCGAGGCCATCGGGATCAGGTTCACTGACCCGGAACGGGGAGCAACGTTTGAAGGCCGATACAGCCGAGGATAAGCTCGACCGCGTGTCGCCTCAAGGAGTCAAGGGGGCCTGCTCGGACAGGCTGACGGATTGCCACGAACTATGCGGGCGCGATCGTTGGTCGCGCCCGCATCCTATTTGCTATCAGCGCCTATGATCATCGGCGATACGTAAGCGGCACCTCGACCACACGCCAGATCGTGCCGCGAGCGGCGAAGTCGCCGCTGGCAGCGGATCCGACGGTGGCAGCGCCGCCACCATGGGGGCCGCAGGCGCCGCGTCGACGATCTCGCACGGCACGAACCCCTCGGTCGCCGCCGACGGCAACTGCTTGCGCCAGGTGTAGAGAAGGCCCGTCGAGATGCCGTAGCGCCGCGCCACCTCGGTCGGCATCGTCGCGGACCCGAGGCTCTCCTGCACGATCGCCATCTTTTGCTCTGGACGCCACACCCGCTTGCGCGAACCCACGCGGCCCAGCACCTCGGCCCTACCTCGATCAGACGTCGTAAGAGCCTCGTAAGACGTCTCAGCCAACACCAGAGCCCTCCGCCACCGACAGCATCGGCGAGGACTCCCGCACCCAGCCGATCACATCAAGGCCGGGTCCAGCCGCCGCTTACCATCCCTTAGCGATTGCTTCGTTGATCTCGTCGATCGAGAGTTGCCGGCCGGTACTGCTCTGCAGAGAGCCAAAGGCTTCCGCAATGCTGTGGGCCTTACGAGGGCGGCGAAATGTGAGGCCGGCGTTTCCTGTCATTTCGACATCCAACTCCGATCCGGGCCGAACGCCAAGATGCGTAAGCACCTCAGGGGACAAAGCGATCCGCCCAGCAGCATCAATCTTGAGCTTTGGCACTCCGATCTCCAACACACCGGCGGATCGATCCAAGCCGGCGACGTTCAAGAATAGCATGTCTTCCGAATGGTCCCGACCGAGCTTGGCCTTGTGTGGACGGCCCTCCGTTGGCGAGTGGTTTCTGTCGCTGCGCGCTCTGCTGGTTGGTGCGGCCATGTGTCCGGCCTTTAATGCGGCTATCACATGCGCCGCTGGCCATGATGCCTTTCGCGCGGATCGGGTC
>NZ_DATCYB010000049.1:0-84933 GCF_036570505.1 Allosphingosinicella sp. | reverse complement strand
CGACCGGCCCATCTATGAAGTTCGCAGCGGCGGCAGCTTGCGCCTCCTCGACGCGCGAACCGGTGATCCGGTGGCGATCGACGAGCGGCTCGCAACGGAGATCGCCCGCTCGGCCTATCACCACGAGGCTCCCGTGAGGCAGGTCACTTTCCTTCAAGAGCCCAACCTGGAGGCGCGGGATTTTTCGGGGTCGATGTGGAGAGTCGATTTCGCGAATGAAGACAATAGCAGCAGCTATGTCTCCGCCGAAACCGGCCAGCCGCTCGTCGACCGCTCCGATACGTGGCGGGTCTGGGATTTCGTCTGGATGCTCCACAACATGGACTATGTGAACCGGACGAGCTTCAACCATCCGCTGATCATCTTCGCGGGCTTCAGCGCGCTGTGGCTTTCTTTCACCGGCTTCTACCTGCTGTTCAAGAGCTTCAGGCGGCGCGAGTTTCGCTGGATCCTCGGTCGGGAAAAGGCCTGACGCACATCAAACCGGCAGCGATCACGTCCCTATTGCTGCCGCTGAGGCGCCCGTTACCCCTACAACGGGCGCCTCTTTAGTTGGAGCGAACGCCGTTGACCGTCCAGTGGACGATGTCGTGGAGGAGCGGCGCTCAGACCTTTTGGGATGGCAGCAGATGGGACACGGGCGCGACCAAACGGCCCGACAGGACGCACTCGGATGCCGCCGCCAACTCGGGAGCGATATAGCGATCGGTCGCCCAGTGTTCGGCGAAGGTGCGGACGACGGTATGGGCTTCTTCAAGCACGGCCGAGCTTTGCAGCGGCCGGTGGAAATCGAGGCCTTGGGCGGCCGAGAGGAGCTCCACGCCGACTACCGCAGCTGCGTTTGCCGCCATGTCCAGCAGTCGCCGACTGCCATGCGTGGCCATGGAGACATGGTCTTCCTGGTTGGCCGAGGTCGGAATGGAATCGACGCTCGCCGGGTGAGCCAGTTGCTTGTTTTCCGAAACCAGCGCGGCCGCCGTCACTTGCGCGATCATGAAGCCCGAATTGACGCCGCTGTCGCGAACGAGAAAGGCCGGCAAGCCGCTCATCTTCGGATCGACGAGTAGGGCCGTGCGCCGCTCCGAAATCGATCCGATCTCGGCGAGCGCGATGGCGAGGTGATCGGCCGCGATCGCGACCGGCTCCGCATGGAAATTCCCGCCCGAGACGATGTCTCCATTGTCGGCGAACACCAGCGGATTGTCACTAACAGCGTTGGCCTCGATGAGAAGCGTGGACGCCACAGTCTCGATCACGTCGAGACAAGCCCCCATCACCTGTGGCTGACAGCGCAGTGAATAGGGATCCTGCACGCGGCTGTCGTCCGTGAGGTGGCTGGCCCGGACGGCGCTCCCTTCGAGCAGGCTCTTGAGCGTGCTGGCGACGGCGATCTGCCCCTTTTGGCCGCGCATTTCATGGATGCGCGGATCGAAGGGCGCATCGGAACCCTTCATGGCGTCGACGGACAAGGCGCCGGCGATCAGGGCGCTGCCGAAGACGTTCTCCGCCTGAAAGAGTCCGGCGAGCGCCAGCGCCGTTGAAGCCTGGGTTCCGTTCAGGAGAGCGAGCCCTTCCTTCGGGCCGAGGGTAAGGGGTTTGAGCCCGACACGCCGGAGTGCGTCGGCGGCCGGCATCCTGACGCCCGCGATCGTGGCCTCGCCGATGCCGATCAGCGTGGCTGCAATGTGTGCTAGAGGTGCGAGATCCCCGGAGGCGCCCACGGATCCCTTGGCTGGCACGAGCGGTGTCACCTGATTGTCGAGCAGGCCGATGAGAGCATGCACGACGTCGCGCCGAACGCCCGAAGCGCCGCGAGATAGGCCGACAACCTTCAGGAAGATGATCAGCCGAACGATATCCTCGGGCAATGGATCGCCGACGCCGGCGGCGTGGCTGAGGACGAGATTGAGCTGCAGCTGCTCGAGTTGGCTGGTGTCGATGCGGGTGCTGGCGAGCAGCCCAAAACCGGTATTGATGCCATAGGCGGTCTCGCCGTCTTCGATCAGCTTCGCGACGACCTCAGCGCTCGCATCGACCGTCCGCCACCGCTCCTCGGAGAGGCTGACCAGGACCGGCGCAGACCAGACGCTCCGCAGTGTCGCGAGATCGACAGGCTGCTCAGCCAGATGAACGGTCTTCATTGGCGGCTAGCCACCGAGGGCAGGTCCAGACCCTTTTCGCGAGCGCAATCGAGAGCGGTCTCATAGCCCGCATCGGCGTGACGCATGACGCCGGTGGCGGGATCGTTCCATAGCACCCGCTCGAGGCGACGGGCGGCGTCCTCTGTGCCATCGCAGACGATGACCATGCCGGAATGTTGCGAGAAGCCCATGCCGACACCACCGCCATGGTGGAGCGACACCCAGGTGGCGCCGCTCGCCGTGTTGAGGAGGGCATTGAGCAGCGGCCAGTCCGAAACGGCGTCGGAGCCGTCCTGCATGGCTTCCGTTTCCCGGTTGGGGCTGGCGACGGAGCCCGAGTCCAGATGATCGCGCCCGATCACGATCGGGCCCTTGAGTTCACCCGAGGCGACCATCTCGTTGAACTTCAAGCCGATCCGGTGACGATCGCCGAGCCCCACCCAGCAGATGCGAGCCGGCAGGCCCTGGAAAGCAATCCGTTCACGGGCCCTGTCCAGCCAATTGTGAAGATGAGCATCATCGGGCAGGAGCGCCTTCACCGCCTCGTCGGTCTTGTAGATGTCGTCGGGATCCCCCGAGAGGGCGACCCAGCGGAACGGGCCGACCCCACGACAGAAAAGGGGACGGATATAGGCTGGCACAAAGCCGGGGAACGCGAACGCGTCCTCGACACCTTCTTCCTTGGCTACCTGGCGGATATTGTTGCCATAGTCGACCACTGGAACGCCCATGCGCCACCAGTCGAGCATGGCCGAGACGTGGGTCGCGATCGAAGCACGGGCGGCCTTCTCAACCGCCTTCGGATCGCTAATCCGCTTGCCCTCCCACTCGCTGACCATCCAGCCGGCCGGAAGATAGCCGTTCACAACATCATGTGCGGAGGTCTGGTCGGTCACGATATCCGGGCGGATATTGCGCCTGACCAACTCCGGCAGGATTTCCGCCGCGTTGCCCAAAAGCCCGACTGATAGTGGCCGCTTCTGCTCTACCGCTTCCTCGATAAGCAGCATGGCATCATCAAGTGTGTCTACCGCGACGTCGAGGTAGCGGGTCTCAAGCCGCTTCTCGATCCGCGACTGCTGGCATTCGATCGATAGCGAAGCGGCGCCTGCAAGACTGGCCGCCAGCGGCTGGGCGCCGCCCATCCCGCCAAGGCCGGACGTTAGGATCCACCTACCGGAGAGATCGCCGCCGAAATGCTTCCGGCCCATCTCCACGAAAGTCTCGTACGTGCCCTGCACGATGCCTTGGCTGCCGATGTAGATCCATGAGCCGGCAGTCATCTGCCCATACATCATCAGTCCGGCACGATCGAGTTCGTTGAACTTGTCCCAGGTCGCCCAGTGCGGCACCAGGTTGGAGTTGGCGATGAGCACGCGGGGCGCGTCGGCATGAGTCCTGAAGACGCCGACCGGCTTTCCCGACTGGACGAGCAGCGTCTCGTCGCTCTCAAGGCGCTTCAAGGTAGAGACGATGCGCTCGAACGCCTCCCAATTGCGGGCGGCCTTTCCGATGCCCCCATAAACGACCAAATCCTCAGGCCGCTCGGCGACCTCGGGATCCAAGTTGTTCATCAGCATGCGGAGGGGGGCTTCCGTCAGCCAAGACTTTGCTGACAACTCCGTACCACGGGGAGCCTTCACAACCCGACGATTGGGAAGGTCATCACTACGAGCCAATCGACTTCTCCTCTGTAGGCGGAGCAGCAAAAGCTTGGTCCGCCACCCTGTTTCGTCTGGAGGCCCCGGAGGCCCGATTCCTTGGGAGCCGCCCGTGGACATCGTCTCTCGTAACCCTCACCGTTTAGAAGCGCCCGTTGCGCGAGGGCAGCGAGCAGCCTGTATAGACATGTCTATATATACGGCGGTACAGTGACAAGAGTAGACGGTGGAGAATGCCCGCCGCGCGGATTCAAAACACCGCTACGTGATACGTCTCCGGCAGGTGCCGGCCGGTTGCCAGGGTCAGTCGACCGTGAACGTGTCGCTGAATTCGAACCTAGAGCCGGGGTGGATAAGGCGCGCATAAGACACGAGCCTGGACCTACTCCACGTCTGTCGGATCAAAAGGAGGGCCGGCTCGCCATCCTTCATGTGAAGAAGCTCGCAAGCTTTGGCATCAGGCATCAACGCTCGCACTGTATGGTCCACTCTCTCGAGCGGGGCGATCTTGACAAGATATTCGTTCGGCGTCGTCTGGGAGAAATCCATCTTGCCATAGCCGGGAGCGGCTGAGGCGAGAACGAGCCGCTCTTCGAGCTGGATCGGCAGGCCAGCTTCGTGGTGCACTATCAGGGAATGGAAGATCGGTGTGCCGACTGCCACTCCCAATAGCGATGCCGTCTTTCGATTGGCCTTTTCGCCAACGTTCTGAACCACCCTCGCATGATATTCATGCCCACGTGAGCGGATCTCATCGGCGATATTGCGTATCTCAATGATATGACCTTGGCGGGGCGGCTCCGCGATGAAAGATCCAACACCTGGCAAACGGACAACGATGCCGGCGTTCTGGAGTTCGCGAAGAGCTCGGCTCGCCGTCATCCGAGACACGCCGAACTGTTGAACCAGTTCGGCCTCGGACTGCAGCCTATCTCCTGGCTTCAATTCGCCGCTGCTTATCGCGTGCAGCACATACTGCTTGATCGCGACATATCGGGGCTCTGGGGCTCGTTCGTTAATGTCAAACCTACCTGCGCGTGCTGCCGTTGCCATTGGAATTCGTCCCCCCTCGCCTCCCGGCGACACCACTTCTTCTATACATGTATATGCTAGCTAACAGAAATCGCCGAGTTCAGAAACTGGCTTCAGTCGAACACGATCAACGCCACTCAGGCTTGGTTCACCCCCGGATGGAGGCGATGCGCCTTGTGCCCGCAACCGCCAAGGCTGCCTTGTCGACCGCTGCCGTTCCCTATTTGTGCTCCGAGCGCCTAGCTGTTAAGGTCCAGCCAAATTCACCACCAGGGAGAATAGAATGGCACGTCCACCACATCCGCAACATCCGGATCGACCGGGACGCCCTGATGTACCGCCTGGTCCGCCAGACGTTCCACGCCCCGAAAACCCTCCTCGTCCTCCCAAGGACCGAGAAGTCGGCTGATCGGTGCGGCCATGGTTTGAGCGTGATGCAGCGCTTCTCGAACGAGAGATAGAGGCGCTCGAAGCTGCGGGCGTTGCTGTCGAGGTAGATGAGGGTGCCCGTGAAGCGGGCGTCCTCCGCCTTCTCTTGGTCTATCCCGATAATCCCCCTGTAAAGCTAGTTGCGACCTACCCCGACTTTTTTCCCTTCTTCAGACCCGAAGTTCGCAGCGCAGACCTGAAGCTCGGACGACATCAAAATCCGATCGGCGGCAACCTTTGCTTGATTGGCCGGCGGACCAGCCGTTGGTACGCCGAAGAGACGCTGGCCGACATCCTAAAGCTCCAGA
Organism: Allosphingosinicella sp.; assembly: GCF_036570505.1. GTDB lineage: Bacteria > Pseudomonadota > Alphaproteobacteria > Sphingomonadales > Sphingomonadaceae > Allosphingosinicella. The sequence continues at coordinate 79,362 of NZ_DATCYB010000049.1, read as the reverse complement.
TGCCGCATCTGCTTGATTACGCGAGGACGGGGGATGCGGAGCCGCTTGCAGAAGTGGAGGAGCCCCAAGGTGAGCCAGCGAGCGAATACTATAATTCGGACTCACCCGTCGGTTCATATCTCCTGTTCGACGGGCGCTGGTCCATCCCAGCGCAGGTCCAAGAGGGTTCCTTCTCAGCCAGATGCCGCCTTCTTCCTCACGACGGCGCCCTGCCCTTGAAAATCCAAGGTTACGTGGCCGAGATCAGATCATCTGACGGCAAAGCGCTGGCCAGGTGGGAAGGCAAACCGCTGGAAGGATTCCCCGAAACCGTTCGCGGCAGGTGGCTGCGCCGTGCAGCTCCAATTCTTGGTGACATCAACCTCTTCAAGGAGGAGTTGGGCGAACAGTGGGACTGGTTAATGGACGAAGCCCGCTGGCCGCCTCGGCGCCACGTCGCGCTGGGCGCTGTGCTTTTTCCAGAAGAGGTGCAGCATCAAGAGTTTGGTGACGGATGGGCCGTCATGCAGTGGGTCGGCAGTAGGCGCAAAAAAGGGCTTCCCCGATCGATTACCGGATCCTTTGTGAGAGCGGCTCGCGCCGGTCCGACGGATCTCGCTGCACGTATGCCGGCTGCTGCAACACTCTCCGATACATCTGTGATCTTCTTCGGCCTTGGCGCCATAGGCGCGCCAGCTGCGATCGAGCTCGCGCGAGCCGGACTTGGCAAGCTTACTCTCGTCGACCACGACATCGTAGAGCCCGCCACAGTTCGGCGTTGGGCCTATGGCCTGACCGCTTTCGGCGAAAAGAAGGTTTCGGTCATAAAGGAACGATTGGCCGCCGAATATCCTTGGACGGCCATTCAGATTGAGGAGATCCGCATAGGCGCAGCTGTCGATCCGGGCGTAGCCCAACGCCAAGGCGAACGCATGGAACAGCTAATTGAGGGGCAGCACCTCATGATCGACTGCACTGCCGAAATGGGCGTCAATCACTTCTTATCGGAATTCGCCCGCGTGCGTGGCTTGCCCTACCTCATCGCCAATGCGACCCCAGGCGCTTGGGGCGGGATTGTCGCCCGATTTGAGCCTGCCTCACCCTGCTGGATGTGTTTCCGTCACGCGCTTTACGGCGACTCCGGAGCTGCCTTGCCGCCGGCTGATCCCCAAGGTGAGGTCCAACCGCCAGGATGTGCAGAGCCGACGTTCACCGGCAGCTCGTTCGATTTGACAGAAATCAGCCTGGAGCTCGTGCGTGTGGCGGCAGGTCTGCTCGGCGGCAATGACGGCTATCCGCGCAACGACTGGGATGCAGCCGTTCTGCACCTGCGTGACAATGCCGGCCGACGCGTACCGCCCCACTGGGAACCCATTACTATTCCGCGACGGCGTGAATGCACATGCGCAGACAGCCGCTAGTTTGGCTAAGCGCCGACGCCTGGCTTTTCATGATGGGCGAAGCAGACGCCAAGGAGCCGCTCGAGACCGGAGGTATCCTCGCCGGTTACTGGGCGAATGCCCGTGAGGTCGTCATAAGCGCCGCATCAGGCCCTGGTCCGGACGCTGTGCATCTAAGCCACCGGTTCAAACCCGACCCGGAGTATCAGGAAACCTGGATTTCACACCGGTATTTGCAAACCAAAGGCATCGAAACCTATCTCGGCGACTGGCATACTCATCCTGGTGCCACCGTCGCAAATCCTAGCCGGACCGACCGATCGACGGCTCGACGGATAGCAAATGCAGCCGAGGCGCGCGCACCCAATCCGGTGACATTGATTCTGGCGGGCGACACGACCTCGTGGACGCCAACGGCGTGGATAGCCCGATTAGTGCCCGTGATCGGACCATGGTCCCGCCTACGAATGGAGAATTGCGAAGTGCGCCCTTACGTCGGTAGGGCTCTCGGACGAGATTAGCCGGGAATTCGTCTAGAGATACCTGTATGGCATGGAGCCTGCGGAACGCTCGTCGTAAAACTACGTCGCCGCGACCATCGGCCACTATTTCCAGCATGATCGATGCGCTACGATATTATGCGAAGAACTCGACCTTAATGGGCAGCCCATGACAGATGAGACGCTACGAGAGATGGAGATCATCAACAAGGTCGAGCCCAGGTTCGGGACGAAGGAGTTGGCCCGCGACTGGTATGAATCCGAGCCCTTGCCTGGATTCGCCGGCGCCACCGCCATGAAACTTGTGCGCTCTGGGCGGGCGGACGAGGTGCTGGATTATATCGAGGCGGTCGACAGCGGTCTGCACGCCTAGGTCTCACGACTCTTGCGGGCCACCACGGTGTGGCCGCTAATCCCGTCTTAACCCTCCGCCGACCACAGCTTGCCCTGCAATGTACCTGCAGTACCGCTACCCGCTTGAGCTCACCCGCGCCCAACATGCTCGGTTAGGCGAGATTCTCGCCCTCCAACGGCATCTGTACAACGCGGCGCTCGAGAATCGCCGCGCCTCGTTGCAGGCCGGGCGCCACCTCACAGTTGAGGACGACTGCGCGTCCTTGGGGCAGTACCGCCGAGCGCATCCTGAGCAGGCGGCCCTGCCTTGGGGCGTGAACCACTGGACCTTACGCCGTCTTGATGGCGCGATGAGAGTCTATGCACGCCGACTGAGGTCCGGGGATGCACCCGGCCTTCCGCGCTTCAGGTCAGAAGGAAGGTGGCGCAGCTTTGGCGTCTACGGCTTGAAAGGGTGGAACCTCCAGTCGGGCCGGCTGTGTCTCGACGGGATAGTCGGGGCGGTCCGGATTCGGATGCACCGCCCTCTTCCAGCGGAAGCGAAGCCTATCGGTGTCACCCTCACGCGTGAGGCGCGCCGCTGGTTCGTCACCATCATGATCTCAGTCGATGCCGCCACGCAGCACCCGAAGCCGGACTCGGCATGCGGTATCGACATCGGCACCGGGAACCGCCTCACCTTTTCGGACGGCACCCACCTCGAACCTTTTCGTCCCAACCGCCGTAAGGCAGCGGCCCTGCATCGCGCAGCACGCGCACTGGTACGATGCCAAAAGGACTCACGTCGGCGTCGTAAAGTGCGCGACCGTCTCGGACAGGCCTACCGCGCAATCAGAAACGCCCGCGCCAATCACCTCCACCAGGTTTCCGCCGCCGTCGCCAAGAGCCACGCCTTTATTGCCGTTAGAGACACGACTCAGAAGGAAGCGGCACGAGTCATCGCCAAGAGAGGGTCAACACGGGAAAAGAGCCTGATTGTAACGAATTCGCTCACCGTCTCGCTGGCCGATACGAACCCCGGTCGCATCATAGAAAAAATCCGCTACAAAGCTGAGAAAGCTGGTGGCGTGATGATCATGGTAGATCCCCAGCAGTCCTTACAGGACTGTCACTTCTGTGGGATCGTGGTCCAGAAGATCGACGCCCCGAACTGGCACAGCTGCACCTGCGGCGCCGATCTCCACAGGGGCCACAATGCCGCTCTCAACATCCTTGCGCGCGGTCTTGCCGCGCATGCGGCCGCTACGGGTCGCAGGGTGGGCAAGGCTTTGCCCAACGCCAGCTTTCAAACTGCGCGTCCACCCAGAAACGCAGCGTCCACAGCTTAGCTGTCCGACCTGCCCGTCCCGTTCGGTGAGGCCATAAGGTCAATCCGAACAGCCTGAGGAATAATTGCAGCAGGAAAGCTCGTGGCGGCTCGGCCCGCCTCACCTACACCTCCACCTCCACTAAGGTACAGCAAGGCTTGCGAGATCGAAACGCTCCTTCGGCGGGCAGAACTGGGCGAAAAGGCGTAGCGCCCCGCTTCAACAGCATGCCTGCTCCGCATCCAGATACTGTCGAACCGCATAGAGATCACCGACATTTCCGGCGGTCATCCGCTCAAGGGCACTACGTCCGCGAAAGAGCGGGGCTGAATTCGGCGCCCGCATCCATGCATCGGCTCGCTCGGGCCTCGGCAGGAGCATATTGATGGATTTGAAAATGCCGAAGACGTAGGAAATCCTCTCCAGGGTATCTCGGCTTAGCCTCGAAACGCCGCCTCTTCGCCATCTTTGCAGGGTTCCAATGTCAGAAAGGCCGAGGAGCATGGCCTGCTCATCGGCAGAAAGGGACCAAATCTCCGCTATCCTAAAGAAGGTGCGAAGCGCGGGACGCGTCAGCTCCCTCCGTGCCGCAGACGTCAACGTGCGCCGACGGACCATAGTCATCCCTGCTCCCAACGGAATTTCAAGACGCTGCCCCCTGTTCCGCGACAATATCGATTCTGTCACCCGTCCAATTCTGAGTTCGGCGCAAGGAAGACCAGACAGGCGCCGGCCAGGTGGTCAGGGCAAAGCTCCCTGAGCACATCAGCGCCTTCTTCAACGAGCAAACCCAAAGCGACATCGTCTAAGTCGATCGGATACGCACCTTCCGCAAAATGGCGATAGGACTCGTTACAATCGAGTCCCTCACTCTGAAGGCGCGATCGATACTCGCTAAGGCCATCCAGCGTGATCCAGCCAATCGCCGCTCCGCTGCCGTGCCACCTGATAGCGAGCTTCGTTCCGATCTCCCGTCCACGCGCCGAAGGCGACACTTGTATGGCTGCGCACCGGAACTCACCCTGCCAAGGCCCTGACGTCTGGTGACGCAGCAGCATCGGTCGAACCGACTTGGGCAATGCGGGCAGTGATCCGGTAAACGCTATCACCAGAGCGACATCATGCCCGCTACTTGCCGCGCCATCCGTCTCGCGCTGGCGACACGGCCAATCGGCAATGTCTGTCGCTATAAAATCTGGCCACTCACCAGCCCCGATTTCGTACGTCGAGGTGAACAGCGATTCCGGTAAGAGCCTGAGCGGAAGAGGATCAAGCTCATGGAGACCATATTCCTTCCGTATCTCCCGGACATCCGCACGATCGAACACACCTTCGCTGCCCATAAACCGACTCCCTATCGCTCACGAGGCCTTTTAGAACGGAACGTGAACATGAGTCAAGTAGAAAGAGCGCCCACCTCACCTAAAAGCCTGCCATTCTCAGAAAGCACTCTTATCCTGCGCAATTACACCTTCAGATTATAGTTCCAGAAACTTCCACATCATAGAACGGGGGCAATACAAAACACCCACAAAGTCCCACATTTGGAAACTCTGAACTGCACTATCCTATCCATATGGATTGTTCATACTAACATACACTCTCTCGTGGCCACCTTATATCGGAATGATTAAGACTCGACTCTCCGCTCTTCTTATGTATTCGTGGTACGTTGAAGTGGAGAGTCGGCGATGGACCGGTCCGGTAAGATCACTCGAGCAGATGGAGCTGCCCTGCCTCCCCGGGATCTTGCGAAGCAAGCATTTATGAAGTGTGTTCAGCGGGACGGCGATGATGATCGGCGCCCCATTTGAGCCCCGACCTGGTGAGTTGATCTATTCCGCTCTCGCACGTGTCAGCGACGCCATGGCCTACCCTCGTACCCGCTCCCTGCTGCTGGCAGCGTTTGGTACCTCCACAGGCATCGCAATTATCGATCTGCCCGGACGCGTCCAAAACTTAGCCGAAAACCTATTCGGCCTTTCGCCACCAGAAGCACTTGAGGCGGCGCACCAACTCATCAAATACCACACAACGTTGCCCTATTTCGTCCCATTCATTCCTCCGGAACGGGCCCACGCAGCGCTCCAGGCCATGCTCACTTCACATGGAGGCACCCTTCATAGCCGGTTGGGGATACGTGCCAGCACGGTGCCGATGCCAAGTAGACTTCGCTACTGCCAAGCCTGCGTCGCAGACGACCGCCTCGCCTTTGGAGATGCTTACTGGCATCGAGAGCACCAGCTACCAGGAGTCCTCGTGTGCCATTCTCATGGTTGCCAACTTACCGATAGCAGCGTTTGCAGATCGTCTTCCCGGGACCGGCTCGTCTTCATAAGTCTGGAGAGTGTAGCGAACGAACATGAGCCACCTTCAGCGGCAGACTTGCTTCCGGTGGCCACCCCAGCGTGGCTCATTGATATTGCCGAAGATACGGCATGGCTGCTGCGGAGAGGCGCGGACACATGTACGGAAGAGAACGCGGATCTCGAAAACTTGCGCTGCCGCCACATAGCCCTTTTCCGAGAAGCTGGTCTCCTATGCGGCGGTGGTTCGGTGAGACAGCAGCGCTTGCGCAAAGCCATCGTCGAAAAATACGGAGAGCCCTTTCTATGCGCCGTCGGCTGTCAGCTATCGACTACCGGTGCGGACGACTGGCTCGCCAAGCTTGTTAGGGTTGGTCGCGGAGCGCGGCATCCACTCCAACACATGCTCGTCAGCCGTTTGCTAGAGAGTTCAATCGAGCAACTTCTGACCTACCGCTCCTGTTCGGAAGCCTCGCACCCACCAAGTTCGACGACCGTCCCTGTTCTACATGTGAAGGCGGCAGATGCGGGGCCGGTAACCAATTCAGACCCCAGCCGTTTCGACGATGAATGGCATGACCGCTTGCGGGCTCTCGTAGACGACCGCTCCGTGAGCCTACGCGAGATCGGGAGACGCCTGGGCGCGGATCCCCGAACCGTTCAACGCCGGGCGCGAAAAATCGGAGCGTGGCGCCCAGAATGGACGTCGTGGGATCGATCGGCTCCTGCTGTTCGTCGCATCAATGCCGTCAGAGCCACACGGGCGCGACAGCGCACAATTTGGCTGCGCCTCCTCCGCCAAAACCCAGCCTTTTCGGTCACTCAGCTTCGAGGAATCAAGCCGGCCACCTATTCCTATCTCTATCGTTACGACAGAACGTGGTTGGCTAATCACTATCCGCTCCCGTCAACGACAAAAATGCCCCAGCAGTCTAGCCGAATTGATTGGATGGAACGGGACCGAGGAATGAGACAGGCTGCTGGCGACGCAGTGAACGCCCTGTTGGCTGAGTCTGGCCGCCCCATTAAAATTCGGCCAGCGACGATCGCGCGTCGCATGGGCGAGTTAAGCTTACTTCAGCAAAAGGCACATCTCCTCCCGGCAACAACCGCATACATGGCGCGCGTGACGGAAACCGATGTGGACTATGCCCGACGAAAGATTGAGTGGCTGAGGTGTTCCTTGGCAGCCGCCTCCGAGGCACCGCCGAAGCATGTCTTTGTCCGGTCCGCAGGGCTACGACCTCACCTCGTCTCGGCTCTCTCCTTTGAGATCGATGAAGCCGTGCGTTTCCTTCAGCGCCGTAAACGGCAATTTCGAATATCTTTGGCATCCACCGACATGGCTGAAGGCCGGCAACCGCCGCCTACCACGGCGAGCGCGGCTGGCGACGTAGCTTATGTTAGGCGCAGCCGGTGAGTATTCGGTTCCAAACAACGCCTCCGATGATACCAGTTTCGCAGAGTTTATCGTGGAGGCTTTCTCCCTCTCCAAGCTTCTCCACCAGCATCGGAAGCCGGATCAGCGCTGCATCCGAAGCTGTGCCATTTGTCTGGTGCGCGGACGTAGCGACTTTCCGCTCTCCTTGACCGCCTGATGCGCTTGGTCCAGCTGACTCTTGTTTGCTTTCGGCCGCGTCGAGTGAAGACCCCTCGCCTTCTATCGCATCGACTGGCTGCAAAGGCTTCTCTGGTTCGGTCGGTGAGGCGACCGGCCTGGGATCAGACTGCTCGGCTGCGGCCGGCGGCGGTGCGCTGATCGGATCTCCGCGCATGAAAGGAACGCTCTGATAGCCCTCTGGGACAACAACGTCGCCTTTCCTCCGCAGCGTTTCCCAGTCTTCCCGCCGTATCGCATTCAGCACAGGGCCCGCTAAGGTCAAACTGTCGGGGGCGCTCCGGATTAGACCTGGGGTTATTCGCGGCAGATCGTTATTGATGGCGCGGATCTGGGCCAGCATGTAAGCCGCGACTACGTAATGCGTTATGCCCTGGGAGACGTCGTAGAGGGCCTCCAATAGCTCGGGGGTGATCTCCGTCCGGCTCCGCGTGTACTGGAATTGCCATATGAGCTCGCAGAATTGTCGCCATTCTTGGCCCCGTTCCGCACGCGATATGATCAGGTCACCTTGGCTGGCGCCTCGCCGGGCTTGCCGGAATTGCTTCCCGAGCACGCGTAAGGCATCAATGCCCCCCACAAACACGACCGGCACGCCGACCGTATTCACCAGTTCGACTAGGAAAGAGAGCACCGCTTTCGAACCCGTCTGCTCGAGATCCTGTATTTCGTCGAGCACCAACACACCAAGACCATGCTGGGCGGCTATGCGCGCCATAGCCCTGATCTGATCTGCGATCGTCACCTTGCTACCCGTGTAGTCGTCAACATAGGTTGTTGGTCTTCCGATCCCCGAATGCAGATCATCAACTCGTTGAAAGAAGTTTTTGGTCAGCGCGTGAAGGCTGCCATCGCGGGGCGCCGTCAACTTGATGTACGGGATCTGCGTTCGCAGAAAACGCTTATCGTTATAGCTCGTGTGAATGAGGAGCGGCGGATAGAGCCCTAGGCACATATCAAGTGCCACGGTTTTGCCGATCCCGGTAATCCCTAGGAATGTGAGACCTGATGCTGTCCTACGAGCTTTCTTCTTCAGACCATAAGGGTTCGTGACGCGCAGGTCGGACCGCTTTCCGGTGATTGTCAGCTGGGAGTCTGCTTCGGCGATCTGCTTCTGGAAAAAGCGGTCCAGTGGATTCCTCGCGACATACCCGCTCCTCATTAAGCGGGACAGGCGCGAGTAAAGCTCAGCGTGGAGGCGAAGCGGATGGCGAATGTGCTCCAACCCTGCCACCATATGCTCCCGCTCGATTTTGGAAGCTAGCCGATCTTCATCATAATGATCCGGGTAATATGCCATCTCGGCCATAGCTTCGTCACGCTCCAAGAGCGGACCCAAAGCCTCGATAAATGGGTTACCCTGATAGTTCCGAACTGTCTGGGGATAGTAGATAGCCTCTCGGGCTTCGCCCTCATTGAACGGATCAAAGCCATACTCATCGTCCATGAGACTCTCCTCGAAACTGCTTTATCCGGATGACAGATGACATTCAGAATGGCACGTACGCGTTGTCGTCGTTGCCGTCGTTGTCGTCGTTGGCTGGCGGCATCGGCGATTCGTTCGCCTCGGAGGTCGGCGTGAACTTTTGCTCACGCCGATTGTGGTCTTTTTCGAGAGCCTTCATCTCTTTTATATCGCTTATGTTCGGCTTGACCTTGGCGCCTCCGGCAGCTCGCTCGTTCAATTCCTGCTCGACTTGGACGATCTGATCGAATGTCGCCCCAAGTTCCAAGCGCTTCTGCACGTCCCGATTCTTCGTTCGCGCAAGGCCCATCTTCTCACGATCGTGGTCATCCAAGACCTCGGCTAGCGATTTGCCTTTGAAGTGCACGCCGCTCGCAGGCGTCAGAGGGCATTCCTCGACATTGCCGTTCGGGAGTCGCCGATAAGCGATGGAGACATCCCGCTCGTCGAGAAACAAGTTGCAAGTCTTCGATCTGCGCCCAGTCCCTCGCTGGAACCATCCCTGCGCCATGGCGTCGGCGCTCTCGTAATGAAGCAAGCCACCGAGAATTCCCAAGCCCTCATATGAAGACCGCGCCTCATACCGAGGTAGAAGTCCAACCCGCACCTTCTCTCGCGAAAGCACACGTCCGGCGCCGATCTTATTCGCGATGCCCCACTCCCAGAGCTCAAGCGGGCTAGGGTGATAGTCGAGCGTTCGAGGAAAGCCGACTGGAACCTGATTTACCTTCCGAAACATATTGTTGTGGAGGATCAACTCGATGATCAGCTTTATGAAGGCCGGTAGCGTCAATACTGCATCGAGCCTGTAGTCCGGATCTCCCCGATCTCTATGTTGATCAACCCACCCAGGCATCCGTTCGACGGCTTTTTCATTGAGAATCTTGAAATAACCCTCGACGAAGGATTTGAAGTCAGCTCGGAAGGGGGGTGTGTTCTTGAGAATGAGGTTTAGCCCGGGCACGGTCCAATCCGAAGCCTTGCTGATGAGTTCCCCTCTGTCACCGGTGAGCTTCCGGGGAATGTGGTGACAAGGCCACTCATGGGGCTCGATCTCTTTGCCGTAGCGGGCACAGAATGAAACCTTCTCGGTGAACGCGTTTTCGAGTGCCATCAGGGCGCCCATCCAGCTTGGCCCCTCCCAGCCAACATAAAAGCCGACGATCATCAGACTGAAGTGGTCGATCACGAAATACAGCACAGGCCGACCGACCACCCGCCGCCGGTCGATTGAGCTAAGCACATAAAGATCGACAATGGTGGCATCGATCAGGAACAGGTCTCCGGGCCCTTTTGACAGATGCTGGGACGTCCCCAAAACAGCGCGATTCTCGAGCGCATGCCGCCGCGCCCCATGTCTCGCGATCGAGGCTTCAAGTTCGTTACGAGACCAGTTCACCCAGTATTGAAACTGGTTCAGTGTCGGAAACCGACCATCATCATCTGGTCCTTCCCAGACTATCGGAACGCGCGTGCCATCTTCCCGCACCTCGATGCGCTTCGCGAAGAAAGCAGCGATCGTACGATCATAGGCCTCCTTCCAACCAAGTGCCCGCTTCCCGAATTTCCGGTTATAAAACCGCTTTCCTCCCGCGACGAGCTTGCGACGAGTCTCAGTGTCGATATTCATGCCGGGATGTTCGCCCGCGAGCTTCGTCCCTATCGAGCGGCGGCCCCGCTTCTTTGTGCCGGGTGTACGCGGCTCACCCGTGAGGTTTTTGCCGCACCGATTGAAATTTGGCAGTAGCGCGTTCTCGGTCTGCCCGCCTCGCCACCACAGTCGAAGCCAATCGTAGATCGTGTCCAAAGCTACTTTCGTGGCCGCATGCGCATCATTGACCATCGCCCCGCGATGGCTTGCATGGAGAATGAGCTGGGCCGGATCCACATCACGATCAACGAGCGGCGCAATTATAGCCCATCGGCTTGCGCGTGTCTTAAGACTGGCTTTGCTTAATTCAGTGTCCGGGCGAGTGTCAGCATACCAAGGGTCATCTTCGGCGATCCTAATCGACCCCGACTCCACGCCTTCCACAATGTCGGCAACGGCCTCCCATTCTGGCATGGGGTGACCACGTTCACCCGGCAGCTTCTCGCGCAGATCAATGACACAAATCCGCTGTGTCCGATCGTCCAAGTGGAGCACCCGCCGGAATCGTTTTGTAACACCATCGCGCGTCGTGGACTCGAGGATACAATTGAGAGTGATCTCCTTCCGCTTGGTCATGCCGCGAGCCTCCCCTGCTGCACCGCATGGCCACGAGAAATCTCGCCAATCGGGAGTGCCGGATCTAGGCGTTGACCCAGCAGATCGGTGTTCCACATGCGAGTGGCCAGTGCATGCCAGACCAAAACCAGGCAGCTTCCGGGCTCTAGGTCCAACTCATAATCCGTTGAACTGCAAACCGTGCCGAGCGGCTCCGTGGGAGCTGCCCTTATCCTGTCGAGGAGGAAGGACAGGACGCCTTCGACATCGGCAAAGCGCTCATAATGCTCAAGCGATCGGCAAGGGAGAATAAGATCGAGATTGTGAACGAGATTCTCCGGTAGCTCCCGATCCGTGATCATCATGAAGGGGATGCCCCGTCGTGCCCAATAGGTGCGTTCGATCTCTACCTTCTCGAGAAGGCGTTGGCGGTGCTTTATCGATGACTTCTCGATCTCATCTATCGTTTTGATGGAGATGGCGATTTTGGCAGGGAGCTGATCCACATCCTTTAGTGTCACCAGAAAATCAGTGGTCATCGGCTCTTCACGCCAAATGGACCTTCCTTTGATTTTTCGACGTTGTTTGGGATGACGATATCCGAGCTCGGCAGCGATCTCGCGCGTCTCATCAAGCTCAAAGAGAGGGAACTGCTCTTGCACGTCTACCACTGCGTCGGAACGCTCTAAAATCAGGTGGCCCCAGAATTCGCGCGTGCTGAGGAGGTGCATGGTGCGTCCGTGGCGGTCGAGCGGCCGATGCACATCGCCGTGACTCGACACATCGCGAACGGTAAGCCACGGCTTGTAATCGGCCCCGGTCCCGGAGCCACGGCCTTGCTTCCGCCGGCCTTTGATCCATCGAAGCGTATCTGGGTCAATAGGTGCGAGCGTCATGCGTTCGCCCCTTCGTCCGCCTTCGATACCACTTCCGGCTTCAACTGGAGATTGCAGCGCGCCGGCAGTGGTTCGCCGGTGCGAACGTGGTGACGGATAACATTGACGGCGGATGCAACCGTATCTTCGTTGCCACGGACCACTCTAAAATCAAATCCCGAGCGCTTCGCTAGTTGTGTCGGCGTGGGAACGGTCCGATCTTCGACAAATAGAGCTGCGGCAAACTGAAGCCGACGTAACATAAACGAATAGTCGGTATCGACCATGCGTTCTATCAGCGCTCGGCTGCGCGGCATGTATTGCAATGACGTTCTCAGCGAGCCGGAGCTCCCGACCTCCGAGCCTATTGATCGCATTGTGAGGCGCCGGGGACGCCCCGGTGAACCTAGAATCGAGCGGATGGCAGCGGCGATTTCTTTCCTCGTCACGCCATCGCGCAATCGCCAGTCGATAAAATTGCGCTTGGGTTCTCGCCAGATCTGCTCTGGCGAGTTTGCGACGAGCCATTCTTTGTCCAGTTCACGAAGGTAGCTATAGCTGCTTCCAGCGAGACGCCTGAGTTCCGAGATAGATAGTGAATGCTTCTCGCGCCGCAGCGCGAGCCACTGGGATCGATGATACTCGATCCGTTCCTCAGCCTTTTTCTTCCAGCCCCTCTGCACGATGCGCTCGACACGAGACCTCCCCTGCTCGGACCAGCGGGGGTGCCAAATACCAAGCTCAAGCGCCCGACGCTGTATCGTTGGTACTGTGACGCCCAGTTCAGTTTTGAAGATAGAACTGGTCGCCGTCCCTTCCGCAATTAGCTCGCGCAAACGAGCTTCCCAGACTGGGCCATACCGGAAAATACGTTTGGTCTGCGTAGTCTGGCTCGACCTCTGGCCATACGTGAAGCCGCAGGCAGGACACGAGATGACAACCCACTCTACCGAGGTCGCGACCTTTACTGGGCGGGGAACAGGCGGATCATAATCGTTACAGGCGGGATTTCCACAAGGCGCGCTCAAATGGACTTTTGTGAGTTCTGGCTGAGGTGGCTCCTTTGTCCATATATCCGCGATCGGAATGCCTGCGCTACTCAACAGCACCAGGTATGGAAGTGGTCGCGTTTTCGGGCTCGTGCTCTGCCTCAGCACGGCGACCGATATCCTTGTCGACGAGCCGGAGAAAGGATGGCCGCCGCTCCTTAAAGATGGCCCGCCAAGCTTTAGCTCCGAAAGAACGTCCGGCCCCCAGACCGTGCGCGCCCGCGCTAACAGATCGCTTATTCGGATGCTGGTGCGGCCGCTATTCCAGCCAGCTCCCCTCAACCAGGATTTGAGCTGATGCTGCACATCGATGGCCGAACTGTATGGCCTTTCCCGCAGGAGCCAAGCACTATCCTTCGCAAATCTGATGAGAACGTCACGCTTCGCCTGATTAAATTCGACCAGATCGAACGGACCATGCTTTTCAAGCACGGTCCCGAGGCTGACGAAATTTGCAAGCTTCACTGAATCCCGTCGTGCAACACCGCTCTCCGAGAGAGGCATCTCGTGGTCGGGACAGAAGAATACCCCGGGAAGTTGATGCACCCGCCGCCAATAGGGAGTTTCGTCGTCTGTCCCATTCGCATCTGAACGAACACATTCCTGGCAAAATAAAAGCGATGTCGTCGGCAGCTCTCGCTGCATGCCAAGGGAACTCATCGCGGTCCGAGCATCTCCGAGGCGTAGCGCTTCCCGTGCCTTCTGCGCGCGTTCGGGTGACAAAAAGCTGCTGTAATATGGATAGGCAGTATGTTTATCGATTAGCGCGTCCAGCGAGACGCCGTATCCCGTTGGGAGCCTCGCATGAAGCGCATCGAGGCGAGCGGGTATGTCGACACCCGGGGTTACTCTTGTGGCACCAAAGACGGCTCTCGAGACCTGATTAACATTGCTGAGCAGCATCGCGTCCGCATGCCGCGCGACGACGCTGTAGACGGGCTCGTCATCGCGGATGTCCGGAAAAAGGGCCAGCACTCTCTTCTCCACTAGCGTGACCAGCGGAGCGAGTTGATCAGCCGCCGACTAGGCGACTCTCAATGTGACTAGGCAACTTTATATTTCGCTAGGAAACATTCTTAATGACTAGGCGACTTTTTTGTTAGAAAACAACGGGAGGGCTGGCCTGCCGAGGCTTACTCGACCGTCACGCTCTTCGCCAGATTCCTCGGCTGGTCCACGTCCGTGCCCTTTGCCACCGCAACATGATAGGCGAGCAACTGGACCGGCACCGCATACACCAGCGGCGCGATCAGCGGGTGGACCTTGGGCATCTCGATGGTGGCGATGGTGCCTTCGCTCGCCTGGGCCAGGCCTTCCGCGTCGGAGATGAGGACGACCTTGCCGCCGCGGGCCTGGACTTCCTGCATGTTGCTGACTGTCTTTTCGAACAGGGGACCGGAAGGGGCGATGACGATGACGGGGACGTGCTCGTCGATGAGGGCGATGGGGCCGTGTTTCATCTCGCCCGCCGCATAACCTTCGGCGTGGATATAGCTGATTTCCTTCAGCTTCAGCGCGCCTTCCATCGCCATTGGATAGTCGGTGCCGCGCCCCAGATAGAGGACGTCGCGGGCCGCTGCGACGACCGGCGCCATGCGCTCGATCTCCTCGTCATGGCCAAGGGCGGCGTTCATGCAGGCGGGCGCTTCGGTGAGGTGCTCGACGATCTCCCGCTCCTCCGCCTCGCTCATCACGCCCTTGTCGCGCGCGACCTTGGCGGCGAGAGCGGCGAGGACGGCGAGCTGGCAGGTGAAGGCCTTGGTCGAGGCGACTCCGATCTCCGGCCCGGCGTGGGTGGGAAGCAAGAGGTCCGCCTCGCGCGCCATCGAGCTGGTGGGGACGTTGACGACCACCGCGATCTTCTGACCTTCGGCGCGGGCGTGGCGCAGCGCAGCCAGGGTGTCGGCCGTCTCGCCCGATTGCGAGATGAAGAGCGCCATGCCGCCCTTCTCCAGCACCGGCGCGCGGTAGCGGAACTCGGACGCGATATCGAGCTCGACGGGGACGCGGGCGAACTGCTCCAGCCAGTATTTGGCGACCATGCCGGCGTAGAAGCTGGTGCCGCAGGCGACGATGGTGATGCGCGGCACGTCGGCGAAGGAAAAGTCCATCTGCGGCAGCGCGACCTTCTGCTCCAGCGGGCGGAGATAGGATTTGAGCGTCTGCGCGACGACGATCGGCTGCTCGAAAATCTCCTTCTGCATGAAGTGGCGGTGGTTGCCCTTCTCGATCGCCGCGGCGCTCGCGCCCGAGGTGGTGATCGGCCGCTCGACCGGCTGGTCGTCCTTGTCGTAGATTTGCGTCCCTTCGCGGGTGATGACGACCCAGTCGCCCTCCTCCAGATAACTGATCTTCTGCGTGAGCGGCGCCAGCGCCAATGCGTCGGAACCCAGATAGGTCTCGCCGTCGCCATAGCCGACGACCAGCGGCGAACCGAGGCGGGCGCCGATCAGCATGTCGGGATGGCTGCGCACAAGGATGGCGAGGGCGAAGGCGCCGTGAATGCGCTTCAGGGCCGCCGCGACGGCGTCCTTGGGATGCGCGCCGCGCTCGATCTCGCGGCTGACGAGATGGGCGACGACCTCGGTGTCGGTCTGGCTGGCGAAGGTGCGGCCCTCGGCGACCAGTTCCTCGCGGAGAGGCCGGAAATTCTCGATGATGCCGTTATGGACGACAGCGACCTCGTCCGTGGCATGGGGATGGGCATTGTCGCGGGTGGGGGCGCCGTGGGTCGCCCAGCGCGTATGGGCGATCCCGACAATGCCTGGGAGCGGCTCCTGAGAGAGCTCGCGCGCGAGATTGTCGAGCTTCCCCTCGGCGCGGCGCCTTTCCAGTCGCCCGTCGATGACGGTGCAAAGGCCGGCCGAATCATAGCCCCGATATTCGAGCCGCCTCAGGCCCTCGAGTAGCCGGTCCGAGACCTCCTCGCGGCCGAGAATTCCGATAATTCCGCACATATCTGGATTTGCCCCTTCAGGAAGCCTTCTTCTTTGCCGTCATCATCGCCCGGAAGCGCGCCGCCCAGCCGGGGCGCTCGATTTGTTCGCCGCGCGCGACGGCGAGGGCATCAGCGGGCACGTCCCGCGTCACGACCGATCCCGCGCCGACAATAGCGTTCGCGCCGATTGTCACCGGCGCCACCAGCGCGGTGTTCGAACCGATGAACGCGCCCTGGCCAATCTTCGTAGGATATTTGAAGAAGCCGTCATAATTGCATGTGATCGTTCCCGCGCCGATGTTGGCGCCGGCGCCGATCTCAGCATCGCCCAGATAGGTCAGATGGTTGGCCTTGGCGCCCATGCCCAGCTTCGCCTTCTTCACCTCGACGAAGTTTCCGACCTTGGCTTTCTCGCCGATCTCTGCGCCGGGGCGGAGGCGGGCATAGGGGCCTATTTCGGCCCCCTTCGCGATGTCGGCGCCCTCGATATGGCTGAACGCGCGGATCGTGACACCGTCGGCGATGCGGACGCCTGGTCCGAAGACGACATTGGGCTCCACCACGCAGTCCCGCCCGATAACCGTATCGTGCGCGAACCACACCGTATCCGGAGCGACCAGCGTCACCCCGTCAGCCATGGCCTCGAGGCGCCGCCGCCGTTGCCACTCGGCCTCGACCAGCGCCAGCTCCGCGCGGCTGTTGACCCCCGCCATCTCCCACGGCTCGGCCTCGATCACGGCCGAGCGCCGCCCGTCCTTCGCCGCCAGCATGACGATGTCGGGGAGGTAATATTCGCCGGCCGCATTGTCGTTGCCCACCCGCGCGAGGAGGTCGAACAAATCCCCTGCCCGCGCCGCCATCATGCCCGAATTGCAAAGATTTACGGCCCGCTCTTCAGGCGAGGCGTCCTTATACTCCACCATCTTCTCGATGGTGCCGTCGCCCGCCACGATGATGCGGCCATACTGGAGCGGGTCTTCGGGCCGAAAACCGACCACGACCACGGCGGGCGCTTCCGGCGCGTTCAGCCGGTCGAGCATCCGCGCCATCGTCTCCGCCTCGATCAGCGGCGTGTCGCCGTAGAGGATGAGGATGTCGCCCGTGAAGCCGGCCAGCGCGTCTTTCGCCTGCAGCACTGCGTGGGCGGTGCCGAGCTGCTTTTCCTGCACCGCGATCTCGCCGCCCCGCGCCTCAACCAGATGTTCGACCTGCTCACGACCCGCGCCGACCACCACCACCTTGCGCGCCGGCCCCAGGCTGTCGACCACGCCGAGCAGGTGATCCAGCATCGCGCGGCCGGCGATCGGGTGCAGCACCTTGTGCACGTCCGATTTCATCCGCGTGCCCTTGCCGGCGGCGAGGATGATGGCGGCGAATTCCCGTTGACTTGTCATGCGTTTCCCATGGCCCTCGCGCGCTCCCTTGGCACGGATGCCTTGCCATTTCCATAGCCCCGCTCCTAAGCGCCTGACACATGATCCCAATCCCTTTCGACGTCGTCGCCTTCGATCTCGACGGAACCCTCGCCGACACCGCTCCGGACCTGGCCGCCTCGCTCAACCACACGCTGCGCGCGCTCGGACGGGACGGCGTGCCGACGGAATCGGTGCGTCATCTGGTCGGCCACGGCGCCAAGGCGCTGCTCCGCAAGGGGCTGGCGGCGACCGGGGAGCCATCGGAAGAATTGGTCGAGCAGGGCTTTCCCGTCTTCCTCGATCATTATCGCGCCAATATCTGCAACGGCACCCAGGCCTATCCGGATCTGGAGGGCGCGCTGGAGGCGCTAAGGGGGCGCGGCGTGGCGCTCGCCATCTGCACGAACAAGCCGGAAAAACTCACGCGTCGGCTGCTGGAGGCGCTAGGCTGGACGAACCGCTTCGACGCGATCGTCGGGGGCGACACGCTCCCGGTGAAGAAGCCCGACCCCGCTCCCCTGCACGAGGCCCTCGCCCGCGCCGGCGGCGGACGGGCGGCTTTCGTCGGCGACTCCATCGTCGATGCCGACACGGCCCGCGCGGCGCAGGTGCCCTTCGTCGCCGTCAGCTTCGGCTTTTCCGACCGGCCAGTGGAAGCGCTCGGCGCCGACGCGGTGATCGACAGCTATGCCGGGCTCGTGCCGGCACTATACCGCCTCTATAAGCCAGGCACCCGAGCTCTCGGAGCAACCGACATTCATCCGATGTTCAAAAACTGACTACAAGTGTAGTCAATCAACGGCTTGATAGGGTATCGCGATCCTGCGGAGGGAGTGCGTTCGGAGCCGAGCCTGGCAGACAAAAAGGGGAAATAATGTTTGTTATTCGCATCCTGGCGGCTTTCCTGTTGCTGGCGGCGGCGCCGGTAGCGGCGGCCGAGAGTGAACCGGCCGCGACCGAGGTGGTGATACTCGGCGTCGATCACTCCGCCCAGCTCGTCAACCGCAGGCAGCAGCCCGCCGCGATGCGAGCCTTCTTCTCTTCCATCTCGCCCGCGGCCATTTGCATCGAGCGCGCGCCGGAAGAATTCGCTCGACGCGACCATTATGAATTCACCTATGAGATTCAGGATGTCATCGTCCCCTGGGCTCGAGAGACGAAGACGCCGTTATGTCCGTTCGACTGGCTGCCGGCGCCGGAGGACACGGAGCTCGCCTTCGGGATCGCCGATCTCGAGGCGCCGCCTTTGCTGCGCAAGCCTTCGGGCTTTCAGGGCTTTCTGACGTTTTCCGATCCGCAGACGCGCACCGACGGCTTGTTCTTTGCTGACGAGGAAGCCGAGCGGGCGAAGCACAGGAAATTCTACCTCAACTATCCGGACAAGCCGCGCGGAGATTTCGCACGGCGCCTGTTCCTTTACCGGACCTTCCTTCAGGCGCGGCGCATCGCGCTGGCGGCGCGGAAATATCCCGGCGAGCGGCTGCTGGTCGTCGTCGGCATGATGCACAAGGACGATCTAGAACGGATTCTCGCCGATCATCGGGGGATAAAGATCATTCAGCCCTCGGATATCGCGTCCGAACCGGGGCTGGCGGAGATAACACGACATCAGCGCGTCGAGGATCTGTTCGCCATCGCCACCTTCAATCTGCTGGGGATGCAATCGCGGGGCGAGGCGGTGGACCTCGCCTGGATGGAAGACGTGATCGACCAGCTCCAGCGGCAACAGCCCGGCGCCGAGACGCGGCTGCTGGCGACCAGGCTTGCCGAGATACAGGGACGAATGAGCCCCGAACAGGCGCTGTCCGCGCATCTGGCCATCGCCGGGGAGGCGGGCGAGCGGAGGTTCACCTGGGATGGCGTGAAGGACCGCAAGCGGATCGATTCCTATTTCGATCCCTTCGGCAACCTCACAATCGCGCAGCGGGCCAGGCTGGAGGCGGCGCGGATCTACTATCTGCTGGGGCGGGACCAGGAGGCGGAAGCCATACGATCCGCCCTTCGAGCGGAACTGAGCACGTCTCTGAAGCAGGCACAGCTCGACGGCTATTGGCCGCTTTATGTCATGCCGCCCACGAAGGAAGCGGCAGAGAGCGAAGGCGACCGCCGGAGCTAGTCAGCACCAAGTTGGAATGCCGGCGCGGAAGCGGGCGACACGCTGTTCCTTCGCGCCTTGATCCACAGATGTCGCGCCAGCATTGACGGCGGCATGCGGAGCCAGTGCGAGCGAACGTAGAAGGCGAAGCGCAGGCCCTTGCGCGTCCCCTGCCCCCAGCCGTTGCGGGCGAGCAAGCGGGCTTCGAACAGCCGGTCCGGCAGCCGGCTCGGTGCCGCCCATCGCTCGTCGATGGGCGTTCCATAGAGGCGCCGGGCCAGGCGCAACGCGCGGGCGACCGGCCGCCGGAGCTGATGCCGTTCGGCGCGTGCCTGCAACCGGCCCCAAAAGCCGTCCTCGCCCGCGAACTCCCGCAGCAGCCGGTCGATGTCCCACAGGTTGCGGAGCCCGCCGGCGAGGTCGCCGTCGGCGAACAGATGAGCGGCGGCGTGGATGATCATGTCCTCGGGACAAAGGGTGCGGAGGCCGTTCTCGAGCGCGATGCTGTCAGCGATCATGGCCGCGGCGTCGGGCCGGGGGCGGGCGGTGAGCGGCAGGATCGTATGGTGGACGTCGATCATCCGGTCGCGCTCTTTGTGGATGAGCGGCGGCAGCTCGTGCATCCAGCGGCGGTAATAGAGGTCGTCATAGGCGTCCTCCTTCACCCATTCCCAGCCGGCGGCGAGAAGGGCGTCCTGAACGGCATCGAGACTTTCGCGCGGGACGATGATGTCGAGATCGCCGATCGAGCGTCCCTCGCCCGCCGCCAGGCCCGCGGCGACATAGGCGGTGCCCTTGAGGAGAATGACCGGCACGCCCAGCGGCGCCAGCGCGCGGCGGGCCATTTCCGCCTCCCACAGCGCCTGGGTCCGGGCATAGGCGTGATCGCCTCGTGCATCTTCGAGAATTCGCCCGATCCTCTCCGGGATGGATTGGCCTTCAAGACGATGCGCCAGACTTCCGATCAGCGATTCCGCGCGCGCGGCGGCGATCAGCGCGGTCCATTGACCGGAATCGAGACCGGCGACGCTGGCGGGGTCGCGGAGTGCGCGGATCAGGCGGCGCGCGGCGTTCATGTCAGCTCCGCCCAAAGTTCCGCCACCAGCGCCAGCGCCGCCTCGGTATCCGGATAATCGATCGCCCGGGCCGGCGTTTTCTGGACCAGTCCCGCCAGGGCGTTGAACCCCGCCTCGCCCAGCGCGACATAGTTGGTCGAGGCCTGGGTCAGCCGCACGAACACCTCGGCGGCGCCGACCGGGCGGACGGCGGGCGTCAGATCGCGACCGAAGCGAGGAAACAGAATAAGGGTGGGCTTGGCCGGCTCCGCCATCCGCTCGAGCGCCTCCGCTCGGGGGCGGAGGTGGCGGATCGAGCCTTTCGGCGTTCCGGTGAGAAGTGGCCCCAGCCGCGTTTCATCTGCGATACCGGCGACAACGGAGATGGCGCCGTTCTTGAGGCTCACCGCGCGGGGAAAGGCGTATAGGCGGCCGTCCTCGGGATCGAGCAGTGCGAATTCGTCGCCCATCAGCCGCCAGCCGCGCTCGCCGAGGATCGCCGCCAGCGTCGACTTGCCCGAACCCGAATGGCCCGTCATCAGCAGCGCCCGCCCGTCCTTCTCGACGGTGGAGGCGTGCAGCAGCAGATAGCGCTTCTGCCCCAGCGCCATTTGCAGGTTCATCCCCATCTCGGCGGCGAGCAACCCATGCTCCAGCGAAAGCGGCGCGGCATCCGGCAGCGTATAGTCGCCCCGGATCGCCACCGAAGGCCGCACCCACCGCCGCCACGGTCTTTCCGCCTCGAGACGGACTGTAAAGTCGGAGGCGCCGCTCGGCGCCGGATACCCCTCATAAAGCGCACGCAAAGCCTCGATCGGGGCGGACCAGTCCGAGCCGACGCGAAAACCCACAGGGCCGACCTGAAGCTGGACTTCATGTCTCATACGCGGCTGACGAGCCCCGACGCTTCCAGCTCGGCGAGGCGGGCCAGAATCGCGTCCTCGCCGCCATCCACGTCGAAGTCCACGGTCATGCGCGACAGGATTTCAGCCGCATCACCCGGGTTGTTCGCGATGACGTCCAGTATCTGGGGCGCGGGCGCGGCGAGCAGATGCGTCATCCCCGACGGGATGTGGAATAGCGCCGTCAGGCCGCCCATCTCGACGCGGCGCGTCCACTCGGGCGGATCGGCGACAAAGCGGGGGCCAGGCATGGCCGCCCCTCTCGTGGTTCAGCGCGGCATCTGCAGCGAGGCGTAGCAGGTGAAGCCGCTCATCCCCGCCTGCAGACGGCGTATGTAATTGGCATAGGCCTGAGCGCTTTCGCTATCGATCCCGGCGGGCGACGGTCCGCCGCGAAGCATCACCTTCACTTCTTCGCCGGTAAGGTTGCGCGGTGCGGGCGGGAAGGAGCCCGCCGTCCCCGGCGCGACCAGGCTGCCGTCGGCGGCGATATAATTGCCGGCCGCTTCGGGCGCCGGCACCGGAATCTCGCAGGTGAGGACGGATCCGGCGGTCTGGGCCAGCGCGGGACGTATGGTGACGACCGTCGACGCGGCCGCCGCGCCGAGCGCCAATACGACGCGGCGGTTCGGCTGGGCGGCGCTCTCCGCCGGCTTCTTGCCTTCAGCTTCGCTCATGACGCCATCTCAAATACAGCTTGCTTCTTTCATAAGCGTAAAGCGGCACGCGTGCGACCAGTAGCGTCGCCGGAACGATCCCGTTAAGGGACAGCCCCATGGCTGTGAAAGGGCTCTTGCGGGGCGCGGCCGCTGCGATTGCGGCGGGGCTGGGGCTTCTCCTAGCGACATCGTCGGGCGCGCCCTTTCTGGCGGGTCTCCTTGCCATGCTCGCGGGCGTCATCGCGTTGGGGCTCCTGGTCGCACCCGGCAGATCCGCGTCTGCGGAAGAACAGCCGGCGGAGATCGCGGCGGAATCCATTCTCCCGCGAACGGGTGATTTGGCTAACGCGGTCGAGGATCCGGTGATGATCGTGCGCGACCGACGGGTCCTTTTCGCCAACAAGGCGGCCAAGACGGTGCTGGGAGATCATATCGAGGGTGTCGACGTCCGGCTCGCCATCCGTCACCCGGCGGCAGCGGAGCGGCTGATCGGAGAGGGTGGGGAAGACGCCTCCCGGACCGAGCTAGTCGGCCTG
This sequence comes from Allosphingosinicella sp., assembly GCF_036570505.1. Classification (GTDB taxonomy): domain Bacteria; phylum Pseudomonadota; class Alphaproteobacteria; order Sphingomonadales; family Sphingomonadaceae; genus Allosphingosinicella. The sequence goes on along the minus strand of NZ_DATCYB010000049.1, from coordinate 56,703 downwards.
GGCGACCGCGACCGGCGCTGGGAGATGACCCTCTCTCCCCTGCCCGACGGCAGCCGCCTGGTGCGCCTCAAGGATCGCAGCGAGGCGCATGCATCCGAGCAGATGCGCGTCGATTTCGTCGCCAACGCCAGCCACGAGCTAAGAACCCCGCTGGCGACGCTGATCGGATTTTCCGAAACTCTACAGGACGATGACCCCGCGAGCGATCCGGCGACGCGCAAGCGATTCCTCAAGATCATGGAGGATGAGGCACGACGCATGCAGCAGCTCGTCGACGATCTCATCTCCCTCTCCCGGATCGAAGCGGAGCGGTTCAGCGTCCCGCGCGAGCCGGTGCCCCTTCTCCCCCTCGTCGAGCAGGTGAAAATGGGCTGCGAGCAATTGATCGAGCGCAAGAAGAGCCGAATCATTGTCGAACAGGACAATGGCGAACCCATCGTCGCCGGCGACCGCACGCAGCTCCTGCAACTGATCCAGAACCTCGTCGTCAACGCCCTCAAATATGGTCGCGACAGCGAGGATGTGACAGTGCGGTTCGAAGGCGCGGGTCCGGACATGATCCGCATGAGCGTGATCGACCGGGGCGAAGGCATCGCGCCCGAGCATCTGCCGCGCCTCACCGAGCGATTCTATCGTGTCGACCCCGGCCGCAGCCGGTCGATGGGAGGGACGGGGCTCGGGCTCGCCATCGTCAAGCATATCGTCGGCCGTCATCGCGGACGCCTGGAGATCGAGAGCAGGCAGGGTGAGGGCAGCCGCTTCACCGTCTATCTGCCGGCACTGTCATCAAAGAGTCATGCAACCGTCACAGAAGTCACGCGTAGCAGCCCTAAGGACGTGCCCGAGGCCGACTAACGGCTCTCCATGGAGGCAAAATTGAAGAAAGCGATTTTCATGATTGCGGCGGCGGCGCTGGCGCTTGCCGGCTGCCAGGGCCAGGACGGCGCCGGGGGCGGTGCGGGCGACGCGCGGTCCCAGATTCGCATCGTCGGCTCGTCCACCGTCTATCCTTTTACGACCGCGGTCGCCGAGCGCTTCGCCCAGGCCAATCCGCGCTTCGACGCGCCGATCGTCGAATCGACGGGCACGGGCGCGGGTGTGGAGCTGTTCTGCGCCGGCGTCGGCGTGCAGCATCCTGATGTCACCAACGCCTCGCGCCGTATCAAGGCGTCGGAGTTGGCCGAGTGCAACGCGAACGGCGTCAATCAGGTGATCGAGGTCCCCGTCGGCATCGACGGCCTCGTCTTCATCCAGGCGAACGGCGCCCAGCCGATCCCACTGACGCTCGAGGACGTCTACTCGGCGCTGGCAGCCACGCCCTATGGCGAGCCGAACACGGCCAAGACGTGGCAGGATGTGAACCCTGAGCTCCCCGCCGTGGCGATCAAGGTCTACGGCCCGCCGCCGACGTCGGGCACTCGCGACGCGCTAGCCGAGATGATCCTGGAGAAGGGCTGCACCACCAACGCCGATATGAAGGCGCTCAAAGACAGCGACGAGGACCGCTACAAGCAGGTCTGCACCAAGATCCGCGAGGACGGCGCCTATGTCGAGGCGGGCGAGAACGACAATCTCCTCGTCCAGAAGGTCGCCGCCAATCCGGGTTCGGTCGGCGTGATGGGCTACAGCTTCCTCGACGAGAATACCGACAAGGTGCGCGGCCTGACCCTGAACGGCGTCACCCCGACTTACGAGACGATCTCCGGCTTCGACTATCCGGGTGCGCGGCCGCTCTACATCTATGCGAAGGGCGAGCATGTCGCCGCCGTTCCGGGCCTTCGCGAGTTCCTCGCGGAATATGCGTCGGCCTGGGGCGACAAGGGCTATCTCGCCGAGCGCGGCCTCGTCGCCTCGCCTGCGGACGTGCAAGCGAGCGCCAAGGCGGCCATCACCTCGCTGACGCCGGTTTCGGCCAGCGAGCTGAAGTAACTTGTAAGGCGCCGGGCCCGGGAACGGGTCCGGCGTTCCACTGTTCGAGGAATTACCGGCTTGTCGCTGCTCGCGATCGTCCTGCTGATCCTGGGTTTGGGCCTCGTGGCCTGGCTCACCGCGCGCGCCCGGGCGATGGCGTTCGCCGGACCGGGCAAGCCGCGCCTGCACTCTCTCCCTTCCTATCACGGCTGGTATGTGGCGCTATGGGCGCTGATCCCGGCCCTGCTGTTTCTCGTGGTGTGGAGCTCGATTTCCGGCGGACTCGTGACCCAGGCGGTGCTCGACAGCCCCGCCGCCGCGACCCTTCCGACCGAGCCGATGCAGCGCGGCGCGGTCCTCAGCGAAGCTCGGGGCTTGGCCAGCGGAGCCATCCAGACGGCGTTCAATCCCGAGGCCCGCACGCTCGCGCCCGCTTATGAGGAGGCCATCGGCCATTACGGCCTGATCGGCGGCGCCGCGGCCCTGCTGCTCGCCTTCGCCGGCGGCGCCTTCGGCTATACCCGCCTCTCGCCGCATTTCCGCGCCCGCACTCGGGTCGAGCGGCTGGTGATGGGGCTCCTCTTCCTCGCATCCCTGATCGCGATCCTGACCACGCTCGGCATCGTCCTCTCGCTCCTGTTCGAGTCGCTGCGCTTCTTCAGTCTCGTCTCGCCCATCGAGTTCCTGTTCGGCACCAACTGGAGCCCACAGACCGCGATCCGGCCGGACCAGGCGGGTTCGTCCGGCGCGTTCGGGGCGATCCCGCTGTTCTGGGGCACCATCTTCATCGGCGCGATCATCGCCATGATCGTCGCCATCCCGCTGGGCCTGATGAGCGCCATTTATCTCACGCAATATGCGAACCCCACGGTGCGCAGCTGGATGAAGCCGACCCTGGAGATGCTCGCGGGTGTTCCCACGGTCGTCTACGGCTATTTCGCCGCGCTGACGGTGGCGCCCGCCATCCGCGAGTTCGCGGTTTCCGTCGGCATCCCCGGCGCCTCCTCGGAATCGGCGCTGGCGGCGGGCCTCGTCATGGGCATCATGATCATCCCCTTCGTCTCCTCGATGGCCGACGACTCCATCAATGCCGTGCCGCAGGCGATGCGCGACGGTTCCCTCGCGATGGGCGCGACCAAGTCGGAGACGATCAAGAAAGTGCTGGTCCCCGCCGCCCTCCCCGGCGTCGTCGGCGGCATCCTCCTCGCCGTCAGCCGCGCGATCGGCGAGACGATGATCGTGGTGATGGCCGCGGGCCTCGCCGCCAACCTGACCGCCAACCCCTTCGCCAGCGTCACCACGGTCACCACCCAGATCGTCCAGCTGCTGACCGGCGATCAGGAATTCAACAGCGCCAAGACGCTCGCCGCCTTCGCGCTCGGCCTCGTCCTCTTCATCGTCACCCTCCTCCTCAACATCGTCGCGCTTCGCGTGGTGAAGAAATATCGCGAAGCCTATGAGTGATATCGCCCGCATCCCGACCGACTGGAAGACCGACGCGATGCAGCGACGCATCCGCCGGCGCTACGCGGCCGAGCGACGCTTTCGCCTGATCGGCCTCGGCGCCGTCCTGCTGTCCGCCGCCTTCCTCGCCTTCCTGCTGATCACCATGATGGCGAACGGCCTCAGGGGCTTCACCCAGACGGAGGTACGGCTCGACATCGACTTCGCGGCGAGTGATCTGTTCCTCGATCCTGCGACGCTCCAAGGCCCGAATGTCGATCGGGCTCTCGCCTCCGTCAATATCGACGGGGTCGTGAGAAACGCCGCCGAAACCCAATATGAAGGCGTCTCGCGGCTCCTCTCCGATGCCGCCTGGCTGCGCGTGCGCGAGGCCATCAAGGACGATCCCTCCATCCTCACGCGCACGGAGACCTTCTGGCTCCCGGCCTCCGACCACATCGACGTCGCCGCCAAGGGCGAGGGCGCGCCCGAGGCGGAGGCGGCCTATGACCGCCTGCAAGCCGCCGAAGCGGTGAAGACCGGCTTCAACGGCCGCTTCCTCAGCGCCGCCGACGCCACCGACCCTACCGTCGTCGGCATCTGGGGCGCGCTCAAGGGCTCGCTCCTCACGATGGCGGTGACGATCGCTCTCGCCTTTCCGATCGGCGTCCTCTCGGCCGTCTATCTGGAGGAATATGCGGCGCGGAACCGCTGGACCGACATGATCGAGGTGTCGATCAACAACCTCGCCGCCGTGCCCTCGATCATCTTCGGCCTGCTCGGTCTCGCCGTCTTCCTCAATTTCATGCACCTGCCCCGCTCGGCACCCCTGGTCGGCGGCATGGTGCTGGCGCTGATGACCATGCCCGTCATCGTCATCGCCGGCCGCAACGCGATCAAATCCGTCCCGCCCTCGATCCGCGACGCCGCCCTCGGCATCGGCGCCAGCCGCATCCAGGTCGTATTTCATCACGTCCTGCCGCTGGCGCTGCCGGGCATCCTCACCGGGACGATCATCGGCATGGCCCGCGCGCTGGGCGAGACGGCGCCGCTGCTCATGATCGGCATGCGCGCCTTCATCGCCACGCCGCCGGGCGGGATCACCGATCCGGCAACGGTGCTGCCGGTGCAGATCTATCTCTGGTCCGACGAGGTCAGCCGGGGCTTCGTGGAAAAGACGTCGGCCGCGATCATCGTCCTCCTGATCTTCCTCCTCGCGATGAACGGCCTCGCCATCTATCTTAGAAACAAGTTCGAGCGACGCTGGTGAAAAACATGATCGACGCGATGACCCACGAAACGAGAGCGCCGGAGACCACCCCCTCCGCGCCCAAGATGACGGCGCGCGGCGTCAGCGTCTTCTATGGTGACAAGAAGGCGATCGACGACGTCTCGATCGACATCAGCCAGGAAAATGTCACCGCCTTCATCGGCCCCTCCGGCTGCGGTAAATCGACCTTCCTGCGGACCTTGAACCGCATGAACGACACGATCGCCAGCGCCCGCGTCGAAGGCAGTATCGAGCTCGACGGCGAGGACATCTATGCCTCTTCGATGGACGTGGTGCAGCTTCGCGCCCGCGTCGGCATGGTGTTCCAGAAACCCAACCCCTTCCCCAAGTCGATCTACGAGAATGTGGCCTACGGTCCCCGCATCCACGGCCTCGCCGCGGGCAAGACGGAGATGGACCGGGTCGTCGAAAAATCACTCCGTCGAGCCGGCCTCTGGGATGAAGTGAAGGACCGTCTCCAGGACAGCGGCACCGCCCTTTCCGGCGGCCAGCAGCAGCGGCTTTGCATCGCCCGCGCCATCGCGGTCGATCCCGAAGTGATCCTGATGGACGAGCCCTGCTCGGCGCTCGATCCGATCGCCACCGCCAAGATCGAGGAGCTGATCCACGAGCTTCGCGGCCGCTACGCCATCGTCATCGTCACCCACAACATGCAGCAGGCCGCGCGTGTCTCGCAGCGCACCGCTTTCTTCCACCTCGGCAACCTCGTCGAATATGGCGACACTTCGGAAATCTTCACCAACCCGCGCGAGACGCGCACCAAGGACTACATCACCGGCCGTTACGGCTGAGAAGGGACCACCCATGGGCACCAGCGCACATACCGTCAAAGCCTTCGACCAGGATCTCGACCAGCTTCGCGCCTCAATCGCGCAGATGGGCGGTCTCGCCGAAGCCGCCATATCGGAGAGCATGCGCGCGCTGATGCAGCGCGATACCGAAGCCGCGAACCGCGTCATCGAGGGCGACAAGAAGATCGATGCGCTCGAAGCCGAGGTCGAACGCAACGCCGTACAGCTCATCGCCCTTCGCGCGCCCATGGCCGACGACCTTCGCGAGGTGGTCGCAGCGCTGAAGATAGCCGGCGTTGTCGAACGGATCGGCGATTACGCCAAGAATATCGCCAAGCGCGTCCATGTCATCGAGCACACGACCAATTTGGAGCCGCTGTCCCTGCTCCCGGAAATGGCACGGATCGTCGGCGAGATGGTGAACAACGTGCTCGATGCCTTTGCGGCGCGCGATGCCGACAAGGCGGTGCTGGTCTGCGAACGAGACCGCTCGGTCGACGACTTCTATAACAGCATCTTCCGCACGCTCCTGACCTTCATGATGGAGAATTCGCACAACATCACCGCCGCCACCCACCTCCTCTTTATCGCCAAGAATCTGGAGCGGATGGGCGACCACGCGACCAACGTCGCCGAGATGGTCTATTTCGCCGCCACCGGCGAGCATATGCCGGAGCGGACCAAGGGCGACAGCCCGACCGACGTACATACCGATGGCTAAGGGCCGCATCCTGCTCGTCGAGGACGACAACGCCCTCGCCGAGCTCCTCGTCTACAATCTGAAGCGCGAGGATTTCGAAGTCGCGCATACCGCCGACGGCGAGGATGCGATGCTCCTCGCCCGGGAAAATCCGCCGGATCTCGTCCTCCTCGATTGGATGATCGAAGGCGTGTCGGGGATCGAGGTCTGTCGCCGCCTGCGTCGTCACCCCGAGACCGCCAATGTGCCGATTATCATGCTCACGGCCCGCGGCGAGGAGGCGGACCGCATTCGCGGGCTCGAAACCGGCGCCGACGACTATATCACCAAGCCCTTCAGCCCCCGTGAGCTCGTCGCCCGCGTCGGCGCCGTGCTGCGCCGCGTGCGGCCGGCGCTGGCGGGCGAGCAGCTGGCTTATGCCGACATCGAAATGGACATCGGCGCCCACAAGGTGCGGCGCGGTGGCGCGACGATCGCTCTCGGCCCGACCGAATTCCGCCTGCTGCGCCACTTCCTGGAGCACCCCGGCCGCGTCTTCTCCCGCGAGCGGCTGCTCGATTCCGTGTGGGGCCACGACAGCGACATCGAGCCGCGCACCGTCGACGTCCACATCCGTCGCCTCAGGAAGGCGATCAACGACGGCGGCAAGGCCGATATCATACGAACGGTGCGTTCGGCCGGTTATGCGCTGGACAGCGAAGGCCATGCCTGAGCCGGCAAATAGGGTGGGATATAATTCGCGGCAACGTCGTTTAGGGTCCGTAATGGGGCGGAACCCGGCGCTTGAGCGGGGCAGCCGGGCGAGAGGAGAGTGTGATGAAGATGATCTTGTTTGCAGCGGCCCTGACGGTCAGCAGCGTTGCGCTGGCCCAGGACACCACGGACGACCAAACCACTACCGACGAGACGATGGGGACGGAGCAGCCGATGGAGACGGATCCGACGGTGCCACCCCCGGCCGAAACGATGCCACCGCCGGCGGACACGACCGCACCGCCGCCGGCCGAAACGATGCCACCCGCAACGACAATGGCGCCGCCGACGGGAACGCCGACCACCGTCGCACCGGGCAACGAAAATCCTGAAGTGGACGCGCGTGGCATTGCCGTCGTTTCGGACGCCGCCACCGCGCCTGCCGGCGCGAACCAGCCGATCAGTGCTCCTGCGGGCGCCACAGTGGTGCCAAGCGCCAACCAGAGCGCGGTCTTCGCCACCGAGCCGGCCCAGCAGGAATATCCGCCCTGCACCAAGGAGGTTACCGACAATTGCGTCCAGACCTACGAAGTCGGCGTCCCCGACTAAGGCCCATGATGGGGCGCCCTCGCGGCGCCCCATTTGCCTGTCCGGCACCTGTGTATTGCTAATATAATACAGCTGCGCTATCATCGGCTCTCCATAGGAGGGAGCCGACCATGTATAGCGAAAGCGATCTCGATGCTGCGGTTGCGGCTGGTGCCCTTTCGCCGCAGGCGGCGGACGCGCTCAGGAACCATGTCTCCGCGCGCCGCACTACACCGGCGGTCGACGAGGAGCATTTCCGGCTCCTGACCGGATTCAACGACATTTTCGTCGCCATCGCGGCGGTGATCCTCCTCACCGCGGTAAGCTGGATCGGCGACTCGATGCGCATGGGCGGCGACTGGACAGGGCCTTCGCCGTTCTCCGGCCTGTTCGTCGCGGGCGCCGCCTGGGGCCTGGCCGAATTCTTCACGCTGAAGCGGCGCATGGCCCTGCCCAGCATCGTGCTGCTGCTCGCCTTCGTCGGCGGCGTATTCGTGGCGGTCGCGTCTCTCGTCGGGTTGACGATCGGCGAATCCGCGTTCCAGGACAATGAACGTCTGGCGGCGCTGGTCGTGGCCGGCGCGGCGGCGGTCGCGGCGGGCTCGGCCTGGCTGCACTGGCGGCGTTTCCGTGTGCCCATCACCGTCGCCGCTGGCGCGACCGCGGTCGTCGGCGTCGCGCTCGGCACCATCGCCTTTGGGGTCGGCGACTCCGAAAGCCTCAATGACATCCTCCTCGGCTTCGCACTTCTGCTCGGCGTCGGCGTGTTTCTTTTCGCGATGTGGTGGGATTCGTCCGACCCGAAGCGGGAAACGCGCCGCTCGGACGTCGCCTTCTGGCTGCACCTGCTGGCGGCGCCGCTGATCGTCCATCCAGTGTTTTCGCTGCTCGGTCTCACCGACGGCTCGGCATCCGTTATGGAGGCGGTCGTCGTGCTGCTTGTCTATGTCGGGCTCGGCCTCACCGCCCTTGCCATCGACCGGCGCGCACTGCTCGTCTCGGCACTGGCCTATGTGCTTTGGGCGCTTTCGGACGTGCTGGAACGGTTCGGCGCGGTGGAATTGAGCTTCGCCCTCACCGCCTTCGTCATCGGTTCAGCCCTACTGCTCCTCTCCGCCTTCTGGCACACCGCACGACGGGCCGTGGTGACGCCGTTGCCTGCGGGGCTGCGGTCCAAGCTGCCAGTGCTGGATCGAGCGGTCGCGGCCTAAAAAGCTACTCCGCCACCAGCTTCAACAGCCGGCGTTCGATCGGCGCGAGAACGGGGCCAAGCTCATGGCCCCGTTTGAGCACCATCCCATGCTCCCCGATCAGGGCCCACTGCCCCTGCCGCGAACGTAAAGCGGGCCGCTTCTCGATCTTGTATTCGGGTCTCTCGGCGGTGCGCCGGAACGCCCAGAAAGCGGCGTAATCGGGGCCGAAGTCGATCGCGTAGTCTTTCCACAGCCCGGCGGCGACCATGCGGCCGTAGAGATCGACGATGCGGCTGAGTTCAATTCGTTCAAAACCGATCTGGGAGGCCTCACCCTCCCGGCGCGGGAAAGGGTGGACGGTGCCCATCAGGCCCGATCACGCTCCCGGTCACCGCGTGCGCGCGACCCCCGCGTCCGGCTCGGCGCCTTGGCGCCGTCCCGCTCTTCGATCAATTCGGCCACTCGCTTGTTCAACCGTTCGACCTCGCACCTCAGAATGTCCAACTTTTGCGCCCCAGGGTCAAACATTTCGTTACAGGGCGTGCCGTACGGAACGAAATCCTTCGCGTAATCGGCCGCGTCGACCAGCACCGGCTTGGCCGGAATGCCGACCATCGTCGCGCCTTCGGGCACATCCCGGGTGACCACCGCGTTGGCGCCGATCCGGGCGCGGGGACCAACCGTTATCGGCCCCAGCACTTGCGCCCCGGAGCCGATAATGACGCCGTCGCCGATCGTGGGATGGCGCTTGCCCGCCACGCCGTCAGTGGGATTGGTGCCGCCCAGGGTGACGCTCTGGTAGATGGTCACCTCGTCGCCGATCTCGGAGCTTTCGCCGATCACGGTGAAGCCGTGGTCGATGAAGAAATGGCGGCCGATGGCCGCGCCGGGATGGATGTCGATGGCGGTCAGAAAGCGCGACAGGTGGTTGATGGCGCGGGCGAGGAAATAAAGCTCGCCCTTGAACAGCCAGTGCGCGATGCGGTGCAGCCCCAGCGCCAGCACACCCGGATAAAGCAGCACTTCCCAGCGCGAGCGCGGCGCCGGGTCGCGGGCCTTTATCGAATCGAGATAGCTGATCAGTCCGGAGAGCATTGGCACCACGCACAATTACGACGGGAAAGAGATAGGCCTCTCTTGCGCCGATTTCCAGCGCCGCCGGATCAGAGCGTCGCGTGGACCGTCGCCACCGCCTTCATCACTGCGCCGACGCGGGCGCCGGCCTGGATGATTTCGGCGCTGACGCCATGCTGCTTGAGCACCTTCTCGTGGCTGTCGATGCACATGCCGCAGCCATTCATGGCGCTCACCGCCAGGCTGAAAAGCTCGAAATCCGCCTTGTCGATGCCCGGCGAGCCGACCACGTTCATCCTGAGCTTCGCCGGCATCGTTCCATATTCTGGGTTCGAGGCGAGGTGGACGAAGCGGTAATAGACGTTGTTCATCGCCATCACGGCGGCGGCGGCGCGAGCGGCGTTGGCGGCCTCGGCGCTGAGCTTGCCCTCGGCCTCCGCCTCGGCGGCTTCGACGACCGGCTTGTAACCGGTGCCGTGCGCGCAGGCGAGCAGAAGGCCGTATTTGCGCTGGTCGCCCAGAATCTGGTCGTTCAGCAGCGATGACATGTTGAGCCGAAGATCCTTCGCATAATCGGGAAGGGAGTCGGCGAATTCCTTGAGTGACATGGGTTGATCTCCTGGCATGAAAAAAGGGGCGCGGAAACCTTTGTTCCCGCGCCCCTCAAGAGTCCTGGCGGCCGCCGGGGGGCATAGGGCTCCCGCCAAAATACTACCTTGGCGGGAAAACCCTTAAGCGGCCGGCTTCAGGACCTCTTGGCCTTCCTGCCAGTTGCAGGGGCAGAGCTCGTCGGTCTGCAGCGCGTCGAGGACGCGCAAGGCCTCCTGCGGATTACGGCCGACATTGAGACCGTTGACCGTAACGTGCTGGATCACATTGTCCGGATCGACGATGAAGGTAGCGCGATAGGCGACGCCGTCTTCCGGATGAAGAATGCCGAGCCCGTCAGCCAGCTTCTTCGCATTGTCGGCGATCCAGGGGAAATCCGCGTTGGCGAGCCGCTGGTCCGACTTGCGCCAGGCGAAGTGGACATGGGCGGTATCGGTCGAAGCGCCGATCAGCACCGCGTCGCGGTCCGCGAAATCCTGGTTCAGCTCGCCATAACCGACGATCTCGGTCGGGCAGACGAAGGTGAAGTCCTTCGGCCAGTAGAAAAGGACCTTCCACTTCCCGTTCGTCTCGCCGAGATCGATCGTCTCGTCGGCCGGCAGTGCGGACGCGCCCTGCTGGACCGGAAGCGTAAGGTCGGGAAGCTTGTCACCAACGGTGAGCATTCATGTCTCCTGTTTTTGGGGGTTAAGCGTGACCTGTTCGGAGTGCGCTATATGGCGCTGGCATCCATCGATCAAATTGATTAGATCGTTTCTATTGATCGAGCGAGCCAATGACGACCTACCTGCCGACCCTTAAGCAATTGCAGTATCTGGTGGCCCTCAAGAACCATGGCCATTTCGGGCGCGCGGCCGATGCCTGCTTCGTGACGCAGTCGACCCTGTCGGCCGGCCTTCGCGAGCTGGAGTCGCTGATCGGCATCGTGCTCGTGGAGCGTACGCGGCGCGTGGTGCGCTTCACCCCGCTGGGCGATCGGATCGCGGAGAAGGCGCGGCGTATCCTGCGCGAGGCCGAGGAGCTTTCGGACATGGCACGGGCGGCCGGCAAGCCCTTGTCGGGCGAACTGAGGATGGGCGTCATCCCCACCATCGCCCCTTTCCTGCTCCCCACCCTGCTGCCGAAGCTGCGCCGGGAATGGCCGGACCTCAAGCTGTTCCTCCGCGAGGAAACCAGCCAGGCGGCCTGCGATTCGCTCCATCGCGGGCAGCTCGACTGCGTGCTTCTCGCTCTCCCTTATAATTGCGGCGAGGTGGAGTCGTTCGAGCTGTTCGAGGACCGGCTGTTCGTCGCCTTTCCGCCCGGGATGCCGGAAGGCGTCCCACTCCATGCCACCGCGGCGACGATCGACGAGGACAGGCTGCTGCTGCTCGAGGATGGCCATTGCCTCAAGGACCATGCGCTCGCCGCCTGCAACCGGCCGGAGTTGCGCGCCGAGGCGACGATGCTCGGTACTTCGCTGCACACGCTGGTGCAGATGGTCGACAACCGCCTCGGCATGACGATGATCCCGCAGATGGCGCTCGACGCCGGCATCCTCAACGGCACCGACGTGGTCGCCCGTCCGCTCGAGGCGGACCATCCCGCGAGGCGCATTGCCCTCATCTGGCGCAAGGGCTCCCCGCGCGAGAAGGAGTTCCGATTGCTGGGCGAAGCGTTGCGCAAAGCCGCCTAACCTGCATTCACTCACTTCCGTCATCCCAGCCACTCACTCCCGTCATCCCGGCGAAGGCCGGGACCCAAGAACTCGGAATGAGAGACAGGCTACGCACCGTTCGTGGAACCCGAGTTCCTGGGGGTCCGGCGTCCGCCGGGATGACTCGTCCGCTCACCGCCTAAGCCGTTCCAATCGGGCGGATTCGCTCCTATATCGCCCAGTCTCATAGTGCCGCCTGCCCCCGATGACGGAGATCGCCCATGCTGAAGCTCTTGCCCCGCGCGCTGGCGCTGTGCCTGATCGCCGCCGTCGCGGCCTGCGTCCCCGCGCAGAAGGAGCAGCCGAAGGCCCCCGCGGCACCGAGCTACCCGGTCGTCGGCGGGGCGACCATGTATCCGAATTATACGATCTTCCAGAATCTGCAGAATTCGAGCGATCACGAAACGCTCGTCGCCGCGATCACGGCGGCCGGGGCGGCCCCCAGGCTTTCGGGCGACCATGGCTACACTTTGTTCGCGCCCACCGACGCCGCCTTCCGGCTGCTGCCGCACGGTACCATCGAAGCACTGATGCATCCGCGCAGCCGACAGGAGCTGGCCGGCGTGGTCGGCGCCCATATCGTCCCCGGCGCCAAGTCGCGGTCCGAGATCATGGCCGACGTCCAGTCCGGCGGCGGCCACGCGAACTATCGCACCGTGCAGGGCGGCAACCTCAGGGTCACGATGGAAGCGGGACGGATCGTCGTCACCGATCCCAACGGACGGAGCAGCACGGTCGCCCATGCGGATGTCGCCAGCTCCAACGGCGTCTTCCACGTCACCGAAGCGGTGCTGCTTCCGTCCAGCTAGACGGGCTGCCGCGCGGCGGATGGAAGACGCTCCGTCCACCGGCTGGTCCCTCCCGCGAGCCGTTCCTTGCGCCAGAAGGGCGCCCGTTCCCTCACCGACCTGGCAAGGTAGGCGCAGGCTTCCGCGGCTGCCTGATGATCGGAAGAGGCGGCGCCGACGAAGAGGATCCGATCGCCCAGTCCGAAGCTGCCGTGGCGATGGATCAGGATGATCCCCGAAAGTGGCCAGCGCCCCTGCGCTTCATCGGCGATGCGGCCAAGCTCGACCCGGGCCATGGCGGCATAATGTTCGACAACGATGCTGGTGACGTCGCCGTCGGCCTCGGCAATGCCGAGAAGGCTCGCGACGGCGCCCCTGCCCAGCTCCCTGAGCCGCTCCAGCTGCCGTCCGGGATCGAAATCGGCGGACTGGACGCGGACATCGATCATGTCGCCCCCGGCGGCGGGAACAGCGCCACTTCCTGGGCCCCGAAGAAACTGTCGCCCGGCCCGGCATGTTCGCGCTCGACGGCGGCGCGGATGCGGCCATGGTCCGAAAGCAGGCTTCGATACGGCTCCCCGCGCTCGGACATCCAGTTCAGCAGATCCTCCACGGTGAGGACGTGGCTGGGCGGATCGATCCGCTCGCCGTCACGACCCAACGCTTCGCGCAGGCTTCCAAAGTAGACGAGGTCGACGATCGCCATGGGCGTCAGTCCATATGCTTCAGGCCGACGCGGAGATAATCCCAACCCGTGACAGCCGTGAGCGCGGCCGCCGCCCAGAGGCTGATGAGGCCGACCGTATGGACCCAGGGCCATTGCGGCACGGCCCCGGCGAGTATCAGCGCTCCCAGCGCCACGAGCTGGAACGTCGTCTTCCATTTGGCGAGCTGGCTTACCGGCACCGACACCTGAAGGCTCGCGAGGAACTCCCGAAGGCCCGAGACAGCGATCTCGCGGATGAGGATGACGAGCGCGGCGATGATATGGAGCCCCTGGACGCGGTCCACGAACACCAGCATCAGGATCACGGCGGCGATCATGATCTTGTCGGCGATCGGATCCAGGAAGACGCCGAGCCGCGACACCGTCCCCTTGGCGCGGGCGAGATAGCCGTCGAAATAGTCGGTGATGCCCATCAGGCAGTAGAGCGCGAAGGCGAGCGCATAGTCGAACCAGCCGCCCACCGGCCACAGCAGCGCCACCAGGATCGGCACCGCGAGGATGCGCGACAAGGTGAGGAGATTGGGCAGGGTGAGCATCTGGCGGCCTCTTAGAGCAGTTTTCGCCCTGCGGGAAACACCCGCATGGCGTGATAACGCGAAGTTCGGCGATTGGAGGCAGGCGAATTACCGGCTATGAGCGGCCGCGATGATCGCGCGCGACGCCCTGGCCTGATTTCGATCTCATGAAAGCTTCCCTCCGGCTGCTGGGCCGCCGCCGCTTCCTGCCCCTGTTCGCGACGCAGTTCCTGGGCGCGTTCAACGACAATCTGTTCAAGACGGCTATGGTGATCCTGGTCACTTATCATGTCTATTCCGATCCGACCAAGGAGGCGACCTTCAACGCTGTCGCCGGCGGCATCTTCATCCTCCCCTTCTTCCTGTTCTCGGCCCTGGCGGGTCAGCTTGCCGATTCGATGGATAAGGCGCGGATCATCCGATTCGTGAAGACGGCGGAAATCTTCATCATGCTGGCGGGCGCGGCGGGGCTGCTGCTGCACAACGTGCCGCTGATGCTCACCGCCCTGTTCGCGATGGGTGTCCACTCCAGCTTCTTCGGCCCCATCAAATATGCGATCCTGCCGCAGCATCTCCACAAGGACGAGGTGCTGGGCGGAACCGGGCTGGTCGAGGCCGGCACCTATGGCGCGATCCTGATCGGCACCATCGCGGGCGGCCTGATTCCCGCCCATGTAGCGGCCGCGGGCGTGCTGCTGGTCGCGGCCGTGGGCCGGCTGACGGGCGGGCAAGTCCCCCCTGCCCCGCCCGAGCTTGACGCGCCCATCCCGAAGATGGACTGGCACATCATCCGCGCCTCGATCGCGCTGGTGAGCGGGACGATGCACATTCCCCGGCTCTTCCTCGCCATCATCGCGATTAGCTTCTTCTGGGCGCAGGGCGCGATTCTCGCCGCGCAATTCCCGCCGCTGGTCAAGAACGTGCTGAGCGCCGACGAGCAGGTAGCGACCCTCTTCCTTGCCATCTTCTCGGTCGGCGTCGCCCTGGGCTCGGTCCTGATCAACCGCCTGCTGGCCGGCCGCGTGCTGGCCAAATATTCGCCCGCCGCGGCGATCGCGATGGGCCTGTTCATCGTCCACCTTTACTGGAACGTGCTCCACTGGCCGGACGTGGGGCCGGGACTGGTGAACCTCGCCACCTTCGTCCGCATCCCGCAGGCCGAATGGATCATGGTCGACCTGTTCGGCGTCGCGGTGGCGGGCGGCATGTTCGTGGTGCCGCTCTACGCCTTCTTGACGACTACCGTGCACAAGTCGGAAACCGCGCGGACCGTCGCGGCGAACAATATCGTCAATTCAGGCGGCATGGTGCTGGCGGCGGTGCTGCTGACGGTGCTGGTGCAGCTGGGCGTCTCGGTGGCGGAAACGCTCCTGCTGGTCTCCATCGCCAGCGTCGGCGCCGCCTGGATAGCCTGGAAGCTCCACCTCGCGTGCGACTAGAAGATCAGGCGAGCAAAGTCCCGAAGAAGACGAGCCCGCCGACCCAGCCGGTGGCGAAGAGCTTCAGATCGGCCAGAGGGTCGGTCGCCGTCTCTTTCGGCCCGGCAAGCGCCGCCCATCCCGGAGCGGGAGCGAAGGGTCCTGTGCGACGGGCGATAAGGGGCGCGAGGCGGTTCATTCCCGCCTAGTTAAGAGTTTCTTAACCTTGCATTCAAGCCCCGCGCACGCTGGAAAAACGACGCCGTCCCGACCTGGAACAACACCGTTCGATTTTCACGATGAACGGTGCGGCCTCCGTCACGAAGTCCACGGCGATCGAGTGAGGGTCAGGGCGCCTTCGCGTAGCCGATATCTGACCGTCTGCTGTCAGGTCGAGACCACGGAATCCGGACTTTCGTACCAGCCCCGTGATCGCTTCACGATTGCAACGACCGACAACATCACCGGCACCTCCACCAGCACGCCAACGACCGTCGCCAGGGCCGCGCCGGACTGTAGGCCAAACAGGCTGATCGCGGCTGCGACGGCCAGCTCGAAGAAGTTGCTGGCGCCAATCAGCGCAGCGGGCGCCGCGACGCACCATGCGACGCCGAAGCGGCGGCTCAGCCAATAGGCAAGACCCGCGTTGAAATAGACCTGGATAAGAATCGGCGCGGCCAGCAGTGCGATGACGAGCGGCTGGGCGAGGATGGCTTCGCCCTGAAAGCCGAAGAGCAGCACGAGCGTCGTGAGGAGTGCGACTAGCGACGCCGGCCCGAGGCGGCGCAGCAATGCGTCGAGCGCCGCCTGACCACCGCTGGCGAGGCGCTGTCGCCGGATGAGCTGAGCAACGATCACCGGCACCACGATGTAGAGCAGAACCGACAGCAGGAGCGTGTCCCAAGGCACGGTGATCGAGGCGACGCCGAGAAGGAGGCCGACCAGCGGCGCGAAGGCAAAGACCATGATGATGTCGTTCAACGCGACCTGGCTCAGCGTGTAGTGCGGTTCGCCCTCACAGAGGTTCGACCAGACGAACACCATGGCTGTGCAGGGCGCCGCCGCTAGGAGGATGAGCCCGGCGATATAGCTCTCGATCTGGTCGGGCGGGAGCAGAGGCCGGAACAGCCAGCCGATGAACACCGTGCCAAGCAGTGCCATCGAGAAGGGCTTCACCGCCCAATTGATGAACAGCGTGACGCCCACGCCGCGCATGTGCTGGCGGACCTGCCCCAAGGCGCCGAAGTCGATCTTCAGCAGCATGGGGATGATCATCAGCCAGACCAGAAGTGCCACGGGCAGGTTCACCCGGGCGACCTCGGCCTCCGCAATGGCGGCGAAGACGCCGGGCACCGCCGCGCCGAGTGCAATGCCAACGACGATACAAAGGGCCACCCACAGCGACAGATAGCGCTCGAAGGTCGTCATGGCAGGCTCCGCCGCCACTGCATCGTCAGCCATTGGCGGGCACCAGCTCGCCGTCTTCTTTGACGAAATCCGCTTCGAGCGGCCGATCGAGGATCGACAGCACCTCTTCGGACGGGCGGCAGAGTTTCACGCCCTTTGGTCCTACCACGATCGGACGGTTTATGAGGATCGGGTGCGCCATCATCGCGTCGACAAGCTCGTCATCGGTGAACGCCGGGTCATCCAGCCCGAGCTCGGCGTAGGGCGTGCCCTTCTGCCGCAGGAGATCGCGCGGCGCGATGCCCATGCGCTGGATGAGCGAGACCAGTTCCGGCCGGCTGGGCGGTGTCTCCAGATAATAGACCACCTCCGGCTCGGTGCCGGTGGCGCGGATCAGCGCCAGCGTATTGCGCGACGTCCCGCAGGCAGGATTGTGATAGATGGTGACGCTCATCCGCGGCAGGCCACCTTCGCGGCCGGCATCGCCGGAGCGCAGCAAACGTTCTCGGCCGCATTGTCGGAAAGCGCGGTCAGCGCAGGGCTGTCTCCATAAACGGTCGCTTCGCCGTTGGTGAAGAAGGCTTCCCACACGACACCGTCGGGATCGGCGATCCAGCTCTTCTCGGACTTCGCGTAGCAGCAGGTGGTCGCGCCTTCTTCGAGCACAGGGCGGTCGGCGGCCTTGAGGCGGCCATAAACTTCCGCGAGTTCCTCATCGTTTTCGGCCTGGATGCCGAGATGCTCAATGCCCTTTGCGGCGTGGTTGCCCGCCGAAATGGCGAAATTCACGCGCGGATCGTCGAGCATCCACTTGGCATAGTCGTCCTTTCGTACGGTGGGCTCGACATCGAACAGGGTGGAATAGAAGGTGACGGAGCGGTCGATGTCTTCGACGCCAACGTGCACGTGCAGACGCTTCATGCGGATTTCCTTTCTGCTTGGGCTGGATTGATCTCGTCGTCGCAGCCGGAAGCGGTGCCGCAGTCGGCGCCGGCGCAGCAATTTTCCATGAGGTAGCCGACGAGGTCGTTCATCGCGGCATAGTCGGCGCGGTAAATGATGGACCGGTGTCGGCGCTCCTGTTGCACCAGGCCGGCTTTGTGGAGCTGGGCGAGGTGGAAGGAGAGGGATGAGTTCGGAACGCCCAACGCTTCCGCAATCGCGCCGGCCGGCATCCCATCCTCCCCTGCTTGAACCAGCAGCCGGAAGAGCGCCAGGCGGTGCTCCTGCGCCAGCGCACCCAGGGCCGAAACTGCGGAGATGGAGTCCATTCGTGTCCTCACTTCGATTTATCTCGAAATGACTCGTGACATCCCCAGAGTCAAGTCATTTCTGCAATCGTCGAAATGATGGATGAGTGGCGACCACCGGTGAGTTGGCGACCGCAGTTGAGGGTTAGTTGGGCTCGCGGCTTTGCCTGAAGCCTATGAACCCTCAGAGGAGACTCCGCGATATCCTCGTTCCACGACTTGTTTGACCACAGACGTGGCGCGAAGCTGTCGGGCGATAACGGCGAGCGACGCCTCCAGGTCATGCCGGGCGCCGCACAGGAATATGTCGATCGCGGCATAGCCGTGCTCCGGCCAACTGTGGATCGAGATGTGGGATTCGCCGAGCAGGGCGACGCCCGTCACGCCCTGGCCGGGTCCGAAGCCATGGAGCCGAATATCGAGCAGCGTCGCACCGGCCGCCTCCGCCGCTTCGGCAAGCGCGCGCTCGACGAGGGCAACATCCGCCAGGCCGGAGCAGCCGTGCAGGTCGGCGATCAGGTGGCGCCCTTCGTAAGGCGGTGCCGCGCGCGCCCTCACAACAATGTCTCGTGGGCATGGCCGAGGTGCCGCATCGCGGCCTCGGCGGCGCGGGTGCCGTGATAATGGGCCTCTTCGAACAGGGAGAGGCCGCTGAGGTCAGAATGGGCGAGGAACAGGGGCGGCTCGGTCTCGGCGGCGCGGCGGGCCTCGCCCCAGACCATCCCGGTCGTCGGACGCGCCATCGCATGGCCCCAGCGCCAGAGATCGATGCCGCGGACGGCGCCTTCGAGGTCGGGGTTCATGGCGAGGAGGTCGTCGAGGACGATGCGACGCCATTCCTCCTCCGGCCGCTCCAGCAGCAGGCGCCGCGCCTCGGCCGGCGCCTGGCGCGACAGGGGCATATACCAGGTGAGCACGGTCCCCGCCGTGCGCGCCGCCGGTCCCTGGTGGGTCGCGACGACATAGCCGAGCGATTCACTGGTCGAGGAGACATTGTCCCAGGCGAGCGGCGCGCCGCGCCCGGTGGGCAGGCGATCGACCGTCACATTAGCCACCAGCCAGGGCGCATATTCGAGCCCGTCCCAGCGTCGCACATCCTCCGGCGCGATACGGCGCGCGATGAAATGCGGCATGGCGAGGATCGCCGCGCGGGCGATGGTGCGGACCGTCCGGCCCGCCGCGGTATCGAAGCTGTCGACGACGATTCCGTCCCCGTCCCGCGCCACGCGATGGACGATGCGGTCCGTCGAGATCGCGTCGGGGAAGGCGGCGGCCATGCCGCGCGCGAGCCGGTCATTGCCTTCGGGCCAGGTCAGCACATTCTCGCCGGCACCCTCTGCCGCCCACCCGCGTCGTCCGGCGAAATAGTGAATGCCGGCCCAGGCCGAGACATGCTGGGGCTCGCAGCCATAATCGTCCCGCATGCAGTAGCGCAGGTGCGAGCGCAGCACGGGGGAGGTCCAGCCTCTTTGGTCCAGCCAGGCCGTGAAGCCGATTCCATCGAGCGCCAGCAATTCCGGATCGTGCGAGCTGTAGGCGATGGGGATCGCGAAGGCGGGGCGTCCGTCCGAACCCACGCGGGCGGTGAATTCGGCCATCGCCCGGTCGAAGGACGCGAGGTCGGCGCTGTCCCGGGCGCTAAGGCCGCTCCGGGGAACCAGCCCCTCCTGCCATCGCCCCCGCCACAAAAGCCTTTCCTGGAGATCGGCGCAGAGCTGATAGGGATCGTAGAGCGGCGCTCCGTCGCGCTCGCCGGTGATGATATCGAGCCGCCGCAGCAAGTGCCGGACGGCACGCGCTTCCCGATTGGGGACTGGCAGATAATGCGCGCCGAGCGGGAAGGCCGACACATCGTTGCGGCCGCTCCGCGCGTTGCCGCCTGTCCCGTCCTCGAGCTCGAGCAGCCTGAAATCGCGAAAGCCCGCCTCCGCGAGCGTCCAGCCGGCCGCCAGGCCCGCGATGCCTCCGCCCGCGATGACGATTTCCGCTTCCTCGATTGCGGCCGGCGCGGGAAAATCGCCGCTGCGAAGGCGGTGTCCGCGCGCGACGTCGGCGCCATCCATGGAGCCCGACGGGACCATGGGACTCGAAAGGGTCCAGCCGATGCCACCGACCGCCGCGATCCCGGTCGCGCCGATTCCCCCGATGAGCGCGCGCCGGACGGGATCAGCCCTAGCCTTCATAGCGGCCCCATTCGTCCGCGAAGATGCGGACCAGCGCTTGGTTGTCGAGCCGATTCACCGGCGCAGGCCGGCGCGCCATGTCCGGCGGAAAATCGAACAGGCGGGGGGCGATCTCGGCGGTCAGGAAACGGTCGTCATCCGGAATGCGCGCTTTATCGGGCATCGGACCGTTGGCGGCGAGGATGTACCCCCATTCGCCGAAGCTCGGCACATAGGCATGATAGGGGCGGATGGTGAGGCCCGCCGCCTCCAGCGTCTCGGCGATGGTCCAATAGGCCGTTGGCGCCACCAGCGGCGACGTGCTCTGGACGACGGCGACGCCGCCGGGTGCGAGCAGGCGCTTCACCTCGCGATAGAAGGTTTCGGTGTAGAGCTTGCCCAGCGAGAAATCGACCGGATCGGGAAAGTCGATGACGATCGCGTCATACTCGCCCCTCGCCTCTCGCGCCCAGCGGAATCCGTCGGCGTTGATCACCGTCATCCTGGGGTCGGTGAGCGCGCCGGCGTTGAGGCTGGTGAGGATCGCGCTCCTTGAAAACAGCTTCGTCATCGCCGGATCGAGATCGACCAGCGTGATGCTTTCGACGCCCGGATGCTTCAGGACCTCACGGGCGGCGAGCCCGTCCCCGCCGCCCAGGATCAGGACGTCGCGCGGCTCCGCGACCCGGCCGAGCGCCGGATGAACCAGCGCCTCGTGGTAACGATATTCGTCGCGGGAGGAGAATTGAAGATTGCCGTTGAGGAAGAGCCTGAGATCGTTGCCGCTGCGGGTGAGGACGATCCGCTGGAACGGCGTCGATTCGGCGTAGACGACCGGCTCCTCGTAACCCGCCGTTTCCGCCCAGCGCTGCATTCGGTCCGACACCGCGAACCCCGCGATCAGGACCGCGAGGATCAGCATCGCCGTCACCTTTTCCAGGCGCAGCTCGGCTCGTCTCGGCAATATCATGAGCAATGCCAGCGCGACGCCGGCATTGGCGATCCCGAACAGGAAGCCGGTGCGGATCATCCCGAGATATGGGACCAGCAGGAGCGGGAAAAGGAGCGAGGCCGCCAGCGCGCCTACATAGTCGAAGGTGAGGACGGTCGATACCACCTCCCGGAAATCGAACCCTTCGCGCAGAATCCGCATCAGCAGCGGGATCTCGAGCCCGACGAGGAAGCCGATGGCGAGGACGATCGAGTAAAGCGCTACCCGGAAATGGTCGACCATCGGGAACAGCAGGAAGAGCGCGGCCGCCGAGCATCCGCCGATCAGCGCGATGAGCAGCTCGACCCGGACGAACAGCCGCAGGGCGTCGCGCCGCACATAGCGCGAGCACCAGCTGCCGATGCCCATGGCGAAGAGATAGCTGCCGATGACGGTGGAAAACTGGGTGACGCTGTCGCCGAGCATGTAGCTCGCGATCGTGCTCGCCAGCAGTTCGTAGACGAGGCCGCAGGTCGCGACGACGAAGGCCGAGGCGATCAGTGCCGCGGCCGGAGCGGACATCCGCCGCGATGGGTTCGCGGCGGCGACTTCAGCCATGAATGGCCGCGGCGATGATGATCGACAGACCGAGGGCGACCGCTCCGGCGAAAGTGGCGACGGCGCGGTTCTGCTTCTCGTTGATCTCCTGCCACAGCTTGCCCGGCGTCAGCATGTCGAGAATGATGAAGCCGACGACGAAGACGAGGATGCCGATGCCGGCATAAAGAAGGCTGTTCAGCAGCACGGGCAGGGATGTGGCCATGGTGTTCGTCTCCTATTTGTGGGTGGGGCCGTAAATGCCGGCGCGCGGGGCGACACGCCCGCCATCGGCGAAGGGAGAATATCCATACATCGTCGCGGCCAGGAAGGCGCCGGTGATGCCGAGGCACCATAGCGAATAGAGGAAAAGGCGCCCGTTCATTCGTCTTCCTCATCGTCTTGCGCGGCGGTGCCGGAGAAGTCGCTTTCCCCCTTGCGGGAGGTTTCGAAGGCCGCATGGCGGAAGAACATGAAGCCCAGTGGTATGAGGATGAGGAACCCCGCGAATATGACGTTGGAGAGGAAAGTCATTCCGGTGCTGGCAACGATCTCCACCTCGATCGGCTCCGGTCCCGTTCGCGGCGCGCTCCCCCAGATCATCGCCGACGGATTGGTCTTCCATCGCGTGGCCGACGCGTCGACGACGAGATCGTAGATGCCCGCCGGCACGGTCGCCATCTTGATGGCCGAGCTCCGGTCGCCCTCGGTCCAGCTCCCTTCGGAGTCCCGGCCCGAATAGCGCTCCGCGACGCCAAAGGCCTGATAGGAGACCTGGGTCCGGCGGTCGACCAGCGCATAATCGAGATCCACCCAGGCATTGTCGAGCGCGGGCGCGCGCGCCTTGATCGAAACCGCCTGATAGGCGCCGTCCAGCGTGATCGGGCCAAAGGTGGCCGACTGCACCTGGCCTGTTTGCGGCAGCGTCATGCGCTCTGTGAGCAGCGGTCCCCGGCCCGAAAAGAGGATCAGCAGCAGGATGAGGAGGCCGAGGGTCGCGAAACCGATCGTGGCGACCTTCCCGATCGTTCCATGATAGGGCGAGGGCTGGTGCGGCAGGGGGGGCCGGGATCGCGGAGGAACGTCGACCCCGAAGGCTTCGCTCATTTCCTTCGGCTTCAGCAGGCGCAGCAGGGTCCAGTTGATCTCGCTGCCGTTGGCTTCACGCGACAGCATCCAGCCCGGCCGGACATAGGTCGACGCCACGACCTCCTCGCCCACCGCCACGCGCCAGTAGAACTCGCCGAGCACATAATCGACCTGTGCGGGCGTGTCGCGGAAGAAGGCCTCGTAGCGCTCGCCGCCCACGAACAGTCCGGAGGGCGAAGACCATTCGGGTGTGCGCGTCAGCATCTCCCCCAGGCTCCAGCCGCGGCCGTCGGTCACGAGCCAGCGGTAGCCTCGATAAGGGTTGAACAGCAGATATTCGTCCCAGGGATAGCTGCCACCCTCCGACCGGCGCATGTAGCCGATCGCTTCCCATTCGATCCCGTCCAGCGTGCCGCGCGTGCCGGGCGGGATTTCAAGCGCCGCCGCGGCCTCATGATATTCGGTGATGACCCTGACGTCGGGATTGGCGACGTCGAGGACGCTGCTGCAATATTGGCAGACGATGGTGACGGTGTAGCCGGCGGCCTTGATCTCGATCGCGCCGCCGCAGCTCGGGCAGCTCAGCGCCTTGACCGCCGCCGCGGGGGCTCCGGCCGCCGGATCATCCATGGGCCGGCATCCTCCAGCCTTCGATCGGCCTCAGGTTGGTAGGCGAGAGCTCGGCGAGCGTCACATACCGGCCGTCATAGAAATGGGCGCCCTCCTGATCGCGTTGCAGGCTGGCGCAGCGACCGCTCGCCGATCGGAAGTCGACGCTCGTGATCGACCAGCCGGTGACCGCGGTGAAGGGCAGCTCGCCCTCGGCGGCGATGCAGCTCGCTCCGCGCATGTCGGCGGCGATCAGAGTCTCGTCGTCGAGCCGCGCCTCCGTGCCGACGTCGACCGGCTTTCCTTGCAGCAGGGACTGGAACTTCTCGTCCCGCAGATCCTCGATGGGACGTTCGGCGAGCAGCATGAACTGCCCCATCGCTTCGCCCAGCCAGGCATGGCGGTCATCGGCGAACAGCAGCAGCCATTCGTTCCACGACCCGTCGGTCCAGCCCCATCGGACGCGGCCGATCACCTCGAACGCCTGGTCCTCGAACCGGCCGCGCGTGCCGATCTGGATGGGGCTCACGTCGAAGGGCAGGGTGGCGGCCTTTCCCACCTGGCGCACGCCCTCGTCGGATCGGATCAGTGTTGTCTGGCAGTAATCGCAGACGCGAACGGGAAGGGCGGCTGATCGGAACACGACCTCGGCGCCGCAATGGGGGCAGTTGACCTTCAGCACCGGCCGATCACCTGATGCGGCTCAGCAATTCCGCTTTCTTGGTGTCGAACTCTTCCTGACTTATCGCGCCGATGGTGAGGAGCTTGTGGAGCTTTTCGACCTGCGCGAACGGGTCGTCTCCCTGACCGCCACTCCCTTGACTCCCACCGCCCTGGCCCCCGGAAAGGCCCGCCGCCATGGTCTGGCCGATGGCGATGCCGGCGGCCGCGCCGGCGCCGAGGCCGGCGATGCCGCCGGGCTGGGCCGCCGCCGCCTCGATCGCCTCGGCGCTCTGGAACTTGGCATAGCGGTCGAGGTCGCCGAGCACCCGCATGGAGCTCGCCTTGTCGAGATGCTTTTGCACCTCCTCGGGAAGCGACAGGCTCTCGACGAAGAAGCTGCAAAGACCGATGCCCCATTCGGCGAAGACCGGCGCGACCGCCTCCTTCAATCGTCCCGAAAGCGCCGTCTGGTCCGCCGCGAGATCGATGAAGGCCGTGGTGCCGCCGCCGAGGCCCGTCGCGATGGCGGTGGCGATGGCGGCGCGAAACTGCGGCTCGACATCCTCGACCCGCATGCGCTCCAGCGTTCCCATCACCTTCACGGCGAACGGGCTCACATCATCGATGCGGAAGGAGTAGCTGCCGAAGGCGCGGATGCGGAGCGGCCCGAATTCCTTGTCGCGCACGGTGACCGGCTGGGTGGTTCCCCATTTGTGGCCGATCTGCTCCTTCTGGGTAAAGAAATAGACGTCGGACTTGAACGGCGACTTGAAGGCCTTGTCCCAGTTCATCAGCGAGGTGAGGACCGGGAGGTTCGCCGTATCGAGGGTGTAGAGGCCGGGGCCGAGCACGTCGGCGACCTGGCCTTCGTTGATGAAGGCGGCGATCTGCCCCTCGCGCACCGTCAGTTGCGCGCCGTTCTGGATCTCGCGGTCCTGCATCGGATAGCGGATGGCAAGCACGCCTGGCTCCTCCACCCAATCGATGACATCGACGAATTGCTTGGATAGAAAATCGAAAACGCCCATTTTCGCCTCCCTTCAGACCCAGCCTAACGACACATGAGCGGTAGCAAAACCGTTGTCGGGAAATTTCGATTCCAGTCTATGTGCCCAATTTCTCCGGCTCGAGACGCTCGCCCGCGACATAGAAGAGCTGGTCCTGCGGCAGGACCATACCTTGCGTGTCGAAACGGAACTCGCTTCTTTCGGCATCGCGTGTCCGCGTCGCCAGCAGCACGGCGCCTGCTTCCAAAAGGTTTGCCGCCACGTCGCGAAACCGGGTGGGGCTCCCGCCTGGCCATGCCATGCTGAACAAGGTCGCGGCCGAATCCGTATGGCTCGCGAGGAGATTGAGCAAATGGCTCGACCCGGGATCCTTCACCGCCTTCACGACCAGTTCCACCGACGGCGCCAGCACGACTTCGACCTCCGGGCAATGCGCCGTCAGCAAGCGGGCATTCTCGCCCTCCTCGAAGAAGCAGACAATATGTCCCCCGCGGTTCACCGCGGTTATGGCCAGCGCCGCGGCCAGGGTCTCATTGTCGTTCGAGGCGAAGATGATGATGCGGCCGGCGCCGACAATCCCGGCGCGCTCCAGATCAGCCGTGGCGGTAAGGCTGCGGGCCCGTACATAACGGATCCGCTCGTCGCTATGCGTGAGCTCATCCCGCGAAAGAAGGACGAGCTCCTGCGAGGGCGCCGCGTCGGCCATCAGCTCGTCGATCATCCGCGGCGTGCGATCCGGATCATAGCCAACGAGAACAATGGCGTTGTTCATGGAGCTATAGTCTCCAAGGCCGACGCGATTCCGTCTCCACTGCGCCGAGATGCCGGCCAGGCTCTTGGCGATGACGGCGGTGAAAGCGGCGATAGCTCCCGGATAGACAAAGAAAGCGGTTATCAGCCGACCGGCATCCGTCGCGGGCCCAACGTCGCCATAGCCGACGGTCGAAGCGGTAGTGGCATACCAATAGAGGAATGTGACGGGGGAGACGAGCCCGGTCTCGCCCGCCCACGTCATGAAGATCCAGGTGAGCCCCATGTGCGAGACGATCCCGCCAGCGAGCGTGCTCCAATGCAGGTCCGTGATGGCGTGATAGAGCCTTCGGATTATTGCTGTCAGTCGTGATCGCACCATTCCCCGAGAGCCTCTCCCCGCCCCACTGTCGTCGGGAAAGTCACGCCGGGTCAAGGGGGGCTGCGATGCTATCGAGGCACCAACCATGCCGCGGTTACGCGGCCCTGTCCCCAAGAGCGGGCCGCTAGCGGTCCTCTTCACCACGCGTTCCGGAGCGTGAATCCTTGCGCCTGTACTCGCCGTCCCTGCCTGTTCGTGCAGTGGTGGATCGAGGTTCGGGCGGTTGGCCCCCGGCGTTCGCGCCATGCGCCGGCCGGTCGGCCGGTCAGGTGGCGAATGGCTCGCGTCATATGCGCCTGATCCGAGAAGCCCCGGTCCGCCGCGATATCGACGAGCGGCCTGTCGGTATTCCGCACTTCGCGCCAGGCCGCTCGCGCTCGCGCGGCCGACCGAAAGGACGCCGGCGTGCAGCCATAGGCCAGTCGAAAGCCTCGGCTGAGAGTCTCGGGGCGAAGACCCGACGAGTGGGCCCACGCGCCCAGGCAAAGACCTGGATCGCTTGAGATGTCCTTGGCCAGCGTATCGGGCCAATCCCAAGAGGCCGGCGGCGTTGACCGAGCAGCTTCAACTCGGCCGCGGACCGGCGACCGACCTCCTCGCCATCAGCCTGTCGGCGACGGACTTCGTCGGCCATCGCTACGGGTCCGGCGGCCCCGAGATGTGCCTGCAACTGATGACGCTGGACACCGATCTCGCGAGCTTCTTCAACGTGCTCGACGAGACGGGCATCGATTATGCCGTTGTCCTCACCGCCGACCATGGCGGCCTCGACGTTCCCGAGCGACTGCGCCTCAAGGGTATTGCCGACGCCGCCCGCGTCGAGCCCGGCGCTACGCCCGCCGGCGTCGGAAAGGAAATCGCCTCGCGGCTGGGCCTCGCGGAGCCAGTCTTCACCGGCGACTGGTATATCACGCCCTCGGTGCCGGAGGAGCGCCACGCGGAGGTGCTGGCCCTAGCGGGGAAGCTGCTCTCGGTGCATCCCCAGGTCCACGGGGTCCATACCGCCGCCGAGGTCGCGGCGCATCCGATGCCGGAGGGGCCGCCGTCGGACTGGTCGATCCTCGATCGCCTGCGCGCCTCCTATCGTCCGGACCGCTCGGGCGACCTGCTGGTCGTGCTGAAGCCGCATATCAGCCCCTCCGCCAATCCCGATTCGACCGGCACCCATGGTTCCCCCTGGGACTATGACCGCAAGGTGCCGATCCTCTTCTGGTGGCAAGGCATCGCGCCCGAGGACAGGCGCGAAGACGCGATGACGGTCGACATCATGCCGACGCTCGCCAGCCTCATCGGCCTCCCGGTCCCCACCGACGGGATCGACGGCCGCTGTCTCGACATCCTCACCGGGCCGGAGACGAACTGCCCCCGCTGAGGCGGTTGTCTCGATGCGAATGGCGTTATCGCTCGCGATGGCGCCATGTCGCTATGGTGGATGCGCTCTGCGACATCTAAGACCCCTCTCGTCACCTCGTAACGGCGCTTTCGCACCGTTCGTGCGACCTACTCCTCAAAGCGACCCGTGGCGTCACGATCGCGGTCGTATCGTCTCGCGAGCGGAAACGGCGGCAACCAGGACTCGCGACGGACGGTCCAGAGTTCGTAGGTCGGCATCAGTTGGTCGGAGGCATCCAGGGATCCCAGGTTCACTTCGATTTCGTCGCCGGTGCGTGCGAAAACGGAAGAGCCGCAGCGGGGACAGAAATGGCGCGCGGCATATTCGCACGTCTCACCTTCGATCGTCACCGCATCCTCAGGGAATATCGCGGCAGCGTGAAAAAGGGCCCCATGATGCTTGCGGCAGTCGAGACAGTGACAAAGGCCGACCCGGTATGGAAGTCCCGTCGCCACAATCCGGACGTTGCCGCACAGGCAGCCGCCGGTGAATCGATCCATGCTACGTCTCCTCCAGGCTTCAGTCTCAATCATAGCCAGAACGCGACCGCGGTGGCGAGGACGACGCCGGAGAGGAAGTTGGCAGCGAGCTTGTCGTAGCGGGTGGCGATGCGGCGGAAGACCGCGTTCAAGCCATGGTTTCTATCGCCGGCTGAGTAGGCGCTCTACCGTATCGTCCGCCGTCGCCTCCTTGCCTGCTTCGTGATTGGCCTCGTTTTCAAGAGCCGCGCGGATGCGCTCGATCTGATGGTCCGTAAGGTGCTCGATGCCGATAAACTGACCGCGCGCTTCCCTGATCGCCCTCAGCAGTTCGTCGAGCTTGGCCTGCATCGCCGCGCCGTCACGATTCTGCGAATTCTGGATCAGGAAGACCATGAGAAAGGTGACGACCGTGGTGGCCGTATTGACGACCAGCTGCCACGTATCCGAATAGCCGAAAACCGGGCCGCTAAGAGCCCATCCGACAATCAGGAGCACCGCCACGATGAAGGTCAGCGGCTGGCCGGCGGCCGATGCGATTTTCGTGGCGATGGCGGTAAACATGCGGTCCATCTGGACCCTCCTTTGGAAGGGGAAAACGTCCATCAAGTTAAGTTGTGCCTCGCCCGCCACGGGAGGGCATTTGCGATGCTGGGCAAGGGGCCTGCGAATGTGGTTCCCGACGGGACGTCCCGTTTCACGGCGCTATCCTTCCGTTTCACGGCGCTATCCTTCCGAAGGAATGGCCTGTCTCAGGCTCCTGTCTGGCCATGAGGGGCGGCCACGGGCTTGGATTCCGGGGATTCCTTTTGCCTGAGGAAGATGCTCAGCACGACCAGGACGGCCGTTGAGAGGAATTCGCTCTGCCAGTTCTGGAAGGATTCGAACCACAATCGCGGATCCCAGAGATATTGGGCCATGGTCAGGGGGATCTCGCCGTGCATCCGCGCTTCGGCGGCGGCCTCGGCCGCGCTGTACTTCCAGTGGAGGAAGAAGGAGGCCGCGAACAACATGAGGAGCGTGATGCCGAGCGAATGGGCGTATAATCCGCGAAAGAAAGCGCCCTGCCTCAGGATCTTCGGGGCGCCTGGCTTCGCTGCCTGTTTCGCGAGGTCAGCATCTCGCGGCGGCACGTCGGGATCACTGGATTCGGCCGATCCCTTCTGAAACAGGAAGGCAGTCAGCACGACGTAGGCCGACATTTGGAGGAATTCGCTCTCCCAGTTTTCGAACACGGTCGAGATGAAGTGAGGATCCGTGGCGTACTGGCCCAAGGATACGGCCTGCTCGCCGTGAACGGTCAATTCTTCATTTTCGAAATACCAGCCGGTAATCCACTGGCCGATGATGCTGGCGGCGAACAACAGCAGCAGGACGATGGTCAGTCCGTTATTCTTGAGGAAGTGCGACATCTGACTCTCCGAGGCTCGAGCAAGAATAGTCCGGTCTCCGACATGGTTTCTCGACTTCGACATTCGATCTGACGGTGAGGGGAATTGCACGCGAAATGCTGGGGAAGCCGCCTTGTCGACCGCTCTTCAAGGCTTTTCAGGGAACCCTGCGATAATCGTTAGCCGCGCAACTTCCACAATATGATTGGTCGGCGGCGTGGCGGTGAAGCCCGGTGGATCGGGACAGGGTCGGTGGTGCCGGTGAGGCCTTTGTCGTTCTCATCTTCCGATCGCCCGCTCGTCGGCGGTTCGGACCCAGTCTCCAATTGTTCGGACACCTCTGTCTCCCTTTTTTCAACCTCACCCCGAACGCACGGCAGTTGAAGGGGTTTCACCGCAAGACCCTAAAATAGATAGGGAACAAGCGCTTGCGCCCCCACGGCAGCGCTCCACGAGCGATCGCAAGAGCATCGTACCGGAAGGCGCTGTCGAGATCGGCGGATTACTGGAACCGCGCTCTCCGCCAAATGTTTTCGGGTGGCCGACCTGACCACGCGCCGGGAGGAGCCCGGGAATATGAGGGACCGATTATATCCCAACGAAAGCAGGGAATATCGCGAGGCGCGCGATCTCTTGCTTGAGGAGGAATATGCCATTGTCGACAAGACGAGGGCTGTGGCGGCAATGCGCCGCAATCTCCCGCGCGGCGGCGAACTGAAAGAAGACTACGTCTGCCAGTGGGCGAAGGACGGGAAAGTTGGCGAGCGCGTTAGATTTTCCGAGCTGTTCGGCGACAAGGGCACGCTGATCCTTTATTCTTTCATATCGTCACCTTGGTCGAGCGGCACTCGCGCTACGTGATGCTGGCGAAGGTCGCGAACCGTGACAGCCGCTCGGTCATCACAGCGTTGATCGACCAGGCGAAGCGCCTGCCCGACGAGCTCCTCAAGTCACTGACCTGGGACCGTGGCAAGGAGATGGCCGAGCACAAGAGGTTCACGCTGGCGACGGATGCTGCGGTCCACTTCCGCGATCCGTAGAGTCCCTGGCAGCGAGGCTCGAACGAGAACACCAATCGCCTGCTGCGACAGTATTTCCCCAAGGGCACGAACCTCGCCGTGCACTCACAAGAGCGGTTGGACGAGATCGCGAGACAGCTTAATCAGCGACCGCGAAAAACGCTCGGTTACAAAACACCAGCAGAGCGCTTCAAGCATGTGTCGCGATGACCGACTGAATCGCCAAGCAAAAGCGGACACTGACCGCCCGGTCGACGGAGGGGCGGACATGTCAGCCTCTCTCGCTTGCGCAGGTAATGCAGAGCGCGACGCTAGGATCGTGCTGCAGGCGTCCTTCGGCGATACGTTCGCCGCATGTAGAGCAATCGCCGAACTCGCCCTCGTCGAGACGACGCAGCGCCGCCGCGATGCGGTCCTTCTCCGCACGCCGCCGCCGCTGCGCGGCGAGCGCCATCGCCTGGACCTGCATCGCGTCGATCCGCGACAGACGACCCACGCTTTCCTGATCGAGGCTCACGGGCGCCCGATCGGCCTCGCTGATCCGCTCTTCTTCCTCAAGCTGCACCAACCGGGCCTGCAGGCGCTTGCGAGCGTCCTCCTCGTCCATAAAGCTGATCCTATCAGCGGAAGAGCAGAACCGGGAGCGTCACACCCCTCATGATCGCGGTGGTTGTGCTACCGACGATCAGAGTCCTCAGCGGCGAGTGTCCGTAGGCGCCCATGATCACCATGTCAGCCCCGCTCTGGGCGGCATCGGCGATCAGCACGTCGTCCGCATCGCCCGCAACGATTTCCGCCCGCTTGCACCTATCGCCGAGCACCTCGCGCGCCCATCGCAACGCGTTGCGGTTCTTATCCGTTTCGGCGCCGGCGACCACCAAGTGCAACTCCACGTCTTCGAACAACGGCGATGTTGCCGCGAAGCTCACCGCCTTTCGAGAGCTGGGGCCTCCGTCGAATGCGATCAGGGCTCGAGCAATCTTTCTGAACGTGCGTGAGGCGACCAGCACCGGCTTGACGCTCTGACGCACCACCCGCTCGACCTTGCTGCCAAGGTGGCCCTTCGCGAAGTCGGCCGACGCGCCGCGCTTGCCGATGACGACGAGGTCGGCGTCCGCTTCCCGCTCGATCACCGTCTCGATGATGCCGCCGTGACGGTGGCAAGTCTCGGATCGCACCCCCGCCGCCTTCAGCCGCTCTTCGGCGGCCTGAAGAAGGATATTGCCCTGCTCGCGCGCGAGCCGGCCTTCCGCCTCGTCGATGCGGGTCAGTTCCTCCATCAATCCGCTCTTCGCCCCCAGACCGACGGCGCCGCTGAGGTCGTGACGAGCCGCCACCGCGTCCTTGCGCTGGATGACGTGCAGAACTTCCACGGTGGCGTCGAGGTGAAAGGCCACCCAGGCGGCATGGTCGACGACGCTGGTCGCATATTGCGAAGCGTCGATGCACGCGATGATCTTCATGTCCCTCTCCTCAATGCGCGGCCAGCGCGTCGTCGGCGCCGGGCTTGTCGTGGATGCCGAAGCGGTCGATCATAGTAGAGCTCGCCTCGTTGAGCCCGACAACCTCGACGCTGGTGCCCTCGCGGCGGAACTTCAGCACCGCCTTGTCGAGCGCGGCGACCGCCGAGATGTCCCAAAAATGCGCGCGGCTGACGTCGATGGTCACCGTGTCGATCACCTCCTTGAAGTCGAAGGCCGCGAGGAACCTCTCCACCGAGGCGAAGAATATCTGGCCGGTGAAGACGTAGGTCCGAGCGTGACCGTCCTCGGATAAAGTGGGCCGGACCGCGAACAGCCGGCGCACCTTGCTGGCGAAGAAGATACCGCTCAGCAGCACGCCTACCAGCACGCCCTGCGCCAGATCGTGCGTCCAAACGACGACGACGACCGTCCCCACCATCACGACCGAGCTATGCCAGGGATGCGATTTGAGGTTGCGGATCGACGTCCAGCTGAACGTGCCGATCGAGACCATGATCATGACGGCCACCAGCGCCGGCATCGGGATCTGTGCGACCCATGGCCCCAGTACCACGATAAGAAACAGCAGGAAAAGGCCGGCCACCATTGTCGAGAGCCGGGTGTGTCCGCCTGACTTCACGTTAATCACCGATTGGCCGATCATCGCGCAGCCACCCATGCCGCCAAGAAAACCGGTGACGAAATTGGCGATGCCCTGGCCCTTCACCTCGCGCTCCTTGTCGCTTGGCGTGTCGGTGAGATCATCGACAATCTGGGCAGTGAGCAGCGATTCCAGCAGCCCCACCGCAGCCATGGTGAGCGAGTAGGGCAGGATGATCCGGAGCGTCTCGAGGGAGAGCGGCACGTCCGGCAGCAGGAAATAGGGCAGTGAGGATGGCATTTCGCCCATGTCGCCGACCGTGTTGACCGGCAGCGCGAGCCAGATCGAAAGGATCGACAGCACGATGATCGCCACCAGCGGAGACGGCACCGCCTTGGTCAGGCGCGGAAACAAGTAGATAATCGAGAGACCGCCGGCGACCATGGCGTAGGTCTCCCAGCCCACGCCGGTCAGCTGTGGCACCTGCGCCAGGAAGATCAGGATGGCGAGCGCGTTGACGAAGCCAGTGATGACGGACCGCGAGACGAACTGCATCAAGAGGTCGACGCGCAGAAAGCCCGCCACCCCCTGAATGATTCCCATAAAGATTGTCGCGGCGAACAGATATTCGACGCCGTGGTCGCGGATGAGCGGGACCACCAGCACCGCGATTGCCGCCGTGGCGGCCGAGATCATCCCGGGCCGTCCTCCGACCAACGCAATGATCACGGCAATCGAGAAGGAGGCGTAGAGTCCTACGCGCGGATCGACACCGGCGATGACCGAGAACCCGATCGCTTCGGGGATCAGCGCCAGTGCGACGACGATACCGGCGAGGATGTCCCCGCGCGGGTTTGAAAACCACTCACGCTGAAGCGCGGCGAATGAAGGCATATAGAAAATCCGAAAGACGGACGAGCGCTACGGGCGACTCCGGCCTGACCGGTCGCAACTGTGCTGTGCTCACTGGGTTGTCCGGGGGATAGGCGCCCGGCCGAGCCACCCGGCAGGGCCGAGTCCGACGAATAGACCTCCGATAGTGGAACCCTAGCTGTTCGACAAGACTCCAGCAGGACTCGCCGGCGGCGAGTTCACCGACGCATGCCAATGTGAGCTAACCGGCAATCAATCCTGCGGGTCGAGTGACTGGAATGGGCGCTTGGAAGACGCCGCCTGGCGGACGTGCGGAAGTGACCATGAGCGGGCCAGCGGTTCAGGGCGAACGACGCAGCATGAGGGCGTCACCAGGGATGGGTCGCGGAATGACGGCTGTGACACCCCATCGCGACATCCTGGACGGCCACCGAGATCGAGGCCGCTTTTCGATTGATTGGATCGATTGGTGGAGCCGAGGTCTGTAAAGCTTTCGTTCCAGAGGAAGTCAAGACGTCTCCAAGGCTTTGTTTCTCTTCGTTTTGTGCCGAGTAGACGTCTCCGACAATCTTCTATCGTCCCACACAAGCCGATGCGAAGTGTGGGACCAAATGTGGGACGAAGGAGCTGCAGAATGCCCGGCTTGACGGCTCTCCAAGTGAAGCATGCGAAGTCCGGCCGCCACGCCGACGGCCGTGGCTTATATCTCGTAGTCCGCGACAGCGGCTCGCGCGCATGGGTACTACGCACCCAGGTGGACGGCAAGCGGCGCGATCTGGGGCTGGGATCGGCTTCGCGGCTGTCGCTGGCCGAGGCACGCACCAAGGCTGCTGACCTTCGCGCTCGACTCCTGAGAGGCGAGGAAGTGGGCGCCAAGCCTGCTTTGCCGCAACCGACCGTGCCGACGTTCGCGGAAGCCGCGCGCGCCTGCCACAAGGCGCTTAAGGGCGGCTGGGCGAACAAGCGGCACAGCGACTCATGGCTTTCCTCTCTCGAAAACCACATCTTCCCGGCCTTCGGCTCGGTATCAGTGGATGCCGTCAACAGCGTGATGGCGCGCGATGCGCTGGCGCCGATCTGGCTCACCATCCCCGAGACGGCAAGGCGGGTGTTGCAGCGGATCGGCACGGTTCTCGACTATGCGCACATTGCCGGCTGGTGCCCGCATGAGGCCGCGCTACGCTCGGTGCGCAAAGGCCTGCCGCGCCAACCTGCCGACACGAATCACTTCGTGGCGATGTCCTATGCGGAGGTGCCGGGCTTCATCGAACGACTCGGCGCGCTTCCCGCCGCGGCCGGGCGCGATGCTCTGCTCTTCACCATCTGCACTGCAGTGCGCTCCGGTGAGACCCGCTTGGCGGTGTGGCCAGAGTTCGATCTGGAGAACGGTGTCTGGTCGATCCCCGCTGCTCGCATGAAGATGAAGAAGGCGCATGTTGTGCCGCTCTCGGTACAGGCCGTTGCGATCCTCAGACGCCGCTGGCCCCTGCGCACCGACGACAATGGTCTTGTCTTCTCCAACACGGGAGAAAAGCCGCTCAGCGACATGACTATGACCAAGGTGCTCCGCGACCTTGGGCTCGAAAAGATCACGGTACACGGCTTCCGCAGCGCCTTCACCGATTGGGCGGCGGAGCAGACCGATTTCCCCAAAGAGGTCGTCGATAAGGCGCTCGCTCATCAGCTTCCGGACCGGGTGGAAGCGGCGTATCGCCGCACTAATTTCTTCGAACGACGCCGGCGACTGATGGACTCGTGGGGCCGGTATCTGGCCCAGGACCGGGTCACTCCTGTTGCGCTACACGCCCAACGGCAAGCGCAAGAGCGTGACGGATGCCAACGGCAACAAGGCCGAGATGCGCTATGACGGGTTCGATCGCCAGAACCGCTGGGTGTTTCCGTCCAAGACGACGCCCGGCCAGCTCAATGAAGCCGATTACGAAGCCTATACCTACGACAACAACGGCAACCGCCTTACTTTGCGCAAGCGCGACGGACTGACGCTTAGCTACACCTACGACAATCTGAACCGCGTCACCCGCAAGACGGTGCCGGCGCGCTCGGGTCTCTCGTCCACGCATACGCGCGACGTGTTCTACGGTTACGACATCAAGGACCTTCAGACCTACGCCCGGTTCGATTACACGACGGGCGAGGGCGTCAACAATATTTATGACGCCTATGGTCGGCTCGTCTCCAGCCGGCTCTCCATGGACGGTGTGCATCGTTATCTCCGCTACACCTATGACGCCGCCGGCAACCGGACGCGGGTCACTCATCCCGACTGGGTTTACTTTACCTCCAGCTATAACGCGCTCGGCCGGCTGACGGCGACATACGAGAACGGCTCCTATCCGCTCATCCGACCAACCTATGACAGTCAGGGACGGCGGTCCTATGTCACCCGCGGCGGCGGCACCGATGCGACCGCGACCAGCTATGCCTATGATCCGGTCTCTCGGCCCACGAGGCTTTCCGACGCATTCGACGGCGCCGCGCACGACCTCATATCGGACTTCTCCTACAATCCGGCGAGCCAGATCGTGACGCACACCCGCTCAAACGACGCCTATGCCTGGAACGGCCATGTCAATGTCGATCGCGCTTATGCGGCGAACGGCCTCAACCAATATAACACGGCGGGTCCGGCGAGCTTCACGTATGACGCCAACGGTAACCTCACCTCGGATGGCTCGACGACGTTCACCTACGATGTTGAGAACCGTCTGGTGGGAGCCTCGGGCGCGAAGAGCGCGAGCCTTCGCTACGATCCTCTGGGGCGGCTCTACGAGGTGACCGGCGCGTCGGGAACGACCCGGTTCCTCTATGACGGGGACGAGCTCGTGGCGGAGTATAGCAGCTCGGGCACCGTCTTGAGGCGCTATGTCCATGGGCCGGGGGTCGACGAACCGATGGTGTGGTACGAAGGGGCGGCCGCCAGCAACGCGACCCGCCGCTATCTGCATGCCAATCACCAAGGCTCGATTGTCGCGGTCGCTAACGCGAGCGGCGCCGGCATCGCGATCAACGCCTATGACGAATATGGCATCCCCGAGAGCACCAACGTCGGGCGGTTCCAGTATACCGGACAGGCGTGGCTGCCGGACTTGGGCATGTATCACTACAAGGCCCGGATCTACTCGCCTACGCTGGGGCGGTTCCTGCAGACGGACCCTGTGGGGTACGAGGATCAGATGAACCTCTACGACTATGTCGCAAATGATCCGATCAATGGGACAGACCCGACCGGCGCGTATGAATGCGATGCAGGATGCGACGATGTTGCTAAAGCGAGATCGGCAATCGTCAAAGCACGAGATCAGCTTATTCGACGGGGACCTCCAACGGGCAGTCGTATAAATGGAGCGGCCATGAGGCTCGGACGCACACTGAACACAATCGGCACGGAAGGTGATGGTAACGGATTGACAATTAATACCGGCTCAGCAGGCGGAGACGTGGCGAACTACTCGCCGGAAACGTCCACAATCACTCTTGATCCCGGTCGCATAAACGGGAGCCAAGGCATTTCATGGGGTGCAGCCTTGACTCATGAGGCGACTCATCGAGACCAACATACGGACGGACGTTACCAGCGAGCATCAGAGAAATTCTCGCGAGAAGGAGAAGCTCTCCTTACTCAGTCTCTCGTAGACATTGGACTTCAACAGAGGAGTCACATTTATAGCCCGGGAGACACAGGGGGCACCGTTATCAATAACGTCAAAAGGTACCTGCTGGGCTCCTACTGCGGAGTCGGGGGAAGACATCTAGCGGAGTGCAAGGATAAAATTGATGATGCGTTCTAACATGAATTTCGTCCATTTAGGCACTTCCGTTCCTCGGCTCATTCTGGGCGTGGCGCTCACGGTTGCATTGCAGGCTTGTAATGACAGCCGGAGCCCTCCTATGGACCACAGTTTCCAAGTAAACGAGGTGCCCTTCACGGGATACGCTGACATAGAGAAGTGTTGGAAAAGTCAGGAAAGCGAAAGTCAATCCGAAAGCAGTTTCAATTTTAAAGGAGCCATCGCTTTCTTTCCGATTACAGATCGATCTGCACCATCCGGATCTAGTGAGAGAGCCTACTATCCAGTTCTGTTCAGCTCGGCATGCTATCTTCGTGATGCTGAATTGAGCGGTGGATCTGACCCTGCATATCTAGTTCAGGCGGGACCTATTTCGCTGTCCTCAGAAGCAGAGGCTCTTGACGCGCTTCAGGAATATGTTGCGCAAACGAAAGAGGTTGAACAAAGCAATCCAATAATCGATCGAATTGGTGTAACACCAGAGTTTCCAGATAGCATTTATGCGATTGAGGGGCGAATAATTGATGTTAGCCGATCGCCCGGGAGAGAAAACGCCCGCTCTGAAAGAATGATGAGATTTCGCGTGGACGTTCGGCAAGCACAAGCGCTTCCGAAGGACATGTACGGTGCCTTTTTGTTTTACCCAGAAGACAGGCCGTTGTACATACGCCAATATCTAAGTGACGACTTTAATTACAATGACCAGGGGTATCGTATCCCCTTCCCGAGATTGTGAATGGAGATCCGGAGCCTAGCACGCCAAAACCCGCGGCTTTCCTTACATTCCGATGTCGAGACCTCTGCTGCGACCTCTACCAATCATTTCCATCAAGCTCTGGCCGGTGGTGCGCTCCGGGACGGCGGGCAATCCCAACTCACGTTTGCGAGCTCGCAGGAGCGATTCCACCTGAGCGTCGCGCTCGAGACCTTTCGCCATGCCTGTCATCGCATCCGCTATTCTCCCGGCCCGGCTGTCCTCATGGTCGCGCAGCAGCAGCCGACGCTGCCGCTCCAGCGTCTGCCAGCGCTGGACAAACACGTCCGCCCTCAGCTTCGGATCGACCCGCATGTCGGCTGCCAGTCGCATGGCGCGTATCGCGTCCGTTGTGCGACCGTCTCTCGCTTCGGCAATGAGGGGGCGATCAGCGGCGAATGCCGCTTCAAGGTCATTTGCTCCGTTTGGCGTGATCGCATCGAGCGCGGCGCGGCTGAGCCGAAGTTCGGCGCGCTGCTCCACTGAAGCCGGATCGCCGATGCTGCGGGCAAACAGGATGGCGGAGACGATTCGGGCATGGCGGGTGACTGCAGGGGCAAGTGCCCGCGATTGATGCCAGACCGGCGTGGGGTTCGACGTCAGCCCCAGGGCCTTGAACATGTCGCGCTGTCGAGGCGCGCGCTCTGGCGGCTTTTCCGGAACGTGCGGTCGGCTCCGGGGCAACCTGATCTCCCGGCGCTCGCTAAAGCCGCGCACATAATCCGAGGCCATGTCTTTTGCGCGCTCGCGAGAGAGAGTGCGAACGAGTTGGCCCCGATCGGCAAAGTCGTCCTCGCCATAATGAAGCTGCACGCTATCCCGGTGCCGCGACAGCGCCACATAGGCGGCGTGACGATCGAGCCCCGGCGTCGCCAACACATGCGTCCTGTCCACCGTCACGCCCTGCGCCTTGTGGATGGTGGCGGCAAAGCCATGATCGACATGGGCATAGTGTTTGAAGTCGAACGACAGGCTTCGGCCATCGTCCAGGGTCACGGCCATTCGGGTGGCGTGTACCGCGTCCACCCGTCCGAGCGATCCGTTCTTGACCCCAAGCGAGCGCTCGTTGCGCAAGAACATGACCCTGTCGCTGTGCGCGAACATTCGGGTTCCGCGCTCGGTGTGGACCTTCACATCCTCGCCCAGCTCGCCGGTCTCGCGCATCCGTTCCCGCGCGGCCTCGTTGAGCAACTTCACCTCGGCGCGTGTATGCGTGAGGATGATTCGGCTCGCGCCGGGTTCCGCGATCCGGTCGCGATCCCAACGGTCGATCAGCTCCATCCGCGCGCCTTCGCGCGTGGCGGCGGCATGGACCATGCCGCTCGCTTCATATTGCCGGATAGCCTCGCGGGTGCGCCCGGCTGCGAGCTGCCGCGTCGCCAGACGCTGCCATTCCTCGCGCTGGCGGCGGATATCGGTCACCTCGACGCCGCCATGCCGCTCCGCGATCGAGCGGAACGCCGCTCCCGCTTCGATCGCCTGGAGCTGCTCGGGATCGCCCACCAGCACGATCTTGGCGCCGCGCTTCTCGGCTTCGGATATCACGCGCTCCATCTGACGCGAGCCGATCATTCCAGCCTCATCGATGACCAGCACGTCGTTCACCGACAGCCGCTCACGCCCCTGCGCCCATTGATGTTCAAGACTGGTAATGGTCCGCGACGCAATGCCGGAGCCGCCCTCAAGGTTCTCGGCGGCGATGCCGGAAAGGGCGAGGCCGCGGACCTGGTAGCCTGAGCTTTCCCACGCCTCGCGCGCGATGCCCAGCATTGCCGATTTACCGGTGCCGGCATAGCCGATGACGACGCTGAGACCCTTCGCCTCGGTCACATGCTCGAACGCGCCGCCCTGCTCGGGTGACAGGGTCATGCCGCGCGCGGCAGCGCGAGCCAACGCGAGATCCCTGTCCCGCCGCGCCACCCCATAGTGGCGGCGTTCTGCCAGATTAGTCGTGCAGCGCTCCAGCCGTTGCTCGGTATCGATCATGGTGCGGCTGGTGAACCGCTCCTGCCCGCGTCCATCACGGCCGAGCGCGACCAGCTCGGGCGAACCGCGCACGGCAGCCATCACCCGATCGAACTGCTCTTTTCCGTCGCTGTGCCGATGGACGAACATGGCAAGGTCGCGGGTGGTGAACGTGGCTTGGCCATGGGTGATGGCGCCCAGCGCCAGGGCGGGATGGGCGAGCAGCTTGTCGCCGTTAGACCGGGCGATCTCGCGATGCTCGTCGACCCGCTCAAGCGCCAGCCCCTGTGCAGCCATGCGGGTAGCGGCGGGGCCGATCTTGTGCTGGGGTTCAAGGTCGATGCCTTGTGCTTCCAACGACCGGTGATCGATGCGAGCATCGATGTCGAGCTCAGCCAGGCGTTGGTTGACATGGCTTGCCCAGCGCTCCCGCCACTGTTCCAAAAGCTGGGTACGGTTCCAGTCCCGGACCTTCTTGCCGAAGCCGTCCTGGCCAGCCTTGCGCATAGTCAGCATGACATGGGCGTGCGGCTTGGGCTCGCCGTCTGCTCCGATATCGCGGTGGACGTTGAGGTCGGCGATCATGCCGAGTCCGACATACTCTTGGCTAACGAAGTCGCGGGCAAGGGCTATGCCCATTTCTGGGCATAGCTCGCGCGGGATCGCGAACTCGACCTCGCGCGCGAGCTGCGCGTCGATCCTTTTCTCGGCCGCCTCGACCTCATTCCACAGGCGCTCGCGGTCGGAGAGGTGATCCGGCGCGCCCTGCGGCAACATGACCTCGGAGTGGATGACGCCGGCCTTGTTGGAGAAGTCGTGGTGGCGGTCGAGTCGCTGGTCGTGGAGACGCGACGCGGAGCGATAGGCAGCGGCCGCCAGGGCGGACGATCCGCTGGCGCGGGAGATGACTTTGGCGGAGAAGTGGTAGATCGCCATGGGCGACATACCATCTACACTTACAAGCGCACGTCGGCACGACGTATAAGCGCGCCCTCAAAAGAATTCATCTTTCTCGGGACGCAGCGGTCCCAAGAGATTTCAGGCTGTTGAGCCTTATCGAAGACTTCAATAACTGGTCAGCCTCCCACTTACTCGGAGGCCAGACCATGCGCAAACCGCGCGACTTCGATTCGGAACTAAAGGCAATTGGCGAACGAGCCAAACTGCTCCAAGAGAAGAAGCTTCGGCAACTCGGCGAGCTTGCAGTCGCGACCGGTGCGGACACGTTGCCGATCGAGACGCTCGCCGGCGCCTTGCTCGCCGCGCCTGAAGCGGAGCCGACGGTGAAGGAGGCGTGGCGCAAGCGAGGCGTCGCCTTCTTTCAAAGGTCGCGGCGGAGCGCTGCTGGCGCGTCTACGCAAATCGCAGACCGCGCTCAGGCGAGCGGCCGCGGCAGGCCACCGATTGGTGGCGCGGCGCGCGCGTGAAGATACGCGAGCGTGGGTTGTGAAGCGCCGCGAACGAACTCGGCAGCTCATCGAACTCGGCGGCCTGGTGGTGAAGTCTGGTCTGGTGGAGCTCACCGACGATGATCGACCGGCGATGTTCGGTTTGTTGCTGGAGGGCGCGGCAAAGCTTCGAAGCTCGACCGGCAACAATAAGATCTTGCTCTGGCGGCGGCGCGGACAGCGAGGGTTCGGGAGGGAGGACTGAAGCAATCGCCCTGCTTCCTTTCCGCCAGCGCCGCCTCTTGCCGCCCTCTTCATCGACGTGTCAGAATGGCAATCATGGCGAAGTACGACCCACTCCACCGGTATCTGAGGAGGAAAGATGCCGGTGAGATCGAGATGACGTTCACTCATATCGAGCGTGTGCTGGGTGCGATGCTGCCGAACAGCGCCGCGCGTCCGCAGTGGTGGGCGAACGAAATCAGCCTTGGATCGCGACACGTCCAGTGCCGCGCCTGGCGCGATGCAGGCTATGATGCCTTTCTCATTGAGGGGGAGGATCGCGTTCGCTTCAAGCGGCGACCTCGTGTGACGCGGTTCTCTTGAAACGGCCTGCACTTGATAAGGCCAAGGGTTCATTCCGAACTTGGCCGCTCCACCACCTCAACCTCGTCCAACTCTTCCCGCATTGCCTCCGCGACGCCTGCGGCGCGCTGCTGATCGTTCGTCAGGAAGAGGTGCACATCGCCTAAGTCGTCGATCCCCGTGATCTGATATTTTCGCTTGTGCATATTTTCCTCGTCGAGTTTAGGCTGCGAGGCTTCGCTCAAGCTCGTCCAGCCGTTCGGAGCAGATAACCTCCACCACGCGGCCTAGCTCTTCCACGCGCTCCCCCAACCAGCCGAGTTCTTCCTCGGTGATGCGATAGTGCTTGGAGTATCGCGCCTTCACGTACGCTTCCTTCAGCTTCTCGAACCGCGAACGGTCGGCCTTTGCCTCGCGCGGCCACACGTCGATCAGGCGCGGGTCGATCCGCTCGGCCTGCGTGCGCAAGAAGCCGAGGTTGTGGACATGCGGCGTGTAGAAGGTGCAAACTAGCAGGGCGCAGTGATAGTAGCGCTCGGCCGTTTGATGCAGGTCGAACGCTGCATCCTTCAAATTACCCTGTGCAATATGAAACTTGGCG
Organism: Allosphingosinicella sp.; assembly: GCF_036570505.1. GTDB lineage: Bacteria > Pseudomonadota > Alphaproteobacteria > Sphingomonadales > Sphingomonadaceae > Allosphingosinicella. The sequence continues at coordinate 14,098 of NZ_DATCYB010000049.1, read as the reverse complement.
CCGTCGAAACGCTTGTTCGCGCTCGGCAGCCACTCCTCAAAATACTCTCGCGCCATCGCCAGCGCCTGATGCGGCGTCTTCGGCTGCGGCTCCGGCAGATCGGTATCGTCGCTCTGGTAGAGCGCGATGCCGTCGCGAGCGATGTCCATGAAGAAGTAGCGACCTTCGGAGAGTCCCGCGTTCACTTCCTGCAAAGTGTGGACGATGAAGTTGACCGGCGTCCTCAGCGTCTTGGTGATCGCGAGCTCGCGGTTAAGCCGGTCCTCGGCCGTGGCCCAGAACTCGACACGGTCGGTCAGCTTTTGATGGTTGACGATGACGAGCAGGTCGAAGTCGGATTGGTATCCCTTGGCGGTGTACGGCTCGTCGACCCAGCCGCCGCGCGCATAGCTTCCGTAGAGGATGACCTTGAGGATGCGCGCCTGCTTCTTCCAGCCGGACGTGGCAATTGCCGTCGCATCGCCGAATTCCTCGAAGAGGATCTGGACGACGCGCTCCAGCTCGCGCTGCTTGGCGGGCGGCAGATGGTCGATATCGGTGCGCATCGGTATCATCCTAGTCGGGCTTTGGAGTGCTGCCCAGCCCGGCCGGTGACTCGCAGTTCGCCGGCCGGGCGACAGGGTCAGAGCCGGTCGCGCCAGACGCGAAGGGCCAGTTCGGCATCCCACATCCGGTCGCGAAGGAAACGGCGCAGCGGGCCGATCGCGATCCCCTGCTCCTGCTCCCGCACGTCGCGGCCCAATCGGTAGAGCGCATCGGCGAAGATGCGCTGGACTTGCAGCCTCGTGAGCCCGGTCTGCTCGGCGATCTCGGCATAGGTGAGGGCGTGGTGACGCTTCGCCGAGAAGATAGCCGCGTGAAAGTCGGGCAGCCTGTCGTAGGCGCGTTGCAGCCGCGCCGGGTCAATCGGATCGATGTCGGTCATGGGATATCTCCGAAGGAAGGACTGGCGGCGGTCGCCCGCCGCCAGTCGGAACGGCTCAAGCGGCTTCCCGCGTCGGCTCCGTCTCGGGAGAGGCGAACAGCGCCGCCACCTCGTCGGCGCGGGCGACGGTGCCGACGCCGCCCCGCTCGGTGTAAGCGGATGGCGGGAACGCCATCCAGCGGGGCACGTAGCGCTCAACCTTCTCGCGCCCGTTCTGGCCGGTGAGGCAGTCGCGGACGATCTTGCGCTTCACCTTGCCGGTGGCCCTGGCGTTCGCCGCTGCTGCCTGTTCGCCCGCCACGTCGGCGACGAGCCGGTCGAGCACCTCGCGGTCCTTGACCAAGTCGAGAAGCACGTCGTCCACCGCATGGGTTTCGGCCATGTCCAGCTTGAGGTGCCTGCCCAGCATCTCGATGAGGGCGGTGCCGGCCTCCAGCGTCTCGGCCATGACCAATGCCAGCGCCGCCAGCACCGCCTCATCCGGAAGCGTAAGAAGGTGCATAAAGAGGCCGGACAGGCCATGCTCGCCCGGATAGCTACCACTTACGGTCCGGGTTTCCGCGTCGAACCCAAGCGTGTCGAGAACGCGCCTTCGCTTCGCGTCGAACGCCGTCTCGGATGGCGAGGTTTCGACGCTCTCGGCAATGGCATCGTTCATCGCCCGCTGCGGCTCGACACGGACGGTCCAGAGGCCGGAGCCGAGGATCGCGTGGGCGAGCGCCAGCCGAAGCGCCACTGACGGCTCGTCGGCAAGCCTGGCACGGACGGCGGCATGGCGGTGAAGGTCGATATAGTTCTGGATTGGAGCGGTGATCTCGGGCCGCTGCGGCTTGCCGGTACTGTCGCCGCGCTCCTGCCGCCTCGCCTCTTTCAGCGAGACATAGCCCTCGTGGAAGGCGACGTCGCCCCGGTGGCTGACGGCGATATAGACCTTGCCACCTTTGCGCTTGGTCCGGCGCTCATGCTCCCACGTCTGGAAATACTGTCCCGGCGGAAGAATGACGACCTCGCCCCATCCGGCCTCGCGATAGGCCTCCGCCCGCGCGTCGACCGCGATAGTCTGGGCGGTCCAGAACGCCTCGGCGCTGGCGAAGTAGCTGTCCTCGCCGAACAGGTCGGAGACGACCTCACCCTCATAGGAGGCAAGGTCGAACAACGCCGCGCTGGTCGGAATGGACGCGCCGCCGAACAGCCATGCCTTCAACTGCGCGCCGGTTGGGCAATGGGCGTTCTCGTCGTCGAGCAGGGTCAGCCACTCGCGCTGCTGCGCCTTGGACGCGAGTGTGAGATGGCGCACGGTAGCGGCGTCGATCTCGCCGCGCCGGTAGAGGGTGCGGATGCGCGGCAGGAGATTGCCGAGCGCGAGGGTACGTTTCACCTGCAGTTCGGTGAGGCCGAAGGTGAGCGCGATCTCCTCGGGCCTGCGGCCTTCCTTCACAAGCCGAGTGAAGCTCTCCCACCGCGTCACTTCGTCGGGATCGAGCCGCGCGACGTTCTCGATCAGCGAGGCCTCCAGCGCCGCCGCGTCGTCGCCAGCGGCCATGATCGCGCAGGGCAGCGGTTCGGCCTCGCCGCTCTCCTCCGCGACGGCAAGCGCCGCATGATAGCGCCGCTTGCCGGCGACGATCTCGAAGATTTCCTCGCCGCCGTTCGGCCTCACGATCAGCGGCACCAGCACTCCGCGCGTCCGCACGGACGGCAGGATGCTGGCGAGGTCCGGGGCCTTGCCCTTCGCCCGCATGTTGGCGGACGACACGGATAGGTTGGCGATGTCGATATGCCTGAGTTCCATGATCCTTGCTCCTTCAAACACCGCAACCGGCGCCGGAATGGCGGGGTGGGCGGCAGGAGCGAACCGGAAGGCCCGCGCGAAGCGGCGGGCCGCATCCGAAGGACCGCAACGAAGAGGAGGACCGGCGCAGCCGGTTGCGGCACGCCGCGGCGGGCCTAGAGGGTAGCGACGCCCACCCCGCCAGATCGACGCCGGAGATCAACCACGCCGCGCCAATGCGCGGTGACCGGCAGGCCGAGGCTCCGACTCGGCCCTCGCGTCAGGCGATCGTCACGCCACGGCGACGAGACGGCGATGCCGGCTCGGTGGAGCGCAGCGGATAGGACGCGGTCGCGCCGCAGGCGCGAGACGCCATGAGACACTGTGAGATGCTATCCGGCGCCTGGAAGAGCCGGAAACGGCCGGCTCGGGGCGCCGAGGAACATTTATGGTGCACTACAGCCTTCTTGGGTGCAGCTCAGACGTCTTTCAATCTCACCCTATTGCGTCACCCTTACGACGTTCCAATCCTGCCTGTGGGGAGCCAGACCGGCCACAGAAGTTGCACCACATAATGTCGACAGAAAATCCCGATCGTATCATCCGGATCAATGCCGTCCTCGCCCGCACTGGGCTCACCCGGTCGACGCTCTATCGCAAGGTCCAAAACGGCACATTCCCAAAACAGCTAAAGCTCAGTGCGCGTTGCGCCGGCTGGCGCGAATCCGCGGTGAACGAATGGCTCCGCAACCCGATGTTCTACAGCGTGGATGATCAGTAGCAAGATGTCTCGCTAGCGCCGATCGCTGGACTTCCGCTTGGCGCCAATTTCAGACATGAGAACGAAGCCAAAGTTGAGCCGAAAGCGGACAGCAATGTTCTGGATCAGTTCGACCAGATCACCCGAAAATCCGCACCGAGCCCGTTACAGCTGCGCCATGCGCTGGCGAGTAGCGTGTTCAGCTGGTCGAGCCGCAGGCGATTGACGCCATCCTTGGCAGCATCGGCTTTCTTCCTTGCGCCCTCAGTCACGTGCGGCTGGACGATGACGACCCTTCGGTCATAATTGTCGCCGAGAGCGTGGATCGCAGCGACGAAATCATCCTTGGCGGCGAGCGCGCCGTCCTTCCAGAAATGATTGCTCGCGCGGGCCGCGTCGCCGAGGCCCTTGGCCAGCGTCTGCTTGTCCAGCCACTGAACGTTCTTAATCGCCTGGCCGGTCACGACCTCGTAGGCGGCCACCGAGAGGCCGCGGCTCGGCTTGTCGCTCTTGGCACCCTTGACGTGGATCAGGGAAAGCACCGGCGGCTTGGCGCTGTCGTCAAGGTGGATGAAGTCGGCCTTCTCATTGGCACCGTCATCGCAAGCGAGCCAGCCTTTGTGGGTCTGCTGGACCCAGCAAAAGAGGCTCTTCTCTTTGCCGATTCTCGTGAGGTCGGAGGGTTTCTCCTGCTTAACCTTGAAGGTGGCAAAATCTCGCGGCTCGAACTGAGTGAACCCGATCCGCGATGGCCGCAGCGCATAGACCTGCCGGTCCGAGACGCTGTGCCCGCTGTCGTAGCGGATGTTCACGCCCGCGCCTCGGACGAGCAGAGCCATAAGGCGTGTGAAGCGCTCGTCATCGACGCCCGTCGGCGTGGCATCCCTGGTCTTGTACCGGACCTTGCCGTCGCCTCCAATCGTCACGTTCAAGGTGAGCGCCCCGATGGCGATGCCATTTTCTTCAATGACAAGCTTCACGTCGGCGCCGGTGCCAGCTTCGGCGATGAGGGTGGTGGAGAGGATTGCTGCAGCGTCGGCATTGACCGTGTCGGGGTCGTCATCTCCATCCGCCACCATGTCGGGCGGCAGCATAGAGAGATCATAGGCCTTGTTGACCGTTGCAGGATCAAGCGTTTCCATCGGAACGGCGAGGAAGCGGAATGGCTCGCCTGAAGCCCGCTTCGCTGCTGCCACCGCATCGATCAGGACTGCGGCGGAGGAAGCGAAGTCGCTCAGTGACCGCGCCTTGCCGACCCAGACGCGCGAGGCCTTGGGCGAAACCCCTATGGTGATCTGAAGCGACGAGCTGCGCGAGCGCGCGGAGGACCAATAGAAGCTCTGGTCGTCGAAAGGATCGAGCGAATAGTCGAGATCCTGTCCCGCCAAAATCTTTGCGTCCGCCTTGGCGGCAGTGCGGCGATGGATTCCGGACAGCCACAAAGTCTTCGCCTGGCCGGCCTCGAGATAGGCCGCAGACATGATGGCGCGCGGGATCGGCGACAGCCAGGTGAGAGGTGCGGCTGGGTCCAATTCGCCGATCAGCGCCGCCCGCAGCGGCCCCTTGAGCTTGGGGTCGCTTAGATGCAGCGCGAGATGGTCTTTGCGCACGACGGCGACGGCGAGATGGTGCTGAACATCAACGAAGCTGCTGTCGGATGTCCAGGCCGGCGTGAGCGTCCTCTTGTACCACATCGCGCGCAGGCGCACGCCGCCGGGCCGCTGCTCTGGAAGCCGTGTGAAGGAAGAGGTTGCCGGTTGCTCTTCCGCAGCACAGATGGCTTCGATGTCCGTCAGGCACCTATCAAGCTGATCGGCCGACGCTACGTCTTTGGTCTTGGCCACCGTCAACGAAATAAAGGGCGAAAGCGCCGCATGAAATGCTGCCGCCCCAGCAGTTACCGTCTCAACTCCCGACTTGACCATGTGCGCCCCCATTCCGTCTAAGCAGCAATGCCGAGATCAAGGGTAAAGCAAATTTAGGACTAATATGAAGCACGTTGCCCGCAGTGGCGTGTCTGTCCCCGCGCCATTCCTCAGCTGGCTACGTCATCTCTGCGCCTCAGTTTCGGTCGTCCAACGCTCGTTTCACGTCTCAAAATGCGGCCGTTTACCGCCTTGCGACGTGCACACGTCCCATGGACTGAGCAGCAGCGCGCAGTTCCGGCGCTGAGGCATTCTTAGCCTGCCGGCATGATGACCGAATGCCAAGTGTGCGAAGCCGAACGCGATAAATGGGGGAGGCCCCGAGAGGTGGGTGATCAAGAGCAAGTTCGACAAGCGGGGCGTGTACCTCGGCACGTGATTGGAGCGACTCTCCTGTTCGGCGCGTCAGTCTCGTAGAACCGCAATCCTCTCGACAAGGTTGTAATCGCCGTGGTCACGTTCTCGCCGCCATAAGCGGATTCGCGCCTTCCAGACGAGCCGGCGGCCCAGCCGCGTCATCGCCGCCTCAAGCAGGGCGGGTTCTAGCATCGCGCACACCCCGCATCGGGTGTTGCCATCGCGTGGATAGTCTGGCGACCAACGATCGTGCCAGAAAGCTGTCTTCGCAACCAAGCGATCGGTATTGACGAGTTCGAGGCCGCTCCGGGTGCAGTTCAGATGCGTGGACGAAGGGACGACATAGCTCGCCGGCACGGGCAAGCCGGTGGCGAAATAGTGTCCCTGCCAGTACCCGTACGGCTGAGGGAGCATGGAGGGGCAGACGGGCGCCGCCGCGCCTGGGCCATCGTCCGAATATTTAGGAAGCGGCGTCTCCGGGCGTTCCCCGCCAATGCTGAACGCCGCCTCGAAATCCGCGAGCTCGATCCTGTCCTCTGGGACGTGCTCGATGGTGAACTCATCGGTTACGAGGAAGGACGAGATTTCGAGCGCACCATATTGGGTGACGGCCGAGTCGATTGGAATATCGAGGGATACGGGCTGCATCTCCAATGAGCGGGAGACGTCGATCAGCTCGCGCGCGAAGCGGCCTAGGTCGTCTGGGGACGCTGCGCAGCGCTCCGGGATGTCTCCTAGCCAGGCAGGCCGCTTCACTGGATCGATCTCGAAAAGGCCCGGCACCGCTGGGACCACGTCCATAGCATGAGTTTCTGCGAGGCCGGCGGGCAAACGCCAGCGCTCCACAGCGAGCGCCAGCGTGCGGAGATAGGCGGACCGGTAGAGCTCGCCCTGGCCCTGGATATACTGGCCGATGATGCCGCTGCGCACCTCCGCAAAGCTGTCGAAATAATAAGGATATTCGGTACGCGGGACCCCCGTGCGTTCCTGGAGTTTTTGCCATTCGAATGCCCACTGTCGCATGAACGGCCGGCGCGACGTCCGCTCGAGCCAAGTGAGATTCGTGCTCAGGATCGGTGGCACATGCGCCGTTCGAAATTCCTCGAAATAGGCTTCCGGCTCGAACTCGTCGGGCGCTGCCCCGGAATGGGCTTGCTCCCATTCGAGATCGCCGGTTCCACCCAGATGCCGAAGAAGCACCTTGGCAAGAATGGAGGGATGGAGGAGCGTCGTGGCGAGAACGCTTGACGCCGGCCTTGCTACCGGCCGTGCCATCAGAAACACCGTCAAAATCGTGCAGACCTCGGATTCGCAGCGGGCCGAGGCCAGGCAGCGAAGCAGTTGATCGGTCGCCTCGGTTCGCGTGGCGGGCGCGTCCACGAGATCGCGGAGCGCGCGAGCGGCGCGCCAACGCACGAACGGGACCGGCCAAGAGAGGCGCGCCACGAGGAAATCGAGCGATTCTCGCCCCAGGAAGGCTGCCGTCATAGCCACTCCGCCGGCGGGACAGGCTGGTCCTGCACTTCCTCGAGGAGCGATGAGACGAGCACGTCGGTGACCTCGGCAGCTTTCTTGATTTGGCCGGCAAGCAGCAGGAACCGGACTAGATATTTCTGGCCGATGGACAATCCATAGCCGCGCCGGGCCCAATAAGGCGGCTGCCCCGCCGTTTCGCGGATATATTCCAGCCACCTGTCCCGATAGACCGTCGCGGCCTCTTGAAGGCGCCCCATGATCTCGTCTTCGCTGACCCAGAAGCTGGCCCAGCCGCGACGGTAGACATGAGCGCGCACGAGCCACCGGAAGGCGGCATCCTTCCCCTCTGCCGCGAGGCTCGCCCGAAAGGCGCTATCCAGCGCTTCCTCGACGATGATTCCGCTCTCTAGCTGGTCAAGCTGCGCCTCGAGCGCGGTCAAGGCCTCGAGGGCCCGCCCTTTCGCGTTCCAATGCTCGAGCCAACGTTTCACCGCCGTTCGCTGCTCATCGAAGCCAACGTCGGGACCCGAGGCAGCCGCGAGAAGATCCGCAAGCCGGCGAGGAGAGAACCGGCCGACAGGGATGCGCTTGCGGCGCTTCTCGGCCCTTTGAGACGTGCTTTGCGGCCGTTCCGGCGTCGGCGGCGCACTCCCCAAGAGGTCGAGCTGCTTGGCATGCAGGGCTTTTGCCGCACGGTCGTCTGCCGCTCGATTTGCCAGCACGCCAAGGCTGCTCGGGTCGATCAGGGTCGAGGCCAGCCCCGCCGCGAATGGATCGTTAAGGTCAACCGATTTCAGCAGCTCGCGCAGGCATTCGTCCGCATACCGCCAATCCTCATCGGCGATGTGATGGCGATGAAAGGCGGGCAGCAGTTCCGACAGAGTGGCGGCGACGGTATCGATCAGGTCCGACCGAACATGGTCGGTTTCGTCTCCGTCCGTGAAATCGGTAATGACGTCGATCACCGGAGTGAGTGCCTCCAGTCTTTGCCGCGTTCGTGCCGGATCGTGTTTGTGCACCTTGGCAACAGCGTCGAGCACCTCCATCGCGCTGAGGTCCTTGCGATAGCCGTAGCCCAGTAGGCAGTCGGCGGACCGGCGGTTTAAAGTCGCCGGGTCTCCGACGCGATGGAGATGGGCGAAGCAAGCCAGCTCGCTCCATTCAGCGGCGCGCTCCATGAACTCGGTCACTCGCGTGCCGAGCGCTTGAACCTGCTGGTCGAGAATGCTGCTGGCCGCGTCAGGGGACAGCAACACCAATCCGTCGGCCACCCGCGCGCTGATCCAGGCGGAATCGGACCAATGCACCGATCCGCGCGCGGCGTCGAACTCGGAGAGCGGGATCAGCTTGTCGGGAAGACCGGTCCTGCTCATGAGGTGAAGGTCGACCGCGATCCTTACGAGGCTTCGCTTGAATGCCGTGTAGAAGCTGTAGTCGCGCTCGTGCCTGTTGCTGAACTGCATCGCGGCGAGTTCGCCGGCTGCTTCATAGGGGGTAGAGAAGCTGTAGCTGTCGCCGGACACGATCGAGGTTGCCGCCTTCTCGAGCGCCGAGAGACCCTCGGCCATCCAGCCCATCGCCTCCCGGTCCAGTTGGGAATAGACAGGCACCGGCCCGCCGGCGACGTCCGCACGACACACGTACAGCCAGAAGGCATCAACGAAGAACTGCTCGAGCTGGGCGGCGGATTCGCTGAAGTAGTGGTCGCGCAGCAGGTCCGCTGGGATCGGCGGCTCGGCGATGAGCACGGGCGCTTGCGGCCGTCGCAACCTTCGCCATGCGCCCACAATCGGTGAGAGGCTGCGGGACGGCCGGGGTAGCGCGCTGCGCGGATCCCGGCCGAGGCGTAGCGTAGCTCTCAGGAGCTGCGTCTCGATTTCACGACGCTGCTCCTCCCACCTCACGGAGCGTAGTTCGCCCCTAAGGCGGATCAGGCTTTCGAAGTCGGCCCGATCGCCGAGGCCGCTTATGTAAGCGGACAGGCGCGCGGCGGGAGAACGAAAGCCGCGCAGCAAGCGCATTATCCGCGGAAGGGCCGGTTCGCCTTGCAGCAGAGCGCAAGCGACGAAGGCGTCGGCGAGCGCCACGAATTCTTGGCCAGGGCGATGTCTCAGGGCCAGCCAGGCGGCAATCCGACGCGCAAGTTCCTCGACGCAGGCTATCGTTACCTCGTCGCGCAACTCGGCGGGCGCAAGCCGTGCCAGCCAGGGCAGGTCGCCATGGTCAAGGTCGGTCAGTTTGTCGAGGAGGTTGCGAGCCTGCTGGTAGTTCTCGGCAATGGCGATAGCCGCGGCTCGAAAGAGTCCGTAGTTCGACGCCTGAAAGTCTCGGACGTTGCTGACCCGGGTCTTCACGGACCGCAGCGCGACCGTCTTCGCCAATTCGCCGCGATCAAAGGCGATCCGCTCGGCTTCGCCGAAGACGCCCTCAATCTGATCCTCCGGCCAACCTTGCGCCAGCGAGGTGACCGCCCAGTCGCGCGAGGCGCCGGCGAGGAGCGGGTCGACATTGCCGGCGCGTGCCTCGGTGATCCAGAGCCAGGCCCATCGCCACGCGGGCGGCGCATCGGATCTCAGCCATTCGACGATGTCGGGAAGGAGGGCATCAACGATCTCGGCATGGTCGACGCGCTCGCGCACCCAGGCGAAGATGCTGCCGTGAAAGGGCATCAGACCCGAAGGCCGGCTTTCCAGCAGGAACTCGACGGCGGTGAAGTCGCCGAAGCAACGGCGGACGCCGCGGGGTGGCCAGGCGAATGGTGACCCGGCCAGCGCATGCAGCACCCGCTTTGCCTCGGCGGGCAGCGTAACCCACAGCGAGTTGTAATATTCGCGTATGTCACCATCGGGGCAAGGCGGGACCATCTCCACCGCGTCCGCGTCGACCGGGACGTCACGCGACCGGAGACTCTCCATTGCGTAGATGAGGTGGAGCGGATGACCGTGGCTCACCTTCCAGAAGGCCTCGGCGATCCGAGCGATTTCCTCGCCGCGCTCGCCATGGTGAAGGGGGTTGAGCAATAGTGGACGGGCAGCGTCCTGCCCCTCGGCCCAGGCGTGGACCGCAACCCGGTCCATCGCGGGGATTTCTATCCAGTCGGAGGGCTCCGCCTGCACGAGCAGCTTCTTCGGTAGCTGGGTATCGTCGACCCGCTGTGTTCCGACAATTAGGCTAATATTGTCGGAAAGCGGCAGGAGGATGTTGAATAGATGCTCAAGCTGGTCGACGCGGTGGGTATCGCGCCAGACGTGATCGAGCCCATCGACGATGATGAACAGCCGCCTCCCTTTCGCGGCCAAGGCATCGGCTACCCGTGCCAGGTCCTCCCGAAGGTTTGCGGTCTCGCCCGTTATGATGCGCGACACGTCCGGTGCCTTGGCCGCTATCTGGTGGAAGAGCGAATTGGCGATGTCGAAGAAGGAGGTGCGATCCGCCGAGGATTCGCGAAGCGACAGGAAATAGTGATGGCGGATCACCAATCCGTCCGAGGCGAGGACCTCGGCGAGGTAGCTGAGATAGGTGCTCTTGCCGCGGCCCGGCGTTCCCCAGAGCACCGTGATGGGCACGAGATGCTGGACGATTCGGCTGAGGAAGTCGCGGTCGAACGCGGCGCTGGGCGGCGCATAGTGTTCGGGAACGTGGAAATCCTGTCGGATCGGCTTGGGGCGCTTGCGCGAGAGAAGCTGGACGAGGTGCTCGTGCCGGATGCGACCGTCCGGTCCAGGTTCACGGGAAAACGTCGACCAGCGACGCACGTGCGAGCGCAGGAGGTTCCATCCGCCGATGTCCGTGTCGGTCGGGATTAGCGTGTCCCGCAGTTGCACTTCAAGTCGATCGAGGTCGGGGAGGCCGGTGACGAAGACGAAGTCACGGAAGAAGCGCTCGGCTTGCGCCTCGCCGCCGCATTCGGTGAACAGACGGTCGCGCAGCTCAGGGTCGAGCCGGGAGGGATCTAGGCGATTACCTTCGAGGCACGCGAGGAATTCAGCCGAAGGCACGCGGTTGGTCCGCAACGACGCGCTGTGGACCGGCCCAAGCGCCAAAGCACGCGCATAGGCGGATGCCCATTTAGTGAGCAGCGAGGTGCCTCGCTTTTTCTTGGCGAGGAGCCAGTCCCAATCGAGAGGATAGCGCCCCCCGTCGACTGTGAACTTCACCTGGATGAGTTCGACGCTGCCGTCGCTTCGAAGGGCGACGACGTCATCAAGCGAGCGGGTTTCAGGATCGTCCGATTCCAAGGTGACCCATTGGAATAGGTCGGGATCACGGAAAAAGCGGATCAAGAGCTCGATGCCGACGAGATCCTGATAGTCGTAGCCGGCCCTTGGAATGGCGGTCGGTTTGATGGCGGGGGACGACGTCACGGAGCCACTTTCCCGGAGATGGCCGCGATCATCAACGTGTTTGATCGATCGCGATCGGTCGTCCCAGGACGTACGATGGAAAACGTTGCGTGTGGGGCAACTAAGTGCTTGGCCACGTCTGCTTGCCCGTTTCATGGCTCCGAAACATGACTTCCGGCCAGAACACACCATCGCGGACAACCTGTTTCGCGCTCCGGAAATCGCCTCCCGAACGCTCGGGCGTCCTTCACTACCCCAAAGCGGCCCACTAGAGCGCAAGCATCTGTGGGACAAAAATGTGGGACCGCCGCAGACGGTTCCTTCCAAGCTGTTGGGAATTCAAGCAACTTTTTGCTTGAATGGTGGAGCCGAGGGGGATCGAACCCCTGACCTCTACACTGCCAGTGTAGCGCTCTCCCAGCTGAGCTACGGCCCCGATATCCCATCGGCTGGTGCCTCGATGGGTGTGGGCGCTGCCTCTAGGATAGGAGGCAGCGCTTGCCAAGAGGGTTTAGCTATCCTCGTCGTCGTCGCCCTTCTTGGCCACGCCGATGTCGTCGTCGCCGCCCAGATCGACCTCGTCGTCCGGATTCTCCTCGGCATCCTCGTCGATGTCCAGATCCTCCTCATCGGCGAGATCGGAATCTTCCTTCTCGGGCGCGACGACCTTCTTCTTCGGTTCGTCGAAGGGCAGCGGCTGCTTCGACTTGAGCACGGGCTCGGGCTCCCACGAGACGCCGCATTCAATACACGTCACCGGGTCTTCCTTGCCGAGATCGTAGAAGCGGGTGCCGCATTTTGGGCAGGTCCGCTTGGTGCCCCATTCCGCTTTCACCATGGGTGAAGTGTCTCCAGTCAAAAATTGAAAGTCGGCGCCGGTGCCGAACGGCCTGCCGGGTTCGCGGCGCGCCTTGCCACATGGGTAGGCGACTGTCAAAAGCCAAGCCCATGATGGGCGGCGAGCCTCAGCCGATGCAATTCGGGCCGGCGGGTCCGCTCAAGGGACAAGCCGCCGTTCCGGGCGACAAATCCATCTCCCACCGCGTCTTGATGCTGTCCGCGATGGCGGTCGGTCGAAGCCGGATCGAGGGCCTTTCGCCGGGAAGCGACGTCCATTCCACGGCGGCGGCGCTCAGGGCGATGGGCGCCCGTGTCGATCGCCGGGACGGTGCCTGGGAAGTCGACGGCCTCGGCACCGGCGGCCTCCTGCAACCGCGCCGGGCGCTCGACATGGGCAATAGCGGAACGTCGACGCGGCTGCTCATGGGCCTCATCGCCAGCCATCCGGTCACCGCTACCTTCGTCGGCGACGAATCGCTCTGCCGCCGCCCGATGGACCGGGTGATCGCTCCGCTCGCCCGCCTCGGCGCCGATATCGTCGCGGGCCCCGGCGGACGACTCCCCATCACGCTGCGCGGCATGGCCGGCGCCGTCGGGAGGGATTTCAGGCTGACCGTCGCCTCGGCGCAGGTGAAATCCGCGCTGCTGCTCGCCGGCCTCAACGCCTCCGGGATCACCCGGGTAATCGAACCGGTCCCGACCCGCGACCACAGCGAGCGCATGCTCAAGGCCTTCGGCGCGCGCATCGACGTCGCGATCGGCGAGGATGGCGAACGGCTGATCTCGCTCGCCGGAGAGACGGCGCTCGAGCCTGTGCATGTCAAGGTCCCCGCCGACCCCTCCTCGGCCGCCTTCCTGATCGTCGCCGCCCTGATCGTGCCCGGCTCGGAGGTCCGGATCGAGCGCGTCGGCGTCAATCCGATGCGGACTGGCCTGTTCGAGATGCTGAGCGCGATGGGCGCCGACCTGTCGTTCGAGAATGCGCGCGAGATGAGCGCGGAGCCGGTCGCCGACATCGTCGTCCGCCACGCCCCGCTGCAGGGCGTGGACGTGCCGCCCCGCATCGTCCCCGCCATGATCGACGAATTCCCGATCTTCTTCATCGCCGCCGCCTTCGCCCGGGGGGAGAGCCGCGCCCACGGCCTCGCCGAGCTCCGCGTCAAGGAATCGGACCGGATCACGGCCATGGCCCGTGGCCTCCGCGCGATCGGCGGCAGGGTCGAGGAAAGCGACGACGGCCTCGTCATCGGGGGCAGCGGCGGCGACCCCCTCCCCGGCGGCGCGGTCATCGCCTCCGATCTCGACCATCGCATTGCGATGAGCTTCGCGGTGGCTGGCCTCCATTGCCGCCAGCCGCTAACGGTCGACGACATGACCCCCGTCCAGACCAGCTTCCCCGGCTTCGCCGCCGCCCTTCGCGGGTTCGCTGCCGGATGATCGTCGCCGTCGACGGACCGGCCGCCAGCGGCAAGGGCACCATCGCCCGCGCGCTCGCCGCCCATTTCAAGCTGCCGCACATGGACACCGGCCTCCTCTACCGTGCGGTGGCGCTCAACATGCTGCGCTGGGGCGGCGACCCGGAGAGCGAGTTCCAGGCCGCGCGCGCCTGCGATTTCAGCCAGATCGACTTCGCCGACCCCGAGCTCAAGAGCGAGACCGCCGGCGGCATCGCCTCGCGCATCTCCGTCTACCCCGCCGTCC
>NZ_DATCYB010000048.1:0-15000 GCF_036570505.1 Allosphingosinicella sp. | reverse complement strand
TCGGCTGGCACGTCGTCAAGGTCGAAGGCGTCACTCGCACCGCCGCCACGCCGCTGGCCGAGGCGCGCGACGAGAACGCCGAGTCGCTCACCGCCCAGAAGCGCGAGGAGGCGCTGGGTGCGCTCGTCGCGCGGATCGAGGATCGCCTGGCCGATGGCGCGACCCTGGCCGAGGTCGCCGAGGCCGAGGGCCTTTCCATGCGCGAGACGCCACCGATCACCGGATCGGGCGTGCAGTTCGACAATCCCGAATTCAGGGCGCCGGAACTGCAGCCGGTGCTGGCGACCGCCTTCGACATGGGGCTAGACGAGGATCCGCTGGTCGAGACCCTGGCGCCGGGGCAGAGCTTCGCGATTATCGACGTCGCCCGCATCGTTCCCGCCGCCGCGCCGCCGCTCGCCGAAATCCAGGACCGGGTGAAGGGCGATCTGGCCCAGCGCCGCGCTCTCGACCGCGCCCGCGCCGTGGCCGCCTCGATCGTCGCCAAGATCAACGCCGGGACGCCGGCGCGTCAGGCCTTCGCCGAATCGGAACCCGCCCTCGGCGCACCCGAACCGATCACCGCCCGTCGCATCGACATCGCCCGTCCCGACCAGCCGGTACCGCCGCCGCTCACGATGCTGTTCAGTCTTCCCGAGGGCACGGCGCGCCTGCTCGCGGCCGAGGGCGGCCAGGGCTGGTTCGTGGTCCATCTGGAGGAAGCGACGCCCGGGGACGCGAGCGCGCAGCCGGGTCTCATCCGTGCCACCCGCGCCCAGTTCGAAGGCATTCTCGGCGAGGAATATGCCGAGCAGTTCGGCCGCTCGATCGAGCGCGGCCTCGACATCGAGCGCCACGACGACGCCATCGAGCGCCTGAGGCAGCAGCTGGCGGGGCCGGGGGCGCAGTAGACGAAGAGTTGCTAGGGCGCCGCTGCCCGCATCTCAGCCGCCGTGCTAAACTCCGATAGAACTCTGTTAATCTCGTGCTCTCTAGCGCCGGGGTCGAGGACTCCTTGGATATAGCTCACGAATTGTCGCTGTATCGACTCGAGCTTATCCCCGCATTCCGGGCGTTCGTCACGGATACAGTCATATGCCGCAAAGATTGCGTCCAGGACCGGCTGACGTAGTCCTCGATATGCCGCCGGCTTGTGTGAACCAATCTGCTCCGCGTGGCGGTTCGGAAAATACCATCGACCAGAGTCGAGGAGCGCGCTCAGTCGCGCCAGAATGTCCCGGCGTAAAAGGGGGTCGCTATGATCCAGCCGATACATATGAATCGCATCAGAAATGGTACCGCAAACACGATCTGCCCAAGCCCTGACGACATTGAAATACTGATCTGTCCACGCGCGGAGTTCCAGTCGATGCTGTTCCTTAGTCAGCCTCGTGATTTCCGCCTGATGACCGGCAGCCTCCCGCGCGTACCGTATCGACACAATCATGGAACCGACCGCTATCAAAGCGGCTGCCCAAGATGCGCCATCGCCAAAGTTCATCTGCGCTCTCCTTGGAGATAATCTAACACCATGATCCTCGTCGTCGACAATTATGACAGCTTCACCTGGAACATCGTCCATTATCTGAGGGAGCTCGGGGCGGCGGTGGAGGTGGTGCGGAACGACGAGCTCTCCGCCGCCGAGGCGCTGGCGACCGGGGCGGAGGCGTTCCTGATATCGCCGGGGCCGGGGACGCCGCACAAGGCCGGGATTTCGCTCGAGCTGGTCCGCCTCTGCGCCGATGCGCGGCGGCCGCTCCTGGGCGTGTGCCTGGGGCATCAGGCGATCGGCCAGCATTTCGGCGGCAAGGTGGTCCGGGCGGCACGGCCGATGCACGGCAAGACCTGCGCGGTGGAACATGACGGAACGGGCGTCTTCGCCGACCTTCCATCCCCCTTCACGGCGACGCGCTACCATTCGTTGACGGTCGCGCCGGAGCAGATGCCCGAGTGTCTGATCGTCAACGCGACGGCCCGGGACGCAACGGTGCAGGGCTTCAGGCACCGGGCGTTGCCGATCCACGGCGTCCAGTTTCATCCCGAGAGCGTGGCGAGCGAATGGGGGCACGAGCTGCTGAGAAACTTCCTGCGACTGGCCGCGCGCTTCTCCGGGCCCGACTCACGAAATCGGACCGCTTGACAGACTTCCGCTTGTTCCTTACACGTTCCTCATACGTTCCATGGGGGACCGACGATGCTGACGCGCAAGCAACATGAGCTTCTCTGTTTCATCCACGACCGTCTCGCCGAGACGGGGGTATCGCCATCGTTCGAGGAGATGAAGGAGGCGCTCGACCTCAAGTCCAAGTCGGGCGTGCATCGCCTCATTTCGGCACTCGAGGAGCGTGGATTCATCCGGCGGCTGCCCAACCGGGCGCGGGCACTTGAAGTGCTGAGGATGCCGGACAAGGGCGGGAGCAATATCGTTCCGCTCAGGGTCCCTGCCGCGGCCGCCGCCAACGACGTCGTCGAGCTTCCCCTGCACGGCCGCATCGCCGCCGGCACGCCGATCGAGGCGCTGCAGGGCACCGAAAGCCTCGCCGTCCCCGCCGCCCTGCTGGGGCCGGGAGAGCATTATGCGCTGGAAGTGTCCGGCGATTCGATGGTCGAGGAAGGTATCCTGGACGGCGATTTCGCGCTCATCCGCAAGACCGATACCGCGCGCGACGGGGAGATCGTGGTGGCGCTTGTCGACAATGCGGAGGCGACCCTCAAGACCTTCCGCCGCGAAGGCCAGATGATCCGCCTCGATCCCGCCAACCGCAATTACGATCCGCAGCGCTACCGGCCCGAGCAGGTGGTGGTGCAGGGCCGGCTCTCTGGGCTGCTGAGACGGTATTGAGGCCCGTTCGCTCCTTTCCCGGGACAGGACGGGGATCTGGAGCGAACGTCTGACCTCTGCTCCCCGGAAACCGGGAAATCAGCTCAGTTAAACGACGGCGGAAGAGGCAGTTTCGGCGGCGCGCCGGCCGGATTCATCTGCGCAAGAAGATCGGTTTCGCCCAACGGATCCTCGAATTCCAGGCAGGCGCGCGTGCCGTCGGCCCAGATGACCGTGCCGAGGGCCTCGAGACGGCCCCGCCTCAGCAGGGCATCGGTGCCGACCGACGGCAAGCCGTCTCCGGTTACGACCGCGTTGGTCGAAGAAAGCTCGCGCAGCGTTACCGGAAGCTCGCCCGTGGTCATCACGAGCTTCGCCGCCAGCAGGAGGCGCAGACGCGCACCCGCACCGGTCAGCGTCTCGGCCGGGCCGCCGACGACACTCAGCATAGCCTGTTTGGTCATTTCCCCACTCTCCATATTGCGTTCGGCACGCTGAATACGGTGGTAACCCTACCATCCCGTTAACCGTGCCTAAACCATTGAAAAGAAGCGCATTGTTTCGGAACAGGAACGAGCGTCGCCTCGGCGGACGACAAGAGCGGCCTGGCGGGATTCGAAGCGGAACGGACAGCGCGGCTGCGAGACTTACCGCTGTCCTGCCTTCTCGTCGTCGAAGCCGGCGACGCGGTCGGCGCGGTCGGCGGCCGCCTCTTCGGCTGAATAGACGTCGGCGCTCTTGTCCTGGGCGGAACGCTGGCCGCCCATGCCGATCAGCACGGCGATCAGCGCGATCACCACCATGGCGATCAGGATCTTGTTCGACGCGAACATCGAACCGCCCTCGAATTCGTCTTCAACCTGTAGCTTGTTCTCGTCCATCGCGCGTCTCCCGAGAGGCGTGGAAATTGCGCCCTCGCCGATCGGGAACGCCGGCTTTCGCGAAGGCGAAGCTATTATGCCCATTGCGACGCAAGCGATCAATCGGTCGGCAAAACCCTTTGGGGCGAGCCGAGTACCCTCAAGCGGCGAGCAACTCGGCGACCAGCCGGGTCGCGGGGCCGCCGGCCAGGGACGGGGTATTCTCGATCCGGTGCATCTGGAGCGTGAAGGCGGTGGCGCGTTGCTCGTGCGTGCGC
Source organism: Allosphingosinicella sp. (assembly GCF_036570505.1). Lineage (GTDB taxonomy): Bacteria > Pseudomonadota > Alphaproteobacteria > Sphingomonadales > Sphingomonadaceae > Allosphingosinicella. The sequence continues at coordinate 11,062 of NZ_DATCYB010000048.1, read as the reverse complement.
CGCGCCTCGGGAGTCGTGGCGCGGCGGGCGGCGCGCAACTCCTCCACGACCCGGCGGGTATAATATTGCAGGTCCGTTTCCATGCGTCCTCTCCCAAGGATATGTTTTGTCGCGCCCTTACGGATTTCGCCGCCGGAGGAACGATGCGTTCGACGACGACGCCCTCTCCTTCGATGGACCGGCGCGCTTGCGACCAATGACGCGTCGCGGCCGACGAAGTTTCAGCGTTCGACGAAGGCCCGAAGCCGCGACAGGGCGTCGTCCCATTGCGCCGCGACGCCGTCGAGATAGGAGCGAGCCTCGGCGATCGGTTCGGGACGGAGCGCGAAGCGGCTTTCACGGCCGACCCGGCGGCCCTCCACCAGCCCCGCGGTCTCCAAAACGCGAAGGTGCTTGGTGATCGCCTGCCGAGTGAGGCTCGTATCCGCCGAGAGCCGCGCGATCGAACGGGTCTGGCCGTCGCTGAGCTTCATCAGGAGCGACAGGCGGGTCCGGTCTCCCAGGGCGGCGAAGATCGGCGCGGGGTCGGGAGCGCGCGCGTGCCCGCTAGCGCTCGACATGGGCTTTGATGTTCCCCATCTGCTCCTCCCAGCCGCCTTCGTTCGAGCGATAGGCCTCGTCCCGCCTCTCGGGCGGCAGGGCGTCGAAGCCGGATTCGGTAACCGTCAGCCGAGTGCCCGCATCGGTGGGCTCGAGCCGGAACTCGACCACGGCCCATGACCAGTCCTCCCGCACCTTCTGCTGCTCATCCATGTGAGGCCAACGGAATGAAAAGAGTCGCGGCTCGTCCATCGCCACGACCTCCGCCCTCCACGGCATGTGTTCGAATCCGGGATAGGTCATCTGTCCCGTCGACTCCGCTCCGGGGACGAAAGGCTGGTCGAGCCTGACCTTGAACCATTCGCCGAATTCCCGATGGTCGGTGAGCGCGCGCCAGACACGGTCGACGGGGGCATTGAGCTCGACGGTCTTCTCGATACGATCAGTCATGATGCAACCTCCTGGTTGCCTGTACATGGCGTGCCTGACTCAGATTGGCAACCATATAGTTGCATTTAGTCTCGATTCAGGGCCGGTCCGGCGCTTGCACCCAGGGATGACGGCCGACGCGGTCGGCGACGGTGGTGACGCGGGGCGAATCGCCAAGGGTGATGGACAGGCCCCCGGTCCCTTCGAGGAAGGCGCGGTCGGCCTTCAGCCAGCGGGGCACACAGGTGCGGGGCAGCGTGCGGTCGCCGACGACGATGTCGGCGGCGGCGCAGGCGCGCGCCAGCGGACCGTAGTCGACATAGTGACGGCTGCGGGTGGCGAGGAGCGTCCAGGTGCGGCCGTCCCGGACGATATGGGCGGCGCACAGATCGCGGCTGCAGGCGGCGGCGGGAAGGTCCTCGATCGCGGCGAGCTCGCCTTCATGGCCGGACGTTTCCGAAAGCATGTCGCGGACATAGTCGCCGGCCCGCGAACGAAGCAGCGCGAAGCCGCCTTGGGCGGTACGGACGGCGAGATGCTGGCCATCGCCGGTTACGACGAGATCGGGAGCCGGCGTCGAGAGAGCCCATGCGCCTCCGATAGCGACGGGAATGAGGCCCCAGCGGCGCCATCCGGTCTTCCAGAGGCAGATCCAGAGGCCGCCCGCCACGACCAGCGCGAAGGCGGCCATCGGCATGGTTGGAAGCAGCGCCACCGCCCCCGGGGTCTCGGCGACGGCATGAGCGAGGCCGAGCAGCAGCGAGAGCGTCTGCCCGGTCAGCCACCAGAAAGGCGCGCCGAGGCCGATCAGGTCGAACAGGAGGGCCAAAGCCTCCAGGGGCATGATCACGAAGGTGGTCAGCGGAATGGCGACCACGTTGGCGAGCGCGCCGTAAAAGCCCGCCTTGTGGAAATGATAGAGGGCGATGGGCGCCAGCGCGATCTCGACGGCGAGGCCGGTGAGGATGAGCGCCAGGAGGAAACGGCCCGTTTTCTGCACCACGCCTTCGTCGCGGCGTGAGAGCAGCGCCTTCATGCGCGGATGCTCGTGGAGTGCGACGATGGCGGTGATGGCGGCGAAGCTCAGCTGGAAGCTGGGGCCGGCGACGGATTCGGGCCAGAAGAGAAGGACGATGAGCGCGCCCACCGCGACGAGGCGAAGGGTGATGGCCTCGCGCCCGAGGGCGACGCCGATCAGGACCAGGATGGCGGCGACGCAGGCGCGGACGGTGGGCACCTCGGCGCCGGTGAGTATCGTGTAGGCGATGCCGGCGAGGGCACCGGCGCCCGCCGCGACGACGGTAAGGCGGAAGCGGAGCGCGAGCGTGGGGCTCAGCGCCAGCAGCTTCAGGGTCAGCAGCATCACGGCGCCGACGACGGCGGTGACGTGGAGACCGCTGACGGACAGGAGATGGGCAAGGCCCGAGCGGCGCATCGCCTCGGCATCCGCTTCGGAGATCGCGCCCTGGTCGCCGGTGGCGAGCGCGGTGGCGATGCCGCCCTCCCCGCCCGAAAGGCGCGACTGGATATGATCGGCGAGCGATTGTCGCCAGCCGGCGATACGAGCGCTCCACCTCCGCTCTCCAGTGGGGGCGACGACCTCGATCGTGTTGGCGCGGCCGGTGCCGCCAAGCTCGTGGAACCAGGCGTAACGGGCGAAATCGTAAGCGCCGGGCACAGCCATGGGCGGGGGCGGCATCAGCCAGGCCCGGATGCGGACCGTGGCGCCCGGCTGAAGGGCCGGCCCGGCGTCCTCGGCGTCGACGTTGACGCGGAGCCTGGGCGGAAGGCCGGTCTCCTGTGGGCGGACGACGAGACGAACGGATTCCCGTGCGGGAAGACGTTGGAAGGATTCGATTTTCGCCGTGAACTCGGCCATGCGGGCATATTCCAGTACCGGCGCGGCGACCCGTTCGGCCTTCCACCAGATATGGGCGCAGCCCAGGGCGGCGGCGAAGGCGAACAGGGCAACCGCCTTGCCCCACCGAGTGCCGAGGCCGAGGCCGAGCATTGCGAACAGCAACGCCCCGCCCGCGAGCAGGAAGGCAGTCCAGGCATTTGCACCCGGCAGCGCGAACCAAGCGGCGATGCCGAGGCCGAGGCCGAGGCCGACCGGGAGCCATAGCGGAAGCTGGTCGCGCTCCGCATCGAAGCGGGCTTCGAGCCGTTCGCTGATCTTCGCGAACCCCCTGCCCCATCCTGCCGATCGCCCCGTTTGTCGCGGTCCATCCGCTATGCTAGGGGCGCCCCTGTCATCCGCCGGCATGGCCGGCATCCTTGGAGAATTGGCGCTTGAGCGCAACCACCGAATCTCGCCCGGTCGTCACCCGCTTCGCGCCCTCCCCGACCGGATTCCTGCATATCGGCGGCGCCCGCACCGCTTTGTTCAACTGGCTCTATGCCCGCCACCATGGCGGCAAATTCCTCCTGAGGATCGAGGATACCGACCAGGCGCGCTCCACCCAGGCGGCGATCGACGCGATCCTCGACGGCATGAAATGGCTCGGCCTCGATTGGGACGGGCATGAATATTACCAGTCCCAGTTCGCGGCGCGCCACGCCGAGGTCGCGCAGGAGCTGCTGGCGCGCGGGCAGGCCTATCGCTGTTATATGACGCAGGAGGAACTGGCCGAGCAGCGCGCCAAGGCGCAGGCGGAGCGGCGGCCGTTCAAGGTGAACAGCGTCTGGCGCGACTGTTCGCCGGACAGGCCGACGCCCGACGCGCCCTTCGTCATTCGCCTGAAGGCACCGAGTGAGGGCGAGACGGTGATCGAGGACCGAGTGCAGGGCCGCGTCACCGTCCAGAATAGCGAGATCGACGATTTCATCCTGCTGAGATCGGACGGGACGCCGACCTACATGCTCGCCGTGGTGGTGGACGATCACGACATGGGCGTAACCCACGTCATTCGAGGCGACGACCATCTGAACAACGCCTTCCGCCAGCTCGGCATCGTCAAGGCGATGAGCTGGCCGGAGCCGATCTACGCCCATGTGCCGCTGATCCACGGCCAGGACGGGGCGAAGATGTCGAAACGGCATGGGGCGACGGGCGTCGAGAATTACCGCGACGAGCTCGGCATGCTGCCCGAGGCCTTATCCAACTACCTGCTGCGGCTCGGCTGGGGGCATGGCGACGAGGAGATCATTTCCCGCGAGGATGCAGTCAAATGGTTCGATCTCGACCATGTCGGCCGCTCCCCTTCCCGCTTCGATTTGAAGAAGCTGGAGAATTTGAACGGTCATTATATCCGCGAAGCCTCCAATGATCGGCTGGCGGAGCTGGTGGCGCCGAGGCTGGACCGCGAGATTACGGATGAAGAGCGTGCGCTCCTCGCCCGCGCGATGGACGGGCTGAAGCCGCGCGCCAAGAATCTCGACGAGATCGCCGAGGGTGCCGCCTTTCTTTTCAGGGCGGTTCCGCTGGACATGGACGAACGTGCCGCGGCGTTGCTAGAGGGTCAGGCGCCGGACCTGCTCGCCCTCGTCCATGCGGCCCTCGCCGCGCTTCCCGAATGGACGGCCGAGGCGACCGAGCAGGCCGTCAGAGGGGTGTCCGAGGCGGCCGACGTCAAGCTCGGCCAGGTGGCGCAGCCGCTCCGCGCGGCGCTCACCGGGCGGGCGACTTCGCCGGGGATTTTCGATGTGCTGGTGCTGCTGGGCCGTGAAGAAAGCCTGGCGCGTCTGGCCGACAAGATGACGAACAAGGAGCAATAAGCATGGCGGACAAAAAGGCCAGCCTCACCCTCGGCGGGAAGAGCTACGATTATGACGTGCTCTCGGGATCGGTGGGCCCGGAGGTCGTCGACATCCGCACGCTCTACGGCCAGACCGGCGCCTTCACCTACGACCCCGGCTTCACCTCCACGGCAAGCTGCGAATCCGCGATCACCTATATCGACGGCGACAAGGGCATCCTGCTCCACCGCGGCTATCCGATCGACCAGCTGGCCGAACATTCGAGCTTCATGGAGGTGGCGTATCTGCTGCTGCGCGGCGACCTGCCGAGCGCGGGCGAGCTGGACAATTTCACCTACACCATCTCGCGCCACACCATGCTGCACGAGCAACTCATCCAGTTCTACCGCGGCTTCCGGCGCGACGCCCACCCGATGGCGATCATGTGCGGCGTCGTCGGCGCGCTTTCCGCTTTCTATCACGATTCGACCGACATCACCGATCCGGCGCAGCGGATGATCGCCAGCCACCGCCTCATCGCCAAGATGCCGACGATCGCGGCGATGGCTTACAAATATTCGATCGGCCAGCCCTTCATGTATCCCGACAACAGCCTCGGCTATTCCGGCAACTTCCTGCGCATGACCTTCGGCGTGCCGGCTGAGTCGTTCGAGGTGAATCCCGTCGTCGAGCAGGCGATGCGGACCATCTTCATCCTCCATGCCGACCATGAACAGAATGCCTCGACCTCGACGGTTCGGCTCGCCGGCTCCTCCGGCGCCAATCCCTTCGCCTGCATCGCCGCGGGCATCGCCTGCCTCTGGGGCCCGGCCCATGGCGGCGCCAACGAGGCCGCGCTCAACATGCTGCGCGAGATCGGCACGCCCGACCGCATCCCCGAATATATCGCTCGCGCCAAGGACAAGGAGGACCCGTTCCGCCTGATGGGCTTCGGCCACCGCGTCTACAAGAATTACGATCCGCGCGCGAAGGTGATGCAGAAGACCGCGGAAGCGGTGCTGAAGGAGCTGGGCGTCAGCGATCCAGTGCTCGACGTGGCCCGCGAGCTGGAGCAGATCGCGCTCAACGACGAATATTTCATCGAGAAGAAGCTCTATCCCAACGTCGACTTCTATTCGGGCGTGATCCTTTCGGCGATCGGCTTCCCGACCTCTATGTTCACCGCCCTGTTCGCCCTTGCCCGCACCGTCGGCTGGGTCGCGCAGTGGAACGAGATGATCTCCGACCCCGATCAGAAAATCGGCCGCCCTCGCCAGCTTTACACCGGCCCGACGCAGCGAGACTATGTACCGGTGAACAAACGATAATATCTACCTCAAAACGCGGGAACCCGGGACCGGACCCAAGGGTTGAACAGCCATCCTGAGCCATCAAGCAGGAGGCATGTCATGGCGTCACGTTTTCTTGTTCCCTTTGGCGGGCACCGTGGGCTGATGAGCCCCGGCGATCCATTCCTGGACCTTCATCGCGAGATGAACCGCCTGTTCGACGACATCTATCGCGGCATGGGCGGATCGGAGGGCGAGCCAGGCGGCCTTATGACCGCGCCCCGGCTCGACGTACACGAGACCGAGAACGGGCTCGAAATCTCGGCGGAACTGCCGGGCGTCTCGCAGGACGATATCGACCTTCGGGTCGAAGGCGACATGCTCACCATCCGCGGCGAGAAGCGTAAGGAGCGCAAGGACGAGGCGGCACGGATCGTCGAGCGGTCCTATGGCTCGTTCCAGCGCTCGATCCAGCTGCCCTTCGCGCCCGATCCGGACCAGATAGAGGCGGATTGCGACAACGGCGTGCTGAGCATCCGTCTGCCGCGCTCTGTAGAGCAGGACCGTAGCCGCCGGATCCGGATCGGCGGCGGCCGCGCCCGAGAGGCCGGAAAACGGACGATTGAAGGTCAGGCGGCATCGTCCGGCGAGCAACCCGCCATCGGCAGGGGCTGGGAAGGCGGCGAAGAGCGCGGTCAGAGCGACCTATCGAAAGAGCAGGAGAAACGCGGCCAGGGTGCGCCGGCCTGATCCCCGACGCCGCGCGCTCGCCGTAATTCAAATCTCCGGGGAAAGCTCGCCGACCCAAGGCTGACTGCCGCCCTCCTCGACCGGATAGTCGAGGTCGCGCCAGGCCTTCATACCGCCGTCAAGCGCTGCGGCGCGGCGGAAGCCGAGTTCGCGCAAGGTCGCCGCGGCAAGCGTCGAAACGTTGCCATATTCACAGACGGTGACGATGCGCAGGGTCGGATCGGGGAGATCGTGGTTGACGCGGAGCTCCAGCTGGCCACGAGGGAGGTTTTGGGCGCCGGGGATGTGGGCGGCATCGTATGAGGCGCGCTCGCGCACATCGAGGACGATGAGGTCGTTGGCGCGCTCCAGAAGGCGGGTGCGAAGCTCGGCCAGAGACATGAAGGGCACCTTGCCGGCCGCCTCGCCGAGAAGCTGGTCCACCGTCTTGCCTCCCGCCATGTTGGTGCGAAGCGCCTCGGTCATGTGATCGGGCGCGGAGAGATTGAGACGGTTCATCATCTCCACGAAGGCGCTTCGCTCGCGGGCCTGAAGGCGGGGATTTTCGGCGATCTCGCGGCCGATCGTGCTCGACTTCCGGCCCGAATAGTCGTGGCCCGGGAAGACCATGATATCGGGATCGAGGGTCAGGAGCCGGTTGAACAGGCTGTCGTAGAGAGCATCGGGATCGCCGGTGGGGAGGTCGGTGCGGCCGGTGCCGCCGACATGGAGCGTGTCGCCTGTGAAGACACGGTCGCCCGCCAGCAGGCACATGGAATCGCTGGTGTGGCCAGGCGTGTGCATCGCCTGGATGCGGATGTCGCCGACGATCAGCATGTCGCCCTCGTCGAGGCGGAGGTCGGCATAGGGCGCCGGGCTGGCGCTGTGCATGACGGCGGGGATGCCGAACTCCTCCTTGAGCTGGCGCACGGCGGAGAAATGGTCGGCATGGGTATGCGTGTCGATAGCGTAGCGCAGGCGCAGGCCCTCGCGCGCCAGGAGCCCGCGATAGCGATCGATATGCACCAGCGAGGGATCGATCAGGACCGCCGTGCATTTGTCCGCGCACCCGAGCAGGTAGGACTGGCAGCCGCCATTGCCGATCTGGTGGAAGATCATCGCCCAGCATCTCCTGAATCGGGGAGCGCCGCCGACATGGTGGACGGCGCTCCCACCTATTCTACACCGGTTCGGACTTGTGGATCACGTCGATATCGGCCTTCGGGAGGTCCGCCCTACCCGGCTGCGGGACTAGCCGCATATAGGAGGTGACGGACTTCCAGCCCGCCGGGAAGAGGGCCCGCGCCTCCTCGTCCGACACGGACGGGACGATGATCACACCCTCGCCCTGCGACCAGTTGACCGGCGTCGCGACCTTATATTCGGCGGTGAGCTGGCACGAATCGAGGAGCCGGAGCACTTCGAAGAAGTTTCGGCCGCTGCTCATCGGATAGATGAGAATCGCCTTGATGAGCTTGTCCGGCCCGATCAGGAAAACCGTGCGGACCGTCTGATTGTTGGCCGCTGTGCGACCTTCGGCGCTGTCCCCCGACTCCGCCGGAAGCATGTCGTAGAGCTTGGCGACATTCAGGTCGTGATCGGCGATGATCGGATAGTTTACCGTTCCGCCGGTCACGCGCGCGATATCGTCGAGCCAGCGTTTATGATCGCCCACGGGGTCGACCGAGAGGCCGATGACCTTGCAGTCGCGCTTCGCGAATTCCGGTTCGGTCTTGGCGAGATAGCCGAGCTCGGTGGTGCAGACCGGCGTGAAATCCTTGGGGTGCGAGAAAAGCATAGCCCACGAGTCACCGATCCATTGATGGAAGTTGATACGTCCCTGGGTGGTGTCGGCCGTGAAATCGGGAGCGCGATCACCTATTCGGAGCGCCATGACATCCTCCTCTGTCTGGGAATCGCCGCTATAGCAAAATGGGGGCACGTTAACCATTGTGAACGACCGCTCCCGGGCGCGGAATCCGGGCGTCCCAGGGCGTCATACGAAATCCGGCTCGATGACCTCGCGGCGCTCGATCCACGGCGGCACGGGCAGACCCTTGGATCGCAGGAATTCGGGGTTGAAGAGACGGGATTGGTACCGCGTTCCATAGTCGCAAAGTACGGTGACGATCGTGTGCCCCGGTCCCATCCGCCGGGCCAGCCGAATGGCGCCGGCGACGTTGATCCCGGAGGACGGGCCCAGGCACAGCCCCTCATGCCGCAGCAGCTCGAAGACGACGGGGATCGCCTCTTCGTCCGGGATCTGGAAGGGCGCGTCGATGGTCAAGCCCTCCAGGTTTCGCGTGATCCGCCCCTGCCCGATGCCTTCGGTGATGGAGTTGCCGCTGCTTTCGAGAACGCCGGTCGTGTAATAGCTGTAAAGCGCGGCGCCCATCGGATCGGCGAGGCCGATGGCGACGTCGGAACGTCTTTCGCGCAGCGCCGTCGCCACTCCGGCCAATGTGCCGCCCGTCCCCACCGCGCAGATGAAGCCGTCGATCCGGCCACCAGTCTGCTCCCATATTTCGGGACCGGTGGTCTCGACATGGGCCTGGCGGTTCGCGACATTGTCGAACTGGTTGGCCCAGACCGCGCCATCGGGCTCGGTCTCCGCCAGGCGCGCGGCGATCCGCTCCGACACCTTCACGTAATTGTTGGGGTTGGCGTACGGAACCGCCGGGACCTCGACCAGCTCGGCGCCGAGCGCGCGAAGCGTGTCCTTCTTCTCCTGGCTCTGCGTCTCGGGGATGACGATGACGGTGCGCATGCCGAGCGCGTTGGCGACCATGGCGAGGCCGATGCCGGTATTGCCGGCAGTGCCCTCGACAATGACGCCGCCGGCCTTCAGCACGCCGCGGGCGAGCGCGTCGCGGACGATATAGAGCGCCGCCCTGTCCTTCACCGACTGACCCGGGTTGAGGAATTCGGCCTTGCCGAGAATATTGCAGCCGGTTTCCTCGGACGCCCGCTTCAGGAGAATGAGCGGCGTGCGGCCAATCACGTTCAGGACGCCGTCACGGATATCCATCGCCCACGCCTTCCGTGGAAGAGAGACTTCGCCTTAGCATAAGGCGCGGGCGGGCGGCTATCCGGCAAGCCGGGTAAGGTGACCGTCTCGCCATTTCCGGTTACCGGAACCAACGTCCCCGGCTTATCGCAGCGGCAATGTGAATGTGAAGCGGGCGCCCTGGCCCGGCGCGCTGTCGACCGAAATGTCTCCGCCCATGGCGCGGGCGAGCCGGCGGGCGATGTATAGGCCGAGACCGGTACCGCCGGGCTCGTTGGGATCGACGCGCTCGAACTTGTCGAAGATGCGGGCCTGATCCTCGGGAGCGATTCCCTTGCCTTGGTCGGCGATGATGAGGGCGGCGAGATCGTCCTCGCGGTCGCAGCGCACCCAGACCATGCCGCCTTCCGGCGAATAGCGGATGGCGTTGGTGAGCAGGTTCATCACGATCTGGAGCGCGCGCCTGAACTCGCCGGTGGCGGGCAGCGTCTCATTCTCGCCGGGCCTGTCGATGCCCACCTTCGCGTCCGCGGCGCGCACCGACAGGAGACCGGCGGCACGGCGGGCGACGTCGGCGAGGTCGACGGGGTCCGCCTCCGGCCTGAAGTCCGGCCGCTCGATCGCCTGGAGGTCGACGAGGTCGTCGACCAGAGCGAGGAGATGGCGGCCTGCGGTGGCTATGTCGTGGGCATAGCCGGCATAGTCGCGGCGGAGCGGCCCGTCGGGCTGCGCGCCGATCGTCTCGGCATTGGCGATGATGTGATCGAGCGGGACACGCAGAGCCTTGTCCAGCCGTTCGCCGAAAGCGGGAGAATCCTTGAGCGGCGGCTGAGACGGCGCGGCGTCGTTGGCGGGCGGTTCCGGCAGCCATTTGGGAAGGCTGGACGCCGCGCCCCGGAAGCCGGCGAAGCGGCCAGCGCCGTCGATGAGGGGTACGGCGCTGAGGCGGTAGCGGGCTTTGCTTTCCGTGCGGAGGTCGGCGAATTGGTCGTCGAAACGCCGCTTCTCGGCGAGCGCATTGAGAATGGGCAGCGCCCCGTCCTCGCCTTCGTGGAAGCGGAACAGGCGGGTGAGCTGCTTGCCGATGAGATCGGCCGGCACCTTTCCGATAGCCGCCGCCGCGGCGGGCGAAAGCGTCGTGAAGCGGAGCGCCTCGTCGGTCTCCCACATCCAGTCGGCCGAGGCGCGGAGGAAATCGGTCTCGCGCTCGACCTCCGGTGAGGCGGCCGGGGCGCGGGCGGGGCGTTCGGTCCAGCCGCCAATCGCGATGTCGATGCCGTCCCCGGACGGCTCGGCGCGGACCCACAGGTCGAGGTCGCGCTCCCCGTCGGCGGCGATGACGGCGCGCGAGATGACGATGCCGAGCCGGCGCGACAGGCGGGCGAGCGAA
>NZ_DATCYB010000047.1:0-59135 GCF_036570505.1 Allosphingosinicella sp. | reverse complement strand
CGAAAATGCGAAGGGAGTCGTTCTCGTAACCGGGGCGAGTGGCTTCATAGGCTCCGCCGTCATTCAGAAGCTCGGCAACGATTACCAAGTCGTCGGACTTGACCGGGCCGGGCCTCCGGATCCTCCGTCACCAGCGGTCGCCATCGACTTCGACCTCGGATCGGATGAAGCAATCCGCAGTGCCTTCGAAGAAGTGAGATCGCGGTTCGGAAATCGCATAGCTTCAGTCATCCATCTCGCCGCCTATTACGACGTTACAGGTGAACCCAGTCCGCTCTACGAGAAGATTACCGTCGAGGGTACGAGACGGCTGATCGATGCCCTGCAGCATTTCGAGGTCAAGCAGTTCGTCTACGCGAGCACGATGCTGGTTCATCGCGCGACAGATGCTCCCGACGAGCGCATCAATGAAGATTCTCCGATCGATCCGAGCTGGGCCTATCCGGAATCGAAAGTCCGGACAGAGGCAGTCCTCCGTGAGCGACATGACAACATACCGGTCGTATTCCTGCGCATCGCCGGCGTTTACGAGGACGAGGGCCACCAGCCATTCATCGCAGAGCAGATCGCGCGCATCTATGAGCACCGCCTCATTGCTCACGTCTATCCAGGCATGCTGTGCGCGGGCCAGTCATTTATCCATATCGATGACCTGACGGACGCGATTACAAGGCTCGTCGAGCGCAGGCGCGACTTACCCAGCGAGCTGCCGTTGCTGGTCGGAGAGCCGGAAGCGCTAGGTTATGCGGAAGTCCAGGACATCATCGGCTGCGCCCTCCACGGCGAGGGGTGGGACACTTTCCGCATTCCGCAGCCGATCGCCAAGGCAGGCGCCTGGGTTCAAAGCGAAGTGCTCGGCTCAGGAGGCTCGGTCAAACCCTGGATGGTCGAGGCGAGCAACGATCATTATGTCCTCGACATCAGCCGGGCCGGCGAGCTTCTAGGTTGGGAGCCGAAGCACCGTTTGCGAGACGCCCTTCCGAAGATGGTCGCGGCGCTGAAGCGCGATCCCCAAGGTTGGTACAAGGCCAACAAGCTCAATCCAGCCGTGGTAGCCTGGTATGGCCAGCGTCCTAGTCCGCAGGCGGAGGGGCGGCACGACGATGATGGTGGTCATGGCGACATGGATCATTTGGCGATGGATCATGCGCACGGAGCCGCTGACGGTCAGGAAGAGACCGGCCATGGCCACAACGAGCAGGCAATGCAACATGCCGGCGGTCACGATCACATGGCCATGATGGAGGCTGATGCCCGCAAGACTCGCTGGACGCATTTTGGGGTTATCGGGCTGGGGGCCTGGCTAGCGGCGAGCCCGCTCGTCTACGACGGGGTAACGAGCGAGGCGGTAAGCGCCGCTGTCCGCGCCGTCACTGTCGACCGGGGATTGCCTCCCGTCGAATGGCGGGCGGGAATTCTGATGGCGAGCGATCTGATCAGCGGTCTTCTGCTCATGCTCTTTGGCGCCATGTCGCTGTCAAAGCGCACCGCTTGGTTCGGTCAGTGGGCGGCCTGTTTCACTGGCATATGGCTGCTGTTCGCCCCGCTCATTTTCTGGAGCCCTAGCGCGGCCCAGTACCTTAATGACACGCTGGTGGGAGTGCTGGCGATCGCTTTCTCCGTCCTCGTGCCGATGATGCCGGGAATGAGCATGGCGGGAATGATGGACCCCAAGTCCATCCCGCCGGGCTGGACCTATGGCCCCTCCACCGACGCACAGCGGCTTCCCATCGCGGCTTTGGGCCTCGTCGGCCTTCTCATCTCGCGGATGCTGACTGCCTATCAGCTGGGTCATATCGATTCAGCCTGGGAGCCGTTTTTCATGGGCTCACCTGCCGATCCCCGGAACGGGACCGAGGAGATCATCACGTCTGACGTTTCGAAGGCGTGGCCGATCCCCGACGCTGGACTCGGTGCCGTGAGCTATATCTTCGAGATATTGATGGCGGTGATGGGCACTCGTGACCGGTGGCGGACGATGCCCTGGATGGTGACCTTCTTCGGCATATTGGTGATTCCGCTCGGGGTCATCTCTATCTATTTCATCATCATTCAGCCCATCATGATCGGCACCTGGAGCACGCCGGCGTTGATTGCTGCCCTAGCGATGGTGATCATGATTCCCTTCGCCCTCGATGAGGTCATTGCGATGGGCCAGTTCCTTTATTGGTCCCACTGTCGTGGAAAACCGCTGATCCCGACTTTCTTCCACGGCGACGCCGTGGAAGGCGGGCGCGAGGACAGTGCGGACGTGATGGCCAGCCCCGGCACCTTCTGGGCGGACACGACCCGAGGCATCACCCTCCCTTGGACCTTTGCGGTGAGCGTCATGCTGGGCGGCTTCCTCATGTTCACACGGCTTATATTCGGAACGACAGGCGCCATGGCAAACAGCGACCATCTCGTGGGCGCGCTTGTGATCACGGTCGCGATCATCGCGACAGCCGAGGTCGCGAGAGTGCTGCGCTTCGTCAACGTGGCGTTCGGCGCATGGTTGGTGGCGGCGCCGTTCCTGCTCGTGGGTGCCAGCGGCACCGCGACCGTCGCCAGCGTCGTGGTGGGTGTGGGGCTGAGCGTTTTAAGCCTCCCGCGAGGTAGGCGGAGCGCTGAGCACTATGCTGGTTGGGACAAATATGTGATCTGATTGGCAAGAGGGCTGTACGAGCTGTACGAGTATGCCCGCTGGCGGGTGCCGTCGGCTAGGCCAGCCTGTCCCCCAGTTCGCTACGGCGGTGCTGACGCCCGACCGGCTCATCTTCAATCATGCTGATTACTGCGCACTTCGGAGCATGGTCACCAGAGCAGCGTTCGATCGTTGAGGCTAGAAGTCTCTCCATGCGGGCCAGATCGGCCATCTTGCTCTGGACTTTTTGGAGGTGACGCGACGCGATCTCGCGGACTTCGTCGCAGCAGGCGTCAGCAGGGCCGCCAAGGGCCAGGATGCCGCGAACCTCTTCGGGCGTGAAGCCCAACTCCCGAGCTCGCCGGATGAAGCCTACAGTCCGACGATGGTCCTCTCCATAAATGCGGTGCCCGCCTCCTGTCCGAGGCGGCGAGGAGAGTAGACCGACCTTTTCGAAATATCGGATTGTCTCGGTATTGACGCCGGTCTCCCGTGAGAGTTGACCGATCGTGAAGCTCGCCATCAGATTTGTCTTGATCCTGTAGTGACTACAGGTTGCATATAGCAGAAAAGGTTGGAGGCAAGGTTTGCGTACGGAAGACACCATGGCTGTGTTCACCTCAGAGGCTTCTCGCGTGCCGGGGGCTGCTGAGCGAGGCGTTGCTACATTGGGGACAGTAGCGAGCGTTACCGCGTTGTTCTCAGCAGCCGCCTGCTGCGTCCTGCCGCTGGCTCTCGCCGTGCTGGGCGTGGGATCGGCGGGCCTATCGGCTGTGGTGCCTTTCCACTGGCCTGTCACGATCGTGGCTATAGTTGCCGTTGGGGTCGGTTGGTTTTTTTATGTCCGCAGGCGGCGGGCCTGCGGAAGCGATACTTGCACCACGGAGTCGCCGAGGCGAAGCACGTTCGTTCTTCTATGCCTTTCGACTGCCTTTGTGACGGTCTCCGCTTTCTGGGGCTACATTGAGGCGCCGCTGATGCGGGCTCTTGGAGGCGCGTAATGCTACTTACTTCGACTATCACCTGCCCCAAATGCGGCGGCGTCGCCGTGGAAACGATGCCCACCGACGCCTGCCAGTTTTTCTACGACTGTAGGCACTGCGACGTTTTGCTTCGTCCATTGAAAGGCGACTGCTGTGTCTTTTGCTCCTATGGGGACATACCATGTCCTCCAGTTCAAGAAGTAGGGAAGGCGGGCACGAGCCACGTCTGTTGCGGGACGTAGCCCTGTAGAAGGCATCGGCACGGTCGAAACGGCAAGCTTCCAAAGTTCGCGCTCATTCTTGAGTAAAAGTCGATTAGGCGCTGCGGCGAAGCGCGCCGGCCGTCGGATGCACCAGCCACACGCACAGTTCTGCTCCTCATCCAGAGAGCGGATCTAAGAGCATTCTAACGCAACTCACGAACGGCTGATCCTGCTTCTCGCCACATGCCGAGGGGGAGGGCGGAGCCCTGCGTAGCTAACGGGGAGGGCAACTCGAGCAAGCTGCCGAGCGGGGACGGAGAAAGCGAGATCAGGAGAGC
The DNA here is from genome assembly GCF_036570505.1 of Allosphingosinicella sp. Classification (GTDB taxonomy): domain Bacteria; phylum Pseudomonadota; class Alphaproteobacteria; order Sphingomonadales; family Sphingomonadaceae; genus Allosphingosinicella. The sequence continues at coordinate 54,988 of NZ_DATCYB010000047.1, read as the reverse complement.
CCCATGAGTAGAGAACATTCGAAGGGTCGCGATCGGTATGAAATCCGGGATGTGGACCACCGAGCAGATAGATACATTGAGGATCGCGGCGGACTTCAGTTCGATTTCGATCGCTACCGTCTAACCATTGGCAGCGACCACGGCGACCGGATTCCTGGGACAAGACTCCGAGATTACAGCTTCGGCTTGGCTGGGAATGATCGTCTTAGTGGAGGAAGCGAGGACGATTTCCTTTACGGTGACGCTGGCAACGATCTCTTAGTCGGCGCCGGCGATCAAGATCGTTTGACCGGCGGAACCGGACGCGACCGCTTGTACGGCGGTGAATTAGGTGACGATCTCGCGGGCGACGAAGGCGACGATTATCTGGATGCCGGTGCCGGTCATGACGACCTCGAAGGAGGTGCTGGCCACGACATCTACGTGGGCGGCTTGGGAGCCGATGCGTTCGCCATCGACCCTATGAGCGGCAATGACGTAGTTAGGGATTTTACCGCTGGGCCGGCGCTTTTCGACCACGTTGTCGTGCGAGGAATGACGGCTGGAGATCTTCGCATCACCCAGACGGAGTCGGGCGCCCTTGTGAGTTGGGACGTTTCGGCTGGGCAGGGCTCCATCCTTCTTGAGGGCGTGAACGTCTCTGAGATGTCTCGCGATGACTTCATGTTCACCGACGTGGAAGGCGGGGATCTCCTTCCGGAGGGGCGTGAGCCGATACGGGCGGATTTCTTCCGACTGGAGCGGAACGCCAGCGAGAATCCGCCCGACATCGGCGGTGCCACAATAAACAGAGGCACGGCTCGTTCGTTCGACGCGCAGATGGACAGCCTCCTCGATGACGGCGGCATCAGCTTCGACTTCGACCGCTACAACGTCATCATCGGCGGTGACCGAGCCGACGCGCCTCGTGGCACCTCCCGGTTGGACCATTTCATCGGACGCGGCGGCAATGATCGCTTTGACGGGCGGCAGGGAAATGACGTCATCCAGGGAGATGCAGGGAACGATGTCCTGCGGGGCGACGATGGTTCAGACTGGATCGATGGCGGCGACGGAAATGACCGTCTGAGCGGCGGCCTAATGGCCGATGCCCTGCACGGGGGGCGAGGGCGTGATTATCTCGACGCCGGTGCCGGGCACGACATGCTCGAAGGTGCCGAGGGGAACGACATATACGTCGGTGGCACGGGCGCCGACGCGTTCATTGTCGATCGAAACAGCGGCGATGATGTCGTGCTCGATTTTACCGCCGGGCCAGGATCTTTTGACCACGTTGCTCTTCTGGATATCAGCGCTGATGAGCTTATCATCAACGATACGGACGAGGGCGTCCTGATCGCCTGGGACGGCGGCGAGGATTCGATCCTTTTGAAAGGTGTTTTCAAGAATGACCTCGTCCAGGATGACTTCATGTTCAACAGCGGCCCTCAGTTCGTGCCTGGCATAAGCACTGAGGGTTCGGAGTTCATTCAAGCCACCGACAACATGTTCGGTTAGTTCGAACGTACCTTGGGTAGGTTCCGGCTGCTGCTCTGAACGAGTTGGTCGAGCACGTGATGCAACGAAGGTTCCAGCCGGGATTGGCTGTGACGCTTATACCGCCTCGCTCGGAGGTAAGATGGTTTATCAACACGGGGTTGGCGTTGAACCTGCCAAGGGTCTGCGAGAAGAGAAAGCGCCGCCAATCCAATTCCATTCTCTTGGGCGCGCTGGGCTCACTGCGATTCGCAATGCCTCTGATGCGGTCGACCATGCGGTAGAGCATTTGAAGAAGGGAGAAGTGGCGCCGTGGTTGGGCGAACGGGGCCGCTCCTCCGAGGAACGGCTTTATCCCGAATCAGCCGACGGTAGAGGTGGGTAAACGATATGGCGCAGTTTAGGCGGCCTCTTAGCCTTCTTCTTCTCGGCGGTGTTGGCGCCCTGGTTCTATTTGCTCTTGTAGTGCTGATCACGATTTTCACTGGCGCCTATAACGTTGCGGCATCCGCGCCGCACACGGGCCTGGGTAACTGGATTCTCGAGACTAACATGAAGAACTCCGTTGCCGCGAGAGCAGCAGATATCGAGGCTCCCACCCGCTTCACCGAAGCGAATGTTATGGCGGGAGCTGAGCACTACAAATCGATGTGCGAGCAGTGTCACGGTGGCCCCGGCACTCAGCGTGCCGAGTTCGCTCGAGGCTTGCGGCCGCGTCCGCCGGAACTGGGTCCGGAACTCGAACATTGGACCCCGAGCGAGGTCTTTTGGATTGTGAAGTATGGCATCAAGATGACTGGAATGCCGTCTTTCGGCGCTAGCCATTCTGACGAAGAGATATGGAACATCGTGGCATTCGTCGAACGTCTGCCGGCGATGCGGCCAGGACAATACCGAGCTTTTCCGGAAGGGGCGGGAGGTGGAAGTGAAGGGAGCAGATCCCACACCCACTGAGACCACCCTGCCGCGCGAGATCTTCCGCCTCCCCAGTCTTCACAGGCCAGAGGAAAGTATAATGAAACTCAAGCCGATCGATCAGCAAACTATCGTCATCACCGGCGGCACTTCCGGTATCGGTTTGGCGACGGCCAGACGCGCTGCGGAGGAGGGCGCCCAGGTGGTTCTGGTCGCGCGCGACGAGGAAGCGCTGGATAACGTCTGTAGCGAGATCCGGGCTGATGGCGGCAGAGCCGACTACGTGGCGGCCGACGTCGGGGTTCGCGAAGAGGTCCGCCATGTTGTGGACACCGTCGTGGACCGTTTCGGCGGGTTCGATACTTGGGTAAATGATGCTGGCGTAGGTGCCTACGCGAAGCTGGAGGAGATCAGCGATGAAGACCATCATCGTCTTTTCCAGACGAACTACTGGGGCGTGGTCCACGGATCGACCGAGGCGCTGAAGCATCTGCGGGAGCGTGGCGGCGCTCTAATCAATATCGGCTCGATCTCCTCGGAGATGCCGGCGCCGATCCTCAGCGCTTATACAGCCAGCAAGTTCGCGGTGAAGGGTTTCACGGACTCGCTGCGCCTAGAGCTCATGCATGACAAGGCCCCCGTTTCAGTGACGCTGATCAAGCCGAGCGGCATTCACACGCCCTTCGGCGATCATGCTGAGAACTATATGGATGCTGCTTCACGCGTGCCCCCGCCGGTATACGCGCCCGAAATCGTGGCTGATGCGATCCTTCACGCAGCCGAAAATCCGACCCGCTCTGTCCTCGTTGGTGGAGCGGGACGAGCGATGACACTTTTCGCGCGGCTGGCCCCTCGCTTATCTGACCGGCTCTATGCCTTTGCTTTCTTCAAGACCGCACGCGACCCAAAGCGGCAGAAGCGCAACTCTGAGGGCCTCCACGGTCCGGGAAGCTACGGACATGTCTACGGCGACCAGAGCGGCTATCTCCGCAAGGTTAGCTTGTACACAGCGATGCAGACGCGGCCCTGGAGGACCGCTGCAGTAGGACTCGCTTTTGGTCTGGCAGGCGTTTTCTTGAGCGGACTGCTGACGAAGCCCAAGATGCTTGAAGGCGCTTCGCCGCATCCGGCGCGATAACGGCAGTGGCACTCCCATCGCGGTCGCGAGTGCTTAGAGCCGACTAGTGATCCCACTCGGATCAGCCTGCCAAATGCAGGAAGGCCCACTGCCTCTTGATAGCTCAAGGACGTGAGATTCCGGCCGGTGACCCGGAAGGTGAGTTTATCCGTAAGCCGACAGGCGGCGGTGATACCTAAGACGATCTCGGGCTATAGCCCGGCAAGCTGAATGCCGATACCGGCTATGGCTCGAGCGAGGTGCTCGCCTGCCTAGTACCGCGCGATATCGGACTGCACATCTTGATGCTCGGCGAGTGCGCCCGTGGCGCTGGGAGCCTGTCCACGATATCAGGCGTCCGGAACCTCAATTCTGTCAACCCGTTCATAATCAGCACCTGAGGTTAACCATGTCTCCTGAAGATCGATCATACTACTTAAGCCGAGCGGAAGAAGAGTTGGAGAGCGCTCAAAGGTCGGAGCACCCGGAGGCCGTCAAGGCGCATTACCCCCTCGCCGGCATCTATCTGAATCTGGTTTACGGAGAGAAGAACCCCGCCACGGGAGCTGCCACCCAGGCATAAGAGAGCCGATTTGGACGTTAACTGCATTTGAGCGCAGGAGTAGAAGGATGTGCTCTCATCCACGGTCGACTCGGGAGGGCGCGATGGAAACGGACCTGGAGTTCTATACGCGGCGCGCTCGGGAAGAACGCGAAGCCGCAGACACCGCCGTGTCATCGGAAGCCAGGGAGAGCCACCAAGAGCTCGCCTCGAGGTACGACCGCATGATGCGAGCTGGAACGGCGAAGGGCCAGACGCTAAAGCCGGTCTTTGGTAAGACTCCAAAGGGCTGACGGCGCTCCATTTTGAAGGTACACGGCAATATTATCGACGATCTCAGAGCCGCCATCGCGAGCGCCGAACGGCTCCGGGGCTATCCTGTCCATCAAGACACTCTACAGTTTTGGCGTGAATTGCTGACTCAGGCGAGAGCGGAAAAGAGGCACGCGAATCCGGCGGACGTAGAGACGCTTGATCGGCGGATCGGCGAATTGCAGTCCCAGCTCACGGCTCGCGAACAATCCCATGAGGATTAGAATCGACCACTGATCCCGATCCGGATCAGCCTGCCCGGCGCGGGAAAACCTACCGCGTCTTGATAATTGGCGGACGTTAGATTCCGACCGGTGACCCGCACGGCGAGCTCGTCCGTGAACTGATAAGCTGCGGTGACGTCCACTTCCACATGCCCCGGCTGCACGACCAGGCCGGTCGGCACGGAGGAGTCGAAAAATCGGCTATTGAACCTCCCGGCGAAGGAGAGGGTCAGGCGATCCCTGGCGCGCCAGTCGAGCGCTACCGAGCCTTGCCAATCCGGTCGTGAGCGGAGATGCGGCGCACCGGGTTGATTGTCTACGTCCATGTAGGTGAGGGCAGATTGGACGTTGAGCCGGGTGGAGATCGGGGCCGACGCTTCCACCTCGATCCCTCGGCTCCTGACGCGGGCACGGTTGACGTTGGTGAAGCGTTCGACATCGAAATCGATGAGGTTTTTGAACCGGCTCTGGAAGAACGCGGCCCGAAGCTGGCCGGCACCGACGCTTTGCTCCACGCCGATGGTGAGAGTTCGGCCGCGCTCCGGCTCGAGATCAGGATTGGCGATGACCGGATAGGCGAGAGCGAACAGGCTGGGCAGCTTGTAGCCTTCCGAAAAGTCCGCGAATACCGCAGTCGCGGGGGCCAGAAAGACGCGGACGCCGGTCCGCGTGGTGAGGGCGCCGCCCTCCCTGGAGGCGTGGTCGTAGCGCAGTCCGGCGGTCAGGCTGACCGGCCCCGAGGCGACCGTCGCCTCTGCGAATAGACTGCGGACCGACCGCGCAATGGAGAAGTCGGCTGGAATGGGAAAGCCGATGTCGATGAAGCCATCGCTTTCACCTTTCTCCCGAATGTAGCTCGCTCCGGCGGCGAGAGTCAGGATGTCGGACGGACGGAGCCGCACGTCTGCAATGGCCTCCAGTCGGTCGAACCGGCTATCGGCGATGATCCGGGGAACGCCTGGAAGCACGCCCGGCGCGATCGGCGGTGTATTAGCGTCGCTCCGCTGCCTCGACCAGTTCAGCGTCAGTCTCGGCTGGACCGCCGCTTGCGTTGCGCGTGACGCTTCAAGGCTGACCACCGTCAGGCGCGCATCGCGCCTCTCCCGCTCGCGGACGACGGCCAATCGCGGTCCGCCGCTGTCCTCCGGAAAGGCGGTCCGTTCGCTGCGACCATGGAGCGCCAAGCCTCTGAGAGCCACGTCCCCCAGCCGCTGGGTCACCCGACCGAAAGCCTGCCAGCGCCTAAGATCCACACCCTCGAACAAATCGCCGCTGTCGAACCGGCTGCCGCTGACGAGCAGGCCGCCGTCCGCCCAGCCGTAGGCGGCGGTGCCGGTAAGCCCGATAGAGCCCTGCGTGTCGGCCATCATACGGGCGGAGCCGAAGCTCTCGCCGGGGGAAGGGCTTTTCAGCCGCAGGTGCACGACACCGGACAAGGCATCGGCGCCATGCACAGCCGACAGGGACGAGCGCGCAACTTCGATCCGCTCGAGCGCGAACGGGTCGATCTGCTCGAAATCGTAGGCGCCGCCACGACTGTTCGTCGGGTCGTTGACCCTGATCCCGTCGAGCAGGACGAGCGTGAAGTTGGGCTCGCCGCCGCGAACCGACAGATAGGAAAGGCCGCCCTTGCTGAAGGCGCGCACGCCGGCGACGCGGTCGAGCGGCTCCAGCGCGGTCACCGGCTGCGTGCGCTCGATATCCTCGGCCGTGACAACGGCCGTGCTCGTCTCATCGGGCCCGGTCCGGGAGCCGGTGACGATGATAGCCTCCTGGGCCCCGGCAGGCGCGGCGGCGAGCAGGAAGATCAGGCCGCCGATGCGGCACCTCGCCCGCTGAACTGTGCCCGGCGTCATGCTCGGTGGCTAAGTGGGAACTATCAAGCAGGCAAGGCATTTGGTTTCTGCGGTGGAACGGAGTTCGTGCGCTCCCCGCCGACAGGGGTCGAGCTGATGAAAGCCGGAATAAGCCGCCTGGCACTTTTGGCGCTTCTCGCGGGCGGCCTCTCGGGCTGCTTCGCCATGCTCCCGACCCAGGGCGGCGCCTACACCGAATTCAGTGGCGAACGCCGCTTCAATACGGCCGACGTCCTGCTCGAGCCCGGCTATGAGATCGAGCTCGTCACGAGCGGCCTTACCTTCCCCACCGGAATCGCGTTCGACGCAAGCGGCCGGCCCTACGTGCTCGAAGCTGGCTATTCCTATGGCGAGGTATTCACGACGCCGCGCCTGCTGCGGCTTGAGCCTGGCGGCGCGACGACCGTCGTCGCTAGCGGCGAGGGCGGGCCGTGGACCGGCGTGGTTTTCGACGACGGCGCTTTTTACGTCGCCAGCTTCGGCGCCATCCTCCGGGTCGATCTAAATGGAAGCATTTCGACCGTCCTCGAAGGCCTTCCTTCCGAAGGCGACCACCATACCAATGGACCGGCGATCGGCCCCGATGGTTGGCTCTATTTCGGTCAGGGGACGGCCACCAACTCGGGCGTGGTTGGGCCCGACAATTACGAGTTCGGGTGGCTGAAGCGCGCGCCCCGCCACCACGACATCCCATGCGAGGAGATCGTGCTCGCCGGTGAGAACTTCACCAGCGACAATCCATTCAGGGGCGCGCCCGATTCCCCGCTTCCGGGTGATCCGGAGCAGGTCACGACCGGCGCTTACGTTCCATTCGGCACGGTCACCACGCCGGGACAGGTCGTGGGCGGTCAGGTGCCCTGCACCGGCGCGATCATGCGCGTCCGGCCGAGCGGCGGCCCGCCCGAGCTGGTGGCGTGGGGCTTCCGCAACCCCTTCGGCCTGGCTTTCTCGTCCGACGGCCGTCTCTACGTGACCGACAATGGCTTTGACGAACGCGGCAGCCGACCGGTGTTCGGCACCGGCGATCTGATGTACGTCATTGAGCCGGGCCGCTGGTACGGCTGGCCCGATTTCTATGCCGGCCATCTGCTCGACGAGGAGAATAGGGGCAAGTCCCACCCGGGGCCGCCGATGCGTCCGCTCCTCGCCCGCCATCCTAGCCAGCCGCCCGAGCCGGTCGCCGCCTTCGGCGTCCATGCCTCCGCCGACGGCTTTGATTTCTCGCGCAATCCCGCCTTCGGCAATGTCGGCCAGGCCTTCGTCGCGCAGCTCGGGGACATGGTGCCCGGCGTCGGCAAGACATTGGCGCCGGTCGGCTTCAAGGTGGTGAAGGTTGATGTCGCCACGGGCGTGGTCCATGATTTCGCCGTCAATCGCGGCGAGTTGCAGGGCCCGGCTTCCTGGGGCAACCACGGCGGCTTGGAGCGGCCGGTGGCGGTCCGCTTCGATCCCGCCGGGACGGCGCTCTACGTCGTCGACTTCGGCGTACTGACCTCCGACGAGCGCGGCAATTATCCACGGCCCGGCACCGGTGCGGTCTGGCGGATCACCCGGACGGGGACCGCACGATGAAGTGCATCACCGCCCTCCCGGCGCTCGCGCTGGCCTTGCTCGCCCTTTCCGCCTGCGGCAGTGCCCGGCGCAGCGTGCCGGTCGCGGGGCCGATGGCGATCGCCGACCCGCAGGTGGCGCTCGGCGAGCGCGTCTTCATGCGCGAGTGCAGCGTCTGCCATCCGCGCGGCGAGGCGGGGCTCGCGCCCGGCATCAACAACAAGCCGCTGCCGGAATTCCTGATCAAGTTCCAGGTCCGCAACGGCCTCGGCGCCATGCTCTCCTTCTCCGAGGAGCATGTCAGTCCCGAGGAGCTCGATGCGATCGTGGAATATCTGGAGCATATGCGGGGGCGCGGCTAGGTGGGCCCGGTCCGCTTTGAGAGGAGTTGTTAATGCTCGAAAACCCGAAGAGCACCGCAAGAATCGCGGACCACCCGATCCATCCGATGCTGATACCGTTTCCGATCGCCTTCCTCGTCGGAACCTTGGTGAGCGACCTTATCTACTGGCAAACCACGGACGCGTTCTGGGCTACGGCCTCCGTTTACCTGCTGGTGGCGGCGATCATCGCGGCCGCACTCGCGGCGGTAGCTGGATTTATCGACTTCTTCGGCGACCGCCGGATCAGGGGATTGTCGCATGCCTGGCAGCATATGATCGGGAACGTGATCGCGGTCCTGCTGACGATCGTAAACCTTCTGATCCGGCTCGGGGATCCGGAAGGTGCGATCGTGCCGGTCGGTCTTATCATTTCAGCGGCCGTCGGGATTCTCCTCCTATTCACCGGCTGGCGAGGCGGCGATCTTGTCTACCGCCATCGTGTCGGGATCCCCAACCAGGGAGTATAGGTGCTTCTCCACAGGCAGACATTCGAATGGTCGCCTGTTCGTGCTGAGCAGTAGCAGCGAATGTTTAGATCGGGTCACAAGCCGCCTGCGTTTTCCTCATTCAGCGCATCTGCCGCCATGACCCGAACCGGACACCCAGCCAGGCTGTTGTGCGACGTCGAGGCGTGGAGCCAGACCGCTGATGTCCGCAGCTTCCAAAGCTCGACATTCGATGTTGAGCAGCAGTCTCCTTCGGCAGCATTGACTACGGCGGTCGAACCTTATCGACCGTCCGGCCCTGATTTGGCCACATGCACTCCGAGAACGTTTCAGCCGGAATGCCAATCGAGCACCTCTACGCCGTGGCCGTAGTCGAGTTCGTCGCCCTTCCACCCACTTCATAGAGAGTAGCCCTACGAGCTACTGGTGGTGGAAATTCCGAAGGGACAGCGAGGTTCTCCGTCTTTCTACAGCGTTTGCCATGAGGGACCGTGCGTATAGACGCGTATAGTTCATTGAGACGGATGAGCCGCACGCCTCTGCGCGTCTGCGTCGGATTTCGTACAAGTGAAGGGCGGTCGTAGAGGGGCGAAGGAGCCCTGTCGATATGGGGAACGAGAATAGGCCTCACGCCTCGCGGGCAGAGATAGTTCGCTTCGGGGTGGGGGTCGCGGGAGTGGCGGGGGCTGCCTGGTTCTTCCTTACGACGGAAGACGTGCTACTCGCCGACCTCTGGCTCGTGGCTTTTCTCGTGGCTGGTGAAGTGGGGGGTCGAGTTGCGGCAAAATGGATTGATCATGATCAGGATAGCAGGGGGTCGGGGGAATAAGCCAAACGGTCAACGGTTCACGCAATTGAGCATTGCTCCGCCGACGCCTGCGCTCCGACGCCTCTGAAACCGAGCATCCGAGCTGCCGTCACTTTGCGCGAAGATACTTAATGAGCGCCGCGATCCCAAGCAGCAGCGCCACAATAGTGAGCAGCCAAACCAAGCCCATTCCGATCATCATCATTCCACCACCTTGCATCATCATGTCTCCACAGGTCATCGTTCGCTCCTTTGTTGGCCACTTTTAGGAGGCGGGGGGCTATAGCCGTTCGGAAGCGGCGTCGGCCGCATGGCTCTGCTCATTCCCTCCTCGGCGGCTTCGCTCACGAAGCGGTGCGCGTGCTGCCGGATCAGGAGCACTACGTTGGGGTCATCGGACGTGTGGGTAACGCGGATGCACCTGGGATATCCTTATATTCCAGCGAAGCCCGGTCTCGGTTACGGAAAAGCTCTCTGAACACCGGGTCCATCATGCGAATGGGCCGATCGCGATCATATCGGGCAGCCATTTGTCGCACGTGCCGGCGAATGAGGGCGGCGACCTCCGGATCATCACTGGTGGTGACAGTGCGAACGCCATTCGGAATATCCTCGACCCGGCGCTCCACCTTCTCATGATTGGCGAGCAGGCTGCGGATAGAGCGCATGTCCTCCATCATGCTTCCGCTCATCATGCCACCTTGGGACGGCATCTCGAATTGTTTGCCCATCATCGGCATGTCAGAACCCATGATCGTCGTCTGGCCGGAATTCTGCGTCTCGCCGGGCGAGCACGCTGTCATGAGCGTAGCCATCGTGACTGTCGTGACGAGTGATCCGAGCTTCATCGTCGAAGCCTCCTTCTCATCTCTTTCTATTACGCAGGCTCTGGTCTTGCCCCTAACGCGACAGAAGGCTCACCCACATCGTCTGCCCTCCTTATGAAGTGCTTGGGACCAAGCAGCTTATAGATTGCCGGCAGCACGAACAGCGATAGCAGCGGGGCGGTGACCATACCCCCCACCATGGGCGCCGCTAGCCGCTGCATGACTTCCGAGCCGGTACCGGTGCCGATGAGCAGCGGAAACAGGCCGGCGAGTATGACCGCCACCGTCATCGCCTTCGGCCGCACCCGCAGCACCGCACCATCCATCAGCGCCTCGTCCAGATGCTCCGGTTTAGAGAAGCGTCCCGCTTCCACGCGCGCCTCGATGGCGCGGTCGAGATAGACGAGCATCACCACCCCGAACTCCGCCGCGAGACCGGCGAGGGCGATGAAGCCCACCGCCGTGGCGATGGAGACGGCGTGGTCGAGGAGATAGATGAGCCATACGCCGCCGACGAGCGCGAACGGCAACGTCAGCAGGATGATCAGCGGTTGTCGCACCCTGCCGAAGGCGAGAAACAAGAGCAGGAAGATGATGCCGATCGTCGCCGGCACCACCCACATCATCCGTTGAGCGGCGCGTTGGGCATATTCGAACTGGCCGGACCAGGCGACTGAGTAACCGGGCGGGAGGTCGATAGCTTCGGCGACCCGTTCTTGCGCCTCGTTGACATATCCAACCACGTCACGATCGCGGACGTCGACATAGACCCAGACCGACGGCTGGGCATTCTCGCTTTTGATCATCGTTGGACCGTCCTCAATCGCGATGTCCGCGACCATGCCGAGCGTCACCACCGCGCCCGAGGGCGCAATGATCGGCAACTGGCGAAGCGCCTGGACGCTATCGCGGGTCTCGCGCGGGAAGCGGACCTCGATTGGGAAACGGGCGAGTCCTTCAATTTTTTCGCCGATCTGCTCGCCGCCCACGGCCGTCGCGGCCGTCGCCTGGACGTCCTCGACCGACAGGCCGTAGCGGGCGGCGGCGAGACGATCGATCTCGACATTGATGTAGCGGCCGCCAGAGATGCGGTCCGATACCGCCGAGGACGTTCCCTCAATTTGCTTCACCGCCTGCGCAACCTGGCGGCCCAGGCGGTCCAGCGTCGCGAGATCGGGCCCGGAAATCTTGACACCGACCGGGGTCTTGATGCCGGTCGCCAGCATGTCGATGCGGTTTCGGATCGGCTGCACGAAGACATTGGCGAGCCCCGGAATCTTGAGCCTGGAATCCAGCTCCTCGATGATCTTGTCCATCGTCATGCCGGGCCGCCACTCGCTCCTCGGCTTCAGCTGGATCAGCGTCTCGAACATCTCGAGGGGCGCGGGATCGGTCGCGGTGTCGGCGCGGCCGGCCTTGCCGAACACCGTCTTCACCTCCGGCACCGTCTTGATGATCCGGCCGGTCACCTGCAGGAGCTGTGACGCCTTGGACGCCGAGAGACCGGGCAAGGCCGTTGGCATGTAGAGGATGTCGCCCTCGTTCATCGGGGGCATGAATTCGCCGCCGAGCTGGCTGGCCGGAATGAAGGTCAGCGCCAGCGCAGCCGCCGCAATGCCGAGAGTGAGCTTCGGCCGGCGCAGCACCCAGACGAGGGTCGGACGATAGGCGGCGATCAGCGCCCGGTTTACTGGATTGTCGGTCTCCGGCCGGACGCGGCCCTTGATGAACATCAGCATCAATACGGGGACGAGCGTGATCGAAAGCCCAGCCGCCGCCGCCATCGCATAGGTCTTGGTGAACGCGAGCGGCTTGAACAGCCGACCCTCCTGCGCCTCCAATGTGAAGACGGGGAGGAAAGAAAGGGTGATGATCAGGAGCGAGAAGAACAGGGCCGGGCCAACCTCTACAGCTGCCTCGGTAAGCACCTGGCGACGCCGCTGCTCCGTAAGTTCTCCTTCTTCGTCCTTGGCATGTTCAAGCTTTTTGTGCGCGTTCTCGATCATGACGACCGCTGCATCGACCATCGCTCCGATTGCGATCGCGATGCCGCCCAAGGACATGATGTTGGCGTTGACGCCCTGGAAATACATCACTGTGAACGCCGCCAGCACGCCCAGCGGCAGCATGATGATGGCGACCAGGGCGGAGCGGAGGTGAAGGAGGAACAGGGCCGTCACCAGCGCAACGACCAGGAATTCCTCAAACAGCTTCTCCCAGAGATTCTCGACCGCCCGCTCGATTAGCGAAGAGCGGTCATAGGTGGTGACCACCTCGACCCCCGGGGGCAGCCCGTCCTTGATCTCCGCGAGCTTTTCCTTGGTCCGTTCGATCACCGAGAGCGTGTCGGCGCCTTGCCTGACAACGATGATCCCGCCGACAACCTCGCCCTCGCCGTTGAGCTCGGCGATGCCGCGCCTGAAGTCGGGCACAATCTGAACCCGCGCCACGTCGCCGACCGTGACCGGTGTCCCGCCTTCGGTCGACAGAGGGATATTACGGAAGTCGTCGAGATCCTCGAGATAGCCGCCGACGGTGACCATATATTCGGCTTCGGCGCGCTCGATGACGGCGCCGCCGGCTTCGTCATTCGCCTCCTGGACGGCCTCGATTACCTCTTGGACGGAGACGCCGTAGATCTGCATACGCTCGGGATCGAGCTGGATCTGGTAGGCCCGGACCATTCCGCCGAGCGATGCGACCTCGGCCACGCCGGGGATTTGTTTCAGCTGATATTTGAGGAACCAGTCCTGAAGCGCGCGCAGCTGCCCGAGGTCGTGCTGACCTGTGCGGTCGACGAGCGCATATTGAAAGGCCCAGCCGACGCCGGTGGCGTCCGGTCCCAGCGCCGGCGTCACGCCTTCGGGCAGGAGCCCGCCTGCCTGGCTTAGATATTCGAGCGTGCGGGAGCGCGCCCAATAGAGGTCGGTTCCGTCCTCGAAAATGACGGTCACATAGGAATCGCCGAAGAAGGAGAAGCCGCGCACCGCCTTCACCTTCGGCACCGACAGCATCGTGGTGGTGAGCGGATAGGTGACCTGCGCCTCGACGATCTCCGGCGCCTGGCCAGGATAGGGCGTTCGGACGATCACCTGCACGTCCGACAGGTCGGGAATGGCGTCAAGCGGCGTCCGTGACACCGAATAGATTCCTATTGCCGCGATGAAGAACGCACCAAGAAGGACGAGCAGCCGGTTCGCCGCCGACCAGCGGATGATGCTTGCGATCACTGGCCGGCATCCCGCGACAGCTGCTCGATCACATAGGCGCCGCCCTGCTGCTCCTTTGGAAAGGCGAAGTCGACGCGGTCCCCCCGCTTGAAGCCGCGAAGCATCTCGGCTTGCCGGACGCCGAAGGTCATCGTCATCGCCGGCCAATTCATTGTCGGGATCGGACCGTGGGCGATGGTTATCCGGCGCTGCGTCGGATCGAGCGATTGGATGGTTCCGGTGCCCCGGGCTAGCCGCGTGGCGGCTTCGTCGGCCGTCGGAGCCGCCGCATCGAGGCGGTCGACAACGCCTGAGAGCGAGGCCTCCGAGTCGATCAGGAACTGACCCGAGAGCACAACCTCGTCGCCGGACTTGAGTCCCTCCAGAATTTCGGTGAAGCCGTTCGCCACCGTGCCCGTCCGCACCTCGACCGGGACGAAGGCTCCATTCCGCCGCGTGATGACGACGGTCCGCTCTCCGGTTGCGATGACCGCCTCGCTCGGCACCGTAAGGGTCGTGCCGCCGGTTCCTTGCACGGTCACGTTGGCGAACATACCTTCCTTCAGCCGAAGCCCGGGGTTGGCGAGCGTGACGCGGACGCGCGCTGTTCGGGTCTCGGGATTGAGCGACGGATAGATATAATCGACACTCCCCTCGCGGACCTCTCCCGGATAGGCCGCGAAGGTAACCCGGACCGGCTGGCCGACATTCACTTCGCCAAGTGCGGCCTCAGGGATTTCCGCCACCACCCAGACCCGCGATAGGCCGGCGATGGTGACGATCGACTGACCCGGCTCCACCCTGGCGCCGGGGCGGGCGCCGATTTCCGTCACGATCCCGGACGCGGGTGCGGTAACGGCGTAGGTGCGTTGCGGAGAGCCGCCGTTTTCGAGACGCTGGATGGCGTCATTGGAGAGGCCAAGAAGCCGGAGCCGGCTACGGGCGGCCTGTCTCAGGCTCGGGGGCGCCACGTCTCGCGACATGCCGAGCAGCGATTTATATTCATGCTGGGCGGTCAGCAGCTCCGGCGAATAGACGCTGGCGATCCTAGTCCCCGCGCGCACCGGTTCTCCTTCGGCCCGCACCGCCAGGCTCTCGATGAAGCCGGGAGCGAAGGTCTGCACCTCCTCGATCAGGCGTTCGTCGATCTGCACTCGCCCGACGCCCTGCACCGTCGGCGCAAGATCGCGAACCTGCGCCTCGCCGATCCTAACGCCGAGACTCTGCGCCATGGCCGGCGAAACTCTCACGCCGCCGTCAGCGGCCTCATCCGCATATTTGGGGATGAGCTCCATGTTCATCGACGATTTGCCCGGAGCGTCATAGCGCTCCATCGGGATCATCGGATCGTACCAGTAGAGCACCTTCCGGCCCGAACCGTCCTGGACCACCCCATCGACGGTCTCGCCCTCTTGCGCGCCGGCGGACGATCCGTTCTCCGTGAACACGCCGGATGAACCGGCCCAATACCCGACGCCGGCGGTCGAAATCGCGAGCGCCAGCCCGGCGACCATCATCGTTCGCTTCTGGCGGTCCATGGACCGGAACGGTCCGAGAATTCGGTCAGCCACCATCAGGCGCACTCCTCGACATAGAAGCTCAGATCAGCGCTGGCGCGGGCGAGCGCGGCGCGTTGCTCGATGACTTCAAGCGCGGTTCGGGTTGTTCGTTCGCTCGCAGCCTGGACGTCGGTCAGCGCGGGCTGGCCGCCGGCGACCCTTGCCTCCAGGGCGCGCTCGACCGCCTCCAGTGCCGGCAAGGTGTCGCCAAGGGTGGTGATGAGCCGGGCGTTCGCGGCACTCCATTGGGCCCAGGCCTGTTCGAAGTCCGATACTACTTCGCGGCGCGCGTCCTCCGCCCTGTCGCGGGCGGCGGCGGCTAGTTCCGAGGCCTCGGCAATCCGCCGGTTCTGAAGGCGCGACCTGTTGAGCGGCAGATCGATCGTGACCTGGAGCGTCACCATGTCCGAGCGCCCGCCGCCGCGCTGGCCGTACATCGCCGACCAGCCCCAGTCGGGCTTTCGATCGGCACGGGCAACGTCGATGGCGCGTTCCGCCACGGTCTCGCGGCGATGGGCCACCTCGATCAGCGGATGCTCGGCCACCGCCGATAATGCCTGCTGCTTGTTCGAGGGCCGGCAGAGGGGGAGCTGGTTCGTTGAGAGCGGCCGCTGGGCGGCATCGCCGATCCACCTCGCGAGCATTGCGCGTCCGGCAGCTTCGGCGTCTTGTGCCGCGAGAAGCTCGGCGCGGGCAGCCGATATCTCGGCTTTGATGGCGATGACGTCGGCCGGTGTAGCGGTGCCATCGAGAATGCTGTCTTCGACGAGCGATTGACGTCCCTCGAGCTTCTCTATGAGAAAGCTTAGAACCTCCCGCTTCTGCTGGGCCGTGATGACCTCGATCCAACCCAGCATCACCTCGCGCTGGATGCGGCGAGCGAGCACATCCTGCTCGGCGAGGGACACGGCGGCTTCGGCCAAATAGCGGGCTGACGCGGCCTCTCGCTTTGCTTCCCGCACTTGGGTGCGCATGATGCCGATCGTCTTCATCGTCATAAAGTCGGCATTGATGTCGAAGGCCTCGGATCCCGTGACAGGAAGGTTCTGAATGCCGGTCGTCAGCTGCGGGTCGGGGAGCTGGCGCGCGGCGACGGCGGCCTCCTCGGCCGCTCTGGCCGTGCGTGTGAAAGCGCTGAGCGCGGGTTGCTGCTCGATCGACAGCGCGAGCGCCTCATCGAGACTGAGAGCGGCTTGGGCGAGCGCAGGCTGCGGTTGGGCGACGGCGAGCGCGAGCGCCGTCGTCACCGATCCGCGCCAGGGAGAGGCGAAAGGTTTCATGGGTGTTTTCCTGCCGGGGCAGGCGAAGGCGCGTGAAGGCCTCCGCCCGCCTCGTCCTCAGTTCTTGGTCAGTGACGTCAGAACATAGCCGCCATCGGCCTCGCGAAAGGCGAAGGACACCTGATCTCCGGCCGCGACGGTGGCGAGCATGTCCGGGCTGGGCGCCCGGAACTCCATCGTCATCGCGGGCCACTGCAGGTCCGGCACCGGGCCGTGGGAGATCGTTACGCCCTCACCAGAGACGGCGGTAACTGAGCCCGCTGCAGAATAAATGGCATCGGATGGTGCCTGCGTGGCACCGGATTGCTCGGACGTGGCGGTAGGTTGCTGGCCGCAGGCCGCGACGCTGGCGAGCAGCGCGGCGGCACCGGCGAGATAGATTTTCCTCATCAAATTTTCCTCGTTCGACGCGGAATGGTCGACGCTGCTCGTTCAGGCGCAGCTCCGCTGTGGAATACCGCGTGAGACTGATTTCCAGGCGAACCAACAGCTCACCATGGACGCGCAGCTGCAT
Organism: Allosphingosinicella sp.; assembly: GCF_036570505.1. Lineage (GTDB taxonomy): Bacteria > Pseudomonadota > Alphaproteobacteria > Sphingomonadales > Sphingomonadaceae > Allosphingosinicella. The sequence goes on along the minus strand of NZ_DATCYB010000047.1, from coordinate 37,949 downwards.
CGGCAGCCGAGCTCTACGAAATCAGGCGCGCAAGGATTTTGGAGGTGGATCGAGACCGGCCGGACTGACCGACGGAAGAGTTTTGTTCGCGGGCACCCAGAGGGACGCGGAGTCGACATGGTCATCGGGCGCGGGGATATCACCCTTTGGCACCACAGCCGGAGGACAGGAGACGGCACATGCCGGCGTGCAGCAATCCATCTTCGAATGATGGGCGTCATCGTTCATGGAATCGCCCATCGTGCACGAACTGGTGGGAGCTGCCACAGCTGTAGCAGGGGCGCCAATGAAGGACAGCGCGATCAAAATTGCCAAGATGAGCTTCGGCACGCCATAAGACTATGCCAGCACGCGGCTCTGTCAACGTCTATTTCGAGTGCGTCAGAGCTTTGAACAAGGCAAGCGATTCAACCGCGACTTTCGTCGTAGGCACTCAGAGATACGAAGAGGCCTATCGACTTTTCCCCTGAGATTGCTGGCATGCGGCAAAGGCCAAGATGTCGAAATCGGGCAACCCTGCTTGGATTGCTTCGCCGATTTCCTTGGTCCGTGCGTTTGAGACGGAGGCTTGCTTGGCAAAGGAAGGCCACTCGCGCACGACCGCTTCGACCTCACTGATAATGCAGGTGGCCTGCTCATCTTCCATTCGGACAGCTCTGGTCACCTGGAGCATGTGGTCGAGCTTTGGGGCGGCGCCTTCAGATCCCACGATCATCTCGTGTTCGCGAGCATCCCAGTAGGTGAGATCGAAAGCAGGTGCTGTTTGCCATTTTCCGTCGGAACCCATGAGAAAAGCATGATTCTTTACATGATCATCTCTGTTCCGAGCGAACACATTGAAGGCCATTCTCCGGACCTGCTGCTCAAGGGCCTCCGCGCCGGCTAAGGCACCCGTCACCCTCAAGAGCTCCTCGTATCCGAGTGAGGGCACTCGGCAACTGGCGTGGAGGAGGCCCCCGAGAGAATGGACGTGGATACGCCCTCCAGTTTGAGTGCGGTCGAAGCGCTCCACTGCGAAGTATCCGGGGCTATGGGCGGAAGGGAGGAGCGCCGTACTGGGCACGACTATTCCCGCTGCCCGAGCCATCAACGAATAGGCGAACTCGACCGCGCCGGCTTCGGGATGGTCGGTCTTGGCCGGGAACTTGATAATCCACTGGCGAGCCCCGGGTGCCTGGCGGGTGGTAATCCTGCCGTTCGAGAGCCAGACATGAGCTTTTGGACGGGCGCCTCCGAGTGAGCCGGCGAGGGCCATGGCTGCGTTTAGACGGTCAACGTCCTCGTCCGTGTCAGCGTTGCTGACGAGATCCGCCGCAGTATCAAAGTCTACTTCAGGAGCTGTGAAGGGTAGGGTGATCGGGCTTTGGTAGGTGATCGCACCGGGGCCTGCGGTGCCGACAAGAGCGATCCGATCGAGAGGGCGCAGGGCGTCTGGGCTGTACCCTTGGCTACGGATGAAACGGTCCAGGACAAGCTTCGACCAGCCATCGGGTAGCGAGTCGTCAAGAAGGCCGGGTAACCCGCCTAACTGCTCAGAGCCACGCTGCGGACCGCCCTCAAACTTGAGACGAAAGGGGGAGGGATTGACACCGCCAGCCAGAAAGTCGGTATCAAATTCAAAGAATACGTATGAGCCGGTGGCGGCTGCATCGCCCAGTTTGCGATAGCCTTCCCCGAAGTCGAAGCCGACCTCAACCTGGAGTACGGGCGTCCATTCCTTCACCGGCGGGCCATTCGTCGCTGCTCGTAAGCAATGACTTCCTTGATGCTGGCGAAGCGCGGCGTCTCAAACGCGTGGTCCAAATCACCTCCGGGCGTGAGCGCTTCAAGGAGCCCCATTAGGAGCTCTACGCTCGCTTCTCCCGTGTGTTCGAAGCGTAGGAGTTCGGAAACGGGGACGCCCACCTGACGCGCGACATCTTCGGCTGTCCTCTCCAGCTGAGTGCGTAGCTCTGCCGCACGGCGACCGAGCGACGCCGCATCCGGCTTGCTGGCTGCGAAAGCACCGTAGAGTTCGTTCATCGCTCGATCCTGAGAGAGGCGTGAAGCACAGTTCTCAGCCAATGACCCGTCGCCCCGAGCGCATAGCGGAGCGGTCGCTTGAGGGACTGGGAGTCCGCGCGCCAACTATGGTTCATCTCTAGAATTCTCCAGAAGCACGGACGCAGAGCCGTTTCGTCACCTAATCTAGTCACTTTTCGTCTCATTTTCCACGAAGGGTTCGTGTGCCTTCCACGAGTAGCTCTCCGACCGCCTCACGCTCAGCCGGCCCTGAGCTGTCCGATTGTGTCGAGCATCCTCGCAATCTTCTCTGCGCCTTCCGGAGTGTTGTCCCAGATCCCCCGAACGCTCGCTTCGAGCCTCGACCAAGAGGCATCGGCCTTCGTTGCCGGCGCTGTCACGGTCTCGAGATTTAACCCGAGCACTTTGCAAACTTGCACGACGTTGTTGCTGATCGTCTTGAATTCGCCGCTGCAGATCCGTCCCACTTGGCTCGGGTGCACCTTCGATAATCGGCCGATTTCTGCGCGAGACAGGCCTTCGCGCGCATCAGCTTCAGCAATTCTCACCTTAAGGCTGGCAAGCTGTTCAGCGGTTGCTTTCATGCATATTTGCATGTAACAACTATTGCGAATTTGCAAGGGAGAGCGTGCGTGGCTGACGAAATCCGTTTTTATCGAGCGAGCGAGAAGCCTTATGGCGCTTTCAGCAACCTCTATCGGCGATCGGTCGTCTTCGAGGGGGAGACTTTCCCGACGAGCGAGCACGCGTATCAGGCGGGAAAGGCGAGGAAGCCGGAGGTGCGCGAGTGGCTAATGAGCGCACCGTCGCCAGCTTTGCTCGCGATGGCCGCGCACGGACTCTACTACTGGGATGTGGCGCCGGGCTGGTCGACCACGAAATTCGACCGGATGCGCGACGTGCTGCGAGCCAAATTTGAACAGCACGAAGATCTGCGCGAGTTGCTCCTCTCGACCGGGGACGCGAGGCTCGTGGAGTCTGCTACGGTCGACAATGAGGTCAACCGTCTCTGGGGCGAGGTCAACGGCGTCGGCAGGAACATGTTGGGCACGCTTCTCATGGAAATTCGCGCTGAACTTCGGGCAAATTCAGAAGACGCGGAGCCCTATCTCGTCGCTGCCGAGTAGCGAACCGCTTACCAGCGGCTGTGAACGCCGTGCTTCAGCACGTGACGAGCGTAAGCAGCTCCCTTTTGCCGGAAGAGGCCTCTCGCGCCTGCAAAACCGCAGTTTGCAGCCGCGAGGTGCTGACCGGCGATCACGCCGTTGATCATGTCTTCGATCTGCAGCGTCTGTCTGCGGTCATGGCGATTAAGCAACCAGTCAATTAGGCCGACGCTCACCATATCACCCGATCCGCATGTATCCGTGACATGGGCGGTGGAAACGGCTTCGCACCAGACGGATTTCGGTCCGTGTCTTACCTCAAGGCCATCAGCACCGTGGGTCACGATCGCGACCGCTGAGCTCTGGCCGATTTTGTAGTCCAGCTCGGGGCCGAGCCTGTCAGAAGAATATTTTATGATAGCAGCAAGCTCGAGCGCGTCGTCGAAGAGCTCATCATGCACGTTAGACGGCTCGAAATAGATAATCGCCCCTGCCAGGTGCGCGTCCTCCATTGCACGCAGAATGCCGCTTGAGAGACGGTCCGCATAAAAGACTGAGCACGCGGCGAGTGCCGATGCGGCCGATGCGACTTCCAGATCGTCGATCGGTTGATAGCGGGGAAACTCGGCCTTCGTCTCCAGACAGGTGAAGCTGAAACTGTGCTGGCCGGATGCCGTATCGAGTTCCTGCGCGATGATCGGAGATAGGATATCCCAGCGCCGTCGGATGAAGCGAGTGTCGGCGCCGGCCCGCCTGAACTCCTCCACCAAGCGAGTTCCGATGTCGTCCATGCCCAGCGCAAGCAGCGGCGCGACTTGTCGGCGCAGCATCGCAAGCGAGACCAGGACGTTGCCGCAGGAACCGCCAAGCTCCTCTGCCGCGAAATCGCCGTCCGCGTATATACGATCGAGCACGGTGAAGCCCGTGCCAACAACGTCCACGTCGAGAAGGTCAGACTCGCAAAGCATGTTCTCTGTTTGTACTCGTTTTCGGGTCGGCGTCCAACTGGAGCGCCTCAATATCGATACGAACATTCCCGTGAAGATCGGGTTTCATCGCCTTAAGGAGACGCAGTAGCGCATCCGGACCGGTTAGATCGGCTCCAAAGAGCGACCAACAGCCATCGTCGCGGCCGCAAACCTCGTTGACGCTGACGCCGTAGGGATGCGTGAGAAGCTCGTTATCGTTGCCGACTCGCGATCCTTGGTCGCCGACCCTTAGAACGACGATGTCGGCCCCGAGTCCTTCCGACAGACGTTCGGCAACGTTCGTTTTCGACGTTCGGGCGAGGATGAGATCGACACTGTGGCCGGAGCGAGTGACTCGCACGGCTCCTGATCTGACAGAGTCGCACGTGGCGATCTCGTGATTAAACCTCTGCAAGTCAGGGATATTGTCTAGCTGGATCGTGATCTGCACCCGGCTGTTCTCCCCCGACACCGGCTCAATGAATAGATCGCTTCTGCTGGTGAGCCAAGCTGCCGTTTCCTTCATTTCCGGCGTCACCGGCGGCGGCTCCAAGCGAATGTCGACATCCAGGCTTTTGATGTATCCGCCGTTGTAATAGCCCATGATGACGTGCTGCTGCATGTCCGGTGGCAGCACTTCGCGTAGCTTCTCGCCGGCCGAGCCGCCGCGACCGGTGGCTATAGCGAGGCGAACGCCCAACAGATGCAGACGCTTTAGCTCTTCGACCAGCTCTTGGTCTGGCGCGGTTTCACGCTGATCCGTTGGGACAATAGTCCCGTCATAGTCGAAGACAATGCCGCCTATCGAGGCGGCCGCGAGGCGTTCAAGGCGCTCGCGATCCGCTGCGTGAATTCCTGCATCGCCGCATGCTGGATCGTCCCGCTCGAGCCTCGCGCGACGCTTCTGGCGCACTGCAGGCCCGAGCTTTCCCGAAAGCTGCTCAAGCGAGGCTTCCCCGTAGAGGGATCGACCGAATTCCCCGATTCCTGGCTTTCCGGGGTCAATGCCTACAGCCCGTCCCATGGCTTCGATCCAGACGAGCCCTCGCATTATGCCAACGGCGTTCTGAAAGCGACCGCAGTTGCCAAAGTCCATCGTGATCTGTCGTATCTCGGGCGGGAGGAGGCGCTGGTACTGGTCCCAAAGTTCCGCCGTGTCATGGCCCGTGAGCGCCAGCACGACGGTATGATGAGGGCGGTGGTGCAGCCATGAGTGGCGACCGTGGGCGAAATTTCGGAAATCCGTTTGCTGGACCGTGCAGATGGCCGCTTCCCAAAGCGATGTTTCGATGAGCGCCGTGGCTGGTGCGAGTTGCGGGTCTGCGATGATGAGAAGCGTGTCTTCCGTGCGAACGTTGGAGAACAACTCCGCCGCGCGTCGCCGGCTGACCGTATCAAGCTGGGCCATAGCGGCCGATTGAAAAGAATCAGCGAGACTCTCGACCGGATCGGTTGAGGTCATGTTCGAAGCAAGCAGCAGCGCGGACACAGAACTCACCAGTGAATGAGTGGCGAGGAAACTGTCTTTCTCGTTGGCGACAGGAATAACGTGCACGGCGACGTTTGCGGATCCGCCGAGGCCTAGCACTTCGACAGCGTCCTGTCGGCGTGTAACAAGGTTGATACGCTTCGCTCGCCGGACCCGAGCGGCGTGTAGGGCTGCTCGGAAGTCCGGATTGTCGGCGCCGGCGCTGAATAACCAGACGTCCGTATCCTGGAGGTCGCCGACGCCCACCACGACGTCCATCGGGGTCATGGTCTCTGTCGATGCACCGAAGAGGGTTTCGCGGCATCTTGCAAAGTAGGTGGCCGCTATGGCGGAGCCGCCCGAGCCGACGGCAATGACACTCTTCGCTGTCGTCGTCCGTCCTATGGCCTGGGCGAGTGACGACAGGTCGGTGGCCAACACTAAATCCAGGGTTTGTGGCAGTTCCCCTATCTTTTCGCCGAAGCGCGTCATCGTGTGGTCAGCAAAGAGAGGAGTGTGTCGAGGACATCCGCATGGAGGCCGTCTTCATCCATCACTGTCTTCCAGTGCCTTGCCATAGTCGCCGTAATCCGGGCCGGATAGCAGGAGGTGCACGAGGTTTTCTGGCGCCTCTTCATCCTCACGAGTTGAAGGATCAAAGTCGTAGCGAACGGTCTCGATATATTGCACCGTCAGGTTGTGCTCCAAGGCTGCCATGAACGCACCTGCAGCCATCACCTTGCTGCCAATCGGTGAGATAACGATCGACGGTGCGAAAACGTCGGTAACGGCCTGTCGATAACGGGCGGCGAGCGTCGACAGCGTCCGATAGCAGTCAAGGGGGTTGCGCTCGGAGGCGTACACGATGTCGCGCGGGTCGATCTGCCATTCATCGACCATGGCGCTCCGGAATTCAGCAATGAGAGCATCGGCCCGACGTGGATCCCTCGCTGGAAATGGTAGCACCGGGCAGATTTTGTAGCACTCGCCTACTGAGGTGCCGATTTCGTTCAGCGCAGCCGCTTTGCCTCTCGCCAGGTGAGGAATCCAAACCCGTGCGACGTCTAGAGAACTCGCCGAGGTGTCGGCGCCGGTGAAGCCTTTCACCGCCATAGGGCGGCCCCCTGGCTCGCTGGTAATCTTGTCATCGAGCTCTGGGTTCGATGCAATCATGATGTGGAATGCTAAGCCTTCCTTATCCTCACAATGCTCAAGGAGGAGCTTGGCTGCAGGATATCCGATCCCGATGGACAAGGCGGTCATGTCCAAAACCACGTCGGTGATCTCGGGCGCGATCCCGAACGAAGCCCAGGCCTTCGCGATCCGGGCGCCTCCGACCGGAGCGTCGTCGTCCCCGAACACATCGATTTTGACCACCTGGCAGCCGGGCACCAAGGCTTTGAGCTGGTTTTCATTTTCGTCAGCGGCGGCAACAAGACTGGCATCTGGCTTGCCTCGCTCTTCTCTGATGAACAAAGCCTGGAGGCGATTTCCGAGGGCGCTGGCAAGAATTTCCGCAATGCGTCTCGACCGTGGGTCAAACCCCGCCGCTGCGACGAGGAGGCATCGGCGTTCGGTTCCGCCGAAATACTCATTGACGAACGTGTGAACGGCCTCGTCGTAATGAGCGATGGCGTTTTCCCAGTGCGCGCGGGCCATTATGCCGCCATCTCTCTGATGTAGGCGAGATTGCGCTCGAGAAAGCCGCCACGCCTCAGGGTGAGGCCATGGGCCAGGCAGACGATGCCGCTCAGTTCGATCAGGCACCATTGTTTACCGCCTTGGCCGTAGTCGCGCTGGATCTCTATGGCCTTATGAGCGATCGCATATTTGAGCACTAACGCCAGTTCGTCGTCGGAATCGAGGAGGGCTTCAATCTCGGCTTCTGGAACACCGATGGCATTAGCCCCTGCAGCGAGGCGTGCATTTTCAGCGAGGGACACCTCTCTACAGTCTCTTCCGATGCCGTCGACCAAGTTGCGCACGTGCCGTGCAAATGGGAAGGCCCAGCCTGTCATGATCTCCTTGGCTTTTTCGGTAAGCACGGCCTGTTGGTCGGCGGGTGGCAAGACAGGAGATTGGCCACGGATGGCTTTTGTTTCCATGCGGGCGACGAGCGCGCCGGCGAGCTGAAGGAAGAGCTCCGCATTCTCATTGCTGGCGTCGCAAAGGTTATCGAGACCGTAGTGGAGAGGGCGCCCAAATTCCTCGTTGAGGTGAAGCCTCGCGCCCTCCGCTACACCGGCGTCTGCTTTTAGAGGTGTCCTCGGCTCGGGATCAAAGTCTTCGAATAGCGAGAGTTCCATCCCGGCGACCCGATTGCTGTAGCGGTGCATGAGGATACGGGCCATTGCCAGAGCGACCTCTGGCTCCTTGTCACCAGACGTGGTGCCGGAAAGGTGGGTGGAGATCAGCTGCTCAATATTTTCTCGCCGAGCTTTGGTTATCTCAAGCTTTCGTTGGACGCGATCCACCGACGCGGCAAGGTCGCGCAGCTTCGCATGGGTGAGGCGGGGTGGCTCTGTTGGGATGAGCCTGGAGAACGGCGTCTGTCCGCGACTTCGAAGCGCGGGGACCAATGGAAGGTATCGGTTCGCCATGTCGGTGGCGATAGTTCGAAACTGCCGGCGCTCAGCGTTTCGATCATCGTGGCCTTGCATGAACACATTGATGAAATCGCGGTCGGGTTTGAGATTGTGGGTTTCGAGGCTTTCGGCCGAACGGAAGACTGCGCCGGGGCTCAGCGCATCAAGGCGCATCATCATCCAGCGACCGAACCTCATTTCACGTCTGGCGAGGGCTCCGAACATCTGCTCGAACTGATCGGGATGAAGGGCGTGGACGTCGTCGAGCATGGCTAAGGGCGACACGATGTGGCGCTCACCCATCCAGTCGATTTCTATTTCGCGAATGCTTTCGAATGGCTGGTATGGCTCCGTCGCCTCTGGAGGCAGGTGCGCGAGCTTGGGTGGCAGAAGGCTGGCGCCAACAGAATAGATTGCTTTTTGGACCTCAAGCGCGCGGTCACGAATGCCCCTGGCAGTGAGGCCGCCTATCTGCTCCAGCTGCGCCTCGGATGCGTCTCGGGCGATGAATCGGATGCTGTCTAGCTCGCGGGCTCCTCCGGCGGTTAGGCTCCTTATCAGAGCGAGCATCGTTCGCGCTTGCACGAGCCAGAGCGCAAGCTTTGTCTTGATGTTGTCCTCGTAGGGCAGTTCCCAAAAATCGCGATATTCTGACTCCATGGGGACGCGCACAGCCGCGATACGGGGGCACCCGTCTTGAAGAAATCCCGCGCCAGCGAGGGCACCCGCAAGCTCACGGTTCGTATCGTTTGTCTGGTCCCGTAATATCGTTTCAATAAGCCGGAATTCAGCAAGCGTCGCGAGCATGGTCTTGCCGCTGCCGGGCGCCCCGAGGATGCGAACGGGCAGATTAAAAAGATCGTCCCGGCGCGGGTGCCGGGTCAGGAAGGTAGTGAGCGGCTGCGGGCTGACGACTGCGAGAAAGGCGGCGTCGTCGCGAATATATTCAGTTGCCCTGCGCAGGAAAGGGTTAGCCATCTTAGCCGTGCCTGTCCCGGCGCCGGAAAAGGGGACGCATGGGCGGCCCTTCCTTGCCCTTCGTCTCGGCCCAGAGGAGCGGAATGCTGTTATTGGGCGTGTTATGCTCGAGGACGAGAGGCAACGCGCATTTGGCATAGCCCCGCTTCATGTCTGTCTGATCGGCCTCGTCGCAATGCTTCTTAAGACGGATATAGAGGTCGTGGTCGTAATATTTGTCGCAGAGGGCGAGCATCGGGCCGTCGGTGTTGGGCCGCATGCGCAGCGACGGCGGCAAGAGCAGTCCCTCGCTGATGTCGATGGCGCCGTAATCCTTTTCCGACCACTCTTGGTCGGCGATCTTGATACGATTCACGAGGGCGACTCGTGCTTGGTTGGTCGAGACGTAGTGATGGATGTGGACGGAATAATTCTTGGCGATAGGGAAGGGGACTCCATCCGCTTCAGCGGCCTTTCTCGCTTCGACAACGACCGCATTGAACTTTTTGAGCTTTCCCTTCCATTCGCCGTCCACCTGACGGATGAATGTTGTTCCGGAGGCGGTAAAATCGTCGATCAGATATATGTGATCAAAGGTGGCGTCCTCGCCCTCTTCCTTGCGGAGCGTTTCCCCGAGATCCTCCCACTTCTTTTTGTCGACATTCATCATGGGGACGATCTGCTCTTGCGAGAGTCGGCCAGCGTTCGCGCGACGGAGGATATCGATCCGGGCGCCGTCGCTCAGGCCCACGAAAAGGCAGCGACGCAGCAGCTTTCGAAAGGCTTCGGCGCCCGTGCTGTTGCCCCAAACTTCGTGTGGCGCAATGCCGACCTGGTCGGCGGCCAAGCGGCGCAGATAAGGTGTGACAGTCTCCGGCACGAAGGCTTCGATGATGCGCTGCATTTCCGAAGCCGAGATGTAGACGAGGCGGTTCTTGATGAAATCATAGGCTATCTGCCGGTCCCCTGGATCGAACTGCTTCAGCCAAGTGGCGAGATTCTCTATGAAGCGGGAGCCAGCACGAAAGTCGCTATAGCCGTCGTATTTTGTGGTCGCCATAAGGCGCAGCCAATCGTATTCACGGGTTGCTACGCCACCATCGGTCCACCCCATGATTTCCGATATCAGGGTGAGGCCAAGTCGGTTCATTGGTCGTAACTAAGCCCATTGCATCAGATCGGAGGGAGGCGGCGTAGTCGCGCGCCTTCGGGAGACCTGCACCTTAGCGCCCCTCCCGTTACGCGCAAGCTCAGCTGCGTGCGCCACGGCAGGAGGCGGGCAACCTGGCTTGTTAGCGCCATTCGTGCTGCTCGGCAGCTTTGCGACGATCGCGCCACCCCTGGTAAATCCCGGCGGCGGGGCGTCGCAATTCCTGAGCTCTCGGCCGATTGCAATGTGCAGCCGAACGGCCGTTGAGCGGAAACAGCGATTTCGCCATCGAAAAAAAAGCCGGTTCGATGTCAAATCGTGTCAGTTCTGCGGAATGGTCGTTCGGCATGATGGACGGAGCGGGCGCTATCCGGCAAAACTAGGCGCGGACTTCGCGGAGTCCGCGTGCGGAATGCCGTCCCGATTGATCGGCGCTGGTTGTTGCTCGGAGGCACCATGGGAGGGAAGGAGAAGTCGGCAGACGACGTGAAAGGAGACGCAATCTCCAAATTGCTCGCGGGAGATGTCGCCGGATTTGATAAGGAATTGCAGGAGACAATGCGTGGGCCGGCGGGCGCGGACATACGTCGGGATCACCTTCGAGAGCATATCGCCGATCACCTTTTCAATGGCGATTATGACAATGCCACTCGCGTGATGGGGCTGCCGTATGCCGCCCTTGGCGGCCTCACGATCTACGAAGCTGCTGCAACCCACGACGGAATGCTTCAAGTAAAGACCCTTGTAGCGAAGCTAGAGGGAGGTGGATTCCCCGAGGGTGCTTGGTCCGAAGATGAGAGGTAATAACGGGCAATCTGCACCTTCACCCTTCATCGCGATCCTTTCACGTCAGGCTCTCCGAGAGCTTATTGGGCCAGCTCTTCGGGGCTGCTGCCGTATCGGCGCGGCCTGGTCTCTCGACCGGGATGAGGAAATCGCTTCCTCGGGATGCGGTCTGGAGTTTGAAGGGGAGTTGCACCAAGAAGGTTGATAGCCTTTGGCGGGTACGAAGCAGGGCCATCTAGGCACACCGAACTAGGGTGATCTTACTTGCCGAATGACAAGGTGCCTTGGCCGCTTTTCACCATCGACTTCGAGGCCAGCGGACTGGGGGAGTTTACGTATCCCATCGAGATCGGGATTGCTGCCTGGCGGGCGCCGAACCTCCCCGTCGAAACCTGGTCTTCATTGATCAGTCCACCGATGGCATGGGGGCAACATCGGATCTGGAGTCGAGAAGGTGAGGCGGTCCACGGGATCAGCCGTGAGGAACTGGCGGGCGGCATCTCTCCTCTTGAGGCTTTGACAAAGGCCAACGAGTTGATCGGTGGGCATACCGCATATTGTGAAGGCGGGGAGCATGACCTGCGATGGCTGCTTCACCTCGCTCAGGCCGCAAATATCCCGGCCAGCTTTCGCTTGGGGAACTGGAAAACACTCAGCGCCGTTTTAACCGCTTCTCAGCAAGCCCAAATGTTCCGCTGGTTGGATGCCACGCCGGTGGTTCATCGAGCAGGCGCCGACGCTGAGCGTCTCATGAAAGCGTGGGCGGTGTGATCACGTCAGTTGTAAAGGGCCAGAGCGGGCCTAGAGGCAGCTATTGACCGGGACTCAGCTGCATGGTTCTCTGGCCTCTCTTGTGGAGGCCTTGCTGACATAACTAGGCAACTCTATTCTTCTCCTGGAAAAAGCTCGCAGTCGGATTATTAGCCAACCGTCATCATCGAAGCTGGCGGTTTTCCGCCGTTTCGACTAGGGAGCTTTTTTCTCTGGCTACACCCGTCTCGTTCCGCTACCCGGCCAGTCAAAATCCGGCGCCGATCCTCGCGCATCCGGTCGGAGCGCGCGGCGGATTGACCCAAGCACATTTGCCGCTAAGAGCTCCTGCGAATGATTTGCAGTAGCGAAGGGGGTTTGATGTTCGTCCGTTTTCTGGTGTCTACGGCCGTGTGCGCCGTGGCCTCGTATCCGCTGGCGGCCGTGGCGGCCGAGCCGGAGGATCAACAGCGCAGTGGAGGCGAGGCCATCATCGTCACCGCCACGCGCACGCCGACGCCGATCACGGCGATCCCGAACACCGTGCGAGTCATCGATCGCGAGGGGCTAGATCAGCAGCTGGCGGTGAGCACGAGCCTGCTGGACAGCTTGAGCTTCTCCATCCCCAGCCTCGCACCCGGTCGCCAGAAGCTGACCAGCACCGGCGAATCCCTTCGCGGCCGAACCCCGCTCTACATGGTCGACGGCGTCCCGCAGTCGACGCCGCTCCGGGACGGCAAGCGCAGCGGCTTCACCGTCGATCCCGCCTTCGTCGAGCGGGTGGAGGTGATCTACGGCGCCAACGCCATCCAGGGCGTGGGCGCGACCGGCGGCGTGATCAATTACGTCACCGTCGACGCGCCGCGGAACGGGGATTGGCTGAACCGAGTCACGGCGGAGGTCTCCACCGACGATTTCGAGGATAACGGCTTCCACTATCGCCTCTCCGGTCTCACCGGCCGCCGTGTCGGCGCCTTCGATTTCGTCGTCGGCGGCGCCTATCAGAAGCACGACCTGTTCTACGACGGGGCGGATCGGCCGATCGCCGTCGACAATATTCAGGGCGAGCTGATGGACAGCCAGAGCTGGAGCCTGTTCGGCAAGGTCGGCGTGGAGCCGGCTCCCGACCAGCGCATCGAGGCGATGGTGAACCTGTTCGAGGTCTCGACGGACGGCGATTATGTGACGGTCCTCGGCGATGCCGAGACCGGCATTCCCGCCACCTCGATCAAGGGCACGCCGCCGGGCGAGCCGACCTTCAACGAGGCGACGAACGTCACGCTGACCTACAGCCACGACAGTCTCTTCGGCGGCGCGCTGACGCTGCAGGGTTTCTATTACGATTTCTACGCGCTCTACGGCGCCGACATCCTCCCTGTTTTCCAGGATCCGGCGCTCGCGCCGGCCGGGACCCTCCTGGAGCAATCGGCGCTCAGCTCGGAGAAATATGGCGCCAAGCTGACCTACGCCCATCAGGACCTGCTGTGGCGCGGCCTGCAGGTCGTGGCCGGCGCCGACTATCTGCATGACAGCAGCTTCCAGGAACTGGCCCAGACGGACCGGCTCTGGGTGCCGGAGTTGATCTACAAGGGCTGGGCGCCGTTCGTGCAACTCGAGCAGAAGCTGCTCGGCGACCGCGTTCGCCTCTCCGGCGGCGCGCGCTGGGAGAATGCGACGCTGGAGGTCCCCGATTTCACCACCATCGCCAGCGCCAATTCGACCTTCGTCGAGGGCGGATCGCCGAGCTTCGACGAGGTGCTGCTGAACGGCGGCGTCGTGGTCGAGCCGCTGGACGGCTTCACCCTGTTCGGCTCCTACGCCCAGGGCTTCACCATGCCCGACGCAGGCCTCATCCTCCGCGCCGTCAACGTGCCGGGCCAGAACGTCGAACGGCTCATCAATCTGCAGCCGGTGATCGCCGACAATATCGAGATCGGCACGGCGTGGCGGCGCGACGGCTTCGATCTTTCGGCCAGCTATTTCTGGTCCAATTCGAACCTCGGCTCGCGCATCCAGGTGATCGGCGGCGCGGGCGTGGTCCAGCGCGAGCGGACCGAGATCAAGGGCTTCGAGCTGGCGGGGAGCTATCGTTTCCCGACCGGCCACCGCATCGGCGCGGCTTTCGCCTCGCTCGACGGCCGGTTCGACAGCGACAAGGACGGGACGGTCGACAAGGATCTCGACGGCCGCAACATCGCGCCCGACCGCCTGAACGCCTTCGCCGAAGGTCCGATTGCCGGGCCGCTAAGCGGCCGCGTCCAGGTGTCGCATCTGTTCGACCGTCATTTCGACGGCGGGCTGCCGCGCTTCGACTTCGACGGCTATACCTTGGTCGACGCGATGCTGGGCTACGATGCCGACGATCTCGGCCGCTTCACCCTCGCCGTCAGCAACCTCTTCGACGAGCAATATATCAGCTATTTCTCGCAAACCGCGACATTCGTCTCGGACCGCGATTTCGTCTCCGGGCGCGGCCGTGCCTTCACGCTGCGCTGGCAGGGCAACTTCTGAAGTCGGGCGGGAGGAGCTTCGGAGGCTCCTCCCGGCCGCCGGCGAGTCCTTCCGGCCACACCTTTGGCTGAAACGCCGCGGCTCTTTCGGAATTGATGGTGTGATCTCAAGCACTTCCCTATAATCCCGATCGACGGGTGGGGAGGTGTGCGTGAATTACCAAACCTCGACTATTCGGAAGGCCAGCTTCCAGGACGATTATGTCGCGCGCTACTGGCGCGATGGCTTCGTCGTCCTTCGCGGCGTCTTCAGTGCCGCCGAGGTCCAGGCGATCGCCGAAGCCAGCGATCAGGTCTACGAAGAAGGCCTGCGCCACGGGCGCTGTTTCCGGCACGGCAACCTCTTCTACAACGTCGCGGCCGACGGCGAGGGCGACCGGTTCACCCGGATGGTGCAGTGGCCGTCCTATCACCAGCCGCTGCTCAATTCGATGCGGCTCGACCGGCGCATCGCGCGGCTGCTGGAGCCGTTGATCGGGCGGGACCTCAAGCAGATCATCAACCAGGTCCACTGGAAGGCGCCGGGCTCACTAGGCGACTTCGCCTGGCATCAGGATTCACGCTTTCGCCGGCCCGCCCATGCGTTCCGCAACCTCGGCACCGCCTATGTGCAGACCGGCCTCGCGCTCGATCGGCACGACCCCCGGTCCGGCTGCCTGCGTTTCATTCCGGGCAGCCATTTGCCCGGCCATCTCGATCTCGAGGGGCCGGCGGATGTGCTGGGCCGGGCGATGAACGATGCGCTGCTGGAGGCGGCGGGCCTCTCCGCCGCCGACGCTGTCGACCTGCTGTTGGAGCCGGGCGACCTCGCGCTCTGGAGCTCCTATCTGGTCCACGGTTCCGGCACGAACCGATCGGGACACCGCCGCCGCCTCTACATCAACGGCTATGTGCGCGCCGGCGATTGCGACCGGGGCGAATGGGCTTTCCGCGGCGGGGAGCCGGTTCCGTTCGGGCCCGAGCCGGCGCTCGTTCATTACGAGGCGCTGCGGGAGCGTCCCGAACCGCATTATCCGGATTGAGCGGCGACCTCGGCCGGTTTCTCGCGCGCCAGCCGGGTCAGCCTTTCGCCGAGGAAATCCATCACCACGCGCACCCTCGGCGTATGCCTCAGTCGCTCGTGCGTCAGCAGCCATAGCGAGGCCGGGTCGCCTTCGAGAGGCGGGAGGCAGCGGACGAGGTCGGGGTCTCGGTCGGCGATGAAGCTGGGCAGCACGGCGAGGCCGAAGCCGGAGCGGACCGCCGCCAGCATGCCGGTGACGGTGCCATGGTGGATCGCGACATTGCCTTCGAGGCCGTGAAGCCTCAGCCAGGCCTGATAGGCGCGCCAGACCTTCCCGCCGCCGCCGCCGATGAGCGGATGGCCGGCCAGCTCGGCGCGGCTGTGGGGGACGCCATGCGCCTCGCCGTAGGAGCGGCTGCAATAGAGCGTCCATGGATCGGGGGCGATACGTCGTCCGACGAGGCCCCCGCCGGTCGGGGAGGCGCTGTTGCGGAGCGCCACTTCGGCGGCGCCGGCGGCGAGATCGCGCGGTTCGTCGGTCGTGTCCAGCTCGATACGGACGGCGGGATGCGCCTCGTGCAGGTCGCGCAGGATCGGGGCGAGCACGGTCACGGCATAGATTTCGAGCGCCGTCATGCGCACCGTCCCGCTCGCGTCGCGCCCCATCGCCGCAGCGGCTTCCTCCAGCGCGGTAGCCGCCGTCCCGACCTGGTGTGCCTGCCCCAATAATGCTTCGCCCGCCGGAGTCGGCGCGTAGCCGGCCTGGCGGCGCTCGAACAATGTCAGCCCCAGCGCTTCCTCCAGCGCGGCCACGCGCCGCGCCACCGTCGTCTGGCTAACCCTGAGCGTCCGTCCGGCGGCGAGAGTGCTCCCGGTCTCGGCGACAGCGATGAAATAGCGAAGATCGTTCCAGTCGAACATGGCGTCATCCTGCACCTGGCGGGTCGTCGCCACATTCTGCACCTTTGCAGAATGGTCGCGCAACATCGTTGCTCCCGCGCGGTGCCGCGAAAGCGTATCCAGGCTCCACGTCCGGCGCCGACGCCCCTCGGACCCACGGAGACAGTCATGAACAGGATCATCATTCTGGCCGCGCTCGTCGCGGCGCCTCTTCTCGCGCCTGCTTTGGCGCAGGAAGCGGCCCTTGCCGATCAAACCGAGTTCGTCAGCTACGACGATCTCGATCTCGGGAACGCGGCCGATGTGAGGATATTGGATCGCCGTATCCGCACCGCGGTCGAGGCGGCCTGCGGCCCCGCGTCCAACGCCGATCCCGCCGGCAGGAACGAGGTCCGGCGCTGCCGCGCCGAGACGACTGCCCGCGTGGCGGCACAGCGCAATGTAGCGATCGCCGAGGCGCGCCAGCCCGTGCGCACGGCATCCGTCGACTGACGTTAGCTTCGGTCAGGAAAAGGGGCCCCGACCACCTTTGGCCGGGGCCCCGATCGCGTCAGGGGCTGACGGGGGTTTCCTCATGATCATGGAGCGAGTGTCCCCAGCCGTGGCCGTTGCCGCGCGGCACGTCGTCGCCATGGCCGACCTGTGGGAAGGCTCGCAGGGCGGCTTTCAAAAGACCGGGCGGGACCTCGTTCTGTCGAGCCGCCGGGCGGGCCTCGGCTCCCTTTTCGGATGCTTTCGCCAAAGCCGGCGCTGCGACTATGGAAACCGCCGCCGCCGCGAGTAAGCCTGTGAGTACGCTTTTCATACTGACCTCCACTTTCGGCCGCAGGCGTTCCGCGCGGGGAGTCGGGGACGTTTGCGACTGCGGCCTCCTCTTCGGAAGCGCACCCGATGTCGTGCACGATGCGTCGGACAGTGGCGACGGAGGGATGAGTGATTCGGACCTGTTTCGAACCGGCGACGAGACGAATTGCCGACTCGGCCGACCTATGATGTCGCGGATGACCGGCCCACGGTTTGGCGATAGGATGAGCCATGGCCAGCCTCCTCGCAGACGGGTTCGACCTCGACGCCAATGAGCGGCTGAGTCGCGCGCAGCTGGAGGCCTTGCAGATCGAGCGAATGAAGGCGAGTCTTGCCGCCGCTTATTCGGGCAACTCTGCCTACCGCCGCGCCTTCGATGAAGCCGGCGTGACGCCGGACGATCTTCGCTCGCTCGCCGACCTCGCCCGCTTTCCCTTCACCACCAAGGCGGACCTTCGCGCCGCCTATCCGTTCGGCTTCTTCGCCGTGCCGATGGAGCGGGTGGCGCGCGTCCACGCCTCGTCCGGCACGACCGGGCAGCCGACGGTCGTCGGCTATACGGCGGAGGACATCGCCACCTGGGCGGGTCTGGTGGCGCGGTCGATCAGGGCGGCGGGCGGCGGGCCGGGCATGAAGGTGCACGTCGCTTATGGCTACGGCCTCTTCACCGGCGGACTGGGCGCCCACTATGGCGCGGAGGCGCTGGGCTGCACGGTCATTCCCATGTCGGGCGGGCAGACCGCGAAGCAGATCCAGCTCATCCAGGATTTCCGGCCCGACATCATCATGGTGACGCCGAGCTACATGCTCGCCCTGCTCGACGAATTCCGGGCTCGCGGCATCGACCCCGCATCGACCTCGCTTCGCATCGGCATCTTCGGCGCGGAGCCCTGGACCGAGGCCATGCGCGCGGAGGTCGAAACCGCGTTCGCGATCAAGGCGGTCGACATCTACGGCCTTTCCGAAGTGATGGGGCCAGGCGTCGCCTCCGAATATGCCGCGACCCAGGACGGGCCGACCATCTGGGAGGACCATTTCTATCCGGAGATCGTCGATCCCGAGACGGGCGCGCCGCTGGCGGCCGGACAGGAAGGGGAGCTCGTCTTCACCTCGCTCACCAAGGAGGCGATGCCGGTGGTCCGCTACCGGACCCGCGACCTGACCAGGCTACTTCCCGGCACGAACGGGCCAATGCGGCGCATGGCGAAGATCACCGGGCGCTGCGACGACATGCTGATCGTGCGCGGCGTCAACCTCTTCCCCAGCCAGATCGAGGAGCAGATCCTGAAATGCTCCGGGCTGGCACCGCATTATCTGATCGAGATCAGCCGGCCGGACCGGCTCGACGAGGTCATTCTCCATGTCGAGGCGCGGCCCGGTTGCGGCAACGCGGAGGGGGCCGCGTCGTGCGCGAAACTCTCGGACCACGTGAAGGTGAATATCGGCCTCTCCGTTCGCGTTGATCTGTGTGAAGCGGGCACGCTGGAACGCTCGGCGGGCAAGGCTGTGCGCGTGAAGGATCTGCGGTCGCGGGGTTGATCAGCCGGATTTGCGGCCGCGTTCGAAAAAGGCCGTGAAGGCGGCCGCGGCTTCGGCGGAAGCAAGGCGCTCCTCGAACAAGGCGCCTTCGGCGGCTATGCGGTCCGCGACGCTGCAATCGGGCGCGATCAGGAGCGCTTTGGTGAGGCGGACGGCTTCCGGCGGCTTGGCGGCGAGGCGTTCCGATAGGGCGCAAAGTTGGCGACCCAACTCTTCGGCTGGGACGATCCCGGTCACCAATCCATATTCGAGCGCCGTCTCGGCGTCGAAAGAATCGCCGAGGAGCAGGTGTTTCGCGGCGCGCTGGCGGCCGATGAGGCGGGGCAGGAGCAGCGAGCTTGCGGCCTCGGGCACCAGGCCCAGATTGACGAAGGGCATCGAGAATGTCGTGCCGGAGGCCGCGAGCACCAGGTCGCAGTGGAGCAGCATGGTGGTGCCGATGCCGATGGCGAGTCCTTCCACGCCTGCGATCACTACCTTGGGGCAGGCGGCGATGGCGCGCAGGAAACGGAAGACGGGCATGTCCTCGCCGCCGGGGCGGACCGCGATGAAATCGCCGATATCGTTGCCGGCGGTGAACACGCCGCCGCTTCCGTTTATGGTGACGACGCGGACGGCCGGGTCGGCCGCCGCATGTTCGAACGCGTCGGCGAGGGCGGAATACATGGCGACGGTGATGGCGTTCTTCTTGTCCGGCCGGTTGAGCCGGACCTCCATCACGGGACCGTTTGTCGTGACTAATATTTCCATGGAGCATCCCTGCTGAGTTCCGCCGAGCCTTAGTCGAGGTAGGTCCGGAGCGCCATCCAGGCCTCCAGCTTGCGCTCGAAGGAAAGGGTGTAGGTCGGGCTGCTCGATGGGAGTGGGAGGAGGGCAAGGCCGCTCTCTTCCAACATGGGCAGGCCGAGGCGAGCGGAGATGCCGCCATTGAAACCGATGGCGCGCAGGGCGGGAAGGGCGGCGACGAGGTCCGGCAGGGCGTTGGCGCTGTGGTCGCGGATGGCGGCGTCGAGGCTGCCCTGGCGGCGCGCGCTCGCCACCACGTCCCAGAGGCCGACACGGGCGGCGAGCAAAGTCTCCAGCCGGGCCTCGTAGGAGAGGAAGACGAGATCGGTTTCGATGACGGCGCCGATCAGCCGCCAGAACTGGTTTCGCGGATGAGCGTAATATTGTCCGCGCGCCAGCGATTGCGCGCCGGGCAAACTGCCCAGCAGCAGCGCCCGCGTCCGTTCGTCGACGACGGGCGGGAAGGACCGCTTCAACGTATCAGGCGGGAGCGTCACGCGTCTTCAGAACCTTGAAGAGCAGCCACAACGCGGCGGCGAGATAGGCGGGGCCGATCGGTACCCACATGATGGCCCCGGCGAGTTGCTGGTCGGTGAGGAGGTCGAAACGCCACAGAGTGGGGCGGTCGCCGTAAGCGGGGTAGAGCGGAACGGGGGCGAGGCTGAGGATGCCGCCGAGCATGCCGCTATGAAGAAAGGTGATAAAGCTCGCCAATGCTCCGGAGAGTGCGGTGCGTGGTACGCGGCCTGCGCCAAGCACCGCGAACCAGAAGAGGAGGGCGGCGCCGAAGAAGCTCATATGTTCGAGCGTATGGATGAACTCGTTCTCGAGCGCGGCCTCGAAGAGCGGCGGAGCGTGCCACAGCCAGAGGGCGAGGGCGTGGACGACAGTCGCGGGGACGAGGCCGGTGAGGAATATCGCAGTGCGGACGAGCGGACGGCCGACCGGATGGCTCGCCAGCCGGGAGATCGAGCCTTCGGGAAGGGCGAGGCGGAAGGCACTCCCGGGACGGCCAAGCAGGAGTAAAGGCGGCGCGACCGCGACCAGCAGCATGTGCTGGACCATGTGGAAGCTGAGCAGTGTCTCGCCGAGCGCGTCGACAGGAGAGACGAGCGCCAGCACGAGCATCGCGGCGCCGATCGTGAAGGCTAACGCCTCGGCGGGGCGTCGCCGCGTCGGCGAAAGCCGCCTTCGGCCGAGCGCATAGAGCCATAGCGCCAGCATGAGAGGAACGATGATGATCGGATCGAAGACCCAGGCGCTCCAGGCCTCCTCCGGCGGGATGCCGTGATCGGCATGGGCGGCGGCGGTCCCGGTCCAGAAGGCGGCTGTCATCGCCGCCACCACCAGGGGCGGCGTAAGCGCACCGATATTGCGGCCGATCCGTGACACGTCCGCGCTGGCCCCTCTTGCTTCCGATATCCCGCTGCGTGAACCATAGTCCTGTCGGAGGGTTCCTGAACAGGTGAGCGAAGGCGTCTCTCGAAATGCGTGGATTCCGGCTGCTTCGGCGGCGTTGCTGGTCGCGATCCTCGCCGGGTGCGACAGGCCGGAGACTCCCCCTCATCTCAGGATCGCCGGCGCCGACGCGGAGCGAGGGCATGAAGCGATCCTGCGTTACGGCTGCGGCGCCTGCCACCGCGTCCCCGGCATTCCGGGGGCAAAGGGGTTGGTGGGGCCTCCGCTCGATCATTTCGGCGAACGCGCGCTGCTCGCGGGGCAGCTTCCGAATCGTCCGGCGACCTTGATCGCGTGGCTTGTCGATCCGCCCGCGCTGATCCCCGGCACCGGCATGCCGGACATGGGCGTGACGCCCCGCGATGCGCGCGATATCGCCGCCTATCTCTACAGCCTGCAGGCCGACGAGGCGATGATCTGGCCGCCCGAAGTGCCGCCCGATCGCGAACGCTACGACGATCCCGACCGACCCGACTGAGCCCGTGCGTCATGGCGGCGCATCAGCAGCAGCCAGGCCAGGCCCCAGGCTCCGCCGAGCAGGATCAGCGCCAGCAGGTCGAGCAGGCCGAGCTCGGGCGTGCCCGCCGGGCGGAGCAGCCAGCCTATGTGAAGGAGATGCTGGACGAGGATGAGCGCGCTGGCGCCCAGCACGGCCCACCGGCCACGATGGCGCTGGACGAGGAGGAGGATGGCGCCGCCGAGCGTCGCTGCCGCCACGCCAAGCGGGATCCAGCGCGTCCCCTCCATTCGCGCCTCGTACCAGGCGGCTTCGGCCGGTAGATTGCCCGTGAAGGCGGTGAGATATTGGGTGAACCAGAGCCATAAAGTAACCAGCGCGAGTGTCAGCAATGCGCTGGTCAGGCTGCGGTCGTGGAGACGGCCGACACGCTCGCGCTGAAGGGCGTTGGCGAGGAAGGCGAGAGCCAGGGCGGCGGGGAGCTGGCTGACGGCAAAGGCGAAGCCGAACAATGTGCTCCACCAGAACGGCTCGCGCGCCAGCACCCAGTCGAACCCCGCGAGTCCGACGGTGGGACCAAGAAGCATCAGGCCGAGGGCGCTCCAGCGATGACGCTCCGTCTGCCCCATGATCCAGGCGATGGCGGACCAGAGCATGAAATAGCCCAGCGATCGAAGCAGGATGAGGTCCTCCTCGAACCATTCGCCGAGCCTCGGAGAAACGCCGGAAAGCGGCCTGGCGTCGACCCAGGAATGGAAGCCGCCGAAGGCCAGCGGCAGGGCCAGGACGGCGACCAGCGGGATAAGGAGCGCCGCGGGCCGGAGCTCATCGTCCATCGGCGTCACCCAGTTGCGCCCGAGCAGGCGGCCGAGTAGCGAGAGACCCAGGCTCCCCACCGAAAGACCGGCGAGGATGAGGACCGCGAAGAACCAGGCTTCGGGCAGGGAAGCGCTAGTCGCCACGCGCGTCCTCCCGGACCAGGTAATGAGCGATCGCCCAGCGCCGCCGCGGCGGCACCTGCCCGGCAAGCGGCGGCATCATGCCCGTGCCATTGCCGATGATGGCGACGATCCGCTCCGGCGACCGGGTCGTGCGCAGCAGTGCCGGCGGGCGCGGAAAACCTTTCTCGACCACCGGCCCGTCGCCGAGGCCTTTTTTGCCATGGCAGGGCGCGCAATAGCCACCATAGCTGTCGCGCCCCACTGCGAGCAAAGTCGACGTGACGGGCGGACCAGGCGCAGCGAGATTCGCGAGGCGCTCGGTCGTGCCGCGCGGGACGCTGTCCGGCGGAATGGCGGCATGCTGTTCCCGATCCGGCCCGTCTCCGCAGGCGGCGAGCGCGAGCATGAGCACCGGCCACGGCTTCATCGGCCGACCTCGTCGATATGCTCGGGCCCGAGGCTGGCGAGCAGGCGCCGGGTCTCGTCGGGGGAGAAGATGGGATCATCTCCCTCGATCAACAGGAAGAACCTGTCATAGGAGGCGCGGTCGAACTGGCCGATGTCGAACAGGGGGTGATGCCAGCGTGGCAAGCCGCACAGATAGAGCATGCCGACCAGTGTCGCGAGGCCCGACCAGAGAGCTGTGGCAACCAGAACCACCGGCATGAAGGCCGCCCAGCTGTTGAGGGGACGGCCGCCGACATTGAGCGGATAGTCGACGGCGGCGACCCAGTACAGCGTGGCGTAGGTGAGGCCGCCGCCGATCAGGGCGAACACCGCCGCGATCCAGCCGATTGTCCATGTGCCGCCGCCGAGCCGCTTCGTTACTTCGGGCAGCGGGAAGGGCGTGAAGGCGTCGAGCTTGGTATAACCTTCGTCTCGGACGCGCCCGATCGCGGCCACCAGCCTTTCGGGCGTATCGAATCTGGCGATGAATCCCGGCATCAGCTCTTTCCCAGCCCTTCGGCACGTGTCTCGTACAGGCTGACGATAGGCAGTCGGCGCACCGACAGGAGCACCATCAGGGCGAAGAGCCCGATCGTGCCCGCGAGCAGCGAAGCCTCGGCCAGCGTGGGCGAATAGAGGGCGGCGGAGGTCGCCAGATGGCCGCGCTGGAGCCCGGCGACGATGATCGACAGATGATCGAGATAGATACCGGCGAGGACCAGCAGGGCGGCTGCGACGCCGGCGATGGTGCTCCCCCGCAATCTTCTCCACCAGAAAAGCTGCGGCGGCAGCACCGCGAGAACGAGGCCGCTCCAGTAGAACGGCCAGTAGGACCCCGTCATCCGGGTCCACAGAGCGGCGCGAAGCCCTTCCTCGCCCAGCCAGGCGGTGAACCAGCCGGCGGCATGGAGGTAGGCGAGTATCAGCGCGCTGGCGAGAAGCAGCCTGCCGAGGAGATCGATATCGCGTTCGTCGATATGGTGGTGAAGTCCGAGCCGTGTTCTCAGCAGCAGCGCGATCAGCAGCACCATCGCCAGCCCGGACAGGAAGCCGGAGGCGACATAATGAAGCGGCTCGCGAGTCTCGTGCCAGGCGGGGACAAGGCTGCCCACGGTCTCGAACGAGACGATGGTCTGGGCGACGAAGAGGAGCGGGATGAGAGTGAGCGCGACGATGCGGTGGGCGCGCTGGTGTAGCGCCCATTGCCGCGCCGACCCGCGCCAGCCGAGCGCGAACAGGCCATAGAGAAGCTGCCGCCGACGTTTCGTCGCCCGGTCGCGCAACGTCGCGAGGTCGGGGATGAGGCCGACATACCAGAGGAGGGCGATGACGGTGACGTAGATGAGGATGTTCCAGAAATCCCAGGTGAGAGGGCTTCGGAACTGCGGCCAAAGGCCCTGCGCCGTCGGATAGGGGATCATCCAGTAAGCGAGCCAGGGACGCCCCAGGTGGAAGACGGGGAAGATCGCGGCGCAGATGGCGGCGCCGAAGGCGAGGCCGATGGCGAAGCGGTTGATCGCCGTCCTGAGACTGTTGCCGATCAGGACCAGGATGGCGGCGAACAGGGCCGCGCCATTGGCGATGCCGATCCACCAGGCATAGCTGGCAAGATCGAAACCCCAGACATAGGGGATGGTCGTGCCCCAGACGCCGATGCCGGTGAAGGCGGGCCCGCCGAGGCTGTAGAGAAGGAGCAGGACGCCCAGCAGCGACAGACCGATCCCAGCCCACCAGCTTCGCCCGAAACGCTCGGCCAGCGGCGGATCGATGACATGATCGATCGGCGGGTTGTGGACATGCTCAATCACGTCCGCCGCCTTCTTCGCGCCAGATACGTGGTGCGCGGCCTGGTATTGAGATTGCCGAGGAGCGCATAGTTGCGGCCGCTTCGGCGCAGGCGACTGACTTTGCTGTTTGGGTCGTTCAGGTCGCCGAAGGCGATGGCGTCGGTCGGGCAAACCTGCTGGCAGGCGGTATGGACGTCGCTTTCGCGAATGTCGCGCCCTTCCACCGCCGCGTCCGCGCGGGCGGCATTGATGCGCTGGACGCAATAGGTACATTTTTCCATCACGCCCCGGTCGCGCACCGTGACGCGTGGGTTGTTGGCTGGGGCTGGAGTGGCGGGCGCCTTTGACTGGTAATCGAACCAGTTGAAGCGGCGGACCTTGTAGGGGCAGTTGTTCGAGCAGGTACGCGTGCCGATGCAGCGATTGTAGACCATCTGATTGAGGCCCTCGGCCGAATGCACGGTGGCGCCGACCGGGCAGACCACTTCGCACGGCGCCTTCTCGCAATGCATGCAGGGGACGGGCTGGAAGTGCGTCTCCGGCGCTTCGGCCGGTCCTTGATGGTAGCGATCGACACGGATCCAGTGCATCTCGCGCCCGCGCTCGACCTCGTCGGGGCCGACGACCGGTATGTTGTTCTCTGCCTGACAGGCGATGGTGCAGGCGCCGCAGCCGATGCAGGCATCGAGGTCGATGACCATGCCCCAGGCGTGGCCAAGCGACGGAAATTCGGGATAGAGGCTCGGCTGCTCCTCGGGCGCGTCGGCCTCGACCGTCCGTATCGCGCCGGAATCGGCGATGGGCTGGTGCCGTTGGGTGCTGATGAGGCGTCCGTTGCCCGGAACCTTGCGGACCTGAACGTCATGGGCCGCCCAAGGCGTATCGGCTGCGCGCAGACGAAACGCGTTGGTGCCGATCTCCGAGCCCACGCGGCCGGCGGAAGGACGGCCGTAGCCGAGGGACAGCGTAACGACGCCGGGGGCTTGGCCCGGCATCACCCACACGGGCGCCTTCACCGTCGCCCCACGATGGGCGATTTCGACAATGTCGCCGGTCTCGACCTCCAGGCTCGCGGCCGTGGCGGGGGCGATGAGGGCGGCATTGCCCCAGACGAGCTTGGTGAGCGGGCTCGGCAACTCCTGGAGCCAGGCATTGTTGGCGAAGCGGCCATCCCACAGTCGCGCGTCGGGCTGGAAGGTGAGGGTCATGGCGCCGTATTGAATCGGACGAGTGGGGGATGGCGAAACAGGGTCGATCGCCTCTGCCTCGGTGCCGGAAACGACGCCCGCCTCAAGGGCGCGCATCCAATCGGCCTCGGAAAGACCGTTCCATTGTCGCCGCACCAGCGCTCGCCCGTCCGGTCGTTCGCCGGCGAAGAAGGCGAGCAGCTCTATCGTGGAGAGGCCGGGGACAAGCGGGACGGTGGCGGGCTGCTGGAGCCCGACCGTACCGTCATAGGCGCGAAGGTCGCCCCAGCTTTCGAGGACGTGGCGTTGAGGCGCATGCCAGCGGCAGACGCGTGCTGTTTCGTCATGGGAAATTCCGAGATGGAGCGTGGCGGGCACCCTGGCCGCCAGCGTGTCGAAGGCTAGGTCGGCCGGTGCATCATAAGCGGGGTTGCAGTCGAGGATGGCCAGTCGTCGCATCCTTCCTGCCGCCATGGCCGCCACGAGGGCGTCAAGGGGTTCGATCCCTTCGGCAATTCGTACCGGCGCGACGGCGACGATGCCGTTGCCGAAGGCGCCCAGACGTTCGTTGATGCGATAGGCGAGCGCATGCACGGCGGGCGGCTGGTCGCGGCCGGCAATCACCATCGCGCGGCCCGGCGTTCCGGCGAGCGCTTGCACGATGCTCGGCGGTCCCTGGCCCGCCGCAAGCTCGGCAGCCAGCATCTCAATTTCGTGCGGTGCGAGGGGCAGCCGCTCGTCGGCCCGGGCGCTGGTGAGAGTCGGACTCGATTCCACGACGATGAGCCTGGGCCGGGCAGCCTTCCAGTCGCGTGCATAGCGGACCTGGGCGGGACCTGCTCCCAGGAAGTCCGCGCCAAGGCTGAGAACGGTATCGACGTGATCGAAGCGGTAGATCAACTCCGGACTCGCGAGCGGATCGCTGATGGGCGAATAGCTGTGAAAGCGCATCGCCGGATAGCGGGCGCGCAGGCGCTCGATCAGGCCGGCGACGGTAGGAGAGGATGTGGCGCCGATGAGGATATGCGTGCCTTCTCCGCCGTCCGCCGTCATCTCCATACGCTGGGCGGCCAGAAAGCGGCGGAGCGCGCTCCACGGACGCGGCTCGCTCCCTAGCCGGGGCGTGCGCGAGCGGTCCGGATCGTAAATCGACAGGATTTCCGCCTGCATGAAGACATCGGTCGCGCCTAGGCTCGCCGGGTGGAGCGGATTGCCCTCGACCTTGATCGGACGCCCGTCATGCGACTTGACGAGAACGCCCCGGCCATAGCCGTCGAGCCCAAGCGACGTGGCGAAATAAAGGGGCTTGTCGGCGGCTTGTCCCTCCGGACTGCTCGGCTGCGACAGCAGGGGCGGCTTTCGCTGCTCGCAGGCGGTGAGCCCGGCCAGCGCCAGCGATGCGCCCATCAGCCGTATCAGGTCGCGCCGATCCATCGTGCCCATCTGGTGGAGGACGGGAAACTCGGCTTCGAGCAAGGCTTCGATGCGATCGGCCGTCAGTTCCTCGATGCCGCGCCAAAGCGTTCCGGGGGTGTCGCCGCCCATCAGTAGTGACAGGTCGAGCAGTCGGTGAGACGGGGACTGGCGAAGGCGATATCCTCGGCCGCCAAAGCCTTTGATCCGTCACTCCCGCGAAAGCGGGAGTCCCGCTGTTCTTGCCTTGCCTCGAAAAGAGGAGAAGCGGGATTGACCTGCGGTCGTCTTCGGCTCCCGCTTTCGCGGGTATGACCGAGAGAGAAGAGCGCCTCTATCCGCTTCCTCTGCCGGCGCTCCCCTACCTGCCGGTGACAATCGAGGCACCAGGCCATCGACATGGGCTCGGCCTTTTCGGTCTTCACCATGGTCGCGACGTCGCCGTGGCAGGCGGCACAGGCGACGCCCGAGGCGGCATGGGCGCCGTGGTGGAAGCGGGTGTGTCCGGGCAGGCGATAGAGCGACTTCCATTCGATCGGCTGGTCGAGCTCGATGCTGGTGAAGAGCGGTCGGAGCGCCTCGACGCCGCGCCAGACTTGCGAATGGCAGACGAGGCACGTGCTCGCCGACGGCATTCCGGCGGCCGCTTCGTGCTCCGCGCCGGTGTGGCAGAAGCCGCAATCGAGCCCGAGCTCGCTGACATGGATATCGTGGCGAAAGCCGATCGGCTGGTCGGCCGTCCCGCCGACGCCCCAATGGGCGCTGGAACGGAACTGATAGAATCCGAGTGCCAGGAGGACGATGAACAGGACCGGCAAGGCCAGGAGCAGTCGCCTGAGGCGCCGGTCCGTTCGTGCAGAGAAGATCTGCGCCATACCTCGCCCATCGCCGTCAGCTCCCGATTCCCAACGAAGACATTCCGGAGGCGTTCCGCTCGCTCACGAAACGGCTGTGGAACGGCCCGGCAGGGCATCGGTTGAACACGGCGGAGCCAGAGGGAGGCGAGCTTGCCGGTCAGGATGTCGTGCGGATGAGCGGGAAGGGGCTTCCCCCGGTGCTCGACACGGCCGGCCCGCAGGCAGACCCGATCGCGACCCTGAGCTGGGTTCTCATCGTCGGCGGGGGGGTGATCCTCCTCATCATCCTCGTCGCGCTCGGCATCGCCCTGTTCGGCGGCGCGTGGCGACGCAAGTTTGCGGGGGAGAGGATGGTGATCATCGGCGGCATTCTGTTTCCCGTCGTCACCCTTACCGGCCTGCTTACCTACGGCCTTGGCCTCACCGCTGGCCTCGTCGGGACCGAGGACGCCGACCCCGTCCGCATCCATGTGACGGGCGAACAATGGTGGTGGCGCGTCGAATATCTGGAGCCGGCGCGCTTCACTTCGGCCAACGAGATCGTGATTCCGGTCGGCCGGCCCGCGCTGATCGACCTCGCTTCAGACAATGTCATCCACAGTTTCTGGGTGCCGGAGCTGGCAGGCAAGCTCGACATGATCCCCGGCAAGACGAACCGCATCCGCCTCCTCGCCGAGGAACCCGGCGTCTATTTCGGCGCCTGCGCCGAATATTGCGGCGGCCCCCACGCGCTGATGCTGTTCCGGGTGCGCGCCCTGCCACCGGCCGATTATGCGCGCTGGGTGCGGCGGGAGTCGGGGTCAGCCATGCCGCCCTCGGAGTCGCTCGCCGCCGAGGGCGCGGCGCTGTTCCAGACCTTGGGCTGCGGTGGCTGTCACCAGGTGCGCGGTACTCGCTCGCGTGGCCTTGCCGGCCCCGACCTCACCCATGTCGCCTCGCGCCTGCACCTCGGAGCCGGAATCCTCCCCAACAACAAAGGAACGCTGGGAGGCTGGGTCGCCAACCCGCAGCGCCTGAAGCCCGGCGTGAAGATGCCCGCTTATTCCGCCCTCTCCGCCCGCGAACTGAGGGCCCTCGTCACGTACATGGACGGTCTCGAATGACCGAAGAAGAAGCCGCCTTTCACGCCGCCGCGAAAAACCTTCCCGACCCGCGACCGCGGCCGGAGGAGGAACTGAAGATATTGGAGGAGGTATGGCGCCAGCCCACCGGCTGGAGGCTGCCGACGGCGGTCAACAACAATATCGTGGGCTCCGCCTATGTCGGGGCGGCTTTGCTCTTCTTCGTGCTGGCGGGGTGCCTCGCGCTGCTGATGCGCAGCCAGCTGGCGACGCCGATGGCGGAGATCGTCGGGCAGGAGACCTACAACCAGCTTTTCACCATGCACGGCACGGTGATGATGTTCCTCTTCGCCGTGCCGGCGGTGGAGGCGATGGGCGTCCTTCTCCTCCCCCAGATGCTGGCGGCGAGGGACCTGCCGTTCCCGCGGCTTTCGGCCTTTGCCTTCTGGGCCTATCTGGTCGGCGGGCTCGTTTTCTTCACGACCATCTTTTTCGGCGCGTCGCCGGACGGCGGCTGGTTCATGTATCCGCCGCTCACCAGCTACGTCTATTCGCCAGGCTCGAACGCCGACTGGTGGCTGCTCGGCATCGGCTTCATAGAGATTTCCGCCATCGCCGGCGCCATCGAGATCGTCGTCGGCGTGCTCAAGACCCGCTCGCCGGGCATGAGCCTCGACAAGCTGCCCTTGTTCGGCTGGGCGATGCTGGTCTTCGCCGGCATGATCATCGTCGGCTTTCCGGCGATCATCCTCGGCACCATTTTGCTGGAACTGGAACGCGCCTTCCACTGGCCCTTCTTCGTCGCGGAAAAAGGCGGCGATCCCTTGCTGTGGCAGCACCTCTTCTGGTTCTTCGGCCATCCGGAGGTCTACATCATCTTCATCCCCGCCGCCGGGTTCATGTCGATGATCGTGCCGGTGGTCGCGCGGGCGCGGCTGGTGGGCTACCGGCTGGTGGTGGCGGCCTTGGTGGCGACGGGCTTCATCAGCTTCGGCCTGTGGGTCCACCACATGTTCACCACCGGCCTTCCGCCCATCTCGACCGGCTTCTTCTCGGCCGCGTCGATGGCGGTCTCCATTCCGGCGGGCATCCAGGTCTTCGCCTGGATCGCCACGATCATGGCGGGGGAGCGGGCGCGTTGGAACGTGCCGACGCTTTTCACCGTCGGCTTCCTCATCATCTTCACCATGGGCGGGCTCACGGGCGTGATGGTGGCGATGGTGCCGTTCGATTGGCAGGCGCACGACACCTATTTCGTCGTCGCCCACCTCCATTACGTCCTCATCGGCGGCATGGTTTTCCCGCTGTTCGCGGCCATTTACTATTGGGTGCCGATGGTGAGCCGCTTCGCCTTGTCGGAGCGGCTCGGCAAATGGGTGTTCTGGCTGATGTTCACCGGCATGCACCTCACCTTCCTGCCGATGCACTGGACCGGCTTCGCGGGGATGCCGCGCCGCGTTTATACCTATCTGCCGAACATGGGTTTCGACGGCTTCAACCTCCTGTCGTCGATTGGCGCCTTCACCATCGGCGCGGGCGTGGCGCTGTTTGTGTTCGACATGGCGCGTAAATTCCGCATGACCCAGGAGGAGAATGCCGGCAACGTCTATGGCGGCGGCACCCTCGAATGGCTCCCGAACGGCTCCTACGCCGCCCGCAGCATTCCCATCGTCAAGAGCCGCGAGCCGCTGTGGGACAATCCGGAGCTCGGCGACCAGGTCGAGCAAGGGCAGTGGTTCCTTCCCGGCGCGCCCACGCACCGACGCGAGACGATCGTCACCTCGCCGCTTAAGGCCATCCCGCAATATCTCGTCATTATCCCCGGCCCAAGCTGGTGGCATGTTATCGCCGCCGCCTTCACTGCCGCCTTGTTCCTGTCGCTGACCGTCAAGCTGACGCTCCCCGCCGCCCTATTCGGCGTCATCGCCATCGGCGCCATGCTGCGCTGGGCATGGGAGCTGGACAAGGGACCGGACCACGAGCCCGTCGACGTCGGCGGTGGTCTCAAGCTCCCGGTCTACATGCTCGGCAACCGTAGCCACGCCATCTGGGCGGTGTGGGTGCTGATCGTCGTCATAGGCATGATCTTCGCCTGCATGGTGTTCAGCTATCTCTACCTCTGGAGCGTCCAGCCGGACCGCTGGCCGCCGGCGGGCACGACGCTGCCGAGCCCGCTCCATACCGGCACGACGCTGCTCCTGCTCGCCGCCAGCGGTGGCCTGCTGACCGTGGCCGACTGGATGCTCACGAGAGCGCGGGGCAAGGCGATCGTCCTGACGCCTTTTCTCGGTGCGCTGATGTTCCTCATCCTCGCCATTGCGGGCGACATCTGGCAGTGGTCCGCGACGGGTCTGAGGCCCGGCGAGAGCAGCTATGGCGCGAGCGTCTTCACCTTGGGCTTCCTGAACAGCCTCAATCTGTTCACCGTCGCGCTGATGGTGCTTTTCGTCACGGCGCGCCTCCTCGTCGGGCGCACCGATCCGGTTCGGCGGCTGAGCTTCGACACGACCCGGCTGCTCTGGCTCTACACGATCGGCCAGACGGCGGTGAGCGTGGTTTTCGCTCATGGCTTTCCCCGGCTGGTGTCCTGACATGGCGCGGCGAAGTCTTCCGACCCTGGCGAAATGGGCCGTGCTGCTGGGCGGGCCGCTGATCTGGTCGGCCCATCTCGGCTTCGTCTATGCCGTCGCCACGGTCGCGATCACCCTGACCGGCGAGGCGGGACTCGTCTCGCGTGTCCTGATCGGCCTCGCGACCTTGGTCTGTCTCGCCGCGACGGCCTGGATCGGATGGAGCCTTTGGGCGGGGCGCCTGCCGCGCTGGGAGACGCCGCAGAGGGACCTCATCGGCCTCTGGCGCAAGGCCGGCGCGCTGCTCTGCCTGCTCTCGTTCCTGGCCGTGCTGTGGCAGGGGCTGCCGGCGATCCTCATTCCCCAGCAGCCGGCTAGCCACGACGACTTGTTCGGCGGAACCGCCCCACCGGGTCCGCGTTCGCGCTGAGGGAAATGCAGGCTTCCGGACCAGCGGCTGCGAGGGCCCCCGGCCGCTTCGAAGATGACTGGCTGGGTGCTCCTGCCGCGCCGGTGGGCCAGTTTCGACCTGCCCCGCAGGAACCTTCGTGAGGCAATGGCGTCCAACGTCTGGGAGATCGCCATGAACCATATCCGCCCCCGGCGTGCGGCCCGAATCGCCGATCATCCGCCATCGTTTTCTGGCGGGCGCTCTATGCGTTCCGGGCAGCGGCTTCGGTCTACGACGCTCGCGTTGCGCGGACACGATCTTCTTCGGAATGGGGTCGGAGTTTCCGGCCGCGACGGGTGAGCGCGAGCGCGGCACGCGGGGAGGAATCGCACCGGAAGGATCTGGCTCCTTCGATCGGCGACTATGCGATTATCGGCGATTGCCGATCGGCTGCCCTCGTGTCGAACGCCGGATCGATCGACTGGCTGTGTCTGCCGAATTTCTCCGGCCCGAGCGTCTTCGCATCGATACTGGATCCGGAACGCGGCGGGCGGTTCTCGATCACGCCGCGAGGCCAGTTTTCGACGACACGGCGTTACGCAGGTACGACCGCCATCCTCGAGACGACTTTCGAGACGGCGGAAGGAACGGCACGGCTGACCGACGGGATGATCCTCGGGCGATCCGCCCGGAATTTCGAGCCGATGCGCGAAATCATCCGCGTCGTGGAGGGCCTCGACGGCACGGTTCTTTTCGACCTGGCCTTCGAACCCCGACCAAATTACGCGCGGACTCCGGGGCGGACGTTCGCCCGCGGCCGCGATTGGGTCTGCACCTGGGGAAACGAGATCATCCGGCTTCGATCCGAGCGCGAGCTTCAGCCGCGCGGCGGCGGGGTCGGCGCGGAACTTGAAATCAAGGCGGGTGAAAAGCTGTATTTCTCGCTCTCTTACGAGACGGGAGACATCGCCATTCTCCTGCCCCTAGGAGAGGACGCGTTCGATCGGCTGCGCCGTACGTCCGGCTGGTGGGAGGAATGGGCGAACGATTGCCGCTGCGACGGACCCTATCGGGACGCGGTGCTCCGGAGCGGGGTCACCCTGAAGCTGCTGACCTTCGCGCTTTCGGGCGCCGTGGTCGCCGCTCCGACGACGTCGCTGCCGGAATGGATCGGCGGAAGCCGGAACTGGGATTACCGTTATTGCTGGCTGCGGGACGCGGCGCTGACGATGCGCGCATTCACCGGCCTCGGCCGGCAACGGGAAGCCGCGGCGTTCCTTCGATGGCTGTTGCACGCGACGGCGCTAACGCAGCCGCGCCTCGGTGTCGTCTACGATGTTTTCGGACGCGCGAATCTATCGGAATGGGAGGTGGAGAATCTATCGGGCTATCGCGCTTCGAAACCCGTGCGCGTGGGCAACGCGGCCCATAAGCAGATGCAGCTCGACGTTTATGGCGCCGTCGTCACCGCGGCGGCGGAGTTCGTCGCGGCTGGCGGGTCGTTGCAGCACGATCAAAAGAAGCTCCTCGCGGGTTTCGGGCGAATGGTCTGCGACTATTGGCGGGAGCCGGATCATGGCATCTGGGAAATCAGGGATCGCAAGCGCCACTATACCTTTTCCAAGCTGATGTGCTGGGTCGCTCTCGACCGCCTGCTCGAGATCGATCCAATTGAGGGCCTGGGCATCCCGCGAAACCGGTTCGAAGAGGAGCGTTCGGCCATCGCGGAAGCGATCGAGGCGCGGGGGTTCAATGGCGACTTGGCCGCCTACGTCGGTGAGCTGGATGGAGACCGCATGGATGCCTCGCTGCTCCTCATGCCTTGCCTCGGTTATGGCAATCCCGAGGATGCGAGGATGCGGACTACGTTCGAGAGAATCGAGGCGCGCCTCGGGCGGGACGGACTCTTCTATCGATACGAACCCCAGTTCGACGCCGTCGCAGCACCCGAAGGGGCGTTCGGTATTTGCAGCTTCTGGGCGATCGAGAACCTGGCGCGCCGCGGCGATTTGGGTCGAGCCGAGCGCCTGTTCGAAGGGATGCTGGGCCACGCCAACGACGTCGGCCTGTTCGCGGAGGAGATCGATCCCGAAAACGGCGAGGCTCTCGGCAATTTCCCCCAAGCCTTCACACATATCGGCCTCATCAATGCGGCGGTGGCGATAGGCAAAGCGCGCAAGGAGCGCGGCGATGGCGCTGTCTGACCTGCCGGGCATTTTGGAGATGGTCCTGTGGGGCGCGCTCGCCACGGCGGCGATGACGGGCATGATGCAAGGCGCGTTGGGCCTGGGTCTGTCGCGTCTCAGCATCCCGTTCATGGTCGGTGCGATGTTCAGCGGGAACAGGCGCATGGCGACGGTGGTTGGCGTGGCCCTCTACATCCTGGGCGGCTGGGCCTTTGCGTTCCTGTATTTCCTCATGCTGACCAGCCTGAACCTGCTGACCTGGTGGGCCGGCGGCCTGCTCGGGCTGGTGCACGGGCTAGTGCTGCTCGTCGCCGCGCTGCCCCTCTTTCCTCTGATCCATCCTCGCATGGCTTCGGACTTCGACGCGCCGATCGCGAGGCCGGTGCTGGAGCCACCCGGCTTCCTGGCTCTGAATTATGGCAGCGGAACGCCACTGGCCATGCTGGCGGCGCAGGGCGTTTATGGCATCCTGATCGGCGGTCTTCCCCAGCTCCGGTCCGTTTTCTCCTGATTCTTCGTTCAGCCGGCCGCGTCTCGCTTCAGTATGAAGCCCAGGCAGGCGCCGGCGGCGACGGTGGCGATGGATGCGGCGATCGTCCCGCGATGGCGGTTAAGCAACATCTGGGTGCTGCGGTCGTGGGCGACGTCGTCGAACCGGCCATGGGCGGCGAAATCGCCCGGTACCGGCTCGAATAGATTGTCCTTGCGATCGGGCGAGACCTCAGCCTTGGCGGATTGCCCCTCCACACCGGTTTCGGCCAAGTATTCGTCGAGCAGGAAAGAGGCGGCTTCGTCGCCTAGGATGGCTTCCACCGTCGTCGATCCGACCCAGATCTCCTTGCGGTTGGAATGGGCCGCAAAATGGATCGCCCGCGCCGCGACCTCGGGCTGGTAGATCTTGCCGACCGGCCGGGGCTTCTTGCCCATGTGCGTGCGCGCCCAATCGAACTGGGGGGTGTTGAGCGCGGGAAGCTGGACCATGCACATCCTGACCTTGCTGTCCTGATGGTCGAGCTCGGGCCGAACCGAATCGAGGAAGCCCTGGACGGCGTGCTTGGCGCCGCAATAGGCCGACTGGAGCGGGATGCCGCGATAGGCGAGGGCGGAGCCGACCAGCACGATCATGCCGCTGTCGCGCGGCAGCATGCGCTTCAGCGCCGCACGGGCGCCGTGGACCTGCCCCATATAGGTGACGTCGGTGACGCGGACGAACTCCTCCGGCGCTATCTTCATGAACGGGGAGAAGATGCCCGCGAAGGCGTTGTTGACCCAGATATCGATCGGCCCCAGCTCGGTCTCAATCCGCTCCGCCGCCGCCTCCACCGCCCCTCCGTCGGCGACATCGACCGAGATACCGACCGTCCGGCCCCCCATCGCCTCGACCTCCGCGCAAGCAGCATCGATCCGCGCCTTTCCGCGCGCCAGCACCGCCACGTCCGCGCCGTGGCGCGCGAACTCCCGCACGGTGGCCCGGCCCACCCCGGCCGACCCTCCCGTCACCACCACGATCTCGCCCCGCTTGAGCCCGGCCATCACATTCTCCGTTCTTCCGGTTCTCCGAACGGGAGGATGCCAATGCCGGTTCCCCGCCCCGCAGCGCCGGGGAACCTTTGCCCGATCCGATCATCCAATCGATAAAGGCAGGACGGAGACAGTCGTGGGTGAAACAACCGCCATATCGGGGCCGGATTTTTCGGAGGGCGTAGGGCTTGCCGACATTCCCCTCCAAGGCACGCTGAGCGGAAGAGTGAAGGATGAGGCCGTGCTCCTGTCCCGGATCGACGGCGAGCTCTTCGCGATAGGCGGCACCTGCACCCATTATGGCGGCCAGCTCGCGTCCGGCCTGGTGGCAGGCGAGACCGTTCGTTGCCCCCTGCACCATGCCTGCTTCAATCTGCGTACCGGAGCGGTGCTTCGCTCGCCTGCCCTGGAGCCGCTCGACCGATGGCGGGTGGAGGTCGAGGGCCCCCTCGTCTTCGTGCGGGAGAGGGACCAGGCGCCGGAGCCGACGGAAGCCGTGGCGGCGCCGTCCGACGTGCGCTCGATCGTCCTCGTCGGCGGCGGCGGAGCCGCCTTCTCCTGCGCTCATTCGCTCCGCCGCCTGGGCTATGACGGCCGAATGACGGTGGTCAGCCAGGACGGCGATCCGCCCTGCGACCGCCCGAACCTCTCCAAGGACTATCTTGCCGGCACCGCGCCGGAGGCATGGATACCGCTGCGCGACGAAGCCTATTATCGCGACCAGTCGATCGACCTGCGGCTCGGCATCGAGATACGGGCGATCGATGCGGCTCGGCGCACGGCGATTTCCGGCTCCGGCGAAGCGTTTCCCTTCGACCGGCTGCTGCTGGCGACGGGGTCCGAACCGGTCACGCTCGCCGCGCCGGGTTTCGATCGTCCCAACGTCCATACGCTGCGTTCGCTGGCGGACGCCCGCCGGATCATCGCGCAGGCGCAGTCAGGTGCGCGCGCCGTGGTCATCGGCTCGAGCTTCATCGGCCTCGAAGCCGCGGCCGCTCTCCGCGCGCGCGGCGTCGAAGTCGCCGTCATATCGAACGACGTGATTCCCTTCGCACGGACGTTCGGTCCCGAAGTGGGCGGCTTCCTCCAGAAGCTGCATGAAGAAAACGGCGTCCTCTTCCATCTCGCCCGGACGGCGTTCGAGTTCGACGGCCGCACCCTGACGCTCGACAACGGCGACACGCTCGAAGCCGACTTGATCGTCGTCGGCATCGGCGTGCGGCCGCGGACGTCGCTGGCGAAGTCCGCCAATATTTCGGTGGAAGACGGCCTCCTGGTTAACGAATATCTGGAGACAAGCGTGCCCGGCATCTACGCCGCCGGCGACATCGCCCGTTATCCGGATGCGCGCTCCGGCCGGCCTGTCCGCGTCGAGCATTGGGTGACAGCCCTCGAGCAGGGGCGGATCGCCGCCGCCAACATGCTCGGTCTCGGCAGACGTTTTACCCATCTGCCCTTCTTCTGGAGCGAGCAGTATGGCGTCGCGATACGCTATGTCGGCCACGCCCTCCGGTGGGACGAAATCCGCATCGACGGGGACGTCCAGAGCGGTGCCTTCACGGCGCGCTATTTCGAGGCCGGCGAGCTCCGCGCCTCCGCCTCCATCGGGAGGGACCGGGAAAACCTGGAGGACGAGCTCCTCCTTGAAAGCGTCTCCCAATGCTCGGAGGACAAGACCTGTCGTGGAAACGAATGACGCCCTCATGAGCCCCGACGAGCTGCTGGCCGCGCTCAACGATTTGCTCGAAGCCGAGCGCGCCGGGGTGAAGGTCGCGCTCGCCGGCAGGAAGGCCGCCGAAACGGAGACGATGGGCGCCTTTATGACCGGGCTCCGCGACGATGAGGCGCGCTGGTGCGCCATGCTTGCCGGCCAGATCAAAAGGCTCGGCGGCTCGCCGTCCGGCGCGTGCGGCGCCTTCTACGACAAGGTCATGGCGCTCGACGAGCCGGTCGAACGACTGGCCCTGCTGAATCGCGGCCAGGGCTGGGTCGTCCGCAAGCTCGACGCGATGATTCCGCGCGTAAAGGATGAGGTGCTCCGCGCGGACCTGCGCGAGATGGCGGACAGCCATGTCGAGAACATAGCCGAGACGGACCAGCTCATTCTCGAAATTCGGAGCGGAGGGGACTGAGCCGAGCGTCGCTCCGAAGGATATCAGTCGACCTTCGGCAGCGTTTCGAACTGGTGGAAGGACGGCGGCGAGGACAGGGTCCATTCCAAGGTCGTCGCGCCTTCGCCCCAGGGATTGGCCGGAGCCTTCTTGCCGGCGGCCAGCGACCAGATGACGTTGATGAAGAAGAACGCCATGCCGACGGCCATGATCATATAGCCGTAGCTC
>NZ_DATCYB010000046.1:0-20795 GCF_036570505.1 Allosphingosinicella sp. | reverse complement strand
AGGGTCGGATGAAACAGGCCCTCCCCTGGCCCCTCCCGCGAGCGGGAGGGGAGAATCGAGCCCATTCAGCATCATGTCCACCGCCAGGTCCGCCAACTCTTCCGCCGACACCGCGCCCCCCGGCCTGAACCAGGTGTGCGTCCAGTTGATCATGCCGAAGAAGAGCATCGTGAGCGGCAAGGCCGCCGCTCCCGCATCGGGCCGGATCGCCTCCACGAGATTTTCAACCACCGCGATGATACGCCGCTGCTTGCGCACCACCTCGGCGCGGCGCTCGCTCGGCAGATTGTCGAGCTCGTTCAGCAGCACCTTGTGATGGTCCTGCGCGCCTTCGTAGAGGCGCATGAAGGCGAGCGCGAGGGCCCGAAGGCGCCCCCGGGCATCGCCGGAACGCATCACGTCGTCGGCGGCGTCCACCAGCGCCTCCAGATGCGCCGCCATCACTTCGTAGAGAATATCCTCTTTCGACGGGAAGTAATGGTAAACCAATGATTTCGAGGTCTGGCACGCCTTGGCGAGATCGGCCACCGACGCGCCCTGGAAACCCCGCCGCGCGAACAGGCCCGCCGCCGTCGCCACGATCGCCTCGCGTCGCTTGTCGTAATCGGGGGACTGGGGCCTAGCCATCGCCGCACCTTATGGCAGGCGGTGGCGGCTAGGCCAGATTATTTGCTGCCGCCGGCGCGGTACACCTTGCCGCCCTCGCGCTCGCCGACGGCGATCGTGTAGCCTTGCAGGTTCTCGTGATAGTCGATGATCGCGCGGACCGTGTCCTGCATCGTCCGCATCCGCTGGATGTTGGGCGCGGACGTGCGGCGAATCAGCACGGCCACGGAATAGCTGTGCCCGCTGGGCGAGGTGACGATGCCGATGTCGTTATAGCCGGCCTGCTCGCCGTTGAAGACCTGGCCGGTGCCGGTCTTGTGGGCGAGCGACCAGCCACCGATGAGGCCGCCCTTGAGCCGCGTCGGGCCGGTGCGCGTGTTGGACATGGTGTTGAGCAGCCGCTGCGTCGACGCTGGCGAAAGCAGCTCGCCCTTCTTGAGCCGCGCCAGCGCGTCGACGATACCAAGCGGCGTCGCGCCGTCCATCGGGTCAGCGATATAGCTTTCGAAGGCAGCGCGACGGACGCGTTCGGGCACCGCGCGACGGGCGGCGAAGAAGGCATTGCCGATCGAATAGGAAGATTTCCAGTCGAGCCCGGCGATCGCGCACTGGAGCAGCCGCTCGCCAGGGCCAAAGCGGATGCCCTCGATCTTCATGCGATCGAGATAGGCGCGCACGGCCTCCGGGCCGCCCGATTTCCAGAGCAGGAAATCGTTGGCGGTATTGTCGCTCTGCGTGATCGCGCGGTGGAGAAGATCGCCGAGCGTCGTCGAGAAACCGCCATTCAACACCATAGACCGGATCGGCTGATGGAAGAGGGTGAGGTCGTCGCGGCGCACGGTCACCGGCGCTTGCAGGCTGAGCTGGCCCTTGTCCGCCTCGGCCAGCGCGGTCAGCGCGACCCAGAATTTGCTGACGCTTTGCTGTGGAAAATAGGTGGTGCCGTCATAATGGCTGGTCCAGCCTGTCTGGATGTCCCTTACGGCGATGCCGATATCGCCGTTGAAGGACCGGCCGAGCTGTTCGATGCGCGCGTCGAGGATACGTTGCGCGGTCAGCACCGTTGCCGGCACGGCCGGCGCGGGCGCACGCCGGGGCGGTGGCGCATAGGTTTGCGTCGAAACAGCGGCGGCGCGGACGCGCGGTGTCGCCGCGACTTCGGCGGAGCGGGCCTGGGGGATGCAGGCGGCGAGCAGGGCGGAAACGGAGAGCGCGGCGAAGAAGGCGGTCTTGGTGCTCTTGTGAAGCGTCCGACGCGTCCTGGCC
This sequence comes from Allosphingosinicella sp., assembly GCF_036570505.1. GTDB lineage: Bacteria > Pseudomonadota > Alphaproteobacteria > Sphingomonadales > Sphingomonadaceae > Allosphingosinicella. The sequence goes on along the minus strand of NZ_DATCYB010000046.1, from coordinate 18,923 downwards.
TGCTTTCCGAATGTCATCCGATCCCCTCCCTCGGCGCAGAGTAACGCCTTACGTTTGAAGGGATTCATCATAGCCAAACAGTGTTAACTGTCAGCTGAATAGCGGGAGATAGAGACGAATCGTTCACCACGTGCGCCGAGCTGAATCGGCTGCGGGAACTAATTGCCAAGCCAGTCGCCGCTCGCTCCGCCGATCGGCATGCCCGGCGGGATCTTCGGCTCGCGCTTTTCATCGGCCAGAACCTTCTCGAGCGCCTCGCGGTCTCGCAGCAGCCGAGCCAGCCCGCGGCCCCATTGGCGGGTGTCCTCATCCCCGGTCTCGGTCCTGGCCAGCCGCGCCGCGAGCCCGTGCAGGCGGTCGTCCAGTTGCAGGGCGAGCGTGGGGGAAAGATCGGGGTCGCGCTGAAGGCGCGCGAGTTCCAATATTGTCGTCGTGGCGACGCGCCGCTGCACCGCCGCTTCGCCGGCGCCGCTCGCGTCCGATGGGAGGACCGCCGCGAGCAGTCCATCCACCAGTTCTTCCGGCCCGAGCATGCCGTCGTCGAGGCGATCTTGCTGGGCCAGGCGGTTCAGACGCTCCGGCTCCAGCAGCGTGTCGAGGGTGACCGCGGCGGCGACTTCGGCCGCGACCATCGCATCGAACACCGGCCCGCCGGCCGTGTCGAATATCTCGATATCATATTGCCGGTCGTTGCTGCCGGACCAGCCGGAGGAGAGGAGGGGGATCAGCCCCTCCGGAACCGTCAAAGCCTCCGGCGAGAGCGTCGCCAGCAGCGCATCGAATGCGCGCCGCTGCGCCTCGGCCGGCACCGGTCGCGAAATTTCCAGTCCGTCCCCCCGCAGGGAATAAGAGAAGTCGACGCCGCCGACGAGCTTCGCCGCCGCCTCCACCTGGTAGCGGTGGAGCAGCCAGATCGGCACGAACTTGCGCCTGAGATTGGCGACCGGCTCGCCGGCCGAAAGCGCGCCCAGGCCGAAATGGTCGACGGCGGCGCGTCGCACGGCGATCATCCGTTCCAGCTCGGCGGCCGGATCGGCGAAATCGTCCCACAGGCTTCCGTTCGGCTGCGCGGCGTCCAGCGGACGCGCGTCGCCATCGGCGACAAAGCGCAGCCCTTCGGCAACCCCGGCGGCCGCCTTCGCATCGGCTTCCGCCTTGCTGTCGCTGCCATAGAGCCAGTCGACGGCGAACAGGTCCCATCGGCCGAGACCCGCGCCGTAAGCGTCGGCGAGGTCCGGCATGCCGTTCGCCAGGGTCACGCGCGGCCCGGGATAGTCCATCACCGAATAGCGGCCCTGCGTGCTCGCCGCGAAATTGTGCGAGAGGCCGAGGGCGTGGCCGACCTCGTGCGCGGCGAGCTGTCGGATGCGGGCGAGGGCGGCGGTGATCGGATCGTTGGGGCCGCCGGTACCGACTTTGTCGGCGCCGACCAGGCCTTCGAAGATCAGCATGTCCTGCCGCACGCGGAGCGAGCCCAGCAGCACGTTGCCCTTGATGATCTCGCCGGTCCGCGGATCCTCGATCGCCTGGCCGTAGGACCAGCCGCGCGTCGCCCGATTGACCCAGTTGACGACATTGTATCGCGCGTCGAGCGGATCGACGCCTTCGGGCAGTATCTCCACACGATAGGCGTCGATGAATCCCGACGCCTCGAACGCCTGCTTCCACCAGCTCGCGCCCTCCAGCAGGGCGGTGCGGATCGGCTCCGGCGCCGAGCGGTCGATATAGAAGACGATCGGCTCTTTCACGCGCGAGCTGGGTGCGGCCGGATCGACCTTTTCGAGGCGGAAGCGGTTGACCAGCTCCTGCACGATCGGCCGGCCGAGCGGCGCCGAATAATCGAGCACCTGGGTCGCGAAGCTTCCGGTGCGCGGATCGAAGGGGCGGGTCCGGTATCCCGGCTCCGGCAGCTTCACCAGCGAATGGCGGACGATGAAGCTGAGGTGGCCGGCCGCGGGCGCGATGTTGTTCACCTCCGCGCCGGGGTCGGTCGAAACGAAGGTCTGCCGCGCCTCCATCTCGATATTCTCGGGGAACACCTTCACCGAATTGGGATCGGCGACGGTGAGCTCGGGGTCGAGCTTGAACTCCTTCTCCACGCTGTCCTTCAGCGCCTTGGCGATGCCGATGACGTCGCGGGTGAGGAAGCTCGAGACGTCGACGAGCAGGCGTCCGTCGGCGGTCTCCGCGGCGATGTCGCCCATCCAGACCGTCGAATAGGCGAAGCTGTCGCGCGCCGCCGCCTGCTCGGCTTCGGTGCCGCCGGAGGCGCGGAAGCGAGGATTTTCGATCTCCGCCACCATCTTCTTGCCGACCCGGCGGAAGACGAGCAGCTCGGACCCGCCGCTCGCGGCCCGGTCGAGCCCGACGGGTGCCGACCCAAGCCCGGTCTTCAGCGCCGTCACATAAAGATAGCGGCCGGAAATACCCGCCTCGTCCGGGGCGGGAAGCGAGAGGAGGATTCGGCCTTCCTTCCTGTCGACATGGACCGGCAACAGACCCGTCTCGGCAGTTGTCCCTTTCAGCACGGGCGCTGCCGGTTCGGCCGCCAGCGCGGTGGTCGACACGCTGCTCAGCAGCAGGAGTGACAGGCAGGCGGCGGTCGTCGGTCTCATAAAATTCCCCCTCTTTGAACGCAGGCCTAGGCAGCCCTGTCGCCACTGTCGAGCGGTGAACCGTGTCCTGAGGACGACAGGCCCGTCAAGGCGCGGGCAACACGGTATTGATACAATGTAACGTCTCTTCTAAGCGGGCTGGGCATTCCGGAGATTCTAGATGGTAAAGTTCGCGTTCCTGCTCGCATCCACCGCTCTCGTCGCCATGCCGGCCGCGGCCCAACCGACGGAGCCGCCGGGGGAAATTGTGACGGGCGCGCAAGCGGCGGCGCAGGTCGACCATCTCCACGACGAGGAATCATCGGCGATCGTCGTCACCGGCCATGCCCCTGGCGACCTCGACATATTGGCGGGCAAGTCGGTGCTCTCGGGCGCGGACCTGGTTCGGAACCTGAAGCCGCAGATCGGCGACACGCTCGCCGGCTTGCCGGGCGTCTCCGCCACGTCCTTCAGCCCCGGCGCGTCCCGGCCCGTGCTGCGCGGCTTTCAGGGCGACCGTGTCCGCGTGCTCACGGACGGCATCGGCGCGATCGACGTCTCCAACACCTCGGCCGATCATGCCGTCACCATCGATCCGCTGACGGCGGAGCGGATCGAGGTGCTGCATGGCCCCGCCGTGCTTCTGTTCGGCAGCCAGGCGATCGGCGGCGCGGTCAACGTCATGGACCGGCGCATACCCCGCCGCGTGCCGGACGAACCGGTCCATATCGAGGGCATCGCCACCTACGGCTCGGCGGCAGACGAGCGCAGCGTCGGCGCCGCCGTCGACGTGCCGCTCACCGACAGCCTCGTCGCCCATCTCGACGGCAGCTATCGCAACACCGACGATCTGGAGGTGGGCGGCTTCGTTCTCGCGCCCGAGCTTCGCGCCGAGCAACTGGAGATCGCCGCCGAGGAAGAGGCGGAAGGCCATGCCGAGGAAGCCGCCGACGCGCGCGCTCTCGCCAACCTCAAGGGCCGCATTCCCAATTCGGCGACCGAGACCAAGACGTTGGGCGCGGGCATCGCGCTCATCCGCGACGGGGGCAATCTCGGCCTTTCCGTCAGTTATTTCGATAGTGCCTATGGCGTCCCCACCCGGCCCGGCGTCGAGCATCACCATGAGGAGGGCGGCGCCGAGGAAGAAGGCCATGGCGACGTGCCGGTCAGCATCGGCCTCGAGCAGCTTCGCGCGGACCTTCGCGGCGAGATCGAGGCCGGCGGCGACTTCATCGACAAGATCCGCATCCGCCTCGCCGCCGCCGATTACGAACATACCGAATTCGAAGGCGAGGAGGTGGGCACCACCTTCAAGACCAACGGCATGGAAGGGCGCTTCGAGCTGGTCCAGGCCGATCGCGGCGGCTGGCACGGCGTCACCGGTGTCCAATATTTCACCCGGGATTTCGAGGCGATCGGCGCGGAAGCCTTCGTTCCGCCCAATGAATCGAGCCAGCTCGGCCTGTTCACGCTCCAGGAGATGCATCTCGGCGCGCTCGGCCTCGAAGCGGCGGGTCGTTTCGAGAAGAGCGACGTCAACGCCACGACCCTCGGCTTCGATCGAAGCTTTAATGCCTATTCGGCGGCGATCGGCGCGTCCTATGACGTGAACGAGCGGGTCAAGGTCGGCGTCAATGGTTCCCGCGCCGAGCGCGCGCCGTCGGCCGAGGAGCTCTTCTCCAACGGCCCCCACATCGCGACCCAGGCTTTCGAAGTCGGCAATCCCGATCTGGCGAAGGAAAAGAGCTGGGGCGCCGAAGCCTATGTCCGCGCCGAAACGCCCGACTACAAGCTCAGCGCCACCGTCTTCGCCAATTGGTTCGACGACTATATCTTCCAGACCGCGACCGGCGAGGAGCGCGACGAGCTGCCCGTCTTCCAGTATTTCCAGCGCGACGCCCGCTATTACGGCTTCGAGCTGGAAGGCTCGGCCAAGCTGTTCGAAATGGGCGGCTTCACCTTCAACGGCGATGTCGTCGCGGACTATGTCAACGCGACCATCAAGGAGGGCGGCCCCGTGCCCCGCATCCCGCCACTCCGCGTCCTCGGCGGGCTGGAAGCCCAGTCCGACAGTATCGACGGCCGGGTCGAGGTCGAATGGTCCGACGCCCAGGAGCGGGTCGCTGCCTTCGAGACGCCGACCGACAGCCACACCCTGGTCAACGCCTCGGTTGCCTGGCGCCCGTGGGGCCGCGAAAACCCGACCTCGCTCATCTTGTCGGCGAACAACATCTTCGACGTCGACGCCCGCCGCCACGCGTCCTTCACCAAGGATTTCGTGCCGCTAGCCGGCCGCGACATCCGCCTCAGCGCCCGGGTGAGTTTCTAGGGCGGTAAGCGACCCGGGGCACCCGTCCTCGCCTTCACTTTCGGCCACGTGTCCGACGGAGTGGCGAGGTAGGCGACGCGCGGTACCGGATCAGGCGGGGGTTCCTGTTGGGGTCATCCAACAGGCTCGGACGCCAGGTGGATAACCGGTGTCTCTTCGTCCAACGCCTCTTCGGCCAGCGCCTGACGCACCGTTTTTCTCTCCCGGACCCGCTCGAAATAGCCGAGCAGGTGGGATGAGAGTCGCACGCCGAATGCCTTTGCCCAGCGCAGGATGACGAAAAGATAGGCGTCCGCCACGGTAAAGCGAGGGCCGAACAGATAGGGTTCGAGCATCTGCTTTTCGAGGAATTCGAGACGCTCGGCGACCGTTTCGCGGGCCTTGGCGTTTTCGATCTCGCTCGCGTCGTGCCACAAGGGCTTGAAGGCCACATGCAGCTCGGACGAGAGATAGGCCAACATCTCGATCAATCGCGTGCGGCTCAGTGGACCTCCTGGCCCAAGTCTCGGTTCCCGATCGGCAATCAACTCCAGGATCGCGACATTTTCAGTGATCGCGGCCCCGTCGTCGAGCACGAGCATGGGCACATAGCCCTTGGGATTGATCGCCCTGAAATCGTGTCCATGCTCCGTGATCTTCGTCTTGAGGTCGACCCTCTCGAAATCGGCCGCAAGCCCGGCTTCATGGAGCGAAATCCGGCTTGCAAGGCTGCAGGCGCCCGGCGCGTAGTAGAGTTTCATCGATTTGCTCCTGTTGTATAAGGTCATCCAATAACGGCACTTTCGCGGGCCGGTCGGGCGACCGGCCCGCCCCTCACGTTCACGCCATCACGGGCGTGGCAACGACTGTCGGCTGATTCGCTTCCACTTCTTCCCGGCGAATGAAGGCCAGTATGTCGGCGTTCACGATCTCGGGATGGGTCTGGCACAGGCCGTGCGGCAGGTCCTTGTAGGTCTTGAGCGTGCCGTTCTTCAGGAGCTTGACCGTCAGCGGCGCCGAATCCGCATAGGGCACGATCTGGTCGTCTTCGCTGTGGATGACCAGCACCGGTACGTCGATCGCCTTCAAATCCTCGGTGAAGTCGGTTTCGGAGAAGGCCTTGATGCACTCGTAACCGGCCTTGGCGCTCCCCATCATGGCCTGCCGCCACCAATTGCGGATCAGGCCTTCCGACACCTTCGCGCCGGGCCGGTTGAAGCCGTAGAACGGACCGGTCGGGATATCGAGATACAGTTGCGCGCGGTTGGCGGCGAGCGCGGCACGGTATCCGTCGAACACCTCGATCGGCGTGCCGCCCGGGTTCGAATCCTTCCTGACCATGACGGGTGGCACCGCGTCGATCAGCACGGCTTTCGAAACCCGTCCCGGCTGAGCGCGGGCGACATAGTGCGCGACCTCACCGCCGCCGGTCGAATGGCCGATGTGGATCGCGCCCCGCAGATCGAGCGACGCGACCAGTTCGGCGACGTCGGACGCGTAGGTGTCCATCTCATTGCCTTCGCTGGGCTGGCTCGACCGGCCGTGACCGCGCCGGTCGTGCGCGATCACGCGAAAGCCCTGCCCGAGGAAGAAGAGCATCTGGTTGTCCCAATCATCGGCGCTCAATGGCCAGCCGTGATGGAACACGATTGCCTGGGCGTCTTTCGGACCCCAGTCCTTGTAGAAGATATGGGTGCTGTCCTGGGTGGTGATGTAGGTCATGGGGATGTGATCCCTTGCCAGGTTGCCGGCCGGCAGGACCGGAGCTGGTCTCGTGAGGGCCGCAGGCGGGCTGTACGCTGTCCGTCGAACGGCATCCGACTCGGTCGCGGGACAGGGGCCAGATAGCATTTTACCCGTCGCTGGTCACGGCAGGGTCATCTGAAATTCCCGCGGTTCCCCGATCCCGCCGGACGTTGGAGCCGCCCGGTTTTTGGAGCCTGATATGGTTACGCTGATTCTCCTCTCGCCATTCCCGCAAAAGCGGGAATCCCGCTTTTCGCGGGGGTGACGAAGAAGGGTCAAACCCGAACTCATCATCCTCTAGGCGGCCGGAACGGCGGTCACCGCACTCATGGCCATTCCGAGCCCATCCCGGCGCACGCAAAAAGCCCCGCCGGAGGGTCGCTCCGGCGGGGCCTTCATGTCGGCTCTGACTGACGCTTAGTCCTGCAGATACTCGCCCGCGTCCGCGTCGGTGCCGTGGCCTTCCGACGCGACCGAGGCGAGGGGATCGTCGCCGATCGCCGCCTCGGGGCCCTGGGCGAGCTCCGCCTTGTGCTCTTCGGCCGCCGTGTTGGCGAGGATGAGCGCCTCCTGGAGCTTCTTATGCTGTGCCCGGAGCGCGGCGTCGCGGCTGGAGGCGGCGATGCGCGCCCGGTTCATGGCAGCGCCGGTGCCCGCCGGGATGAGGCGGCCGACGATGACATTCTCCTTGAGGCCGTCGAGCGTGTCGATCTTGCCCTGCACGGACGCCTCGGTCAGCACCCGGGTCGTCTCCTGGAAGGAGGCGGCCGAGATGAAGCTGCGGGTCTGCAGGCTCGCCTTGGTGATGCCCAGGAGCACCGGCTTGCCTTCCGCCTTCTTCTGCTTGCCCGTCAGCTTGGCGTTGATCTCGTTCATCTCCTGCAGATCGATCTGCTCGCCGACGAGAAGCGTGGTGTCGCCGCTCTCGGTGATCTCGACCTTCTGCAGCATCTGGCGAACGATCACCTCGATGTGCTTGTCGTTGATCTTCACGCCCTGCAGTCGATAGACCTCCTGAATCTCGCTGACGAGATATTCGGCCAGCGCCTCGACGCCGAGCACCTCCAGGATGTCGTGCGGATCTGGTGAGCCGCCGATCAGATTGTCGCCGCGCTTCACGAAGTCGCCTTCCTGCACGTCGATGACCTTGGACTTGGGCACCAGATACTCGACCAGTTCGCCGCCGTCCTCGGGCTGGATGCCGATCTTGCGCTTGGCCTTATAGTCCTTGCCGAAGACGACACGGCCCGAGACCTTGGCGATGATCGCATTCTCCTTGGGCTTCCTCGCCTCGAACAGCTCCGCCACCCGCGGCAGACCGCCGGTGATGTCGCGGGTCTTGGCCGCCTCGCGGGAGACGCGGGCGAGCACCTCGCCGGCCTGGACGACCTGGCCGTCCTCCACCGAAAGCGTCGCCCCTTGCGTCAGCATGTAGCGCGCCGCCTCGCCGCTATTCTCGTCGAGCAGGGTCAGGCGCGGACGCAGATCCTCCTTGGAGCGGGCCGAGCCGCGGAACTCCGTGACGACGCGCTGGGCGATGCCCGTCGCTTCGTCGACCTGTTCGGTGAGCGTCTTGCCCTCGACCAGGTCCTGGAACTTCACGGTGCCGCCCTTCTCGGTGATGACCGGCATCATGAACGGATCCCACTCGGCCATCCGCTCGCCCTTGTTGACGACATGTCCGTCGTCGAACATCAGATGGGCGCCATAGGGGATGCGGTGCACCGCCCGCTCGCGCCCGTCCATGTCGACGATCGCCAGCTCGCCGTTGCGGGCCATCGCCACGCGTCGGCCGCGCGCGTCCATGATCGTCGGCAGGTCGCGGAACTCGATCTTGCCGTCCGAAGAGGCTTCGAGGTTCGAGGTTTCGTTGAGCTGCGCGGCGCCGCCGATGTGGAAGGTCCGCATGGTGAGCTGCGTGCCCGGCTCGCCGATCGACTGCGCCGCGATGACGCCGACCGCTTCGCCGATATTGACCGGCGTTCCGCGGGCGAGGTCGCGTCCGTAGCATTTGCCGCAGACGCCGTGCTCGCTCTCGCAGACCAGCGGCGAGCGGATCTTGACCGCCTGGATGCCCATCTCGTCGATGCGCAGCGCCGCGGCCTCGTCGATCAGCTCGCCTTCCTTGGCCAGCACGTCGCCGGTCTTGTCGTCGACGATGTCCTCGGCCGGGGTGCGGCCCAGGATGCGTTCGCCGAGCGACGCGATGACGGCGCCGCCCTGGATGATCGCCTTCATGTCGAGCGCGTTCTCGGTCTTGCAGTCCTCCTCGACGATGACGCAGTCCTGCGACACGTCGACGAGGCGCCGGGTCAGATAGCCCGAGTTCGCCGTCTTGAGCGCCGTGTCCGCCAGGCCCTTGCGGGCGCCGTGGGTCGAGTTGAAATATTCAAGGACGGTGAGGCCTTCCTTGAAGTTCGAGATGATCGGCGTTTCGATGATCTCGCCCGACGGCTTGGCCATCAGGCCGCGCATGCCGGCGAGCTGCTTCATCTGGGCCTGCGAACCGCGAGCGCCCGAATGCGCCATCATGTAGATGGAGTTGATCGGGGCCATGCGGCCGTCCTTGTCCTTCGGCTGCGCCTTGATCTTGTCCATCATGGCGTTCGCCACCTGGTCGCCGCAGCGGCTCCAGGCGTCGATCACCTTGTTGTACTTTTCCTGCTGGGTGATGAGGCCGTCCTGATACTGCTGCTCGTAATCCTTGACGAGCGAGCGGGTGTCTTCGACCAGACCCACCTTCTCATGCGGGATGATCATGTCGTCCTTGCCGAAGCTGATGCCGGCCTGGAAGGCGTGGCGGAAGCCCAGCCCCATGATCGCGTCGGCGAAGAGCACCGTCTCCTTCTGGCCGGTGTGGCGATAGACGACGTCGATGACGTCCGCGATCTCCTTCTTGGTGAGGAGGCGGTTGACGGTCTCGAACGGCACCTTGTGGCTCTTCGGGAGCGTCTCGCCGAGCAGCATGCGGCCCGGCGTCGTCTCGAAGCGCTTCATATACTGGTTGCCGTCCTCGTCCGTTTGCGGGACGCGGCTGACGATCTTCGAGTGCAGGGTCACGGCCTTGGCGTTGAGCGCCTGATGGACCTCGCTCATGTCGGAAATCATCATGCCCTCGCCGGGCTCGCCCTCGCGCTCCATCGACAGATAGTAGAGGCCCAGCACCATGTCCTGCGAGGGCACGATGATCGGCTTGCCGTTGGCGGGCGAGAGGATGTTGTTGGTCGACATCATCAGGACGCGCGCTTCCAGCTGCGCTTCGAGCGACAGCGGGACGTGCACGGCCATCTGGTCGCCGTCGAAGTCGGCGTTGAAGGCGGCGCAGACGAGCGGGTGAAGCTGGATCGCCTTGCCCTCGATCAGCACCGGCTCGAACGCCTGGATGCCGAGGCGGTGGAGCGTCGGCGCGCGGTTGAGCAGCACCGGATGCTCGCGGATCACCTCATCCAGGATGTCCCAGACTTCCTTGCGCTCCTTCTCGACCCACTTCTTGGCCTGCTTCAGGGTCATGGAAAGACCCTTGGCGTCGAGCCGCGAGTAAATAAACGGCTTGAACAGCTCGAGCGCCATCTTCTTCGGCAGGCCGCACTGGTGGAGCTTCAGCTCCGGACCGGTGACGATGACCGAGCGGCCCGAATAGTCGACGCGCTTGCCGAGCAAATTCTGGCGGAAGCGGCCCTGCTTGCCCTTTAGCATGTCGGAGAGCGACTTCAGCGGACGCTTGTTGGCGCCGGTGATGGTGCGGCCGCGGCGGCCGTTGTCGAACAGGGCGTCGACCGATTCCTGCAGCATGCGCTTTTCGTTGCGCACGATGATGTCCGGCGCGCGCAGCTCCATGAGCCGCTTCAGGCGGTTGTTGCGGTTGATGACGCGGCGATAGAGGTCGTTCAAGTCCGACGTCGCGAAGCGGCCGCCGTCGAGCGGCACCAGCGGGCGCAGCTCGGGCGGGATCACCGGAACGACTTCCAGGATCATCCACTCGGGACGGTTGCCGGATTCCAGGAAGCTCTCGACGACCTTCAGCCGCTTGATGATCTTCTTGGGCTTCAGCTCCGACTTGGTCTCGGCCAGCTCCTTCAGGAGCTCTTCCTTCTCGCCTTCAAGGTCGAGATTCTCGAGCATGTGGCGGACCGCCTCGGCGCCGATGCCGGCGGAGAAGGCGTCCTCGCCATATTCGTCCTGGGCTTCGAGAAGCTCGTCCTCGGTCAGGAGCTGGAACTTCTCCAGCGGCGTGAGGCCCGGCTCGGTGACGATATAGGCTTCGAAATAGAGGACGCGCTCAAGCTGCTTCAGCTGCATGTCGAGCAGCAGGCCGATGCGCGACGGCAGCGACTTCAGGAACCAGATGTGGGCGACCGGCGCGGCCAGCTCGATATGGCCCATGCGCTCGCGGCGGACCTTGGAGACGGTCACTTCGACGCCGCACTTCTCGCAGACGATGCCCTTGTACTTCATGCGCTTGTACTTGCCGCACAGGCACTCGTAATCCTTGATCGGACCGAAGATGCGCGCGCAGAACAGGCCGTCGCGTTCCGGCTTGAACGTCCGGTAGTTGATGGTCTCGGGCTTCTTGATCTCGCCGAACGACCACGAGCGGATGCGCTCCGGCGAGGCGATCCCGATCTGGATCTGGTCGAACGTCTCCGGCTTGGCGACCGGGTTGGCGAAGTTGGTCAGTTCATTCATCGGGTGCGACCCTCTCTAAAAATTCTGCCCCTCTCCCATTTCGGGAGAGGGAGGGGCCCGCCGCTCGAAGAGCGGTGGGAGGGTGAGGGCAGTCATTTCCAGACCCTCACCCTGGCGCTTCGCGCCTGTCCCTCTCCCGTGAAGGGAGAGGGACTGTTACTACTCCGCCGCCAGCGCCGGCAGGCCGTCCTCGTCGGTCTCGGCCACCGAATTGAGCTCGACGTTGAGGCCCAGGGAGCGCATTTCCTTGACGAGAACGTTGAAGCTCTCCGGAATGCCGGCCTCGAACGTGTCGTCGCCCTTGACGATCGCCTCGTAGACCTTGGTGCGGCCGATGACGTCATCCGACTTCACCGTCAGCATTTCCTGCAAGGTGTAGGCGGCGCCGTAGGCCTGGAGCGCCCAGACCTCCATCTCGCCGAAACGCTGCCCGCCGAACTGCGCCTTGCCGCCGAGCGGCTGCTGGGTGACGAGGCTGTACGGGCCGATCGAGCGCGCGTGGATCTTGTCGTCCACCAGGTGGTGCAGCTTCAGCATGTAGATGTAGCCCACCGTCACCTTGCGGTCGAACTCGTCGCCGGTGCGGCCGTCATACAGCGTCACCTGGCCGCTCTCGTCGAGTCCGGCCTTGGCCAGCATCGCCGACACGTCCGCTTCGCGGGCGCCGTCGAACACCGGCGTGCCCATCGGCACCCCCCCGACCAGGTTGGACGCCAGCTCCATCATCTGGGCGTCGTCGCGGGCATCGATGTCGGCATGATAATGCTCGCCATAGATGTCCTTCAACTTGGCGCGGACCGCCTTGGCGTCACCGGAGGCGAGGTCCTTGCCCTTGTGATGGATTTCCTCGAGCATCGCGCCGATCTGCTTGCCGAGGCCGCGCGCGGCCCAGCCCAGATGCGTCTCGAAGATCTGGCCGACGTTCATGCGGCTCGGCACACCCAGCGGGTTGAGGACGATATCGGCATGCGTCCCGTCCTCGAGGAACGGCATGTCCTCGATCGGCAGGATGCGGCTGATGACGCCCTTGTTGCCGTGGCGGCCGGCCATCTTGTCGCCCGGCTGCAGCTTGCGCTTTACCGCGACGAACACCTTGACCATCTTGAGCACGCCCGGCGGCAGCTCGTCGCCCCGCTCCAGCTTCTCGATACGATCTTCCAGCTTGCCGCGGATCAGGGCCTCGGCGTCGTCATATTGCGACTTCACCGCCTCGAGGTCGGCCTGGACCTTGTCGTCCTTGACCGCGAACTTCCACCATTCGTGCTTCTCGACGCTGTCGAGCACCTCTTCGGTTATGTCGCTGCCTTTCTTGACGCCCTTGGGAGCCGCCGTCGCCGTCTGACCGAGCAGCATCTCCCTGAGGCGCGAATAGGTGGCGCGCTTCAGGATGGTGCGCTCGTCGTCGGCGTCCTTCCTGAGGCGGTCCTTCTCTTCGGTCTGGATGGCGCGGGTACGATCGTCGATGTCGATGCCGTGGCGGTTGAATACCCGGACCTCGACCACCGTGCCGGCCACGCCCGGGGGTAGGCGGAGCGAGGTGTCGCGGACGTCCGACGCCTTCTCGCCGAAGATGGCGCGGAGGAGCTTTTCCTCCGGCGTCATCGGGCTTTCGCCCTTCGGCGTGATCTTGCCGCACAGGATGTCGCCCGGCTCAACTTCGGCGCCGATATAGACGATGCCCGCCTCGTCGAGGTTGCGCAGCGCCTCCTCGCCGACGTTGGGGATGTCGCGGGTGATGTCTTCCGGCCCCAGCTTGGTGTCGCGAGCCATCACCTCGAACTCCTCGATGTGGATCGAGGTGAAGACGTCGTCCTTCACGATGCGTTCGGAGATGAGGATGGAATCCTCATAATTGTAGCCGTTCCAGGGCATGAACGCGACTAGCACGTTGCGCCCCAGCGCCAGCTCGCCGAACTCGGTCGACGGGCCGTCGGCGATGACGTCGCCCTCGCTCACCACGTCGCCCACCTTCACCAGCGGACGCTGGTTGATGCAGGTGTTCTGGTTCGAGCGCTGGAACTTCATCAGCGTGTAGATGTCGACGCCCGACTTGCCGGCCTCGACCTCGCCCGTGGCGCGGACGACGATACGGGTCGCGTCGACCTGGTCGACGATGCCCGAGCGGCGGGCGGCGATGGCGGCGCCGGAATCGCGGGCGACCGTCTCCTCCATGCCGGTGCCGACGAACGGCGCCTCGGCGCGCACCAGCGGCACGGCCTGACGTTGCATGTTCGAGCCCATCAGCGCGCGGTTGGCGTCATCGTTTTCCAGGAACGGAATGAGCGAGGCCGCGACCGACACGAGCTGCTTGGGGCTGACGTCCATCAGCGTGATCTGATCGCGCACCGCCATCAGGAATTCGCCGGCCTGGCGGCTGGAGACGATTTCCTCGGCGAAGCTGCCGTCCTTGTTCAATTCGGCATTGGCCTGCGCGATGGTGTGCTTGGCCTCTTCCATCGCCGACAGATAGACGACATCGTCGGTTACCTTGTGGTCGACGACCTTGCGGTACGGCGTCTCGATGAAGCCGTATTTGTTGACCCGGCTGAAGCTGGCGAGCGAGTTGATCAGGCCGATGTTCGGCCCTTCCGGAGTCTCGATCGGGCAGATGCGGCCATAATGGGTCGGATGGACGTCGCGGACCTCGAAGCCGGCCCGTTCGCGAGTCAAACCGCCCGGCCCGAGCGCCGAGACGCGACGCTTGTGCGTCACTTCGGAGAGCGGGTTGGTCTGGTCCATGAACTGCGAGAGCTGCGATGAACCGAAGAACTCGCGCACCGCAGCCACGGCGGGCTTGGCGTTGATGAGGTCGTTCGGCATCACGGTCGACACGTCGACCGAGGACATGCGCTCCTTCACGGCACGCTCCATGCGGAGCAGGCCGACGCGATACTGGTTCTCCAGTAGCTCGCCGACCGAGCGGACGCGGCGGTTGCCGAGATTGTCGATGTCGTCGATCTCGCCCTTCCCGTCCTTGAGGCCGACGAGCGTCTTCACCACCGCCAGGATGTCTTCCTTGCGGAGCGTGGTGACGGTGTCCTCAACGTCGAGGTCGAGGCGCATGTTCAATTTGACGCGTCCGACGGCCGACAGGTCGTAGCGCTCCGGATCGAAGAACAGGCCGGCGAACAAAGCGTCGGCGGTCTCGCGGGTCGGCGGCTCGCCGGGGCGCATGACGCGATAGATGTCGGAAAGGGCCTGGTCGCGGTCTTCGGCCTTATCGGCCTTCAACGTGTTGCGCATCCAGGCGCCGGTGTTGACGTGGTCGATGTCGAGCAGGTCGATCCGGTCGATGCCGGCCTTGTCGAGCTTCTCTAGATTTTCCGGGCTCACCTCGTCGCCGGCCTCGATATAAATCTCGCCGGTCTTGTCGTTGACGAGGTCGTAGGCCGAATAGCGGCCAAAAATCTCCTCGGTCGGGATCAAGAGCTGCGTCAGGCCGTCCTTGGCGGCCTTGTTGGCGCCGCGCGGCGTGATCTTCTGGCCGGCGGGGAATACGACCTCGCCCGACTTGCCGTCGGCGACGTCGAAGGTCGGCTTCTGGCCGCGCCACTGCTCGGGCACGAACGGTATCTGCCAGCCATCCTTGCCGCGAACGAAGGTGACCTTGTTGTAGAACTCGCCGAGGATTTCCTCGCTCGACATGCCGAGCGCATGGAGCAGTGCCGTCACCGGCAGCTTGCGCTTGCGATCGATACGGACGTTGACGATGTCCTTGGCGTCGAACTCGAAGTCGAGCCACGAGCCGCGATAGGGGATGACGCGCGCGGCGAACAGGAACTTGCCCGAGGCGTGGGTCTTGCCGCGGTCATGGTCGAACAGCACACCCGGCGACCGGTGCATCTGGCTGACGATGACGCGCTCGGTGCCGTTGACGATGAACGTGCCGTTCTTCGTCATCAGCGGCATGTCGCCCATGTAGACGTCCTGCTCCTTGATATCGAGGACGGAGCGGGTTTCCGTATCGGGATCGACCTCGAACACGATGAGGCGCAAGGTCACGCGCATCGGCGCGGCATAGGTCATGCCCCGCTGGCGGCACTCGTCCGTGTCGTATTTGGGGTCTTCCAGCTCGTAATGGACGAAATCGAGCTCGGCGGTGCCGGCGAAATCGCGGATCGGGAACACGCTGCGCAGCGTCTTTTCCAGGCCCGACACATATCCGTCCTGCGGCCGCGAGCGGAGGAACTGCTCGTAACTGTCGCGCTGAACCTCGATCAGGTTCGGCATTTCGGAGACTTCGTGGATATTGCCGAAAATCTTGCGGATACGCTTGGACGCGGTGGAACGCTGTTCCGTCGCCGGAGCTGCCTTGGTCGCCATGTGGTTGTGTCGCCTCTTTCGCCTGCGTTCCCCGGCGAAGGCCGGGGCTCGGTTTTTTCTTTCGGACTGGGACCCCGGCCTTCGCCGGGGAACAGTCCGTTCGCCGCAAACGCAAAAAGCCGCGAGTCTCCTTCCTGGAAACCGCAGCTTCAGCGTCTAAGAAACCCCAGCCGATCAATGCGTTGGCCCCGCTGCGCGACTGCGAGACCTGTTCCGAAGGGCTGTGGTGAGGAGCGCTATTTAGGGTCGAAGAGGGCCAGCGTCAATGCCCGTCATCATCCGCGACCGCCAGCGGCAGCGTGACACGGAGGGAGGCACCGCCCGTTTTGCCGTTGGCGGCCGTTATCTTTCCGCCATGGGCCTCGACGATGGTGCGGCTGACGGGAAGGCCGATACCCATGCCGTCGGGCTTGGACGAGGCGTGGGAATCGAACAGGGTCTTCAGCCTTTCGGGCGGCAGGCCATGCCCGTTGTCGTCGACGCGAACGGTGACGGTCCCCTCCGCTAGCGATGTGGAGATCGCGATCTCCCGCCGGGCGAGTGGCTGAGCGGCTTCGGCGGCGTTCTTCACCAACGTGACGAGCACCTGCTGGATCTGGACCGGATCGACGCACACGAATGCCTCGTCGGCAAGCGCGTAGCGGACTTCGATGCCCGGACCGGCCCCGGCCAAAGCAAGCGGCACCGAATCCCGGACGAGTCCGTTGATACCGACCTTTTCCCGCCGCGCGTCGTCACCGCTCATCGCGCGCAGGCTGCGGATGACGTTGGCGGCCCGCTGGGCGCATTGCTCGATGGAATCGAGCCCGCGCTCCAGCATGAGCCTGTCCGGCTCCGGGCGGCTCAGCATTCGCCGGGCTCCCGCCACGAAATTGCCGATCGCGGCCAGCGGCTGGTTGAGCTCGTGCGCCAGGGTAGCGGCCATGGCGCCCATCGCGCTTCGCCGCGAGGCCTGCATCAGCTCGGCCTGGAGCGCGCGCACCTTCTCCTGCGCCGCCTTTTCCTCGGTTATGTCCTGCTTGGTGCCGAAGATGCGGACGGAACGGCCGTCTTCCTGCTCGACGTCGACGGTGAGGCGCAGCCAGCGCGGGTTGCCCTTCGCGGTGCGGACATGGATGTCGAGCGTGAAGCCCGTCCCGTCGCGAATGGCGGCGGCGCGCAGCCGCTCCATCTCCCGCCGTGATTCCTCTTCGTAAAGGTCGACGATCTCCGCCCGCGCCAGCGGCGAGCCGCGTGGAATCTCGAACAGGTCGTAGACGCCGTCGGTCCAGGTCAGCGCCTCGGTCGCGAGGTCGCATTCCCATACCCCGATCCTCGCCAGCGCCGAGGAGCGATCGTACATCTTCCGGTAATGGGCGATCGTTTCGGCCTGCTCGCGGATCAGCCGCGCCTGGCTGTCCAACGCGCAGGGCAAGTCGGCCACGGATTCCGCTGGCATCGCCTCGCGGTTCCGCGCCACACTCCTCGTCATTCGCTTCCCCTTCGCCCCGCGACCGTCGCTCGATTCTAGCGCCTTTCTCCTTGCTTGGCACTGGAGAAGATCAAGCGGTGGACGCTATTCTTCCCGCCGTGCGCGGATGATGCGGATGGGGTCGACGATCGACTGGCCGATCGTGGCCTCGGACCGGCCGCCGGGATGCGTCGGGGAGGCGAGTATCTTTCGGACCACGTCCATGCCTTCGACTACCTTGCCGAACGCGGCATAGCCGACATTGCCTTCGCGGGCGTCGAGATAGGAAGATTTGCCGATCGTGATGAAGAAGTCGCCCATCGCGGTTCCGGGGGCGTTGCGGGCCATCGAGACGGTGCCGTCGACATGGAGCAGCCCGGTCTGGCTGGTCGACTCGTGCGCGATGGGAAGGAGTGCCCCCACCACCCGGTGATTGATGCCGCCCTGGACAAGCCCATATTCGGGCGCCGCCTTGTTGCGCGCCGCCCGGTAGAAGGTCGTGCCGTCGAACTTCTTGCCCTCGACATAGGCGAGGAAGTTGCCGGCGGTGATCGGCGCCCGCTTCGTTTCCAATTCAATGACGATCGTCCCCGCGCTCGTTTCCAGCCGCACGCGGGGCAGCTCCGCGCTCGCGGCCGCGGCCGGCGACACGGAGAGGAAGGCAAGGAAAGCGAGCGCGACGGCAACAACAGGGCGAATCATCCGCCGTCGACTAGCGAACTCCAGTCGGGATCGAAAGTAGCCGCCTTGTCCGGGTCTCAGGCACCGATCTTTCAGAAATGGAGGCCGACATTGATCTGGCTCAGGCCGGCGATCCGGCCCTGATAGGCGATGCCCGCCGTCCATTGCCGCACGCGGTCGTCGGTTTGCCCCGAAAATTCGAAGTCGGGCCTGTCGACAGGGAGCCGTTCGTCGAAAGGAGCGTCGGGCAGCATCGCGCGATCGGAGCCTCCGTACCGGCGGCTCTGGGAGCGCCCTCGCACTGCCAGCCGGACCTCATGGGCCAGGCGCCCGCCGCCGACCTGCTTGGACAAGTCGATCTCGCGATACGCGATGGGCGCGGCCATTGGGACGGTCTCGAGGCCCGCCTGCTGTTCGGTGAGACGGTCGCGCCCGCGGCCAGCCCGGAGCTCGCCGCCCGCATCGGACGGGGCGCCGGGGCCGGGGAGATGCTGCGCTTCCCGCTTCTCCCGATTCCGACACATCGCAATGGCGCTCGTGGCTGGGGAAGCGGGCGTGCGATACCGCCCGCGTTGGCAGGACCGCAGGTTCGAGGATTACGACACGGTCATCGCCGCCGCCGAGGCGGGTCTCGGTGTCGCTCTTTTAAGGATGCCGCCTGCCGGCGCCTGGACGGAGCGCGGCCGGCTGGCGCGCATCGGTAATCGGGCCGAGGCGAATCCGGCGGCCCACTATCTGTGCACGCGCGCTCAGGAGCAGAGGGGGGTGGTGATCGCGCTGTCGGAGCGGCTGATCGCCGCCGCCGAAGCCTTTCGCCAAGGCTGACAGGCGCACGGAAAAAAGGGCAGATCCGTCTGGATCTGCCCTTCCTTGATCCGGATCCGGCCGAAACCGGAGCGGGGAAGAAGTTACTTCAGCTCGACGGTGCCGCCGGCTTCCTCGATCTTCTTCTTGATTTCCTCGGCCTCGGCCTTGTTCACGCCTTCCTTGACGGCCTTGGGAGCGCCTTCGACGAGCGCCTTGGCTTCGCCCAGGCCCAGGCCGGTGATGGCGCGGACTTCCTTGATCACGTTGATCTTCTTGCCACCGTCGCCGGTGAGGATCACGTCGAACTCGGTCTGCGCTTCTTCCGCAA
>NZ_DATCYB010000045.1:0-21708 GCF_036570505.1 Allosphingosinicella sp. | reverse complement strand
TGGCGGCGGCCGACCGGGGCGAGATCGGCTGGGGAAGCCTGCGCGCCTATGCCGGCGAGCGACGTTCGGAAACCCAAGCCCTGTTGGCACGCATCCGGGCGGAAGGGCCGCTCGCCGCCTCCGATTTCGAAGGCGGCAAGGGCAATGGCGGCTGGTGGGGATGGGGCGACACCAAGCGGGCGCTGGAATGGCTGTTCTGGGCCGGGCACATCACCACCGCCACGCGCCGCGCGAGCTTCGAGCGGGTCTATGACGTCAGCGAGCGCGTAATCCCGGCCGCTATCCTCGCGCTGCCGACGCCGGCGGAGGCTGATGCGAAGCGAGCACTCGTCGCTCTTGCCGCCCGCGCGTCAGGCATCGCTACGGAGGCCGATCTGCGTGATTATTTCCGCCTCGATCCGGCGTCGGCCCGGGCGGCGGTACAGGAGCTGATCGAGGAAGATGCACTCGTTCCAGTGATGGTGGAAGGTTGGACCAGACCCGCTTACGTCCACCGCGACGCCCGCTGGCCGCGCCGCATCAAGGGGCAGGCCCTGCTCGCGCCCTTTGACCCGCTGGTCTGGCACCGGGGGCGCACGGAGCGGCTGTTCGGCTTTCGCTACAGGATCGAAATCTACACGCCCGCCGAAAAGCGGACGCACGGCTATTATGTGCTACCCTTCCTGCTGGGCGACCGGCTCGTCGCCCGTGTCGACCTCAAGGCGGACCGCCGCCATTCCCGGTTGCTGGTCCAGGCCGTAACGTTTGAACCCGACGCGCCACCCCAAACGGGCGTGCGGCTCCAAGGCGAACTCCAGCTCATGACCAAGTGGCTCGACCTCGAAACGGTCGAGCACCGGCAATCCGCTTAAGCGTCCGAAAGCGTCGCCAGCTTTTCCTCGGCGAGGCGATCGAGTTCGGCGCGGCTCTTCTTTTCCGAAGCCGATTTAAGCTGGCCGCACGCCGCCATGATGTCGCGACCGCGTGGACGGCGGATGGGTGCCGAAATCCCCGCCTCGAAGACGATGTCCGAGAATCGCTGCACCCTCTCATCCGACGAACATTCGTAGGGAGCACCGGGCCAGGGGTTGAACGGAATGAGGTTCACCTTGGCGGGCAGCTTGTATTTGCGGATCAGGCGGACAAGCTCGCGCGCATCCTCGTCGCTGTCGTTCTTGTCCTTCAGCATCACATATTCGAAGGTGATGCGCCGGGCATTGTTGGCGCCCGGATAGTCGGCGCAGGCCTGCAGTAGCTCCTCGATGCCGTATTTGCGATTGAGCGGCACGATCTCGTCGCGGACTTCCTTGGTGACCGCATGGAGCGACACGGCGAGATTGATGCCAATCTCCTCGCCCGCTTTGGCCATCATCGGAACCACGCCGGAGGTCGAAAGCGTGATCCGGCGGCGAGAGAGGCCAAGGCCGTCGCCGTCCATGACGATCTTCAGCGCGTCGCGGACATTGTCGAAATTGTAGAGCGGCTCGCCCATGCCCATCATGACGATGTTGGAGAGCATGCGCCCTTCCGGCTGGGACGGCCATTCGCCGAGCGTGTCGCGCGCCAGCATCACCTGGCCGACGATCTCGCCAGCGGTGAGATTCCTGACGAGACGCATCGTGCCGGTATGGCAGAAGCGGCAATTGAGCGTGCAGCCGACCTGGCTCGATACGCAGAGCGTGCCGCGATCCGCGTCGGGAATGAACACCATCTCGAAATCGTTGCCGTCGGGCGTTCGCAGCAGCCATTTGCGCGTGCCGTCGGTGGAGACGAGATGCTCGATCACTTCCGGGCGCCCGATCGTGAAACGCTCGGCGAACCAGGCCCGCTGCGGTTTGGCGATGTCGCTCATCGACGCGAATTCGGTGACGCCGCGATTGTAGATCTGGTGCCAAATCTGCTTGGCGCGCAGCTTCGCCTGCCTAGCGTCCAGCCCCGCTTCCTCGATCGCGACGCGAATCGCCTCGCGGGAAAGGCCCACCAGGTCGACGCGCGCATCGTCGCCCGCCGGAAGGGCGCGCGGCACGGGAACGGGGTCGATCAGACCCGGAATAGGCATGGCTGCTGTCATGAGACGCGCCATGTAGCGATGAATGTGGCTTTTTTCTAGCTTGGCCGCGCGCAGGCGATGGCGGCGGCGTCGATGGCTGTCGCCGCGCCTCTCAACCGGTAATGGTCCTGCACCCGGGCACCACGATCGGATCGCGTCTCGATGGTCATGTCGACGCCGGTGCGCATCGCCGCCACGATCTCGGCGTCGGCGCGGCGGTCCGGTGCCCAGGCATTGTTGCCGCCACCGATCAGCTGCCAGGTTCGGTCGTCGATCTTGAGCAGCACCGCCGACCCTTCCCGCTTCTGGCGGCTGAGGCGGATATGGAGCTGCCCGCGAACGCCGTGCCCCGGCCAGTATCCGATCGACGCGAACGGCTTCCAGTCGCGCGGTCGTGGCGATCGTTCCGGCTCCGCGATGGCGAAGCAGTGGTTCCCTTCCTCGAACGCGCCCCATTGAAAAAAAATTCCGAGCGATCGGGGCTGCGCCTCCGCCGGAGTGGCAAGATTCAGGAATATAGGGAGTAAAATCGCGCCTCTCATCAGCGCCGAGAGATCAACGGTCTGTGGTGGGATAGCAACAGAAAATCGCGTTTATCCGGGGTTCATGCAACTTCCTCCAGCCGCGTTCGCTGGGCTCGCCGTTCCCCGAACGGGGGCTCGTTAACGAATGGAGTTAATAATGCGTACTTATGTAATCGCCGCCCTGTTGGCCGGCAGCGTTGCCTTTCCCGCCATGGCCCAGAACACTTCGCCGTTCACCGGGCCGCGCGTCGAGGGCCTGATCGGCTATGATTCCCTGCGCTCTGGCGAACGCGAGGACGACGCAGACACCAACGACGATCAAGGCGACGAGACTATCGATGGTATCGGCTTCGGCGTCGGCGCCGGCTATGACTACGATGCCGGCGGCGTCATCCTCGGCGTCGAGGGCGAGTTCATGGAATCGACCGGCAGCCAGGATTCGGACGAGACCATCGACGGCTTCACCCGCAGCGTAGAAACCGGCCGCGACCTCTATCTCGGCGGCCGTGTCGGCATGCAGGTCGCGCCCAGCACGATGGTCTATGCCAAGGGCGGCTATACCAACCTCGCCGTCGAGGCGAATTACGAGGGTCCGGACGACACGTTCGAGTTCGACGACAATGCCGACGGCTTCCGCGTCGGCGCCGGCGTCGAACAGCTGTTCGGCCCCAATGCCTACGGCAAGCTCGAATATCGCTATTCGAACTACAGCAATCTGGAGCACAACCGGGAGGGCACCACCGATCTCTCCCGGAACATCGACCTCGATCGTCACCAGGTCGTGGCCGGTGTGGGCTTCCGTTTCTAACCCGCGGCGTCAGTCGTGAAACATGGGGCCGGGGCCGCGACGTCCCGGCCCTTCCTTTTTTCCTTCACTACCCTCTGGCGGGCGTCGTCACTCTCGTTATAACCGGCGGACAAACGGAAAATACGGCAGGGGTCAGTAATGAAGGCGACGATCGAACGGGCTACGCTTCTCAGGGGCCTGGGGCACGTCCAGTCCGTCGTGGAGCGCAGGAACACGATCCCGATTCTCTCCAACGTCCTCATCGAAGCCAGCGAAGACGGCGGCATCCGGCTGATGGCGACCGACCTCGACCTTCAGGTCAACGAAACGGTCGAGGCCAACGTGACCCAGTCCGGCGCCACCACGGTTTCCGCCCACACTTTGTTCGACATCGTTCGCAAGCTGCCCGAGGGCAGCCAGGTCGAGCTCTCCGCCGCCGAGGGCAAGATGCAGGTCAATGCCGGCCGCGCCCGCTTCAACCTTCAGACCCTGCCGCGCGACGATTTCCCGGTGATCGCCGAGGGCGACCTGCCGACGAAGTTCGAGCTTCCGGCCGCGACGCTCCGCCAGATCATAGATAAAACTCGCTTCGCGATCTCCACCGAAGAGACGCGCTATTATCTGAACGGCATCTTCTTCCACGTTTCGGACGAGGCCCAGCCCGTCCTCAAGGCGGCCGCGACCGACGGCCACCGCCTCGCCCGCGTGACCGTGCCGCGTCCGGCCGGCGCCGAGGGCATGCCGGACGTGATCATCCCGCGGAAATGCGTCGCCGAGCTCCGCAAACTGCTCGACGAGCTCGACGGCACCGTCGAAATCTCGCTCTCCGAATCGAAGGTTCGCTTCGGGCTCGGCACCGCGATCCTCACCTCCAAGCTGATCGACGGCACTTTCCCGGACTATAGCCGCGTCATTCCCACCGCAAACGACAAGCTGCTGAAGATCGACCCTCGCTCCTTCGAGGAAGGCGTCGACCGCGTCGCCACCATCGCCAGCGAGAAGACCCGCGCGGTGAAGATGGCCCTCGACCGAGACCGCGTGACCCTTTCGGTGACCAGCCCGGAACAGGGCACTGCGGCCGAGGAAGTCCCCGGCGATTATGCCAACGAAGCGCTCGAGATCGGCTTCAACGCCCGCTATCTCCTCGACATACTCGGCCAGATCGAAGGCGACACGGTAGAGGTTCACCTCGCCGATGCCGCCGCCCCCACCCTCCTTCGCGAGAATGACAAGGCGCCGGCGCTCTACGTGCTGATGCCGATGCGGGTCTGATGATCTGCCGGCTGTGGCGCGGCTGGACCAGTCCAGAAAACGCCGCGGCCTATGAGCGGATCGTCCGCGGCGAAGTCATACCCGGCATAGAAGCACGCCGCATCCCGGGGTTCCGCCACATCGACCTGATGCGGCGCGAAGTCGGCGATGAGATCGAGTTCCAGACTCTGATGTGGTTCGACAGCCTGGACTGCGTCCGCGCCTTCATGGGCGAGGATTACACCGCCAGCCACGTCCCCGCGGCCGCCCGGACCGTGCTTTCCCGCTTCGACGAGCATGCCGTCCATTATGAAGTGCTCGACCGACGCGAGCAGCCGGGTTGAACGCATGATGGAATTCAGCCGATCCGTCCGGGTGGAGGCTTTGCCTGCCGGAGACGAGGCCGCCACGCCACCGCAGGAATGGCGCGTGGGAAAACAGCGCATCATGCAGGGAGACTGCATCGATCTGCTGGCCCGCCTGCCCACAGGATCGATCGATGTCGTCGTCACCTCGCCGCCCTATAATATCGGCGTCGCCTACAACAGCTATGACGACCGCCGGCCGCGCCTGGACTATCTCGCCTGGCTGACCCAAATCGCAAGGGAACTGGCGCGCGTACTCACGGCCAGCGGTTCCTTTTTTCTCAATGTCGGCGGCACCAGCTGCGATCCGTGGATCGCGATGGACGTGGCGAGTGCCTTCCGCGACATCTTCGTGCTCCAGAACCACATCGCCTGGGTGAAATCCGTCAGCATTGGCGAGGACACCGTCGGCCATTTCAAGCCGATCACCAGCCGCCGCTACCTCAACAACAATCATGAGGCGGTATTCCATTTCACCAGGACCGGCGATGTGGAGGTGGACCGCCTCGCCATCGGCGTGCCCTACAAGGACAAGTCCAACATTACCCGCTGGAAGCACGGCACCGACCGGCGCTGCGCCGGCAACACGTGGTTCATTCCCTACAAGACGGTGAAGTCGCGCGCGCAGAAGTTTGACCATCCGGCGGGCTTCCCGGTGGAGCTGCCCGAACGCTGCATCAAGCTCCATGGCATCACCGACGCGACGGTCCTCGATCCTTTTTTGGGCGCCGGGGCGAGCCTCGTCGCGGCCGAGAAGCTCGGCTGCAAGGGGATCGGCTTCGAGATCGACCCCGTCTATGCTGAAGCCGCTGTCGCCAGACTCAAGGCTCATGTGGCGGACGAGGATCGATGAGCTTCAACAGCTTCGGACATCTGTTCCGCGTGACGACCTGGGGGGAAAGCCACGGCCCCGCCATCGGCGCCGTCGTCGACGGCTGCCCGCCGGGTCTCGCCCTCAGCGAGAAGGATATACAGCCCTGGCTCGACCGACGCCGGCCGGGCGGCTCGCGCTTCACCAGCCAGCGGCGGGAGCCCGATGCGGTCCGGATTCTGTCCGGTGTTTTCGAAGGCCGCACGACGGGCACACCGATCAGTCTGGTCATCGACAATGTCGACGCGCGCCCCAAGGATTATGACGAGATCGCCAAGGCTTATCGCCCCGGCCATGCCGACTATGCCTATGACGCCAAATACGGCCTCCGCGACTGGCGTGGCGGCGGGCGTAGCTCCGCGCGCGAGACGGCGGCGCGGATGGCTGCGGGCGCGGTGGCGCGGCTCATCGTGCCGGAAGTGTCCATCAGCGCCTATGTCGTCGAGGTCGGTGGGGATTCGATCGACCGTGCCGACTTCGACGCGGCAGCGATCGGCGAGAATCCCTTCTTCTGTCCGGACCGCGGCGCCGCGGCGCGTTGGGAAGAGTCGATCGATGCGGCCCGACGGGCCGGATCGTCGCTGGGCGCCATCGTCGAATGCGTCGCGACGGGCGTTCCCGCCGGCTGGGGCGCGCCCATCTATGCCAAGCTCGACGCCGAGCTCGCCGCCGCCTGCATGTCGATCAACGCGGTGAAGGGCGTCGAGATCGGCGACGGATTCGCGGCGGCTAGGCTGAAGGGCGAGGAGAATGCGGACGCCATGCGGCCTGGCGACGACGGGCCTCGTTTCCTCAGCAATCATGCCGGCGGTGTCGCCGGCGGCATCTCGACGGGCCAGCCGCTGGTCGTCCGGGTCGCCTTCAAGCCGACCTCTTCCATCCTGACACCCGTCGAGACTGTCGGCCCCAACGGGCAAGCGGTGGAAATTTCTTCGCGGGGCCGTCATGATCCCTGCGTCGGCATCAGGGGAGCACCGGTGGCAGAAGCGATGATGGCGCTCGTCCTGGCCGACCAGAAGCTGCTGCATCGGGCCCAGTGCGGCCAATGACCCCCTCGCGCGTTGACCGGTGATGACCGGGGGCATCCAGGGATTCATCGACGCCAACAGCGCCGTCATCGGCCTCGTCATCCTGGCGGCGATGTTCGTCGAGTTCCTCCGTGAACGCTATCCGGTCGCGGTCGTATCGCTGCTCGGCGCCTGCGCCTTCGTCGTCACCGGCCTGCTGGAGCCGGACGGGTTTTATTCGGTCTTCTCCAACTCGGCGCCACTGGCGATCGGCGCCATGTTCGTGCTTTCGGGAGCCTTGGTCCGCACGGGCGCGATCGACGCCGTCGCCTCCGCCATCGTTGCGCGCGCGAGCAAGCATCCGCGGCTCGCGATCCTCGAGGTGATGGGTGGCGCGTTGATCGCCTCGGGATTCATGAACAACACCCCGGTGGTCGTGATCCTGATACCGATCATGTTCCGGCTGTCGGCCGCGACCGGCGTTCCGGTCAAGAAGCTGATGATGCCGCTGTCGATCGTCGCCATCCTCGGCGGCTGCCTTACCCTCATTGGTACATCGACCAATCTCATCGTCGACGGCCTCGCGCAGGAAGCGGGCATGCTGCCCTTCAGCATTTTCGAGATCACGCCCTATGGCATCGTCCTCTCCCTTGTCGGATGTGCGGCCCTGCTCATACTCGGGCCCTTCCTGCTCCCGTCTGATCCTCCCCGTGAAGCGCCTGGCCAAACCGACGACACATCCGAATATCTGACCGAGCTCAGTATCAGGCCGGACAGCGCGGCCGTCGGAAAACCCCTGAAATCGGTGGGATCCCTCAAGAAACGCCTCAAGAAGATCCGTGGCGTGAGCCGAGCCGGCGAACTGTTCCGCACTGGTTTTGAAGACATGGAGTTGAGGGCGGGCGACCGGATCATACTCAAGTCCTCGCCGGTCGACGTGCTGACCCTGCGTCGCAGCCGGGATTTCGACATCGGCATCAGCCGGACCTCGACCCCCCTGCCCGAAGAACATGACGTGGTGGAGACGATGATATCGCCGTCCCACCCTTCGATCGGCGGGCGGCTGGCGGACATTCCTTTCCTGAACCGGCTCAACGTGCGCGTGCTCGGGATCATGCGCTTCAAGCACATGCCTGGGCCCGACCTCGCCAGCGCGCGCCTGCGCGCCGCCGACCGGCTGCTGGTCGCCGCCGGCCCGCGCGGGAT
This sequence comes from Allosphingosinicella sp., assembly GCF_036570505.1. Lineage (GTDB taxonomy): Bacteria > Pseudomonadota > Alphaproteobacteria > Sphingomonadales > Sphingomonadaceae > Allosphingosinicella. Next base: position 13,668 of record NZ_DATCYB010000045.1, on the reverse strand, counting down.
CCAGGGCCTCAGGGAAAATCCGCATTTGCTCGGCGTCAGCCTCTCACAAACCCGCGCGTTCAGGCCCGACCTCGCTCCAATCGCGATAGCGGCGCTGGCGGCGGTGATCATCGTCTCCGCCCTCGACATCGCGCCCATCGCCGTCGCCGCGATCGTCGCGGTCGGCGCCATTCTCCTGTTCCGCTGCATCGATCCGCTGGAAGCCTGGAGCTCGATCGACGGCGACGTCCTGATCCTCATCTTCGCCATGCTCGCCGTCGGCCTCGGGCTCGAACAGGCGGGGAGCGTCACCTTGATCCTCAACTGGATGACGCCGATGCTCGAACAGGCGCCGCCCTGGCTGCTCGTATTCCTCGTCTACGGCATCTCGCTCCTGCTCTCGGAGCTGCTCAGCAACAACGCCGTCGCCGCGATCCTGACGCCGATCGTCATCGGGCTCGCGCGCGACCTCGGCACCGATCCGAGACCGCTGGTGATCGCGCTGATGATCAGCGCCTCGGCCTGCTTCGCGACGCCGATCGGCTATCAGACCAACGCCCTCGTCTATGCCGCCGGCGACTATCGCTTCGCCGACTTCGTGAAGATCGGCATCCCGCTCAACATTATCGTCGGCCTGGCCGCCTGCTCGGCGATCCTGGTGCTCTACTGACTCGTATTCCGGCACCCGGTATAGTCGGGCGATGACCGTCACCGCCAAGCGACTTCGCGTGCACGGCCGCGTTCAGGGCGTCTTTTATCGCGGCTGGACGGTGGAGCGGGCGCGCGCGCTCGGCCTCAGCGGCTGGGTCCGCAACCGCCGCGACGGCAGTGTCGAAATACTCGCCCGCGGCCCCGGCGAGGCGATCGAGGCGCTCATCGAACAGTGTCACGAGGGACCGCCCGCCGCGCTGGTGACGGATATTGAGGTGCAGGAGTCGGCGGAACCCGCCCCCGAAGGCTTTCAGCAGCGGCCGACGGAATGATTACCGGCGGCGGCCGATCAAGGTGCCCTTGGTGCCGCTCTTGACGAGCTCGAAATCGAAGTCCGGCCACAGCTTGCGCCAGCGGCGCGCGATCACTCGCTCCCCAGGCCGGGCGCCGTCGTCGAGCATCACCGTGCCGCCCCGCGTGATCCGGCCGAACAGGGTCGCCGCGGCGCCCCTGGTGAAGGGATGGATCGTCCAGGGCGGGCCGTCGATCAGCATGAAGTCGATCGCATCCGGCAGCGGTTCATGATCGTACCAGAGGCCCGACCAGCCCCCCGGCGCAGACACGAGCGGCACCGCGCGAAGATCGGCGGAAAGCCCGTGATCCGCCAGCCAGGCGCCGGTCGCTTCCACAAACTCCGCATGCTGATCGAAGGCGATATGCGTTCCGCCGCCCGCTATCTGCATCGCTCGTGCGACGATCAGCGTGGAAGCTCCGGCGCCGAACTCGACCACCACTTTGGGCTTCGTCGCGAGAATATGGTCGGCGACGAGGTGGAGGAGCCCGACATCCGCCTTCCAGCTGCCGAGATGGGGAAGCGCATCGGCGGGCAGATCAAGTTTCTTAAGGAGCGCCCGCTTGCGCTCCTGGCTGCCGCCATAGAGGCTCTTGAGCAGCCACGGCGCGTTGATCGGCCCGAAGGCGAACAGGGTGGCCCATTCCCGTACGGTGCGTTCATGGCGCGTCCAGCCCGTCGGCGCATGGGCGCGTGGGAGAATGCCTGTCGTCTCTCTTGAGGTCACGCGCTCACCCTCACCTAGGCTTTATTGATCGGCGAACGGATCGCGGACCAGGATCGTATCCTCGCGCTCCGGACTGGTCGAGACCAAAGCGACAGGACACTGGATCAGTTCCTCCACCCGTCGGATGTATTTGACGGCTCGGGCCGGAAGCTGCGCCCAACTGCGTGCGCCCGCGGTGGATTGAGACCAGCCCTCGATCCTTTCGTAAATCGGCTCGACCGCCGCTTGGTCGCCGGCATGGGCGGGAAAATGTTCGAGCGTCCGACCATTGAGGCGATAGCCGGTGCAGATCTTGATCTCTTCGAGGCCGTCGAGCACGTCGAGCTTGGTGAGAGCGATGCCGGTGACGCCTGAAACTGCCATCGACTGGCGCACCAGCACGGCATCGAACCAGCCGCAGCGACGGCGGCGACCCGTGACGGTGCCGAACTCATGGCCCCGCTCGCCCAGGCGTTGACCGATCTCGTCCTCCAGCTCCGTCGGGAAGGGGCCGGAACCTACGCGGGTGGTATAGGCCTTGACGATGCCGAGCACGAAACCCGCCGCCGACGGGCCAAGGCCAGTGCCTCCCGCGGCCGTGCCGGCGATGGTGTTGGATGACGTGACGAACGGATAGGTGCCGTGGTCGACATCGAGCAGCACGCCTTGCGCGCCCTCGAACAGGATGCGCTTGCCCCTCGCCCTCGCATTATTCAGCGTCAGCCAGACGGGCCGCGCGAACTGAAGCACGAACTCGGCGATCTCGCCCAGGTCCGCCTCCAACCGTGCGCGATCGATGGGACTCTCGCCGAAGCCGGCGCGGAGGGCATCGTGATGAGCGCAGAGCCGGTCGATCTGCGGGCCGAGCTCGCCCAGATGGGCAAGATCGCAGACCCGGATCGCGCGGCGGCCGACCTTGTCTTCATAGGCCGGACCGATGCCGCGCCGGGTGGTGCCGATCTTGCCCTGTCCGCTCGCATCCTCACGCAGCGCATCGAGGTCGCGATGGAAGGGGAGGATGAGCGGGCAATTATCGGCTATCTGCAAGGTTTCCGGGGTGACGGATACGCCTTGGGCGGTGAGCTTCTCGACTTCGGACTTGAGCGCCCAGGGATCGAGCACCACGCCATTGCCGATGACCGACAAGGTGCCGCGAACGATCCCGGACGGCAGCAGCGACAGCTTGTAGGTCTCGTTGCCGACAACCAGCGTATGCCCGGCGTTATGGCCGCCCTGGAAGCGGGCGACGACATCGGCCCGGCTCGCCAGCCAGTCGACGATCTTGCCCTTGCCCTCGTCGCCCCACTGGCCGCCGATCACGGTTACGTTCGCCAAGACACCTATCCCCGGAAAATGACCGGCTGGCTCTAGGAGGAGTCATCCCCCGCGTCCAGCCGCGCGGACTAGAAGCGCAGCGGCTTCACCTCGCGGACGCCGGAGAGGGCCTTGAGCCGCTCCAAGAGGCCGCGGTCGACGTGGCTGTCGACGGAAAGCAGCAGCACCGCCTCGCCGCCCGTCGCACGGCGGCCGAGCTGGAAGGTACCGATATTGACGCCCGCCTCGCCCAGGGTCGTGCCGAGGCGCCCGATGAAGCCCGGCGCATCGTCATTGGCGATGTAGATCATCTCGCCCGAAAGCTCGGTCTCGATGCCCATGCCGAGCATCTCGACGAGACGGGGCTTGGCGTTGCCGAACAGGGTGCCGGCGACCGACTTCGGCCCGTCCGGCGTAGTCGCGGTGACGCGCACCAGCGTGTGATAATCGCCCTCGCGATCGTGCCGCACCTCACGCACGTCGAGGCCCCGCGCCTTCGCCAGGAAAGGCGCGTTCACCATGTTCACCGTATCGGAATAGACGTGCATCAGCCCGGCCAGGACGGCCCCGGTGATCGGCTTGGGATTGAGGTCGGCGGCCGCGCCCTCGACCTCTATCGCGACCCCGCCGAGGTGACGTCCCTCCAACTGCCCGATCAGCGAACCGAGTTGCTGGGCCAGTTCCATATAGGGCTTCAGCTTCGGCGCCTCCTCGGCCGACAGCGACGGCATGTTGAGCGCATTGGTGACGCCGCCCGTGGTGAGATAATCCGACATCTGTTCGGCAACCTGGATCGCGACATTGACCTGTGCTTCGGTCGTCGATGCACCGAGATGGGGCGTGGCGATGAAGCCCGGAGTGCCGAACAGTGGACTGGCCTTGGCCGGCTCCTCCACGAATACATCGAGCGCAGCGCCAGCGACCTGGCCATTGTCCAGCGCCTCCTTGAGCGCTTCCTCGTCGATCAGCCCGCCCCGCGCGCAATTGACGATGCGGACGCCCTTCTTCGTCCTGGCGAGATTCTCGCGCGAGAGGATGTTGCGCGTCTGGTCGGTAAGCGGAGTGTGGAGGGTGATGAAATCGGCACGGGCGAGAAGTTCATCCAGGGCCACCTTCTCGACGCCAAGATCGATCGCCCGTTCGACCGTCAGGAAGGGATCATAGGCGAGCACCCGCATGCGCAGGCCCAGGGCGCGCTCGGCGACGATCGAGCCGATATTGCCGGCGCCGATCAGGCCGAGAGTCTTGCCGGTCAGCTCGACGCCCATGAAGCGGTTCTTCTCCCATTTGCCGCCCTGGGTGGAGACGTCGGCGGCGGGAAGCTCGCGGGCGAGCGCGAACATCAGGGCGATGGCGTGCTCGGCGGTGGTGATCGAGTTTCCGAACGGCGTGTTCATCACGACCACGCCTTTCGCCGAGGCCGCCGGAATATCGACATTGTCCACTCCGATGCCGGCGCGGCCGACGATCTTGAGTTTGGTTGCCGCTTCCAGCAGCTCCCTGGTCACTTTGGTCGCCGAGCGGATCGCGAGTCCGTCATAGTCGCCGATGATCGCCTTCAACTCTTCTTTCGAGAGGCCAGGCTTCTCGTCGACCTCGACGCCGTGCGCGCGGAAGACTTCGGCAGCCTTGGGATCCATTTGGTCCGAGATCAGAACTTTGGGCATGTTTGTATTTTCCTCGTGCCCCGGCGAAAGTCGGGGGGTCCAGTCCGGGGCACCGGCTTTCGCCGGTGAACTAAGCAGTCCGCGCTTCCTCGAAGGCCCAGTCGAGCCAAGGGCCCAATGCTTCGATGTCGTCGGTTTCGACCGTCGCTCCGCACCAGATGCGGATGCCGGGCGGGGCGTCGCGATAGCCGGCGATGTCGTAGGCCGCGCCTTCGGCTTCGAGCAGGGTTGCCATGCTTTTCACCAGCGCATTCTGCCCTTCCTCATCGAGGCCGCGCACGGCGGACTCCGAGAATTTCAGGCAAACGCCGGTGTTGGTCCGGATCGCCGGATCGGCGACGAGATGTTCGATCCAGGGCGTCGCCTCGACCCAGGCGTCCACCGCGGCCGCATTGGCGTCGGCGCGAGCGATGAGCGCGCGGAGCCCGCCCAGTCCCTGCGCCCATTCGAGCGAATGGATGTAATCCTCGACCGCCAGCATCGAGGGCGTGTTGATCGTCTCGCCCTTGAAGATGCCCTCGATCAGCTTGCCGCCTTTCGTAAGGCGAAAAATCTTCGGTAACGGCCGGTCCGGCGTGTAGCTTTCCAGTCGCTCGGCCGCGCGAGGGCCGAGGATAAGCATGCCGTGTGCGCCTTCCCCGCCCAGCACCTTCTGCCAGCTGTAGGTGACGACATCGAGCTTCTCCCAGGGCAGCTCCATCGCGAAGCAGGCAGAGGTCGCATCGCAGATCGTCAGCCCTTCGCGGGTCTCGCTGATCCATTCGCCATCGGGCACCCGTGCGCCCGACGTCGTTCCGTTCCAGGTGAAGACCACGTCACTCGCCGGATCGACGGCGGACAGGTTCGGCAACGTACCGTAATCGGCCTTCATCACCGTCGCATCGAGCTTCAGCTGCTTGACCGCGTCGGTGACCCAGCCCTCGCCGAAGCTTTCCCAGGCGAGCATCGTCACCGGCCGCGCGCCCAGCATCGTCCACATCGCCATCTCGACGGCGCCGGTATCGGAGCCGGGCACGATGCCGATGCGGTGCGTCGCGGGCACGCGCAGCAGCTTGCGGGTCAGCTCGATCGCATAAGCGAGCCGCGCCTTGCCCAGCTTCGACCGGTGCGACCGTCCGAGCGATCCCAATGCGAGATGTTCAGGACCCCAGCCCGGCGGCTTCGCGCAGGGGCCGGAAGAAAAAAAAGGGCGCTCAGGGCGCACTCCAGGCTTCGGATTCGTCACGTTTCAGTCTCTCCTTCCAGAGAGCGCGCGCCGCGTTGGGGCGGCATGGCCCGAGAGCGCACTTAAAGGAGGACGCGGGCCTGTCAACCGGTCCCGCATGTCGCCGCGCCACGAGAACGCTTCGACTCGTCTCCGACCGAGCATCTCTTGACCGCCTGACTCACCATCAGTCACTCTCCGGCACATGGGGAGACGGGGGCTAGTTATGGCGACGCTGCTGCTGGCGGGATGCATTCCGTCCAGCGAGCCCCGCCGCGCCGAACCGTCGAGGGGGGAGCCGCGCGCGGCAAGGTCCGACCCGACCACTCGCCAATGCCTCGCCGACCTCGCGCGCGACGGCATCGAGTTCGAGATACTGCCCGACCGCCGTTTCGGCGGCGGTTGCTCGGCGATCGGCGCAGTACAGCTGCTCGACATCGGCACGCCCACCGCCAACCTCGGCGCCATGACCTGTCCGCTGGCGCGCGAATATGCGCGCTGGACGCGCCAGGCGGTGCAGCCCGCGGCCCGCAATTGGCTCGGCAGCCAGGTCGTGAAGATCGAGAGCTTTGGCACCTATGCTTGCCGTCCGGTCAACGGGATGGCCGGCGGCAAGCTGAGCGAGCATGGCCGCGCCAACGCCGTCGACATCTCCGCCTTCGTCCTGCGCGACGGACGCCGCATCACGGTACTCGAAGGTTGGAACAGCGACGATGACGACGTGCGCGCTTTCCTCCGCGCCGTCCATCAGGCCGGGTGCCGCCGTTTCGGCATCACACTCGGACCCGAGGCCAATTCGCTTCATCACAATCATTTTCATTTCGACATGGGACAGGGGCCTTATTGCCGCTAAAGGGTCGCCCCATGACCGATCCCGTTCCGCCGAAGCGCGTATTCTCCCCCGCCCGCGAAGAAGCCGAAGTCGCCAGCCACGCGACGTCGAGCCCGCAGACCGAGCATCCCGCCTACCGTCTCGCCTTCCAGGATCTGGAATTCCTGCTCCGCGAGGATCTGCGGCCCGTCCGCTTTCAGCTGGAGCTGCTGAAGCCGGAGCTGGTCTTCGACGAGGCGAATATCGCGTCGACCTTCGTCTTCTACGGCTCGGCCCGTATTCCGGAACCTTCCAAGGCCGACGCGCTCATCGAGGCCGCCGCCACCGACCACCAGCGCGGCATCGCCGAGCGCCTCAAGGCGAAATCCAAATATTATGACGAAGCCCGCAAGCTGGCCCGCCTGGCGAGCCGGGTCGAGCCCGACACCGACGGAAACCGACAGTTCGTAGTCTGCTCCGGCGGCGGCCCCTCGATCATGGAGGCCGCCAATCGCGGCGCCGCCGACGAGGGCCAGGATTCGATCGGCCTCAATATCGTGTTGCCGCACGAGCAGCTCCCCAACCCCTATGTCACGCCGTCGCTCAGCCTGCAGTTCCATTATTTCGCGCTCCGCAAGATGCACTTCCTGCTTCGCGCGCGGGCGGTAGCCGTCTTCCCCGGTGGCTTCGGCACGTTCGACGAATGCTTCGAACTCTTGACGCTCATCCAGACCGGCAAGATGAAGCCGTTGCCGATCATTCTGTTCGGCCGAGACTTCTGGAATCGAGTGGTGAGCTTCGACGGGCTCGTCGAGGAAGGAACCATCGCCCCCAACGACCTCGACCTGTTCCATATAGTCGAGACCGCCGAGGAGGCCTGGGACTATCTTTGCGAGCATTATGCCGGCACCGACCACGACCTCGATTGCGTGAAGTAGGCGTTATCGCCGCGATGCCTCGTAATTGGCGATGAACTCTTCGACCGGTATGGAGCCGATCGCTTCCGCGAATGCGTCTTCCGCCAGGTCCCCAGCCTTTTTGAAGCGGATTCAACTCTTGCCCGTGTCAAGCTTCTTGCCGGCCGCGGCATAACCATCCTGGAGCCGCTTCAGGCGCTTGGCGAGGAATAGACGCAGCCTAGATAAAGGGCGGTATATTCTTCTGCGCGGCGAGGCCAGCATGGCCGAGCGGCTGGCCGTGTCCGGGTAGGCTTCAAGCGGAAGCTCCCAGCAGATCAAGCCTCAATTCATCGTCTCGACATAGCCGGCTGGGAGGTTCGCGTTCACGAGGTCGCGGACATGGGCGACGAGCGCGGCGCGCTCCGGCGGAAGCTTTCAGGGGTGACCGCCTTGCTGTTGACCATCCCCGCCTCTCCTATTTCGTCTTGGGGGCGGCCTCGCCCTCTATATTGCCCTCGGGCTGCTGGGCCGCCGCCTCGTTCAGCACTGGCTCGTCCTCGGCCTTGCCGGGCAGGGCTCCCTGGTCGGCTTCCTCGGCCGCGACTTCCGCCGGGGTGTCGACGGCGGGCGGCGGCGGGACCGGAATGGGGCTGCCGCTCATCGAATTGAGATAGGCCATCACATTGGCCCGGTCCTCCGGCTTGGAAAGGCCGGCGAAGGTCATTTTCGTGCCGGGGGCGAAGTCACGCGGCGATTTCAGCCACTGGCTCATCGTTTCCCAGTCCCAGGTGCCGCCGTGCGACTTCAGCGCGTCCGAATAGGCGAAGCCCGCGACATGGGCGACGGGCTTGCCCATCGTGCCGAAGAGGTTGGGGCCGAGACCGTTCGGGCCGCCTTGGTTGGCGGTGTGGCAGGCGGCGCACTTCTTGAACACCTGCTCCCCCGCTGCCGCGTCGGCCGAGGCCAGGAAGAAGGCGATCGGCTGCTCGGCTACTTCGCCCTCGCCTTCGACCTCGACGCCCTCGATCGGATAGCCCATTTCCTCGGGCCGTTCGCCCTTGAACACCTCGCCGGTGACGAGCGACGCGCCCAGCGCCACGATTCCCGCGCCCAAAACCCAGCCCGCAATCGTGTTCTTCCGATCCTGCACGCTCAAAACCTCCGAGAACCGCGCGGCCGCAGACCAGGGCGCGCGTCAGACAATGAAATGATGGCGCCCCTTTAAGCGGGCCGGCGCGCCGGGGCAAGCCGGTCAAAACCGATGCAGCCAGCGCGACAGCAGCGTGTTGGCTATGGCGAAATGGGGTGGCGCCTGGAAGGGCGCATCCGGTCGTCCCGCGAGCGCGGCTTTCACTTGGGCGCGATCCACCCACACAGCATCCGCCAGCTCCGTACGATCGATGGCAACTCGATCGCTCTCCACTTCGGCAATGCAGGCGATCATCAGCGAGGCTGGGAAAGGCCAAGGCTGGCTCGCCACATAGCGCACCGAGGTCGCCCGAACACCCGCCTCCTCGAAAAGCTCGCGCGCGACCGCTTCCTCGATCGATTCGCCCGGTTCGACGAATCCCGCAAGCGCGGAATAGCGGCGCGGCGGGTAATTGATCCCACGCCCGACCAGCACCTTGCCACCATGTTCGGCCAGCATGATGACGACCGGATCGACGCGCGGGAAATGCTCCGCCCCGCAGTCCCCGCATTTCCGCGCCCAGCCCGCGCGAAAGATCTCGCTCGGCTCGCCGCATACGCTGCAGAAACCATGACGATTGTGCCACTCGATCAGGCTTCGCGCCGTCGCCCACAAGGCGGCATCCGCGCCCTCCATCCGGTCGATCAGTCCGAACACGCTCCAGGCCTGCGTCGCTCCCGGCGCCAGCCGCACCAGCGGCGCAAACAGCGGGCGCCCGCCGTCGAGCCCGAGGAAGAGCGGCGTCACCCCCTCCGCAAGCTCGGTCATCGCGCCCCAGGCAAGCCGCCCATCCTCCGCCAGCACCGGATCGAGCACCTCCAGCCGAAGCAGTCGCGCCTTCAGATCGCCGAGAAATGTCGCGATCCTCGCTTCATCGAGGCGCAGATTGTCGGCGCGATCTATTCGGGATCCGGTGAAGCCGGGTGCTCGGGAAAAATTCATGCTGCCCTCTGCCATGCTGCGCCGCGTGCCGCCAGCTTGGCGAAGAGGGTAGGAAGCCCGGCGTCACCGATCTCGCCGACCGGCCACCACATACCGTCCGCGCTCCGCTGCCCGACCTCGGCGCAATAGAGCCGCAAGGTGAGCGCGAAATGGGTGAAGACGTGATGCACCGATCCCGCTTCCGCCCAGTGGGCCACCGCCGGCGCTCCTTCGCCCGGCTCAGCCTCGTCATCCCATCGTCCGGTTGGAAGGCCGAGCATCCCGCCCAGCATCCCCTTGGCCGGACGGCGGACGAGCAGAACGTGGCGATCGTGTTCCAGCCAATAAGCATTGCCCTGGCGCCGCGGCCTTGCTGATTTCGGCGCCTTGATCGGATAGCGGTCCGGTGCCCCTTCCCGCCGCGCCTCGCACCCGTTGGCGATCGGGCAGATCGCGCAGTCCGGGTTACGCACGGTGCAGACGGTCGCGCCGAGATCCATCATCGCCTGGGCGAAATCGCCGCAGCGCTCCGGCGGGGTGATGCTGTCCGCCAGGGCATGCAGCGCCGATCGGGCCCCGGGAAGCGGCTCCTTCACCGCGAACAGCCGCGACACGACACGCTCGACATTGGCGTCGACCACCACGGCCCGCCGACCGAAGGCGATCGCCGCGATAGCGGCGGCGGTGTATCGGCCAACGCCGGGCAGTTTCAAGAGCCCGGCTTCGCCGTCAGGGAAGCGCCCGGCATGCTCGCCCGCCACGCGCCTCGCACACGCGACGAGGTTGCGGGCACGGGCATAGTAACCGAGGCCCGCCCAGGCGGCCATGACATCGCCCTCGTCGGCCGCCGCCAGCGATTCGACCGTGGGCCAGCGGCGGGTGAACGCCTCGAAATAGGGCCGGGCATGCGCCACGGTCGTCTGCTGGAGCATGATCTCGGAGAGCCAGACGCGGTAAGGATTCGACCGCTCGCCGGCCCGCGCGCGCCAGGGAAGGACCCGCGCATTCGAATCATACCAGTGGATAAGTTGAACCGAAGCATCGACGGACATGGCCCGCCTATGCCATGCTGGCGCGGATGGCGAAATCGGGTCCGCGTTCGAAGAGACAGGAAGAGGCCAAGCGCGCCATGCGCCCGCGCGCCGTGTCCGACATGCTGCCGGACGTCGGCCGCGCCGCCTTTCGCCGCTTCGGCTTCGTCCAGTCTTCGGTGGTGAGCCGTTGGCGCGAGATCGTCGGCGAACGCTATGCCGGCGTCTCCTCTCCCGAATCGATCAAGTTCCCGCCGGGGCGCAAATCGGACGGCGTGCTGACCCTGATCGTCGAGGGCGCCCATGCGCCGGTGATGCAGCATGTCGCTCCCGTTATCGCCGAGCGGGTCAACCGCTTCTTCGGCTATCCGGCGGTGGGGCGGGTCGTTTTCCGCCAGGGCATCGTCAAAGTGGCGAAAACGAAGGCGCGCATCGCGCCGCCGTCATTGAAGCCGCTACCGTCCGATATCGGCGACTCCCTTCGTGAGATCGCCGATCCCGAGCTTCGCGCCGTCCTCGAATCGCTTGCGCGCGGGCTTTCGCCGGGCGAAGGGCATGGCGCACCCCCTGCGATGATGACGATTCCGGTCGTCGGCAAACTGACGAGGTAAAGACATGAAGGCATTCATCACTACCGGGACCGCGACGCTGGCGCTGCTCCTGGGCGGCTGCGGCAGTGAAGGCGGCGAGGGCAACGCGGCGACGACGGCGAACAGCGGCCCGATCGATGCGATCCCCGCGCCCAATGGCGGCGACTGGACGCAGGTCGTCTCGGCGACGCCGGAGGGCGGCTTCGTCATGGGCAATCCCGATGCACCGGTGAAGCTCGTCGAATATGCGTCGATGACCTGCCCGCACTGCGCCGCCTTCTCCCGCGAGGCTAGCGAGACGATCAAGAACGAATATGTGAAGAGCGGCCAGGTCAGCTTCGAATTCCGCAATTTCGTCCTGAACGGCATCGACATGGCGGCCAGCTTGCTGACGCGCTGCCAGGGCCCCGGCCCATACTTCCAGCTGACCGGACAGGTCTTCGCCGAGCAGGATCAGTGGATGCAGGCGTTTCAGGACATGCCGCCGGCAACGGCCGAACGCCTCCAGACGCTGCCGCCGGAACAGCAGGTCGGGGCGCTGGCGGAAGCCGGTGACCTTTATTCCTTCTTCCAGATGCGCGGCCTGCCGCAGGCGAAGGCCCAAGCTTGCGTAAGCGATCAGGCAGCGGTCGAGCAATTGGTGGCGATAGGGCAGAGGGCGACCGACCAGGGCATATCCGCTACCCCCACGTTCATGATCAACGGCGAAGTGGTGGAGGGCGCCTCCACCTGGGACCAGCTCGAGCCGCGCATCCGGGGAGCGATCGGCTGACATGAAGCGGACTCTTGCTCTCCTGTTCGCGGCGGCGGCGCTGCCCTTGGGGATTGCGGCCGTTCCCGCCGCCCAAGCCGAGGCAGCCAAGGACTGGACGAAGACCGTGGCCAGGACGCCCGAAGGCGGCTTTCGGGTCGGCAATCCCGACGCGCCGGTGAAGCTCGTCGAATATGGCTCGCTAACCTGCGACCATTGCGCGCACTTCGCCGAGGAGGCGACGCCGAAGCTGCTCGGCCAATATGTGAGGAGCGGCAGGGTCAGCTTCGAATTCCGCAACTTCATCCGCGATCCCGCCGATCTTACAGCGAGCCTGCTCAGCCGCTGCGCCGGGCCGGACGACTTCTTTGCGCTGACCGACCGATATTTCGATAGTCAGGCGCAATGGTACGGCAAGCTCCAGTCGATGAGCGAGGCCGATGCCAAAGCGATCAACGCGCTGGCACCCGCCGAGCGGCTGGCCCGGTTCGCCGCCATAGCCGGGCTCGATGCGACGGCCGCCAAGGCGGGAGTTCCGGCGGCCCAGGCGAAGCAATGCCTCACCAACGAGGCGTCAATCGAGCAACTGGTGCAGATGGGCCGGACCGCCGTCGAGAAGCACCAGATCAAGGGCACGCCGAGTTTCATGATCAACGGCAAGACGCTGGAGAACGTTCATAACTGGGCGGCGCTGGAGCCGCTGCTGGCGGCGGGAGGCTGAGCGCGGACATATGAGCGCCGGGGGGCGGACGTGCGGATAAGGCGCCTCAAGCTTTCGGGCTTCAAGAGCTTTGTCGAGCCGGCCGAGCTGCGCGTCGAGCCGGGCCTTACCGGCGTCGTCGGCCCCAATGGCTGCGGCAAGTCCAACGTTCTCGAAGCCATCCGCTGGGTGATGGGCGAATCCAGCCCCAAGTCGATGCGCGGCGCAGGGATGGAGGACGTGATCTTCGCCGGCACGGCCACCAGGCCGGCGCGCGACTTCGCCGAGGTCTCGCTGCTGGTCGAGCGCCCCGCCGCCGATGTCCCGGACGAATTCGGCGTCGCCGGATCGGGCGAGGTCGAGATCACCCGCCGGATCGAGCGCGGCGCCGGCTCCGCCTACCGCGTCAATGGCCGCGATGTGCGCGCCAAGGACGTCGCCTTGCTCTTCGCCGACGCCGCCACCGGCGCCCATTCTCCCGCCCTCGTCAGCCAGGGCAAGATCGCCCAGGTCATCTCCGCCAAACCGACCGAGCGGCGGATGATGCTGGAGGAAGCGGCCGGTATCGCGGGCTTGCATGTCCGCCGCAAGGACGCCGAGCAGAAGCTGCGCGCCGCCGAGGCCAACCTCACCCGCCTCGACGAGCTGCTCGGCGACATGGAACAGCGCGCCGCCGCTCTGAAGCGCCAGGCTAAGGCGGCCGAACGTTATCGCAGATTGACCGACCAGATCCGCGTCGCCGAGGCCCGTCTCATCTTCGCCCGCTGGCGAGAGGCGGCCGCCGCCGCCGAGGTCGCCAGGAAGGAAGCCGAGCAGGCGAGCGCCACCGTCGAGCAGGCGGCCGAGGCCCAACGCGCCGCCGCCGCCTACCAGTCCGAGGCCGCCCAGGCGCTGGCCGACAGG
>NZ_DATCYB010000044.1:0-1916 GCF_036570505.1 Allosphingosinicella sp. | reverse complement strand
ACAAGACCACGCCCTTATAGTCCCCGCTGGTGGGAGCCGTGAGGTTGATCTCGGCGCCGCCATTGATCTTGATATCGCCGGCGTCGCCATTGGTACCGGTCATCACGATGGTGACATTCTCTCCCGTCACCGAGGCCTGCGCGTTGATGGTGAGGTCCCCACCCTTGACGTAATAGGTGCCGGGCGCGAGCGTCACGGGACCCTTGATGTCCATCGAGCCGTAGCAGCCAGGCCCCATGGTCGCGCTTACTTTGCTTTCGCAGCTGGTCTGCGTCGGTGGGTCGGGAATATGCGCGAGCGGATCGAGTTGCGGGACGGTGTGCGGCTTCAGGACCGTATCACCAACGAAGTTCTGACCTCCGCCGTCAATGTCGCCGACGGCGGCGATAGGCGAAGCCTCGACTTGCGACGAGCCTCCCGCGGTCACGGACGAATCGGACCTGGAGTTGGTGATCATTCCGCAGCCGAGCTTCACCTTGGCATTGCCGTTGGCAACGATCCCAGCCGACGTGCCCTCGTAAAGCGACACCACGCAATATTCGCCTTCATCGACGAGCGCGGCGGTCGCCTTTGCGGTGAAATGGGTGGCGGAGTCGGTGAAGATGCTGATGAACGGAAGCGTGCGCTGCGCCGTCAACGACACCTGCACCGCGCGATCGAAGCAGGGCGTTATGCCCCGAGTAGCGCAGTCATCGTTGGACAGCACCTTGGCACCATAGCTGCCGGTCGCAACGGCGACGTCGGACAAGCCGGGACGGTCGTTCTTTTCAAGATCGTGATCCACATGGGCATCGAGATCGTCGACGCCCTGGCCCACCGCATAGGCGCCGGCGATGGCCCCCGAGTCCGCGGCACGCTGCAGCTGCCGCTTCCACAGGCTGAGCTGGATGGTGTCCACGGCGAGCGCCGCCGAGCCTATCAGCAGCGGCATCGAAGCCGCGCCCACGATCAGGACATTGCCACGTTCGCTCCTGCGGAGCCGATTCAGCCACTCCAGAAAGCGCATGGAAGAATCCTCTCGACTAAACGCGAACTTCCCGTCGCAACCTTGAGGAGATTAGGCCGGAGCGATTTATCGGATGTAATCGAGACTGGTTAATGAAGCCTTTTCTTCGCGGTGCCGGAAACCGAGGGGCTTCGCGCTTGTGCGGGCGAACCGGCTCCCGCTAGATGGCGCCCATGAACCGGCCGATCGTCATCAACCTGCCCCACAATCTCGGTGCCGAGGAGGCCAAGCGGCGGATGCAGGGCGGCATCGGACGGCTCAAGGACCATATACCGGGCGATGCCGTCGACGTCCGCTCGAGCTGGGAGGGCGACCGCATGCACCTCGACGTGCGCGCGCTCGGCCAGGAAGTCACGGGCTATATCGACGTGATGGACACGAAGGTGCGGCTGGAATTCACCCTGCCCGCCTTCCTCGCGCTTTTCGCCGGCACGATCGAAGGGCTGCTGAAGGACAAGGGCACGGAGCTGCTCGAAGACAAGACGCCGAACAAGGGCTGACCCCTCTTGCCACCGCAAGCAGGCGCGCTAGCATCCGCGCCGACGAGGATTGGAGGCGGGATGCGGCATATCGCGGTGATCGGGTCCGGACCCGCCGGCTATTACAGCGCGGAAGCGCTTCAGAAAGAATTCGGCGACGAGGTCAGGATCGACGTGATCGACCGGTTGCCGACGCCCTTCGGCCTCGTCCGCTCCGGCGTCGCCCCCGACCACCAGTCGCTGAAGGCCGTCTCCAGACGCTACGAGAAGGTGGTGCTGTCCGACAGCGCGCGCTTCGTCGGCAATGTGACGGTGGGCAAGGATGTGAGCATCGACGAGCTGCTCGCCCTCTACGACGCGGTCATCCTCGCCACCGGCGCGCCCAACGACCGACCGCTCGGCATCCCCGGCAGCGACCTTCCCGGCGTCAT
>NZ_DATCYB010000043.1:0-23191 GCF_036570505.1 Allosphingosinicella sp. | reverse complement strand
CGCCGCTACCGCGATCACTGCCGCGACGGCTATGCCGATGATGATCCGCCGGCGCTTGCGCCGCTCGGCGAGCACGCCTTCGTCGAGCACCTCGCCCTCAAGCGCCCGGCGCCGCCATCCCGTCGTTTCGAAGTTCATGGTCCTCATTCTCTCTACACCGATGGGCGGCAGCGCCGCGTCTCGGCTACTGTATTAGCCGAATAGGTCACTAGGCTCAAGCGATATGTTCACTGGGCTCGGTCGGCCACCCCACGCCGGGCGCCCATACACTCCCGCCCGCCCTTTTTCCACAACGCGGTTACATTCTTCCTATCGCGAGCTTCCCGTCGCGCGCGGAGGGGCGAAGTGGCGATTGGACGGCTAAGTGGCAAGGGTGGGGATTTTTCGACGAACCACCACAAGTTTTCGATGGACGTCGCATCCGTAACGTTCAGCAACCGTGCAGGGCCGGGCTCGTTCTATAGGCGATGCCCGGCCGCTGTCGGGCGCAGATTCACGGGAGAACATGAATGATCCGACCCGCCTTTCTGGCCTCCGCCCTGGCTCTGTCGCTGCCCGCCGGCGCCGCGCTGGCGCAGGAGGTCGTGCCCGTCAGGGCCATTTCCGGAACGAGGCTCGACATCGTCGCCACCGGCGAGGTGAGCCGCGTGCCCGATATCGCCCGGATCAATGCCGGCGTCGTGACGCAGGCGCGCACCGCGACCGAGGCCATCGCTCAGAATGCCCAGCGCATGGAGCGGGTGATCGCGGCCCTGAAGCGAGCCGGGATCGCCGAGCGCGACATCCAGACCAGCTCGATCAGCCTCCATCCGGAATATCGTTATGTCGAGAACCAGGCGCCGATCCTGACCGGATACCGCGCCAGCAACGAGGTCACCGTCCGCTTCCGTGACATCGCCGAGACGGGCGCGATCCTCGACGCTCTCGTCGCCGAGGGCGCCAACCAGATAAACGGCCCGATGCTGGAGATCGACAAACCGGACGAGGCGCTGGACGAAGCGCGCCGGGGAGCGCTCGAGAAGGCGCGCGCACGGGCGGAAATGTACGCTCGCGCCACCGGAATGCGGGTGACGCGCATTCTCGCGATCAGCGAATCCGCGGCGGCGGGACCGCCCGTCCCCTATCCGGTGATGCGGATGGAGGCTGCCGCCCAGGACGCTTCGACCAAGATCGTCCCCGGCGAGCAGACGCTGTCGGTAACCCTCTCGGTCACCTACGAGATGCAGTAATGAAAAGGGGCCGCCTCGCCTCGGCGAAGCGGCCCCTCTTGTTGGAACTCGTCGAATCCTAGCGAACGCTGCCGCGACGGAAGAGGTTGACGATCGCCAGCAGGATGATCGCGCCGAGCAGCGCGACGATCAGCGTCATGATATCGAAGGCCCCGCTAAGCAGGTTGCCACCGCCAAGAAGCGGCCCGAGCAGGAAACCGCCGAGCAGCGAGCCGATGATACCAACAACGATGTTGAGCAGGATGCCTTGCTGGGCGTCGGTGCGCATGACGATGCTCGCGAGCCAGCCGATGATGCCCCCGATGATCAGTGCAATGATGAGATTCATCTTCTTCCCTCCTGTACTCACTGCCGACGAACCCGAGAGGTTTCAGCGGCGTTCCGATTCCAAGACGCGCGAAGCGCGCGCTTGTTCCTGCAAACCGTCGCACATTCTGGCGCGTGGATCGGCCGAGCAAGACGGGGATGTCTTACATCGTTTCGGAAGAGTATTGAAGGCGCGACGTTCGGGCGCGCGCCGATCGCGCCCGCACGGGTCAGAACTTCTGCTGGCGCTCGTAAAGCGACTTGTAGTGTTGGATGCGGGTCACGCGCAGCCCGGGCATGCCGGAGCGATCGACGGCGCGCTGCCAGCCGGCGAATTCCTCGAGGGTGAGCCCGTAGCGCTCACAGGCCTCGTCGACGTTCAGGAGCCCACCGTTCACGGCAGAGACGACCTCCGCCTTGCGGCGCACCACCCATCGGGTGGTCGAGCGCGGTGGCAACGTGTCCAAGGTCAGCGGCTCTCCCAGCGGGCCGATGACCTGGGCGGGGCGTATCGTCTGGTTTTCAATCATTCCTACCTCAAAAAATACCCCCCGCTGGCGGGGCCGTCTCATTCGTGCCGCCCAGCCTTAGTCCGGAGGCATTGAAGGAAGGCTAAAATGCGAAGGTAAATTTCCCGGTCATTTGGGTTACCGTGCTTCACCGTTGCGCGCCCCCCGGTGAAAGCGGCCCTGCTGGGCGGCGATGGCGTCGGACCAGTCGGGCGCGGCGAGAAGTATGTCGACGAGCGGCTCGGAGGCCGTGCCGCCTTCGACGCGGCCGTGGACCGAGCGTATCTGGGCCCGCACCGTCGCGCTTGAAGATTGCATGGCGTCCAGGGTCGCGACCAGGACGCCATAATCGAGCCGCGCGGGCGTCCGGTCGGCCCGCATGCGGCGGGCGCGGCTGAGAAAGCTCATGTCCATCACCCGAGTCCCTAACCAAGAAGACTGAATCCATCGTAAAATTATCCACAGGGTGGGCGGCGAGGGCGGATACCCCTATATGGCGGCCTTCATGACCGTGGATTTCCAGCTGGACCGGCCGCTCGATAAGGCCCGGATCGTCGTCGCCATGTCGGGCGGGGTCGACAGCTCGGTCGTGGCCGCGCTGGCCGCGAGGACCGGCGCCGAGGTGATCGGCATCACGCTCCAGCTCTACGATTATGGCGCCGCCGTGCAGCGGACCGGAAGCTGCTGCGCCGGCCAGGACATCTACGACGCGCGCACCGTGGCCGACCGGCTGGGCATCGCCCATTATGTCTTCGACTATGAAAGCCGCTTCAGGGACAGCGTGATCGAGCGCTTTGCCGACGAATATATGAAGGGCCGCACGCCCATCCCCTGCATAAGCTGCAATCAGGGCGTGAAGTTCACCGACCTGCTGAGCCTCGCCCGCGATCTCGGCGCCGACTGCCTCGCCACCGGCCATTATGTCCGCCGCGTCGTCGGGCCCAATGGGGCGGAGTTGCACCGTGCGGCCGATCCCGCGCGCGATCAGAGCTATTTCCTGTTCGCCACGACCCAGGAACAGCTCGACTATCTCCGCTTCCCGCTCGGCGACATGCCCAAGCCCGCGGTACGCGAGATCGCCCGCGAGCTCGGCCTTCTCGTCGCCGACAAGCCCGACAGCCAGGACATCTGCTTCGTCCCCAATGGCGATTATGCTTCGGTGGTGAAGAAGGTGCGGCCCGAGGCGGCGGCGGAAGGCGAGATCGTCGATCTGGAGGGCCGCGTGCTCGGCCGGCACCAGGGCCTCGTCCACTTCACCGTCGGCCAGCGCCGCGGGCTGGAGATAGGCGGCCAGCCCGAGCCGCTTTACGTCGTCCGGTTGGAGCCGGAGAGCCGGCGCGTGGTGGTGGGTCCGAAGGCGGCGCTGGCGGTGCGGACGGCGAAGCTCGGCGGGATCAACTGGCTGGGCGGGGACCAGCGCGAGCAGCTGACGGCGAAGGTACGCTCGATGGCGCGGCCGGCGCCGACCCGCTTTGATGGCGAGGCGATCCACTTCGAGATGCCCGAATATGGCGTGGCGCCCGGGCAGGCGGCGGTCATTTACGACAGCGATCGCGTTCTCGGCGGCGGCTGGATCGAAGAAACGGTGCCGGCGGAGCTTATTTCGGCCTGAACGAGCGATCCCGCCGCGCCAGCAAGTAGAGCGCAAGCCCCGCGCCCACCAGGATCAGCAGCATGCGCCAGGAGGCCCATTGCGACTGGAGAGCCGCCCAGAGGCAAACCAGCAGGCCCGCTCCCATCAGCACGAAGGTGCCCGCGACCGTCCGCCGGCCCGCCTGCCGCTCCGCGCGCGGCAGGGCGGCAATGCTCGTTCCGTAGACGAACAGCCGCGCAAGCGTGCTCACAATCGCCAACCAAAGGAAGCTCCCCGTCAGCGCCAGCACCGCGCCGAGGAGGCCCATGAACAGCACCGAATTGGCGGGCGTATGGAATCGCTCGCTGACTGTGCCGAACCAGCGCGGCAGCAGCCCCTCGCGGGCCAGCGCGAAGGTGACGCGCGGCGTCGATGTGAGCGAGCCCGCGATATTGCCGCCGATCGAAGACAAAGCGGCGACGGTAATGACGAGGGCCCCGGCGGGGCCCGCCAGGACGGCGGCGAAGGCGACCAGCGGGGCCTCCGGCTCCTCCCCCGCCGGCATCACCGAGACATAGGCGAGCTGGACGATGAAGTAGAGCACGGCCGTGCCGACGATGGTGGCGATCAGGGCGCGTGGAATGGTCCGGCCCGGATCGGCCGTCTCGCCGGCCGGAACGACCGAATTCTCGAAGCCGATGAACGCATAGAAGATGACGAGCGCGGCGGCCTCGATGCCCGACAGGCTCGGCGCCGGTCCGGGCGCCGGCCATGCCCCCGCGGCCGCGACCAGTCCCCAGAGCGCCAGCGCAACGAGCGGCAGGCCCTTGAGCAGCGTCAGCCCGTCGAGCGCGCGAATGGCGCGGCGGACGCCAATGACATTGATCAATGTCAGGGAGGCGCAGAGCGCGATGATCGTCGCAGCACGCCCGGCCCCGGCACCGAACGGCGCCCAAAGGGTCGCGGCGTAGGTGGCGAAGACGTTGGCGTTGGCGGCGAGCGCCGTCACCCGTGCCACATAGTAAAGCCATCCCGCCTGGAACGAGGCGACCGGGCCGAAGGCGGCCGTGTAGGCGACCGGCCCTCCTGACTGCGGAAACAGGGCCGCCAGCCGCGCGAAAGGCAAGGCGACGAGCAGGATGAGCAGCCCGAAGATCGGAAACAGCCACGGGCTGAACGCGCCGAACTGGATGTGCAAGGTCGCCGGCAGCGCGAAGATGCCGGCCCCGACGATACCGTTGAAAGAGAGGAAGGCGGAGCCCGTGAAGCCGATATCGCGGCGGAGACGGCTGTCGGGCGGCACATCTTCACGGTCGTTCATGGCCACCCTCCATCCATGCCGCAACCTTGCAGGACTACCTCGCGGGGGCAAGCTGCTTGCCTTAGGAAGGGTCTCGCAAGATGAGGAGCCTGTTTTGTCCAAGCTCAGCGCCGGTATCCTCCTCTATCGCGGTTCTCGCTCTGCGCTAGAGGTCCTGCTCGTTCATCCGGGCGGTCCGTTTTGGCGGAACAAGGACGCCGGCGCTTGGATGATCCCCAAGGGCGAGGTCGCATCCGGCGAGGATCCGCTGGCCTGCGCGTTACGGGAGTTTGAGGAAGAGTTGGGCGTCAAGCCGGCCGGCATGCCGCGCCCCCTATGCCGAATCCGGCAGGCCGGCGGAAAATGGGTGGAGGCGTTCGCGCTGGAAGGTGAATTCGATTCGGACCGGCTCGTCAGCAACCGGTTTGAAATGGAATGGCCGCCGCGTAGCGGACGACTTCAGTCCTTCCCGGAAGTCGATCGGGCGGCGTGGCTTTCACTGGACGCGGCGCAGGACAAGATTCTGCCGAGCCAGCGGCCGATCCTGGATTTCCTTGTACAAGCCCTCGCCGATCAGTCCACCCGGCGATAGGGGACGAAATCGCCGAGCAGGACGAAGCCGGTCTGCATGTTCGTTCCGCGGTCGCGGAGATAAACGACATCCACGTCGCAGAGCCGCGACGATAGCGTCCGCGTGACCAGCACGTCCCATTTGTCGAGGGACTCCGCGCCCGCGGCAGGCCGGTTGACGTAGAGCGTTGCGCCGGACTTGTAGATTATCGCGGTGTCCTTGATGACTTCGCTCGAGCGGACGGTGCGAAGGTTGATGCAGTCGACGGGCTCGCCGGCGATGCGGCCTTCAAGCGCCTCGGCGAGCTTCGCCTCGCCCTCGGGCGTGCCGGCCACGACCGGCGCGGCCGCAAGAAGCAAGGTTCCGGCAAGGAAGGAAAAGCTTCTGAGCATTTGACGATCCTTTCGGCAGCAGGCGTCCCTGTTCCTACCATATAGGGGCTGAACGTGACGTGACCGAATCGGTAGCGCTCAAAGGCGCAGCCTTCCTTCGATGACGGTGACGCATGGGCCGCCGAGGACCGCCCGATCCCCTTCCCTTCGGCACCGGACCACTCCGCCGCGCCGGCTTGCCTGATAGGCGATGAAGCTGTCGCGCCCCAGGCGCTCGCACCAGAAGGGCGTCAGCGCGGCATGAGCGGAGCCGGTAACGGGATCCTCATCGACACCCCAGGCGGGCACGAAGACCCGGCTCACGACGTCGTGAGCGCCCTCACCCGGAGCGGTGACGATGACCATCAGGTCGATCCCGGCCAGCGCCTTCATGTCCGGCGCACAGGCTCGCACCGCGTCGGCATCGGGGAGGAGGACGATCGCGGTCGCTTCGACACTTTCGCACGAGAGGAAGGATTCTCCCTGCGGCGTTCCCAGCACATCGAGCAGCGTATCGTTCCGCTCGGGCTTCACAAGGATTTGCGGTAGGTCGAGCTTCAGGGCGTCGCCGTCACGTGCGACGGCCAGCACGCCGGCCTTGCGCGTGCGAAAGCGGACCTCGTCGCCCTGGATCAGCACGTGCCCGCTCGCCAGCGTGGCATGGCCGCAGAGCGCCACCTCAGTGGTCGGCGTGAACCAGCGCAGCTCGTAATCGGCATCGCCGTCGGTCGGCACGGTGAAGGCCGTCTCGCTGAGATTGTTCTCCATGGCGATCGCCTGCATCGTCTCGTCCGCAAGCCAGGCATCGAGCGGCACGACGGCGGCCGGATTCCCGGTGAAGGGGCGGTCGGCAAAAGCATCGACCTGCACGAGGCGGAGTTCGTTCATTCTCGGGCTCCTGGGGTGAGATCGGTTTCGACGAGGGGGTTGCCGGGTTCGTCGACCTGACCCTCGGGATCGACGTGGATGAGTATTTCGACGCCGGGAAACTCGCCCTGGAGCTTCGCCTCGACCGCGTCCATCACGTCATGCGCCTCCGCCACCGTCATGCCGGGATCGATCCAGACATGGAACTGGACGAAATCCTTGGCGCCGCTCCGGCGGGTACGAAGATCGTGAATCCCCTTGAGTTCCGGCTGGCGCGCCGCGACCTCGACGAAGCGGCGGCGCTTATCCTCCGGCCATTCCTTGTCCATCAGCTGGTCGATCGCATGGCTCGACGCCCGGAGCGCGCCCCAGGCCAGCCACAGGGCGATGGCGATGCCGAAGACGGGATCGGCGGCGGCGACGCCGAGATACTGATCAAGCACCAGCGCCGCGATCACCGACAGGTTGAGCAGCAGGTCGCTCTGATAATGGACATTGTCCGCCTCGATCGCGACGGAGCGCGTCCGCGCGATCACCCGCCTCTGATAATAGAGCAAGGCGAAGGTGGCGACGATGGCGACGAGGGAGACGCCGATCCCCAGCTCGGCGCTCGCCGTCGGCCGGTCCTCCTTGAAGCTGACGATGGCCCGCCAGCCGATGGCGGCCGCCGAGGCCGTGATCAGCGCGACCTGGAACAAAGCCGCCAGCGCCTCCGCCTTGCCATGGCCGAAACGGTGATCGTAATCGGCCGGCATGGCCGCGATCCGGACCCCGTAAAGCGTCACCAGGGAAGCCAGCAGATCGAGGCCCGTATCGGCGAGCGACCCGAGCATCGCCACCGACCCTGTTTGCCAGGCGGCGAAGCTCTTCAGGATCAGCAGGAAGAGCGCCGTCGCCACGCTCGCCAGCGCCGCGCGGGTGGTAAGCTTGCCCTCGGCTTCGCGCAGGGCGGTCACGGGTAGAGCAGCCCTTCGCTCCACCCCTTCCCACTCCTCACGAACAGCCGGCGCTCGTGGAGGCGGTGCGCGCGGTCGCTCCAGAATTCCATTCGCTCGGGAAGGACGCGAAAGCCCGACCAGCGCGGCGGACGGGGGACGTCGTCGCCCTCGAAGCGGGCGCGCAATTCGTCGTAACGCGCCTCGAAGGTCGCGCGACTGTCGAGCGGCCGCGACTGGTCCGACGCCCAGGCGCCGAGCTGGGAATCGCGCGAGCGGGTGGCGAAATAGACATCCGCCTCGGTCTCGCCCACCGGCTCCACCGGCCCCTCGATCCGCACCTGCCGGCGCAGCGACTTCCAGTGGAAGAGCAAGGCCGCGCGAGGATTGTCCGCCAGCTCGCCGCCCTTGCGGCTGTCGAGGTTGGTGAAGAAGACGAACCCGCGCGGATCATGCCCCTTCAGCAGCACCATCCGCACCGAAGGCCACCCCTCGGCGTCCGCCGTCGCCAGCGCCATGGCGTTATGATCGTTGGGCTCCGCCGCGGCGGCTTCGTTGAACCAGGTTTCGAAGAGCGGGTGCGGATCGTCGGCCATAGCCGACCCTTTAGTCGGCGGCGGGGACCGGGTCGAGAGCGTGACGGACGGGCGGGCCTGGCTTGCGCGGCGCCAGGCCGAAGAGCGGCCGAAGCGGCGCTATGCGACGGACCACCTCGTAGGTCAGCCAGCACCCGGCGGCGGTGATCGCGACCAGCGCAGCCCCCTCCGCCGGGGCAGGCAACTCCAATGCCTTCAGATGATGTCCCGCCACGACGATGATCGTCTGGTGGGCGATATAGAAGGGGAAGACCGCCTCGGTGAGGGTCCGGAGCAGCTTGCTGTCGCGCGTCAGGTGACGGGCGCCGAAGCCCAGGACCGCCACGATCGCGGACCACTGCTCTATCGCATGGACGACCCGGACCGCGTTCCTCAGCCACTCCGGCGCCGACACGTCGTCAACCGCATAGATCCAGTAATAGGCGGCATAGGCGCCGTAGGAGACAAGGAACAGCGCCAGGGCGGGCCAGCGCAGACGGATGCACTCGGCGGCGACGGACCCATGCTTCAGCATCAGGAATCCGAACAGAAATGCGGCGAAGGACACGGCATGGTTATACCAATCGTCCACGAGGGCGTGGGTGACGTCGAAGACTGGCAGGAGAAAGATGCGCGCGGCGGCCAGGAACAGGATGGGATAGATGATCAGCTTCGCGCCGGTGAGCCAGCCCGCCAGCCGGTCGCCGAGGCGAAGGAACCGTTCCCGCGCCGCCGCCAGAAGGAGTACCGCCAGCAATGTGTAAACCAGCAGATAGGCGACGAACCAGAGGTGGTTCCAGGTCGGGAGGATGAGGCATTCGCCCGCCTGGCAGAAGCTCTGGTCTGCGGCGAGATAGCGGCTCCAGAAAGCGAAATAGCCATCCGAGTAGGCGTGCTTCTCGACCACCTCATAGTAGCTTTGCGGCGGCACGATGACGAGCATGCCGAGCAGCAGCGGCGGAAGCAGCCGCGCCGTTCGCCGCCCGGCCAGGGCTCCGGGGGCTAGCTTGTCCGTCATGAAGCGCGTCGCGACCCCGGACACGAGGAACAGGAGGGTCAGGCGCCACGGGCTGCTGGCGAGCATGAGCGGCTCGATCGCGTGGCTGACATGATCGCTCTTCACATGCCAATCCCACGTCACGTAGAACATGCCGACATGGAAGAGGATCAAAAGCCCAAAGGCTCCGACGCGAATCCAGTCGAGGTAGATGAGCCGCGCGCCCCTGCTGGCCAGCGTGAAATCCTGCATGATCCGTCCCTTCCGATTGAGCGAATGACAGGACGATGCGCATGAGCTCGGGGGGCCGCAACGACAGTAGGCCGAGCGGCCGTGCCGGCGTTTCGGGCGGAGTATCGGCGTGACGAACGGCGTCTCGGAAGGGACAAGCGGCTGGCGGGGGTGGCCGGCCTGGGCTGTCGGCTATGCCGTTATTGTCATCGGCGCCCTGCTCGTCGGCATTGTCAACGTCCTGACGATTCTCCACGACACGGGGCGGATGGGGATGCCCTTGCCTGCCTGGGAGCCGGCGGTGTGGGAAGCAACCAGCGTTATCGCGCTGATCGCGCTGGCGTGGGTGGCGTTTCTGATGGTGGAGCGGTTTCCACCGGTCGGCCCGCGCTGGCCGTTCGCGATCGCCGCCCATATCGCGGTCACGATTCCATTCTCGCTCGTCCACGTCGCCCTCATGGTCTTCCTCCGCCATGGCTTTTACGCGCTGCTGGGCGAGTCCTACGATTTCGGACCCGGCTTCGATGAGGTGCTGTACGAGTATCGCAAGGACCTTCTCACCTACGCGCTGTTCGCGGCCACTTTCTGGGCCGCCGGGGCGTTGCAGCGGGGCCGGGCCGGCGAAGTCGCGGCCGCGCCGGCGCCGCCGGAGACGTTCGACATCAATGAAGGTCAGCGCATGATCCGGGTCGATCGGGCGGACATCCTCAGCGCCCGGTCGTGCGGCAATTATGTCGAGTTCAGCCTCGCGGACGGACGCCAGCCGTTGATGCGGACCACGCTCGCCAGCGTCGCGAGCATGCTGGGCGATGCGGGCTTCGTGCGCACGCACCGATCCTGGCTGGTCAATGCGCGGCACGTCACCGAGATCGCCGCGGCCGGCTCGGGCGACCATGATCTGCGGCTCAGCAACGGGGCCGAGGTGCCGCTCTCGCGCCGCTATCCCGAAGCCCTGGCGTTGCTTAGGACGCCCGTGGTGCCCAAATAGATGGACTTTTGAGGCGCGCTGGAGAACGTAAATAGGATGGCGGACCTTTATTCAGAGCTGGGGGTGGCGCGGGGCGCGAGCGAGGCGGACATCAAGAAGGCCTATCGCAAGCTCGCCAAGGAGCTCCATCCGGACCGCAACAAGGACAACCCCAAGGCGACCGAGCGCTTCTCGAAGGTCACGCAGGCCTATGACATCCTCACCGACAAGGACAAGCGCGCGCAATATGACCGCGGCGAGATAGACGAGGAGGGCAACCCGCGCTCTCCCTTCGGCTACGGGCGGGGCGGACCGCAGCCCGGCTCGGGCGGCGGCTTCCGCTCAGGACCGGGCGGTTTCAGCGGCTTCGAGACCGGCGGCGAGGCGCCCGATCTTTCCGACCTGTTCGAGGGGCTGTTCGGGGGCGCCCAGCGGCGCAGCGGCGGCGGGTTCGGCAACTTCGGCGGCGCCCGGCGTCCGCCGCCCGCCAAGGGCGCCGACGCGCTCTATCGCTTGCCCGTATCCTTCCAGGATGCGGCGACGCTTGCCGACCAGCGGGTGACGCTGGGAGGCGGCAAGACGGTCGACATCAAGCTCCCAAAGGGGGTCGAGGAAGGCACCAAGATCCGCCTCGCGGGTCAGGGACAGCCCGGCCCCGGCGCCAATGGCGACGCGATTGTCACCATTTCGATCCAGCCGCACCGCTTCTTCCGGCGCGACGGCGACGACGTCCGGCTCGATCTTCCCGTCTCGCTGGACGAGGCGGTGCTCGGCGGCAAGGTGAAGGTGCCGACCGTGGACGGCGCCGTGATGCTGAGCATCCCCAAGGGTTCGAGCTCGGGCAAGGTGCTGCGCCTCAAGGGCAAGGGTTTCACCGCCAAGACCGGCGCCAGAGGGGATCAACTGGTGACCTTGATGGTCGATCTGCCGGTAGGAGATGCGGCCCTTTCCGAGTTCGTCGAGGGCTGGCCCGGCAAAGGGAAGGGAAACCCGCGCGCCGGTCTGGGCGTCTGACACGCCGTGACCAACATTTCCCCCGAATCGCCCGAGGAAAGGCGCAAGCGGTTCGCCGGCGCGCGGGCGAAGGTCGGCGGTCACTGGCAGCGGGTGAAATCCAGCAGCTACGCCTTCGAGGTGGTGAAGAGGGTCGCGATCGGCGTCTATAATGACGGTTTCATCCATGCCGGCAATCTCGCCTACCTCGCTCTCCTGACCCTCTTTCCCTTCGTCATCGTCGCCGCCGCGGTGGCGCGGCTGATCGGGCAGCAGGAAGGCGGGATGGAAGCCGTGATCGCGCTCCTCCAGACCATGCCGCCCAGCGTCGCCGACGTTCTGTCGAAGCCGATCGCCGACGTCATCGAGGCGCGCTCGGGAAGCCTCCTGTGGTTCGGCGCGCTGGTTGGCCTGTGGACCACGGGAAGCTTCATCGAAACCATCCGCGACATCATCCGCCGCGCCTATGGCGTGACCTTCAGCAGACCCTTCTGGGAATATCGCCTGGGCTCGGTCGGCATGATCATCGCGTCGGTGATCCTCGCCATGATCGCCTTCAGCATCTCGATCGTACTCAGCAGCATCCAGGAGTTCATCGTCCGGTTCCTGCCGCTCGCCGACGACATCGTCGGGCTGTTCACCCTGTTGAGAGTGGTGCCGGGCCTGGTGCTGTACGGTGCGCTCTATCTCCTCTTCTATTCGCTGACGCCGCAGCGGTATCGCAAGCGCGGCTGCCTCAAGTGGCCGGGTGCCTTGTTCGTCACCCTGTGGTGGCTGGCGACGACGGCGCTGCTGCCGGTCGTCCTCAGGAACCTCGGCGGCTACGACCTCACCTACGGCAGCCTCGCCGGAGTGATGATCGCGCTCATCTTCTTCTTCATCATCGGCCTCGGCGTCGTCATCGGCGCGGAGCTCAACGCCGCACTAGCGGAATCGCCGGAAGAGGGCCTAAAGGAGGGCGAAGAAGCATTCTACAACAGGGAAAGCATATGAACGGGTTGATGGCGGGCAAGCGCGGTCTGATCATGGGCCTCGCCAACGACAAGTCGCTCGCCTGGGGAATCGCCAAGGCGCTGGCCGACCAGGGCGCACAGCTGGCCTTCAGCCATCAGGGCGAGGCGCTCAAGAAGCGGGTCGCGCCGCTCGCCGAGCAATTGGGCTCCGATTTCCTGATCGACTGCGACGTCTCGGACATGGCGGCACTCGATCGCACGTTCGAGGCCTTGAAGGCCCGCTGGGAGACCATCGACTTCCTTGTCCACGCCATCGGTTTTTCCGACAAGAACGAGCTGCGCGGCCAGTTCGTCGACACCAGCCTCGACAATTTCCTCCTCACCATGAACGTCTCCGCCTACAGCTTCGTCGCGGTGACGCAGCGGGCGCGGCCGATGATGCCGGAGGGCGGCTCTGTCCTGACGCTATCCTATTACGGCGCCGAGAAGGTCATCCCCCACTACAACGTGATGGGCGTGGCCAAGGCGGCGCTGGAAACCAGCGTCAAATATCTCGCCATGGACCTCGGCAAGGAGAAGATCCGCGTCAATGCAATCTCGGCCGGCCCGATCAAGACGCTGGCGGCGAGCGGCATCGGCGATTTCCGCTATATCATGAAGTGGAACGAGTATAATTCGCCGCTCCGCCGCAACGTCACCATCGAGGATGTCGGCGGCTCGGCCCTCTACCTCCTTTCCGACCTCGCCAGCGGCGTCACCGGCGAGATCCACCATGTCGACGCCGGCTACAATGTCGTCGGCATGAAGGCCGAGGACGCGCCGGACATCGCCACCACCTGAGCCGGTGCTCGACGTCCGTCGAACGCGACGCGCCTTTCGTCGAGCCCGGCGCACGTTCGCCGAAACGGAGGCGTTCGCCGTCGAAGCGGGAAAGCGCCGCCCGCGTCCCTTCCCTAGGAAGCTGCAACGGCAGGGAGTTCTCCCCAATGTTGCCCCCCATCGCGTGAGGCTCCCTGTCGTACCCAACGTTCAGGAAGGACCAGTTCATGACGAAATTCATTACCCTCGCCATCGCCGCGGTCATCGCTGCCTTCGCGGCGCTCCCCGTCCAGGCCCAGCCGAACGCGGCCGAGCAAGGCTTCATCGCCTTCGTCTCCTATAGCGACCTCAACCTCGCCAGCGCCGCCGGCGCCCGCACGCTCGAGAACCGTATCGAGGCGGCGGCCGACCGTATCTGCGGCTTCACCCAGGCCCCCGGTCTTGTCGAGGCTTTGCGCGTCCAGAGCTGCCGCGACGACGTCTTGAACTCCGCCCGCCCGCAGGTCAGCCGTGCGGTGGCTATGAAGGACGACGGCCGCGTCGCGCTCGCCAGCCGCTAAGAAGGCCGCGATCGAAAGAAGGCGGCGGAGTCGAACTCCGCCGCCATCCTTGCTTACCCTAGGACGCTTTGCCGCGGACCGTCGATTTCCGGTCAGGTTCCGCTTTCACCATCTTCTCGCCCTGTATCGCCTCGCCGCTGACACCCCGCGCGCGCTCTTTCTCCTTCAGGGTAGGATCGTGGAGGTTGTTTTTGCCTTCGCCTTTGCCGCTGCTGCTGCGCATGTCTCCTCTCCTCCTGGTTCGCCGCACCAACCCCTGTCCGGCCCATCTTGTTTCAGCCTATAGGAAGGCGTGCGTCGTCTTCTTCTCCCCTTCCTTTTGTCGGCCCTCGCGGGCTGCACACCTCTCAGCGCCTTCAACGCCCTCGTCCCCAAGGATGAAGGTGCAAGCCTGGTGGCGAGGGATCAGGCCTATGCGCCGGGCGACCGGCGTCGGCTCGACATTTACGCCCCCACGACGACCGGGCAGGCCCCACGCCCCGTCATCGTCTTCTTCTATGGCGGCTCATGGAAGGGGGGCTCCAAGGAAGGCTACGGTTTCGTCGGCCGCGCGTTCGCCGCGCAAGGCTTCGTGGTAGCGGTCCCCGACTATCGTTTGGTGCCGAAAGTCCGCTTCCCGGCTTTCGTCGAGGACAGCGCCGCGGCGGTGAAATGGGTACGCGCCCACATCGCCCGCTTCGGCGGCGATCCGGACCGCATCGTCCTCGCCGGTCATTCGGCGGGCGCCTACAACGCCGCCATGCTGGCGGTCGATCCTCAATGGCTCGGCCCCGACCGGGCGGCGGTGAAAGGCTGGGCCACGCTCGCCGGTCCTTATGAGTTCCTGCCGCTCGACACCCGGGTGACCAAGGACGCGTTCGGCGAAGCGGACGACCTTGCGGCGACGCAGCCGATCCGCTTTGCCAGCGCCGACGACCCTCCCGCTTTGCTGATAGCCGGAGGCGAGGACGAACTCGTCCTTCCCTCGCAAAGCACCGGCATGGCGATCGCCCTGGTCGAGGCCGGGGCGGCGGCCGAAACGCTCGTCTATGCCGATGTCGGCCATGTCGGCCTTGTCACAGCCTTGGCGAAACCGTTTCGCGGCGGGGCGCCGGTGCTTCGGGACGTTGCCGCCTTCGTCCGCCTCGTAACGGAAACCGGCGTGGGGCAGCAGTCACTCCGTTCGGGCGAGAGGTGAGACGAAAGCGGTTCCCGTCATCTGCCGTAATTTTGACCCGACTGGCGGCACCAATCGCGATTCGTCGCGTTATACCCACGCTCCAGGAGCTGAGGTACAGGGAGGAAGTCCATGAAAATAGCAGGAATGATCCTCACATCGGCCGCCGTCGCGATGATGACGCTCACCCCGGTCGCGGCGTCCGCACAGACCGTCGCGGCCCAGGTGGGGCAATGGTGCGCCGAAACCGCGACGCGCACCGACGCGCCCGGACAGAATTGGCATCAAACCTTTTGCACGGGACGCGACGTGGTCGTGGTAGACGATGTGGACGCCGTGGTGGTGGACAATCGCTGGGTGCCCGTCGCCGCGCTGCTGGGAGCTGCGGCGGTCGTCGCGGCCATCGTCCTCCTTGCCGGCGACGACGATGATGATGACGATATCCCTGTAAGCCCATAATCCCGGCGAATTCGCCTTGATCGGCGATGCCGCCGGTTAATGCACTTCCCGCTTCTCCGTCTCGCCCTTCGAGGCCAGAGAGAAGCGAGGCTCTACCCGGGCGAGCCGGCCGGTCAGCAATGCGGCGGCATAGCGGCCGACCGCCGGGCCATGCTTGAATCCGTGTCCGGAGCCGGCACCGACGAGCAGGACGTTGTTCATCTCCGGGTGAAAATCGATCAGCAGATCGCCGTTGGCGCTGTTCTCATATTGGCAAACTCGAGCTTCGCTGAGCGGACGGCCAGCGAGCGCGGGAAAACGCCGGATCATGAAGGCGCGGACATCGGCCAGCGCCTGGGCCGACGGGATGCGATCCCCTAGGTCGGGGTCCATGGGCGGCCCATGGGCGTCGTGGGCGATCTTGAAGCCGCGGCCTTCCAGATCCGGAAAGCCGTAATAGATGTCGCCGCCATTGAAGTCGGCCCACCCCGGCAGGCGACCGGGTCTGAAGCGCTCGTCACCCGCTTCGGGCGCGAAGAAGAATACTTCCTGCCGGGTCGGGAAAATACGTGATCCCAGAAGCGCCGGAAACAATTTCGGCAACCATGGCCCGCAGGCAAACACGTAATGGCCGGCGCTGAGCCGCTCTCCGGTGGCGGTCTGAATATGGCCCAGCCCCTCGCCCGCGCCGGTCGGCGGTGCGATCTCGGCCTGAACGTAACGCCCACCGTCAGCGACGAAGGTGGCGACCAGCGTCTGCACCGCGCGCCGCGCCATCAGAGCGCCGAAGCGCGGCTCGAACAGACCGGCCTCGACACCCTCGAAATCGATCATCGGAAAACGGCGGCGAAGCGCATCGTTGTCGAGCCGCTCGGTCGGAAGCCCCAGCCTGGCGTGCACCCGCAACGAGTCCTCGACATAAGGCTCGATGCGCGGAAAGAAGAAGAGGACGCCGGTCTCGTAAAACAGCGGCAGGGCCGCCGTGTCCGAGAGGGCTTTCCAGTCGGCGAGCGACTCCCAGGCCATGCGGGTATAGACTTCGTCCGGCCCGTAGGCGCCGCGGGTCATCCGGGATTCGCCGCCCGACGAGGCGCGGGCATGGGCCGGCGCCCAGGCATCGACCAGCGTCACCCGGCGGCCCATCTCCTGAAGGCGCCGCGCCGTCCAGGCTCCGAATATGCCGGCGCCGATAATGATGACGTCGGGCGACACATCGGCCGGAGCGGCCTTGAGCAGGGCCGGCACGGAAAGGGCGGCCGCGGCGCCGGCACCTCCCATCAGCGCGAAGCGGCGCGTCACCTCGGCCAATAGATATCTCCCACAGACGAAGGCCGGAGCGTTTCCGTCGCCCCGGCCTCCCGTGTCAATCGGCTCAGAAGCCCTTGCGGACCGTCAGGCCGAACGTCCGCGGCTGGTTGGTGGCGAAGCCAAGCCGCGCCCGTCCCCCGCGCTCGCGGTCGAAGGAAAGCAGGGTGTTTTCGTCGAAAAGGTTGTTGATATAGGCGACGATCTCCAGCTGGTTGGCCATCTCCACGCCGGCGCTGATATTGACCAGCTGATAGTCGGGCAGCTTGAGATCGAGCGTGGTCGAGGCGTCCGCCGGCGCGCCGCCGAACGGCAGGCCGTGCACGAAAGTGCGCGGGTTGTTCTCCTGGTCGCCCGGCTGGGTGAAGCGGCTCCCGACATGCTGGAAGGTGATGCCGGCGAAGGCGTCCATCGTGGAGCTGACCGGGACGGTGTAGTAAGCGCTCGCCGCGATCTGGAAATTGGGCACGGACGGAAGCCGGTTGCCCTCGCGGATGCCTTCCAGAACGTCGCCGTTGGCCTTCAGCCGCGTCTCGTCGAACTCCGACTCGATGAAGCTTCCGGCGATCGACAGGTCGAGGCCTTCGGCCGGCTGGGCCGACATCTCGAACTCGACGCCCATCGTATGAGCGTCGGCGTTGAACACCACGCGAGACGAGCAGGAGCCGGCATCGGCGGTTACCTGAAGGTTCTTGATATCCGTGTAGAAGGCAGCCGCGTTGAAGGTGATGCCCGCGAACTGGGACTTCACGCCCGCTTCATAGTTCCACAGCGTCTCGTCGTCATAACGATCGAAGCCGCCATAGGTCGCCTCGTCGTCGGCGCTGCACAAGGTCTCGTTCAAGGGATCGTTGACGCCGCCGAGCCGGAAGCCCTTGGAGGCCTGGGCGTTGACGGTGATATTGTCGCTCGCCTCATAGCTCAGCAGCACGCGCGGCGAGAAGCCGTCCGACTTCGTTTCATCGAGCTGGTCGTCGCCATTGGCGAACAGGCCGCCCGACGTAAAGCGCCGTTCCTCCTTGAAGTCGTAGTAGCGAAGCCCGGCCGTCGCGGTGAGGCGATCGGTGAGGTCGTAACTCGCCTCGCCGAACAGCGCCTTCTGCTTGATGTCGTAGGGCAGGTCCGCATTGTAGGGTGAATCCGGGCCGAAGCCATTGGCCACGGCCGCCGACGTCCCGGCGCCGAGCACGGCGTCGGTGAAGGCGTCGTAGCCCGGCGTCGGCAGGCGCTGCGAATAGAGACGCTCGACGTCCGAATAGAAGCCGCCGATCAGCCACTGGAACGGGCTGGTGTTGTCGGAGGCGAGGCGGAGTTCCTGCGTGAAGGTCTGGAGGTCCGTCGTATCGACGAGATTGGACGGCAGCAGCACGCCCGCATCGGGGAAGCCCAAATCGACCGAGACGCTGCCGGTAAGCGCGCTGGCATCTCGGCTGACCAGTATCTCGCGGTCGATATAGCCGGTCACCGAGGTCAGCTGGACGCCCCCGAAACCCCATTCGATCACATTGTCGAGGATCATCGTGTCGTCGGCGAAATCCTCGTTGAGCAGCAGGAACTGCTGGCGCTCGTCGAAGACCACCGGCTCCCGTCCGCCCGGCGCGGTCGGGTCGGTATAGGGATTGGCGTAGAGATTGTAGACTTCCTGCCGATTGAAGCCGTTGGCCCGGATTTCCTGGTAGACGATCCTGGGCGTGATGCTGACGTTCGGTGCGGGCTCGACGGTGAGCGCGATGCGGCCGCCGGTGCGCCGGCCGTCATTGACGTCCTCGTCTATCCCGCCGCCTTCACGCAGCGCGTTGATGAAGCCGCCATATCTGGTGTGGTAGCCGACCGCGCGGATCGCGGCGACGCCCTCGACGATCGGAACGTTGATGGCGCCCTTCAGGTGCCCGCCGAAATCGTCGCCGTCGACCAGGTTTACATTGCCTTCGACCAGCCCCTCGACCTCGTCAAGGTCCGGCTGGTTGGTGATGTAGCGAATCGTGCCGCCGACCGAGCCCGAGCCGAACAGTGTTCCCTGCGGGCCGCGCAGCGTCTCGACGCGGTTGAGATCGAACAGGTCGAGATCGGGTGTGAACAGCGAGAGCGAGATCACCGATTCATCGAGATAGACGCCAACCTGTTCCTTGACGCCCGGCTGGTCGCGGATGATCTGTCCGGCGGAGACGCCGCGTATGGCGACCTGGCTCTGGCCCGGCCCCAGATTTTGCACCGTGAGGCCGGCGACGTTGCGCGACAGATCCTCGATCGTGACCGCGCCCGACCGCTGGATGTCCGCCTCGGTCTGCGCGTTGATCGAGAAGGGCACGTCCTGCACCGTCGAGGCGCGTTTGGTCGCCGTCACGACGATCGTCTGGTTGCCTTGCGTGTCGTCGCCGGCGCCGGTCTGGGCGTACGCGCCCGAGCTCATCGCCAGGAGAGCGGCGGCGGATGCGCCACCGCGGAGGAGGTACTTCTTCCAATTATTTGCTTTGCCCAGGCGTGACATCTTCAAGCCCCCTAAAACCTAGTGTTCCAGCGGCAAGAGTAGGCAAATAGACCGAAAAGAAACAAGAGGCGGCAGGCGTGGTATCCCACAAGGCGACACGATTGTTGTAGTTATGTGACAGGCAGAAAAACGTGTTGCCTGTCGCCTTGAGGGCGCCAAGGCATTGTTAGATATACTATTGTATGACCGCAGGGCGTAGTTGAGCCCCTATCCTACGTCCGTCCGGCGAGCTTTTTGACGTCGCCTATATGACTGCGGCCGATGCGCTGCTCGCTGCCGTCGGACAGGCGCGCGGCCCAATGGCCCATGGCGTCGCGGCTCAGCCCGACTATGGTGTCGCGGCGCAGGATGGCAGACCTGTGGACGCGAATGAACAAGGCTGGGTCCAGCTCCTCCTCCAGCTTGGCGATCGTCCGATAGATCAGCCAGCTGCGCTTTCCCACGTGGAGCCGCATATAGTCGCGTTCCGCGGTGATCCTGTCGACATCGCGGGTGGCGATCCGGACCAGGCCGTTATGGTCGGGAACCCAGAATTCCTCGACATATCCCGACGACGACTGCGGGCGCGCGCCGGTGCCCTTGGCGATCGCCTCTCGGGCACGATCCAGCGCGCGGGCCAGGCGCTCGGGATCGACCGGCTTCATGAGATAATCGACGGCGGCGACGTCGAAGGCCGCGACCGCGAAATTGTCGAAGGCGGTGACGAAGATCACCGCCGGATCGATCGCCGAGGCGGCGAGCTCCCGGGCGACCTCGATCCCGTCCATGCCGGGCATGGCGATGTCGAGCAGCAGCAGGTCGGGCCGCACCGCCTCGGCGATGCGCAGCGCCGCCTCGCCGTCGGCGGCGGTACCGACCAGGGTCACGCCCTCCGATCGGGCGAGGAGCAGCTGCAGCCGCTCGACCGCGAGCGGCTCGTCGTCGACGACGAGGACGCGCAGCACCTGGGTGTCAGTCATTGCGGATGACGGGCATGATGACATGGACGGTATATCCCCCTTCGGGATCGGGCCCGTGGAAGCATCCCGCCTGGACGCCGTACCGGGCGATCAAACGCTCGCACACATTCTTGAGACCGACGCCGGTGCCGCCGCAATCGTCGCAGCTGTGCGGTGGCGGCACCTCGCCATTGTCCTTGACCTTGAGGTGGAGCCTGCCGGCTTCTTCATAAGCGGAGATGCGCACCGTCACCGCGCCGCGCGAGCGCGCCACCCCGTATTTGATCGCATTCTCGACGATCGGCTGGAGGAGGAGGACGGGAACGCGGACGCCGGCAAGGTGCTCGGGTACATCCACTTCGACCTTCAGCCGATCGGGGAAACGCACCTGCTCGATATCGAGGTAGAGGCGTTGCAGCTTTATCTCCTCCTCCAGCGCGATGTCGGCGGTGGGGTCGGCGGAGAGAGTGGTGCGGAAGAAGGTGGATAGGGTCATTATCATCCGCTCGGCCTTCTCGATGCGTTGAGAGAGGATGAGGGCGGACAGCGAATTCAGCGTGTTGAACAGGAAATGCGGATTGATCTGGTATCGAAGCGCCCGAAGCTGCGCTTCCTGCGCCTCGCGCGCGAAGGCGGCCGCGCGACGATCGGCGGCGCGCAGCTCCTTCGCATAGCTCATCGCGACATAAAGCGACGCCCACGCCGCGAAGATGAAATACCAGCTGAGCGCGCTTTCGACGATGTTCTGCAGTGCCATCTCGAGCGGCGTCAGGTCCTTCATCGACGCGTCCCACTCGGCGGCATCAAGCGGCGCGAAGATGTAGAATACATAATAATTGAACGCGGAGAAGGCGATGGACGCGGGCAGGCAAAGAATGCCGGCGACGATCGCTTTCCGGTTGAGTGTCGACGCCGCCAGCGGCCTCAGCGCGAGGTAGACGAGGAAGGTCAGCGCGGCGCCGATCAGCACGACCGCGCCCCGCCTCGCCAGCATCGCCCAGAAGTCCGGGAAATCGAGCACGACCGCGCGCAGGGTGATCAGCGCGAGATAAAGCAGCCAGAATCCCAGGATCGATTTGAGGGCGATACCGAGGTCCGGGAGCCGGCGCTGGACAAAGTTTCGTGGCCGCAAGTCCATGTCGTCTGATAACGCACTATCGGCCAAAAAGCCGTTGCCGCTCCGGTCGTTCGCCGAACGGCCGCCCGCCTTGGTCGAAAATCGGGATCGACGCGCGTCCGCCAGGCCTTCCGGCGCTTCCTCCGAAGGCGCGAAGCCCCTCTTCACCGCATCATCGATTCGATCGGTCATCGCCCGGGCCCCACGCGTCAGGCTGGCTTATAGCAGCTTTTCCCCGACAAATAAGGCCATCCGCGCGCGGTTTCGCAGGCCAGTCGGGCCGCTGCTTCACGGTCGGTCGAAAAATTGTGGACAACTTTGCCCTTGCTCTTGAGCCCGCCCGAAAAGGCGGTTCGGCGCGCCTTTATGTTGCGGCGATGTGACACTTGGGAACTCACGGAGGGCCTTGCGGCGATTACCGATTGCGGCGCGGAATCATCTCTGATTCAATCCTTAACGGGAGCCGGGGAACTGATTAAGCGTCGCGTAACCGATTTGGGCGCATGATCCCCCGTAGGGCAAAAGGAGTGGGATCATGGGTACGCAGACCAAGCCCGCCGACGGCGCGCTGACTCTGGCTGAGATGAAAGAATTCGCGAGCTTCTCGAAAGGCACGCAGCGCTATATCCGGCGCTCGCTCGACGTGGGGCTCGGCCGCCGCGACGCGATCAAGCGCTGGTCGCGCGACGTCGCCGAGGCGGCCAGCATCCGTGCCCAGGCCCGCATCTACCAGCGGCTCGACCATATCCGCAATTACGTGCCGGACGACAGCGGCCTCGACGTGATGGAGCCGCTGATGGCGCCGCTCGTCACCATGACCGCCTTCGACCTCGGCCAGGACCGGCTCCCCGACTTCGCCGCCTACCGCTTTCTCTACGAACGCCTGATCGGCGCGGCGGTACGGCCGTGGCTGCCCGGCGCCTTCTGTGCCGCGGCGGCGCTTCCGCACCTGCATCCGGAACGACGGCGGCTTCTACTCCAGTCGATCAGCGAGGCCGCGGCCACCGCGCCCGGCTGGTCGAACCGCGAGCCCGCTTTCTATCCTGAATGGGTCGAGAAGGTCGACGTGACGGTCGCGGGCTGAGGATCGAACCTTAAGCGGTTTCGGCCGTTCCCTTCCTGCAACACCAGCAGGAGGGCTCAGATGATCACACGCACCGCATCCGCGCGCTACGAAGGCTTCGGCAAGGAAGGCAAAGGCCGTGTCTCGACCCAGTCGGGCGTGCTCGCCGACCAGCCTTATGGCTTCGCGACACGCTTCGAGGACGCGCCCGGCACCAATCCCGAAGAGCTGATCGCTGCGGCCCATGCCGCCTGCTTCACCATGGCGCTCTCCTTCGCCCTGGCGAAGGAGGGGTTCACCGACGGAACGCTGGAGACAACGGCCGGGGTGAAGCTCGAAAAGGACGGCGACGGCTTCAGGGTCAGCCGCTCCGATCTCAGCCTCGAGGCCCGAATGACCGGGATCGATGCGGACCGCTTCGCCGCCATCGCCGAAGGCGCCAAGGCCGATTGCCCGATATCCAAGCTCCTCAACGCCGAAATCACGCTCGAGCACCGGCTCAACGGCTGACGGACGTCACTTTGAAAGTTCAGCATGACGAACCCAACCTGTGGCTTCCCCGCCACAGTCGCGGGGTTTGACGGGGTGACATCGCCCTTCGCCGCAAACGGCTGGCCTCGTTGTATGGGGTTCATGAAACCACTGCGACAAGCGTGGCGTTGTTTCGCTCGGGTATCAGTGAAGGGATCAAGTCATGCGTAACATCGCTCTCGCTTTCGCCGCGGCCACCATGACGGTGCCGATGGCCATGCCAGCCCCGGCCATGGCCAATGACGGCTATTACAAGGGCAAGTCCTGGCGCGGTCAGGACGGCCGCTATTATTGCCGCAAGAAGGACGGCACGGTGGGCCTGCTGGTCGGCGGCGCGGCCGGCGCCCTCATCGGCCGTGAAATCGACGGCGGCCGCGACCGCGCCACCGGCACGATCCT
>NZ_DATCYB010000042.1:0-43534 GCF_036570505.1 Allosphingosinicella sp. | reverse complement strand
GAGCGGCTGACGCTCGGTTTCATCATCGCCGGAACGATCCTTCTCTCCGTACTCCTCTCACTGTTCCTGGCGCGGACAATCGCGCGCCCGCTCCGGCGATTGGCGCGCGCCGCGTTGCGTGTCCGTTTGGGCCGGGCACGGGAGGTCGCGGTGCCGCGGCTTCCCGCCCGCCGCGACGAAATCGGCCTCCTGGCCCGCGCGCTTCACGACATGACGCAGTCGCTGCGCCATCGGATCGACGCGACCGAGGCGTTCGCCGCCGATGTGACCCATGAGCTCAAGAATCCCCTCGCTTCCCTCCGCTCGGCCGTCGACAGCCTCGATAATGTCGATGATCCGGAGCTGCGCCGCAAGTTGCTCGACGTGGTGCGTCACGATGTCGTCCGGCTCGACCGGCTGGTGGTCGACATTGCTGAAGTATCGCGCCTCGACGCCGAACTTTCCCGCGCCCGCTTCGAGCCCGTCGATGTGGGCCGGGTGATTGAATCGTTGCTGGGCCTTTGGGAGCCGCGCGCGGCGGAGCGGAATGTCCGAATCGCCTTTGCCCGGCCCCGCGCCGGGACGGCCGTCGTCCTCGGCGGGGAATCGCGCCTCGCCCGGGTGTTCGACAATCTGGTCGACAACGCCATCTCATTCTCGCCCGAGGGCGGCCTCGTCGAGATCGCCGCCGCCAGGATCGAGAGCGATGTCGTGGTCAGCGTGGAGGATGAAGGGTCGGGCGTTCCAGAGGGTGCGCGTGAGGCGATCTTTAACCGCTTCCATAGCATCAGGCCCGAAGGCGAAGCCTTTGGCCGTCATTCCGGCCTGGGCCTCGCCATCGCCAAAGCGATCATCGAGGGTCATGATGGCCGGATCGTGGTCGAGGATCGTCATGACGGGCGAACGGGCGCTCGTTTCGTGATACGCTTTCCAGGGGTAATCGCATGACCGGACCATCCCTTTCCTCAGAAACGCTGCACGTCTCCTGCGTCGCCAAGGACGGACGGGCGATCCTGATCGCCGGCCGGTCCGGCGCCGGAAAGTCCGACCTCGCGCTCCGTCTCATCGATCGGGGCGCGGTCCTAGTCAGCGACGACTATACCGTCGTGCGGCGGGTGAGCGGCAAGCTGCTTGCCGCGGCCCCCCGCAATATCGAAGGCCAGATGGAGGTTCGCGGCGTCGGCCTCGTCAAGGTCGAGTCGGTGAGCGACATTCCCGTCTCGCTCGCCGTCGATCTGGACCGTGACGTGGAGCGGCTGCCGGAGATGCATGATCCCCTGGTCGTCGCGGGCATCAAGGTCCCGGTTATCGGCCTCAACGGGCTCGAACCATCGGCGCCGGTGAAGGTTGAACTGGCCCTTGCCCAATTCGGACTCGAATAAGAGTGAAAAACGGCGCCACCCCGAAACGGATATTGCTGGTCACGGGGCTTTCGGGTGCCGGCAAGTCGACGGTGCTCCGCACGCTGGAGGATAGTGGCTGGGAGGTGGTCGACAACCTGCCCCTTTCATTGCTCGAGCATCTGCTGTCGACGCCGCTTTCCAAGGGCAGCGCGCGGCGCCGGCGGCCGCTCGCGATCGGCATCGACAGCCGCACCCGCGATTTCGATGCGAAGAAAATTGTCCAGCAGATCAAGGCGCTCGCCGATGAATCGCATTATCCGATCGAGACGCTGTTCCTGGAATGCGCCGGGTCGGAGCTCCTGCGGCGCTATTCGGAAACGCGCCGCCGTCATCCCCTCGCCCTCGATCGCCCGGCGACCGACGGTATCGCCGCCGAGCGCGACCTGATGGAGCCGCTGAGGCGCTGGTCCGACTATATCATCGACACCACGGACACCGACTCGAACGCCTTGCAGCAGCAGATCCGCGATCGATTCGGCGGCAGCCGTGCGCCCTACCTTCACATCATGTCCTTCGGCTTCGCCCGCGGCCTGCCGCGCAACGCCGACAGCGTGTTCGACGTGCGCTTCCTCAAGAACCCGCACTGGGAGGATGCC
This sequence comes from Allosphingosinicella sp., assembly GCF_036570505.1. GTDB lineage: Bacteria > Pseudomonadota > Alphaproteobacteria > Sphingomonadales > Sphingomonadaceae > Allosphingosinicella. The sequence goes on along the minus strand of NZ_DATCYB010000042.1, from coordinate 41,556 downwards.
CTTCGTCCCTTGACCGGCCTCGATAAGGCCGTCGGCGACTATATCGCGACGGACGAGAGCTATGAGCCGGCCGTATCGCGGATCGAGGAGCTGCTGCTGATGCTCCTCCCGCGCTATCGCAGCGAGGGAAAATCCTATGTTTCGATCGCATTTGGCTGTACCGGCGGGCGTCACCGTTCGGTGCATGTCGCCGAGCGCGTAGCGTCACGGTTGCGCGAAGCGGGATTTTCGCCCACGGTCGAACATCGCGACCTCGCATCCCGGCCCCGCGATCCGGTCGAGGGTGGGCCGGTCCGGGGGGACCAGCGCGCGGAGATGGAAGACTAGCCAAGGTGTTCAAATGATCGGTTTGGTGCTGGTTACGCACGGGCGGCTCGCAGCCGAGTTCGTCGTGGCCATGGAGCATGTGGTTGGGCCGCAGCAGCGGATCGAGGCAATCTGCATCGGCCCTGAGGACGATATGGAAGCGCGACGCAACGACATCGCCGAGGCCATCGCCAAGGTTGACGAAGGAGCGGGCGTGATCATCCTCACCGACCTGTTCGGCGGCACGCCCTCCAACCTCGCCATCTCGCTGATGAAATCCGAGTCGATCGAGGTGATCGCCGGGGTCAACCTGCCGATGCTGATCCGACTCGAAGGCGCGCGCAAGACGATGGATGTGAAGGCCGCCGTCGCCGCGGCGCGCGAGGCCGGCCGCAAATACATCTCCGTCGCTTCCGAAATCCTGGGCGAAGCGGCCTGATCGTGGCGAGTCGCACGGTCGATGTCACCAACAAGCGCGGCCTCCACGCCCGCGCCAGCGCCAAATTCGTCACCCTCGCCTCCGAGCTTCCCGCGGCCATCGAAGTCGAAAAGGACGGGTCACGCGTCTGCGGTACCTCGATCATGGGGCTGATGATGCTCGGCGCCGCGATGGGCGATCAGATCACCATCAGCGCGGTGGGCGACGGCGCCGAAGCCGCGGTCGCCGCGCTCGTGGAGCTGGTCGAGACCAAGTTCGGCGAGGAATGACACCCTCGTTCTCCGTCGCCCCAGCGAAAGCTGGGGTCCATACGACATTTGAGGCCCTTCCCGCAGCTTGGATGCCAGCCTTCACTGGCGTGACGATTTAGGGCGTATCGTGCCGCGCCAGGTCACCGCCTTTTCCAATCCTCTGGTGAAGCAGGTTCGCGGCCTTCGCGACAAGAAGAACCGGCGTCGCGAGGGCCTGTTCATCGCCGAAGGGTTGCGCATCCTGACCGAGGCGCGGGAGGCGGGTTTCCTGCCCGAGATCCTGTTCTTCACGGCTGGGGGCGATCGGCATCCCCTTCTCGAGCGCCTGATTGCCGAAACCGAGGCTGCCGGAGGCGAGGCGATCGAGACGACGGCGGACATCCTCCACAAGCTGTCCGGTAAGGACAATCCGCAGACTGTGCTCGGCGTCTATCGCGCCTTCGACATCGGCCTCGAACGGATCGACCGCGCCCAGGCCGACCTCTGGATCGTCGCCCAGGCGCTGCGCGATCCGGGCAATCTCGGCACGATCCTGCGCACCGGCGACGCCGTTGGAGCGGGCGGGTTGATCCTGGTCGACGAATGCGTCGATCCCTTTTCGGTCGAGGCGGTGCGGGCGACGATGGGCGCGCTCTTTACCCAGAAGATCGCCACCGCTTCATGGGCCGAGTTCCTGGCCTGGCTTCGCGCCGGCCGGGGCGAGCTGATAGGCACAAGCCTTAACGCCACGCGGGACTACCAGGAGCCGCGCTATCGAAAGCCGGCCTTCATCCTGGTCGGCAACGAAGCCCAGGGCCTCCCCGCAGCCTATGAAGCGGAATGCGACATGCTGGTGAAGGTGCCGATGCTGGGTCGTGCGGACAGCCTCAACGCGGCCGTGGCGACGGCTGTAATGGCCTATGAGGTCATCAACCAGTGGCGGCACGCGGGGAACATCTGAGTCGCTCGCGCGCTGTTCGGGCCATGAAAGCCGTTACCATGCCGAAATGGCCCGCCGGGCTCCTGTTCGCCGCGACGACGGCCTGCGCTTATCCCGCCGCCACTAACCCGCCGCCGGGGGAAGAGAGCGTCTATCGCGCGCTCGGCCAGGAGCCGGGTTGGACCGTGACAATCACCGGTGAGCGGATCGACTATGCCGGCGACTATGGCGAGACGCGGATCACCGTGCCGCGGCCTGATCCCCGTGCCACGTTCAACGGCCACCGTTACGAGACGGAACGGCTGATCGTCGATGCCACGCACGTTCGCTGCAACGACACGATGAGCGGCCACGGCTACGCCGACACGGTGATGGTCATCGCCGACGGCAAGACCGTCCACGGCTGCGGCGGCGAGCGGCGGCCCGACTGGGATATGTGAGCCTATTCGGCGGCTTCTGCGGTGTCGTCACCGCGTCGATCCGTGAGCGCCGCGTGACTGCCCCCGCTGACATTGGCCAGCGCCTCCACGGCTCCGACATCATCCAGTTCGCGAGAGCCGGTTTCGATATTCAATTCCTTGAACTTGCGACCGGTCGACACGAGTCGGCTATTGAAGGAGTTGGTGAACGCGTTGAAGTTTGTAACGGCGCTGTTGAGCCCCGCTCCAACCTTGCGCAAATCCTCCCCCACCTTGGCTAGGCGATCGTAAAGTTCTTTGCCGAGCAGGGCGATGTCGCGTGCGTTCTTGGCAAGCGCTTCCTGCTGCCAGACCGAGGCGACCGAGCGTGCAATCGCAATCAGGTTGGTCGGCGTGGCGAGAAGCACTTTCTTGTCGAACGCGAAATCCCACAGGGTCGGGTCGTGCTCAAGCGCCGCCGATAGGAAATGTTCGCCGGGCACGAACATGATCACGTAATCCGGGCTGTTACCGAACTGCGTCTGATAGGCCTTGTTGCCGAGCGTGTTGACGTGCGCGCGCATTGCCGCGGCATGCGCCGAGAGTCCGATCTGTCGCTCGGCCTCATCGACGGCGCCGAAGGCGTCCTGATAGGCATTGAGTGAAACCTTGGCGTCGATGATGAGCATGCGCCCGCCTGGAATCCGAATGATTACGTCGGGTCGGAGCCTTCCGTCGTCGCCATCCACGCTGACTTCGGTCTGGAAATCGCAATTCTCAGTAAGGCCGCAGGTTTCCAGGACATTCTTGAGCTGCTGCTCACCCCAGCGACCGCGCGATTTCGGGGCATTGCGGAGGGAATTCACCAGCTTGGCAGCTTCACTGCTGACCTTTTCCTGCCCGACTCGCATCGACTCGATAAGACCGACGAGATTGCCGAAAGAATCACGCCGTTCAGCCTCGACCTTGGCGACGCCCTCTTCATAACGCTGCAGTCGATCGTTGACCGGCTGGAGGAGCGCTTTCAATCCCTTGCCTGCAATCTCTTCCGACTGCTTGAACCGCGCTTCCGCCCGCTCGAGGAAATTCTTCTGTGCTTCTTGAAGCAGCCTCGCGCCCACTTCACTGAATTGGGCTGCCAGCAAATCCTTCGCTTCGGCAAGTTCCTTCAGCCGCAGTTCGAAATTGCGGCTATCGGCCTGAAGGCCAGCGAGTTGCCGTTGGGCGTCGTCACGCTCCTTGGTCACCTCGTTCAAAGTCATACGCAGCAGTTCGCCGGCCTTCGCGCGTTCTTCGGCGCCGGCCGCCGCGATTTCCACCTGTCCAACCCGGGTCTGTAACGCGTCGCGTTCCTGGCGATAGACGGCGGCTTGGCGGCTTCCGAGGAACCAGCCCACGCCAAGGCCGGCCAAGAGCGCCACCACGACAAGGATGATCGGGTCCATGGAAATTCCCCCTTCGGAACGAAAAGCGAACTTAAAGCAGGCGCCGCCGCCGCTCAAGCCCTTGAGGAACCCCCGGTCCGAAAAACCCGTTCCTCATGCGCCCCCTTGCAGGAGACGCCGTCATGTCCATCGTCCAGATGATCGCCGCCCATCCCGATGTCGCCGGGAAGCTCAACGAGCCGCTGGCGCTCGCGGTGCGGCACGCCATGTTCTGTTCGGCCATCTGCACGAGCTGCGCCGACGCCTGCGTCGCCGAGAAGATGGACCTGCGGCAATGTATTCGCGCCTGCCTCGATTGCGCGGACATCTGCGATGCCACCTACAAGGTCGCGACCCGGCGCACGGGCAACAACGAGCTGCTGCTTCAGGAAATGCTGCAGCTCTGCATCACGGCCTGCGACATCTGCGCCGAGGAATGCGCGCGTCACGACAATGACCATTGCCGGCTCTGCGCCGAAATGTGCCGGGAGTGCGGGACCGATTGCCGCGCGGCGCTTGAAACCTTCTGACCACTTTGCCTGGGCGAGGAGCTCGCACGCAACCCGATCTCGGGTCGGTGCATTGTAACGGCATGACCAAGCGTAGATTGTTCATGCCGGCCTGTGCCGTGCTTGCCACCATGACGTCACTTGCCGCCTGTGGCGGGGAGGAGGTCGTTCAAAACACGATCCAGGAGGATGCGTCGATGCCGCCTTCGGGAGCGGATGTGCCGGTTCTGCCGGAACCCGAGCCGACGGAAGCAAATGGGCAGGGTGCAACGCCCGATGCGCAAGCCGGCGCCGGCGATTCCCTGCTGCCGCCGCCTGGTGCGTTCCGCTTTGTCGGCCTTTGGGCAACCGAAGCGGACCTGTGCGCCGACACCGCCTGGCGGTTCACGCGCGAAAGCCTAGAGACGCCTGCCGGATCGGTCTGCAAGTTCGTCAACGCGACCCCGATGAGCGGGGGCTACGACATTTCGACGCGCTGCACATCCGAAGGGCCACCGGTGGACGATATGCTGAAGATTCGCTTCGCCGAGTCCGCCCAGGCCATGCTTTTCGAAGCCGACAGCATCGCCGATGCGGGATTGATCTACTGCGGTCCGCTGGACGGAGCGGAATAAGTCCTCAGAATCAGGCGGCGCGTTTCGCCATCTCTTTCCGCATCTTGGCGAGCTTCTTTAAGACCATATCCCGCTTCAGGCGCGAGAGATGGTCGATGAAGAGAATGCCCTCCAAATGATCCATCTCATGTTGGAGGCAGATGGCGAGGAGGCCGTCCAGCTCTTCCTCATGCGTCTTGCCCTGTTCGTCGAGCCAACGGGCGCGGATGTGGTCGGGGCGGTCGACTTCGGCATATTGATCGGGGACCGAGAGACAGCCCTCGCTGTAGGTCTGGAGAGTGTCGGAGGCCCAGATAATCTCCGGATTGATGAAGACGCGGGGATCGCGGACGGGATCGCCGCCCTCCTCCTCCGGCTCCTGCAGGTCGATGACGAGCAGCCGCTTCGGAACGGCGATCTGGATCGCCGCCAAGCCGATGCCGGGGGCGGCATACATGGTGTCGAACATGTCCGAGACCAGCCTGCGGATATCGTCATCCACCACTTCCACAGGCGTCGAAATCTGCCGAAGCAGAGGGTCGGGAGTCTCGATGATCGGAAGCAGGGCCATTTCGATTCAGCTAGGAAGCGTCGGCCCTTGCGTCAAGCTCAGGAGACCGGCCGCCGCGCCCTCAGCGCCTGGGCGAGGGTTCCCTCGTCGAGATAGTCGAGCTCGCCGCCGACGGGAAGGCCGTGAGCGAGCTGGGTGAGGCGTATGGGAAAGCCCTCCAGTCGTTCGGCGAGATAGTGAGCGGTGGTCTGGCCTTCCAGTGTCGCGTTCATCGCCAGCACGACCTCATCTATACCGCCGCCGGCGACGCGGCTGATGAGCTTGTCGATGCCGAGGTCTTCGGGCCTTACCCCTTCCAAGGCTGAAAGACGCCCGCCAAGGACATGGAATCGACCGGGAAAAAGCCGCGAGCGATCGAGCGCCCAAAGATCCGAGACTTCCTCGACGACGCAGAGCAGGCGCGTGTCGCGGCGGGGATCGGCACAAATGCCGCAGGGATCGGTCGTGTCGACATTGCCGCAGATGGAGCAGACGGTCAGCCGCTCGTTCACCCTTTCCAGCGCCCGCAGAAGCGGCACCATCGCCGTCTCGCGCTTCTTCATGAGATGCAGCACCGCCCGGCGGGCCGAGCGCGGGCCGAGGCCGGGAAGCCGCGCCAGCGCCTGGGTAAGGGCGTCGATCTCGGTGGAAGCCATGACGGGGGCATAAGGCGCGGCCGCGCGGCTTGCCAAGCGGATTTCAGGGGATAGAGCGGTCGCCATGCGTATCGCCTTCATGGGAACTCCGGATTTCGCCGTGCCGACGCTCGATGCCTTGGCGGCGGCGGGCCATGACGTCGCCGCCGTCTATTCGCAGCCGCCAAGCCGGGCCGGGCGAGGCAAGGCGCGGCGGCCTTCGCCTGTTCATGAGCGGGCGGAGGGACTCGGCATCGAAGTCCGGACGCCCGTCAGTCTTCGAGATGCCGGGGCTCAGGCGGATTTCGCCGCGCTCGATCTCGATGCTGCAATCGTGGCGGCTTACGGTCTCATCCTGCCCGTTCCGATCCTGGTGGCGCCTCGGCATGGCTGCCTCAACGTTCATGGCTCGATCCTGCCGCGCTGGCGCGGGGCGGCGCCGGTGCAGCGGGCGATCCTGGCCGGAGACGAAATGACGGGCGTCACCATCATGGGCATGGAGCGCGGGCTCGATACTGGGCCGATGTTCGCGACGCGGGAGACGCCGGTCGACGGCAAGACGGCGGGCGGGCTGACCGAGGAACTGGCGGGAATCGGCGCGGCGCTGATGGTCGAGGTGCTGGAACGCCTCGACCACATCACCCCGACTGCGCAGCCAGCGGAAAGCGTGACCTATGCAGCCAAGATCGAGAAGGAGGAGGCGCGGCTCGATTTCAGCCGGAGCGCCGTGGAGGTCGAGCGGCAGATACGGGCGTTCAATCCCTTCCCCGGCGCCTTCTTCGAATATGGCGGCGAGCGCATCAAGCTATTGGCGGCAGACGTGAATGGACGCGCCGGCGTACCAGGGACGACCATCGATCATGGGCTGGAGATCGCCTGCGGGACTGGTGCGATCGTGCCGAGCCTGGTCCAGCGCGCGGGGCGTGGCGTCATGACGCCATCGGAGCTACTGAGGGGCTTTCCCGTCCCCGCGGGCGCCAGGCTCGGATGACGCGCTTTCGACTTACCGTTGAGTTTGACGGACGGCCGTTCATGGGCTGGCAGCGGCAGGCGCATGGCCCGTCGGTGCAGCAGGCGATCGAGGAGGCGGTGCTAGGCATTACCGGCGAGCACGTCACACTTCATGCCGCCGGGCGAACCGATGCGGGCGTGCACGCGCTGGCGATGACGGCGCATGTCGATATCGACAAGCCTATCACGGCGTTTCGGCTGATGGACGGGCTCAACGCGAAGCTTCGGTCGCAGCCGGTGGCGATCCTGAAGGCGGAGGTAGCGGCTGACGACTTCCACGCGCGTTTCAGCTGCGTGGGCCGGCGCTACCTCTATCGCATCGTAAACCGGCGGGCGCCGCTGGCGCTGGAGGTTGGGCGGGCCTGGCGGGTGCCGGTGATACTCGACGCCGAAGCGATGCACGAGGCGGCGCAGTGCCTGGCGGGGCTGCACGACTTTACGACTTTCCGCTCTGCGCATTGCCAGTCGGAGAGCCCGGTGAAGACGTTGGATCGGCTCAATGTCAGGCGTGAGGGCGAGGCCATCCTGTTTGACGTCGCCGCCCGTTCCTTCCTCCATCATCAGGTGCGGTCGATGGTGGGTTGCCTGGAGCTGGTCGGGTGCGGAAAATGGAGCGCGGCGGATTTGAAGGCGGCGCTGGAGGCTCGGGATCGGCATGCGCTCGGCTTCAACGCTCCGCCTGACGGCCTCTATTTCGCGGCCGCCATATATCCGGAGGACGTCCCGAGCCCGAACAACCGCTGAAGCGACTTGTCGAGCATGAGGAGTTGCCAGAGCAGGCGCCCATGATCCGACTTGCCTGAGCGATGGTCGGTGGTGAGGCGTGCGATGGCTCCGGCATCGAACCATCCCAACTCCGCCAGGGCCGAACCGCGTGCGATGGCGGCGGCTTCTTCGGCGAGAGGGCCGCGGAACCAGACGCTGATCGGGGTGACGAAGCCCATCTTGCGGCGGTGGAGGATTTCGTCGGGAAGGTAGCGGCCCATCGCGCGCTTCATCAGCCATTTGCCGGTGCCGCCCCGAAGGCGCATGTTCGCTGGCACCCGTGCGGCGAATTCAACGAGGCGGTGATCCAGAAGCGGCTCGCGCGCTTCCAGGCTGACGGCCATGCTTGTGCGGTCGACCTTTGTGAGGATGTCGCCCGGCAGCCATATCTTGAGATCGGCATATTGGGCGCGGGAGAGCGGATTGTTCGCTGGCGCTTCCTTCATGGCCTGGACATATCGCGCCTCGGCACGATGCCCCTGGAGCGCCGTGCGCATGCTCTGGCTGTAGAGCCGAGAACGAAGCGCGGGCGGAGTGACTCCGACTGCCTCGGCGTAGGCCTCTCCGCTTTCCTTGCCGAAGGCCTGTAGCGTCGTGCGGGCGCGGAGGAAACGCGGCGCCCAATCGAGCTTGGGATAGGCGTCGCCGAGGCGGCCCAGCGCCTTTCCCATTCCGCTTGGCAGAAGCGCCCTCGCCCGCTCCTCGGCGGCGAAGAGGCGGTAGCGGCGGTAGCCGGCGAAAGCCTCGTCGGCGCCGTCACCGGAGAGGGCGACCGTCACTTTCTCTCGCGCCAGCTCACTGACACGGTAAGTGGCAAGGGCGGAGGCGTCGGCGAAGGGTTCGTCGAAAGCGTCGGCGAGCGTGTCGATCAGACCGAAATCGTCAGCGGCGACAGTGCGACTGCGGTGGCGGGTGGCGAAGCGGTCGGCGACCAATTTTGCATGGCGGGTTTCGTCATGGTCGGCCTCGTCGAAGCCGATCGAGCAGGTCTCGACCGCGCTCCGGCTCGCTTCGGCCATCAGCGCGACGACCGAGGAGCTGTCTACACCGCCGGAGAGGAAGGCGCCAAGCGGGACGTCGGCGACCATGCGCGAGCGGACGGCCGTCCGCATGATATCGGTCAACTCTTCGGCGAGCGCGTCCGCCTTGCCCGTGAGGGGGTTGCTGAAGTCCACGTCCCACCAGGAGGCGGGCTTGGGAACGTCCCTGCCCCGGCGTACGAGCAGATAATGGCCGGCGGGGAGCTTGCGGACGCTTTCGACGATGCAGGCGTCGTCCGGCACGTAGCCGAAGGCGAGATAGTCGTCGACGGCTTGGGCGCTGATGCCGCGGCGGAGGCTCGGATGGGCGAGGAGGCCCTTTAGTTCCGACGCAAAGATGAGGGCGCCGTCGGCGAGCTCGACATAGTATAGCGGTTTCACGCCGAGGCGATCGCGAGCGAGGAAGAGCGTGTCCGCCGCCGCGTCGTAGAGCGCGAAGACGAACATGCCTTGGAGGCGGGAGAGGCAGTCCGGCCCCCATTCCCTCCACGCCGCGAGAATGACTTCGGTGTCGCTCTCGGTGCGAAAGGCGTGGCCCTTGACCAGCAGCTCGGTGCGAACCTCCCGGAAATTGTAGATTTCGCCGTTGAAGGTGATCGCGACTTTCTCGTCCGGCGTCAGCATCGGCTGCGCGCCGCCGCGCAAGTCGATGATCGAGAGGCGGCGGTGGCCGAAACCGACGCCCGGCGCCGTCCAGACGCCGCTGCCGTCGGGGCCGCGATGGGCGAGGACGTCCGCCATCGCCTTCACCCGGGCGCGATCGATCGGCTTGGGCACGTCGGGATGGAAGATGCCGGCGATGCCGCACATGGCTAGAGCCCCGCCGCGCGGTCGGCGAGCGGCGCGATCGGGCCGAGATCGGCGAGGAAGGCGTCGATGGTCGGGCGCGGATCGGCGCCTTCCGCCGGCGCCTCGGCGGAGACGAGCACCGACACCGCCTGCCGAGGGCCGCCCAGCAGGCGCATCTTCATCGTCTCCAGCTTCACCCGTCGTTCGCTCCCCGTCAGAATCCAGCCAATCCGATAGAAGCTCGCAACTTCGCGGACAGTCCCATGCGAGGCGATCCGGTCCGCGCGTCCGCTCGGCGGAGGCGCCGCTTCGGCCGTCCAGGCCCAACTGCTGTCGGGACCTATAGCGCCTTGGCCGTAGCCGACAATCTCCCGCCCCTCTTCCTGCCGCGAGAAAATGGCGACGATGAGATCGACCTCCCGTCGGTTCGCATCGCGATAGCGGCCGACATGGACTCGATCGGCGCCCTCGAAGTGCGGCTGCCACGTCCGGCCACTCTCTCGCGACATTCGTTCCCAGCCGGGGACCTGTGGGAGCGCGAAGGCAGCGGGTAATTGGCGCTCGCTGGCTGACGCGTTGCCGGTCGACCAGATCAAAGGGGTGGCCGCCAGAGCTAGCGCGATGCCTGGAATCGCAAGAAGGGCGGACCTCGAACCGGCTTTCGTGCCCGGCGCCTGAAGTCTTTCCGGATCGAACCAAGGGTCGCCGATTTTACGATCGAAGAATCGCCAGCCGGCGCCCATCAGCAGGGCGATGATGAAGGCGAAGAAGAACCAGCCGTAGATGACATGATCGAAGCTCGCCGCGAAATCGATGTCGGTGAGGTGGGCGATGTAGATGGTACCGAAGGCACGGATGCCGTTGGCGACAATTGGAATGACGATCGCCGCGAGCATGAACAGCGCGCGGCGCTTGCCCGAGGAGAAGCAGACATTGGCTACCAACGCGCCAAAGGCGGTCATCGCGATTAGGAACTCAACGCCCGAACAGGCCTCCGCCACCTCGAAATAACCGGTGGGCGTGGTGATGAAGATGCCCTCGATATGCGCAGGGATGTCGACGAGGCCGAGCAGGACCATAGACATTTCGGCGGTGAGCGTCTGCATCGCCGGCATCAGCTCGTCGCCGATCGGGATCATGAAGAGCGTATAGAAGATCGGAAAGGCGAGCCCGCGGCATACCGCCTTGCCGAGGCAGGCTATGACGGCGCCCTGCAGCATCAGGATGAGCCCCGCCTGGCGGGCGATCGCGACGAAGCCCGCTTCTCCCAGCAACCAGAGGAAGGCGCCCGCGCCGACAAGCACCAGGCCCGGCGTCCAGGCGCGAGGCGTGAGCCGCCTCAGCTCCGGCCAACGCTGCCAGACCAGCCAACCGATTATCGGCAGGATCAGCGCGCAATGATTGTAGGTCGAGCGGGAAAGCCAGACCTCCACCAGGCCCATGACGTCCCGGTGGAGCAGCAGCAGGATCGCGGCGGAGACAAGGCCGAGCGCGCCGAGGTGCCAACGCCAGCCGTGATCCCCAGCCTCGCCGCGCGAAGCCGCTTTCCGGATAGGGAGGATCGCGGTCATGCGGCCGCCCACCTGCGTGCTGCGGATACCAAGTCAGTCAGAGGTGCGAGCTGCGCTTCCCAGTGATAGGCCTTCATCATCCGGGCGCGCGCCGCGCGGCCAATCTCTTGCGCGATTGCGGGATCGAGAAGGGTCAGCACGGCCTCCGCCTGGGCGACCGCTCCGTCGGCGACGATGAGGTCGCGGCCGGGCTTGGCCTCAATGCCCTCGAAGGCGGCTGGCGAGGCGACGACCGGGCAGGCCAGCGCCATCGCTTCGAGCACCTTGTTCTGGACGCCGCGGGCTATACGAAGCGGCGCCACGACCACATCGGCGGCAGCGAGCCAGCTGCGGATATCGGCCACGGCCCCGGTCACGATGACATTACCCCCCTGCCCCAGACGCTTCACCTCATCCGCCGGGTTGCGGCCGACGATGGCGAAATGCGTATCGGGCCGGGCCTTGCGGATCAGCGGAAATACGTCCCGCGCGAAGGCGGTGACCGCCTCGACATTGGGAGGGTAGTCCATCTGCCCGGTGAAGGCGATCAGCGGGCCGGCCAAGGGCTCCAGCCTCGGGAAGTCGGCGGACGGATCGTAGAAAGCGAGGTCGACGCCGTTCTGGATGGCGCGAATGTCGGCGCCGGGAGCATCGCCTTGCTTCTAAACAGCGCGGCCTCGACCTCGCTCACGAACAGGCTCGAATCGGCGCGGGCGGCCGTCACGCGTTCGAAGGCGAACAGCCTTTCCGCTTCGGGCCGATAGAGCCAGGCCAGGGCTCCGCCCTTATCCGCATAGGCGGCGAACTTGGCGCTATCCATGTCGACGAAGTCCATGATGAAACGCTGCCGCGCTCCTTCGGGTACGAACTGCGCCATCTGGCCCGAGAAGGCGAAGATCGTGCCGATACGGCCGCCACCGAGGAGGCCGTTCACGAACGTGCGCACGGAAAAGCTGTCGAACATCGCAAGCGAGATGGAGCCCCCTCCCGCTACCGCACGGGCTGCCGCCTTCAGGCGGCCGGTGCGTCTCACTTCGACATGCGCCTCGCCGAGGCTTCCGCCCATCGCCTCCCTCAGGGCCGGGAGATGCGCCGCATCCCCCTCGTCATCGGCGAAACAGGCGAGGTGCACGCGCGCGAGCCCCCCCAGATGCTTCAGCATGTGCCAGGAGCGGATCTTGTCGCCCCGGTCCGGCGGATAGGGAATGCGATGGGCGAGGAAGAGAATCTCGTCCATCAGCCGAGCCCTCGCGCGATGGGCGGGCCGAGGCGGTTGGCAAGCCAGAGCGGCAGCTTCTTCCAGGCCGCGACCTGAAGGCGATATTTGGGATCGAGCGGATTGATCTCACGCGGCGGCGCCCCGTCGGCCGTGCGGGTCGCGTAAACCAGCGGCCGGGGCTCGAAACCCCAATTCTTCTTGAAGGCGAAGGCGCCGGTGCCGAGCTTGGAGCGGCCGAAATCGAAGCGCGTGCACCCGCGCCGCGCGGCGTGGCGCATCAGCTCGTAATACATGAGCTCGTTGGCGCGCGATGCTCGGGCCTCGCCCGTTCCGCCGCCCCAATAGGGATAGACGGTTCCCTTGGAAAATAGGCTGAGGACGCTGGACAGCGGCCGGCCGTCCCTGCTGATGGTGAGAATATCGGCGTCGTCGCCGAAAGCCTCCAGCATCGCCTCGAACAAGGCGCGAGGGAAGACCGGCGTGCCGAGGTTATGGACGCTTTCGGAATAGACGCGATAATGGTCGCGAGTCTCCCGCCCGACCGAGACGTCCAGCTCGAAGCCAAGAGCCCGGCGAACTTCGGCCCGCTGCTTGCGCGGGATGGAAAGGAGGATTTCCTCGTCGTCCTGAGCCAGGTCGCGTGAGAAACTGGCGTAAACGCCTTCCCGTCGACTCCAACCCGCAGGCAGGTATCCGCCGCGCAATTCGACAGTCGGGCATTGGAGACGCCGCGCTTGCGTCCGGGCCCCCTCGGCGAGCGCTTCGCCCGAAGCGTCGTCGAGCGCTAGAATCCCGCCACCGACGCCGAAGCCGGTCGAGACCAGCGCCGTTCCGAACAAAGCGGATCGCACCTCCGTCAGGGGCAACAGGCCGGAGAGAATGCCCGACCGATCCTCGACCAACAGATAATGGCTCCGCTGGCCGCAGCCTCGCTCGACGGCAAGGCTCCATTGGGGACGATGAAACGGCTCCGCCTCGGCGTGCCCATCGATGAAGGACTCTATCCGCTTCCGCTCCCCTTGATCGCGCAGATCAGCGGTGCGGACGGCGGGCCCGGCAACAGGAGAAACTACATTCATGGCAGCCGCGACCGCTCGCGTGCGACGACTTCATCCGTGCGACCCCACTGATGAGCGTCAAGGAGTTTCAGGAGCTTACCCTCCATAGCGGATAATCTGGTGTAATGGCGAAGGCGCGAACGCACGGGTGCGTTTCGGACACGCGGCTGGCCCGGATCCATATCCCAGGGATGGAAGTAGAAGATCGCTGGCCGGCCCTCATGTCCATTGACGCGCCGAACCGCCCAGTTCGAGAGGCCATAAGGCAAAAGACGGAAGAAGCCCCCACCGCCCGCCGCCATGCGGTAGCCCGCCAGCTCTACGGTGGTCACGGGCAGCTCGATCAGATCGGCATCGGGCAGCGGCCGGTGCGCGAAACGCGGCGCTTCTGGCCAGCCATAATGATCGTGCCGGATTGGAGCGACGCTCGAGGAATAGGCATAACCCTCCTCCGCCAGCACTGAGTGTGCCCAGGGCGTCCGCGCGTCGATCGAGAAGCTCGGAGCGCGATAACCCGTCGGCGACTGACCGCAGGCATCCTCGATGACGATGCGGGCGCGTTCCAGGTCGGCACGAAATGTGGCGGCATTCAGAGTGAAGACGCGCTTATGGTCCCAGCCGTGGCTCGCCACTTCATGACCGGCTTCGGCAATGCGGCGGATGAGAGCGGGATAGCGCTGGGCGACCCAGCCAAGCGTGAAGAATGTCGCCTTGACGTCAGCCTTTTCGAACAGCGCCAGCACGGCGTCGCTGTTGCGTTCGACGCGGTGGGGCAGGCTGTCCCAGTCGTCGCGCGCGATCACCGTTTCGAAGGCGCCGACCTGGAACCAGTCCTCGACGTCGACCGAAAGCGCATTCAGCATGGCGGCCTCAGGCCGCGCGGTGACGATAGTCCGGCGGTCCTTGGCCATTCTCGACCCAATCGACGAGCAAGGTGAGGACACGGCGGATGGCGTTTTCCTGCTCCTCCAGCCGTGCCTCGAGATCGGCGACGCGGCGCTCCAGCGCGAGATCGTGCGCGGGCTGGGCGGGCTGCGGCGCGGGCTCGGGTGACGAGTCGGCCGAGGCGCGCAGTGGCAAGACCGGCTCCTCGCGCCGGACAGGCCGCGGGCTGTCGGAGGCCATGTCGGCGACAACCGTCTCGACGGCCTCCGCGCCGATCGTCTCCAGCTGTTCCATCGCGGCGAAGAGCAGCAGCCGGCTGGCGAGCTGGTTCACGCGGCGCGGAATGCCGCCGGTGTGTCGATAGAGGGCGTCGAAGGCGCTCACGTCGAAGCGCGGGCGGCCTTGCCAACCGACGATGCGGAGGCGGTGGAGGATGTAGGCCTCGATCTCGCCCGCCTCCATGGGGTCCAGGTGATGGGTGGCGATGACGCGCTGGCGAAGCTGCTCCAGCCGCTCCGAATGGGCGAGCTCGTCGCGGAATTCGGGCTGACCCAGCAGGAAGATCTGGAGAAGCGCCCGCCCGCCCGCCTGATAATTGGAGAGCATGCGCAGCTCTTCGAGTGCGGAGTGGGGCAGGTTCTGGGCCTCGTCGACGATCAGCAGCGTGCGCTTGCCGCAGCGCGCTTCCTCGGCGAGCCGCTCCTCGACGAGGTCGAGCAGGCGGGCCTTTGGCACGCCGTCGGTGGCGATGCCGAGCTTCTGCGCGGCGAGGCGGAGCATGTCGTCGCCTTCGACCTGGGTCGAGACGATGCTGAGCGCGTTGAGGCGGGCACGGTCGATCGTCGCCTGGAGATGGGCGACGAGGGTCGACTTGCCGGCGCCGACATCGCCGGTGATGACGATGAAGCCCTCGCCCTGCGCCAGGCCGTAGCCGAGATAGGCCATCGCCTTCTTGTGGGTGCGGCTGTCGAAGTAGAAGCGCGCATCGGGCGTCAGCTGGAAGGGCTGGTCGGTGAAGCCATAATGGTCGGTATACATCGGCCGCTCCGCTAGAAAGTGTATCTGAGGCCGATCAGGCCGGAGGCGACCGTGCTGTAGTCGCCGTCGAAATCGCCGCTGTCGCTGGTGAAGAGACCTACTGCGGCATAGCCCTGGAGATGGTCGATCCAGAGCGTGCGGTAGTAGCTGCCGCTGATCCCGGCGCCGAAGCTTGCGTCGACGCCCGGAGCATCGCTGTCGAACCAAGCCGTATAGGCGTTCACATTGATGCTCGACGTGCGGCTGAGCGCGCGGCTCATATAGCCGTTGACGGTGAAGCTGTGGTCCTTGCGGCGGTCCAAGGTGAAGCCGTCGATTGTCAGGTCCGGATCGAGATAGCGGCGCTGGGCATAGCCGGCCCCCAGCCCCATGCTCCACGGCCCGCGGCCGCCAGAGAAGAGGATGTTGGCGCCGCGGATGCGAAAATTGGAGCTGTCGATCGACTGGAAGGCATCGTCGAAGCAAACGCCCGAGCCGCCCTCCTCGCCGAAGACGCAGCCGCCGACGCCGCCGATGCCAGGATTGAACGGGTTAGGATTGACGTTAAATTCATCCGGCAAGCCATTGAGATTAGTCATGGTAAGCTGGCCAAAGGTCGACACGCTGTCGTAGACGTTGGCATAGATGCCATAGGCGTTGTTGAGCTCGTGCCGGAAGGAGCCAATGACGGTCGTTCCGCCATAGCGGTGTCCGACCCGCGCCTGAAGTTCGGTGCGGCGGCTCGGCCGCCAGATGACGCCGGCGTCGTAAATCAGCCCGTCTTCGTCGTAGGTGAGCAGGCGCGGCCTAGTGGGATCGGGCACCAGCTCGCCACCGGGCGAGATTATGGGTACGCCGTTCGGATCGCGGAGGATATCCTGCTGACTTGCCTTGATATCTTCATAGCCGACCCCCGCGGTCAGGGCGAGGGTATCGGAGACCGGGACGACGATGTCGCCCCGCACGAAGGCACCGTCGAACTCCCGGTCGAGGCGGTCGACGTCCTCGTGGACATAGCCGGCACCGATCGTCCAGCCGAACGGCAATCGACCGGGGCCCATGCCGACGCTGGCGTTGGCATTGTGGACGACCGAGCTGTCATAGGAGTCGAAGGCCGGCTGGCCGGGCACGCCGGCCAGGCTGTGGTCGTCGACATGGACATAGCCGAGACGGTAGCTGGCGCCGACGTCGAGGTCTCCCATCCGCGTGGAAACGGTCGGGCCGACATAGGCGCTGTAGACTTCGGCGACATTGGGATTGTCGACGGTGTTGAAGCCGAAGATCGCCCCGCGCGGGTCGACGCGAGAACGCGCCGCGAGCGCGCCGGCGTCGAAGCTCAAGAGGTTCGGCACGACTTCGAGCCGCGCCTGGGCCACACCGGTGTGGATGTCGTCATCGGAGAGATCGTCGTCCCACGCGAAGCGGTGCTCGTAGCGATAGCTGATCTGGGCCTTGAACCGCCTGGTGCTGACGCGGCCGTCGATGCCGGCCACGGCCGCCGTGTAGGTCAGCACATCGCTGTCGTTGAGATCGGCGCTGAGGACCTGCTGGACCTCCAGATAGGGCGCAATGTCGGTGCGAGCCGAGGCCGGCGACGGCGCAAGGATCAGGGCGGCCGCAAGACAGGCTAGGCCAGCCACTAAGCGGGCCAGCCGCGTGAGGGGAGCGGCCGCCGTCATTCGCCCAGTCCGTAATAAGTGCCGAAGCGGCGTCCGGTCGCCGCGAAACCGGCGGCGTTCAGCATGAGGCCGAGGTGATCGCACCCCGAGAGCAGGCCCACCGCTTCCCTCAAATCGGCTTCGGTAGTGACATCGGCGCGCACCACCATCATCACCTGCCCGACATGGGTCGCGAGCACCGCCGCGGGCGAGGCCGCGAGCGCGGGCGGCGAATCGAACAGGACGATGCGCCGGGGATGGCGAAGGGTGAGGTCGGCGAGCACCTCGCGGGTCCGCTCCGAGGCGAGGAGCTCGGTGACGTTATGGGCGTGCGTGCCGGCCGGGAGGACGGACAGGCCCTCGATATCGGTGCGGATCACGAAAGCGTCGACGTCCGCGCCGGGATCGGCGATGGCGTCGATCAGCCCGGGGCCGGTCTCCAGCCCCAAGGTCGTCAGGACTTCGGGGTTGTTGACGTCGCCGTCGACGAGGAGGACGTCGAGATCCTTCTCGGTCGCGAGCGACAGGGCGAGATTGACCGCCGAGAACGTCTTGCCCTCGTCCGGCTGGCTCGAGCAGATGAGGATCGTCCGGCGCTTGTCCTGGGCGATATGGTCGCCGCTGACGCCCAGCAGCAGCTGGCGCTTGATGATGCGGAACTCTTCGGCAAGGCCGGTCACCGGCGCTCCGGGCAGGATATAGCCCGCCTCCCGCAGCGCTTCCCGATCGACCTCACCGAACCGCCCCCCAGGCGCCGGACGCTTTGTCGCGGCGGGCTTCGAGGCAGGCGCCGCCGACGTCTTCTCCATCGTCGGTTGCGTTACTCCGGCAGCTGGCTCGTCGGCAGATGCCGGCGCGAGCGGCGCGGGCGGTACGGCCGCCGGAGCTATGCGGAGGCCCGAGCCGAAATCATAAATCTCCGCCGCTCGTTCGAGCAGCGATCCGCCGGATTTGAGGGCATTGTTATGTGTCATGTCCGCCCCTCAAGCCACCGTGCTGCGCTGCCAGAATTCGACGAGCATCAGCAGTGCGTAACTCGCCGCGAGTGCGCCGCCGGCGCCCACGAACCATTTGAGGCGTTGCCTGTGCCCCGCCAGCGCTTCGGCGGTGAATATTTCCCGCACCGAACCGAGGACCGGGAGGCCCGTGGCCTGCTCCAGGCGGTTCTGCGTCGGGAAGGTCGTCTGCAGCTGCGCCTTGGCGAACGCGGTGCCGATGCCACCCGCGATCGCCACGAGTAGGATCATGGACAGCAGCAGCGGCCGGTTCGGCGCGGCGGGAACCGCCGGCCTCGACGGTGGGTCGATGATGCGAAAATCGATCGCGTCGGTCTTGGTCTGGACGTCGCTCCTGAGGCTCACCTGCTCGCGCTTGCCGAGTAGTTCCTCATACTGGCGCCTCAGCACCTCATAGTCGCGGTCGAGCCGCGCCTGCTCGGCGGCGGCATCGGGCTGCGACGTCTGCAGGGACGAAATCTGCGCCAGGCCGCTTTCGAGCTGGGCCTTGCGCGCCGAGGCGGCGGCGACCCGCGCCTCCTTCTCGGCCGCCATCGACCCCATCGATACATAAGCGGGATTGGGCGTGCTGCCGGCGCCGGACCCGCCGACTCCGTCGCTTGCCGCCTGCTGTTGCAGCCGGGCGATCTGGGAGCGGACCGAGAGAACGTCGGGATGGCTGTCGGTCCAGCCCTTGGCCTTGAACTGGGTGAGCTGTCCTTCCAGAGCCGCGATCTGTGCACCGGCATAGCCGGGACCGCCGGCGGACGCGTAGCCGGGCATGGCGATGGTCGGCGGCGTTCCCGCCATCTGGCTCCGGATCGCGTTCAGCGCGTTGCGTTCGGCGACCAGTTGCTGTTCAATCCCGGCGAGCTCGACCCGCGCCGCCGAAACGCGCTCGGCGATCGACCCCTGGCCGGGGAGCGCGGCGAGGAACCGGGCTTCGAACTCCATGCGCCGCTGTTCCGCCTGCTGAAGCTCGCTCTGGCGCTGGCGGAGCTCCTCGTCGAGGAAGGCCAGGGTCTCGCCCGTTTCGGCGCGGTTGCCGGAAAGATTCTCCTCGACGAACAGGTCGAGCAGGTTCTGCACGATCGCGGCGGCTGTCCTGGCGTTCTCGGCGTTCGAGAAGCCGGCAATCCCCGAGGTGGCACTGATTTCGAACAGATTGTCCTGCTGGGCGACGATGTCGATATTTTCGCGCAAGGCCTCGACCTGAGCGGCGAGGTCGCGGTCGGAGGCCACCAGCTGATTGAGGTCGGTGCGGCGGACCACCTTCTCCAGATTCTCGGTCGAGGTCAGCGTCTGCTTGACGCGAAGCAGGTCGCGCTGCCGCTCGGCCGCGGTGATGCCGATCTGCTCGGGCAGGATCGACTGCATCTGGGCGAAGACCCGCGCTCTCGACTGGTAGATGTTGGGAATGAGCGCGATGACGAGCCAACCGGCCAGGCACAGTCCCCACGCGACGGCCAGCGCCAGCCACCGGCGTCTCCAGACCGAGTGCAGCGCTATCCGAAACTGTTCGTAGAGTCCGTCCATCGACGCCGTTGTCCTTGGGCTAAGCGCGGGTCTGATCGTCAGAACATGCTTTCGGGGATGATGATGACGTCGCCCGGCTCGAGGCGGACATTGGCGCGCGTGTCGCCCCGCTTCAGCAGGCTGGCGATCTCGAGGTCATATTCCTTCTGACGTCCGGTCGACGGATCCTGGCGGACCAGGCGCGCCTTGTCTCCGGCGGCATATTCAGAGAGGCCGCCGACCGCGATCATGGCGTCGAGCAAGGTCATGTTGGCGCGATAGGGGATGGAGGCGGGCTTCTCAGTCGCCCCGACGATGCGGATCTGCTGGCCGAACGTGCCCTGGAAGTTGTCGACCATGACCGACACCAGCGGGTCCTCGATATACTCGACCAGCGCCGCCTTGATGTCGTCCGCGAGTTCGGCCGGCGTCTTGCCGACCGCCTGCATGTCGGTGATCAGCGGCGTCGTGATGCGGCCGTCGGGGCGCACCTGCACCTTGGCGCCAAGCTCTGGATTGCGCCACACGAAGATGGTCAGCGTATCGAGGGCGCCGATAATGTATTTGTCGGTGACCGCGGCGTCGTTGCCGACGAACGTCGCCGGCGGCAGCGTGTTGCCGCTCGATCCCCCCGTCGCGCAGCCGCCGAGCGCGAGCGCACAGGCGCCGATGGCGAGGGCGAGTTTGGACTGGGCGAGTGCGCGCATGGCTTGATCCTCTTGGCAATCGTTTCCCTCCGCGCCTTCCCGGCGGACCGGGCAGACTGGGCGCAGCTTTGGGTCTGCTATGCCTTCAAGAGGTAAAATTACGGTTAGGAACAAGTGGGCCGGGAGGGCCCGTCCCGCTTTGGGACCGGCGAAAGCGCGCGGGTTAATCCCCTCCGCCGACAGCCATTTCGAGCGCCGGAGGCTGGCCGAGAAAGGCCTGTGGGCTGGCCGAAAGACCATAGGCGCCGGCCATGAAGACCGCGACGATGTCGCCGACCTCCGCGCGCGGCGCCATGACGTCATCGGCAAGGCGGTCGAGCGGCGTGCAGAGGCACCCGACGATGCTCGCTTCCTCAGTCGCGGACTCGTCCATGCGGTTGGCGATGGCGACAGGATAGTTGCGGCGCACGACCTGGCCGAAATTGCCGGAGGCGGCGAGCTGATGATGCATGCCGCCGTCGGTGACGAGGAAGGTCTTGCCGTGACTGACCTTCCGGTCGACGACACGCGTCAGGTAGACTCCCGCCTCCCCCACCAGCCAACGTCCAAGCTCGATGGCGAAGGCCGAGCCGGCGAGCGAAGGCGGAACAGGCTCCAGCGCCTCGTCCAGCGCGCGCCCGATCGCCTCCACGTCCAGCGGCTGTTCGCCGGCGAAATAGGGAATGCCGAAGCCGCCGCCGAGGTTGACCAGCGGCGGCACCTCGCCGACGGCTCCCGCCAGCCCGTCAGCCAAAGCGAGCGTCGCGCGCTGGGCCTCGATCAACGCGTCGGCGCTGAGTGCCTGGGAGCCGACGAAGATATGGAAGCCGCGCCATTCCGCGCCGCCATCGAGGATCGCCCGGACCAACGCCGGCACTCGCTCGGCATCGACGCCGAAGGGCTTGGCGCCGCCGCCCATGCGCATGCCCGAGCCCTTGATTTCGAACTCAGGGTTCACGCGAACGGCCAGGCGGGGCCGGAGGCCGAGGCGATCGGCGATCCGCAAGGCCCGATCCACTTCGCCTTCCGACTCGGCGTTGAGGGTGATCCCGGCGCGAATGGCCGTTTCCAGCTCCAAATCCCGCTTGCCTGGCCCCGCGAAGGAGAGGTGCCGGGCGTTCGCGCCCGCCCCCAGTGCCATGCGAAGCTCACCCGCCGAGGCGACGTCGAGGCCGTTAACAGTTTTAAAAATGAACTTCAGGAGTGGGATATAGGGATTTGCTTTTATGGCATAATGAAGCTGGACGCTGGGAAAGGCGCCCCGGAAACGGGCAATCCGCCGGGCGACAATGCCGAAGTCATAGACGAAGAGCGGGGTGCCGCCGGCTTCGGCAATCAGATCGTCGACGGACCGCCCACCGATCAGGAGTGACGCCCCCTCCGCCCGGAAGTCGGCCGGGATCGCGCCCATCGGTTTCATGCCATCAACTCCTGCTTCAGCGCATCGCGGTCGAGTTTCCCGTTCGGGCTTTTCGGCATGTCGGCGCGCCAGAGAACATGAGTCGGCTGCATGAAATTAGGCAGCTCGCGCTTCAGATAGTTGCGCAGGTCCGCCTCTACTTCCCGGCCCTTGGGCGGCGCGGGACGGACGACGAGGGCGATGGCCTGGCCAAGCCGGTCGTCGGGCACGCCCATCGCCACCGCCTCGGCCACCAGGCCGCTGGCGATGGCCGCTTCCTCGACTTCGGTGGGGCTGACGCGATTGCCCGACGTCTTGATCATCGCATCCTCGCGGGAGACGAAATAGAGCAGGCCCTGCTCGTCGCGCTTCACGGTATCGCCGGACCAGACGGCGGTGCCGCCATAGCGCGACGCCGGCGGCGCCGGCCGAAAGCGCTCGGCCGTGCGTTCGGGATCGTTCCAGTAACCCTTGGCGACCAGCGGCCCGGCATGGACCAATTCCCCCCCTTCCTCCGCGGCCGTTTCGGTTCCGTCAGGGCGCAGCACCATCAACTCGGCGAAGGGAACCGCCGTGCCGATCGAATCCGGATGCGCGTCCACTAGGGCCGGATCGAGGTAGGTCGAGCGGAAGGCCTCGGTGAGGCCGTACATGGGGAAAATCTCCGCCGCCGGAAACATCTCGCGCATGCGGCGGAGCACGGACATGGGAAGGCGCCCGCCCGAATTGGTGAGCCGCCTCAGCGAAAGCGCGGCCTGTGGCGGCCAGACGGCCTCTACCAGTTGCACCCAGAGCGGGGGCACGCCCGCAAGCGTGGTGACGTCATGACGTTCGACCGCGCGGATTACATCGCGTGCAGACAGATATTCGAGGGGAATGACCTCCCCCCCGGCCGCCCAGGTGGAAAGCAGCTGGTTCTGACCATAGTCGAAGCTCAGTGGCAGCACGGCGAGCGTCCGGTCGTCGGGACCGAGCGCCAGATAATAAGCGACGCTGATCGCACCGAGCCAGAGGTTGGCGTGGCTCAGCACCACGCCCTTGGGCCGGCCCGTTGATCCGGAGGTATAGAGCAGCGCCGCGACGTCATCCGGGTTGGCGTCGGAGGGCGGAAGCCGATCCTTCCCCCCCAGCATTGCCGCCCCCTCCTCTTCCTCCGCGGCCGAGCAATCCGCCGGCAGATCGCCCTCGGCCAGGGTCGCGAGCCGCGCTGCGCCGCTGATCAGGAGCGAGGCGCCGCTGTCGAAAAGGATATGCGCGACCTGCGCATGCTTGAGCAGCGGATTGATCGGCACGTGGATGACGCCCGCCCGGGCGCAGGCAAGCGGCAGGATGCTGGTCATGCGCGTCTTGGGGAGCCAGCTAGCTACCCGATCGCCCGGCTTTAACGCTTTCGCCCTCAGCGCCCCGGCGACCGCGCCGACCGCTGTCTCCAATCCGGCATAATCGAGGGGACCTTCACGGGTGAGCAGCGCCTGGGCATTGGAAACGCCCCGCAGCGTCAGATGGTCCAGCGGCCGGGGGTTGGGGTCAGGGCCTTCCACGCTTTACTCCTTCGTGGCGCGGCATAGCGTCTCGCCGGTCCGGGCGGAACCGCCTTCGACGCTTGTCCGTCGGCCCCGAAACGTCTAGGCGGCGGCGCGATGACGGGGGCGAACAAGGAAATGCCGGTGGCGCTGGACGATGCGGGCGATATCGACATGACGCTGCGGGCGGTGCTCGTCGACGTCCTTGGCCTCGACGCCACGCGGGTCGCCGGTTTCACCGAAGTGACGCCGCTATTCGGCGCCCTCCCCGAATTCGACTCCATGGCCGTCGCGGGCCTGCTGACGGAGCTGGAAGAGCGGCTCGGCATCCTCATAGAGGATC
The DNA here is from genome assembly GCF_036570505.1 of Allosphingosinicella sp. Classification (GTDB taxonomy): domain Bacteria; phylum Pseudomonadota; class Alphaproteobacteria; order Sphingomonadales; family Sphingomonadaceae; genus Allosphingosinicella. The sequence continues at coordinate 18,079 of NZ_DATCYB010000042.1, read as the reverse complement.
ATGAAGTCGACGCCGATATGCTTGAAACCTATGGTTCTTTGCTGACCTTCGCTCGAGTCAAAGGGCTGCGTTAGGCGTTCACTGCCTTCGCCTGGTTCGCGGCTTCGAAATCCGCTTCGGCCAGATATTTCTCCGCGTCGAGCGCGGCCATGCAGCCGGTCCCGGCGGCGGTGACGGCCTGGCGGTAGATCTTGTCCATCACGTCGCCGCTGGCGAAGACGCCGGGCACGCTGGTGCGCGTGCCGCCGGTCTCGACCTCGATATAGCCGTCGCGGTCGAGCTTGAGATGACCCTTGAACAGGTCGGTCGCGGGCGAATGGCCGATGGCGACGAAGCCGCCCTCGACATCGAGGCGGGAGATCTCGCCGGTGCGGGTGTCGCGAAGATCGAGGGCGACCAGCCCCTCGGGTTCGCCACCGCCGACGAATTCGGCCACTTCCTTGTTCCACAGCACCTTGATGTTGGGATGCGCGAACAGCCGCTCCTGAAGGATCTTCTCGGCGCGCAGGCTGTCGCGGCGGTGGATCAGGGTGACGTCATGGCTGTGATTGGTCATGTAGATGGCCTCTTCGACCGCTGTGTTGCCGCCACCGATCACCGCCACCTTCTTGCCGCGATAGAAGAAGCCGTCGCAGGTCGCGCAGGCGGAGACGCCCTTGCCCTGTAGCCGCTCCTCGCTGGGAATGCCGAGCCACCTCGCTTGCGCTCCCGTGGCGATCACCACCGTATCGCCCGAATAGACGGTGCCGCCGTCGCCGATCAGACGGAACGGGGCCTGGGAGAAGTCCACTTGCGCGATTGTGTCCCACATCATCTGTGCGCCCACGTGCTCGGCCTGCTTCTGCATCTGCTCCATCAGCCAGGGGCCCTGGATGACGTCCGCGAAGCCCGGATAATTCTCGACGTCGGTCGTGATTGTGAGCTGCCCCCCGGGCTGAATGCCCTGCACCACGATCGGGGCGAGGCCGGCGCGGGCGCCATAGATGGCGGCGGAGAGGCCGGCGGGGCCGGAACCGAGGATGAGCATGCGGGTGGAGTGGGTCGCGGCCATGCGAGTCTTTCGAGAAAGGATGAAGTGGTTAGGCCCCGGAGATAGGGGCTCTGATAGCCCCAGCGCAACCTCCCGCTCCATTTGCGGCGGGCCGACCGCGCTGGTAGAGAGGCGGCACAGTTTCATCCCCAATATGAAGGTTCGTTCCCATGACCGCGCACGACAACCCGCTTGGCCTCGACGGCTTTGAATTCGTGGAATTCACCGGCCCCGACCCCGAGGCGCTGGCCGGTCTCTTCACCGCGCTGGGCTTCACCCACATGGGCAACCACAAGACGAAGAATGTCCGCCACTATGCCCAGGGCGACATCAACTTTATCCTGAACATGGAGCCGAGCGGCCAGGCCTCCGACTTCCGCGGCGCTCACGGTCCCTCCGCCAACGCCATGGCGTTCCGCGTGAAGGACGCGAGGAGAGCCCTTGAAATGGCTGTCGAGCGCGGCGCCACGCCGGTCGCGACGCCGCGCGGGCCCGACGAACTCGATATCCCCGCCATCGAAGGCATCGGCGGTTCGCTCCTTTATTTGGTCGACCGCTATGGCGCCGAGCAGATCTACGACGTCGACTTCGAGCCGGTCGAGGGCGCCGTCCGCGACCACAACGCCGCCGGCCTTCACACGCTCGACCACCTCACCCACAATGTGAACCGCGGCCGGATGGATCACTGGGCGCAATTCTACGAGCGCATCTTCAACTTCCGCCAGATCCGCTATTTCGACATCGAAGGGAAGCAGACCGCGCTTCTTTCACGCGCAATGACAGCTCCGGACGACAAGATACGGATTCCGCTGAACGAATCCCAGGACGAGCATAGCCAGATCGAGGAGTTCCTGCGCGAATATAAAGGCGAGGGCATCCAGCATATCGCGCTCGCCACCGACGATATCTTCGCCACCGTCGACCAGCTTCGCGCCAACGGCATCAGGTTCCAGGACAGCCCGGACACCTATTTCGACATGATCGACGAGCGCCTGCCCGGCCACGGCCACAACGTCGCCGAGATGAGGAAGCGCAAGATCCTGATCGACGGCTCGCCCGAGACCGGCGAAGGCCTGCTGCTCCAGATATTCACCGAGAACATGATCGGCCCGATCTTCTTCGAGATCATCCAGAGGAAGGGCAATCAGGGCTTCGGCGAGGGCAATTTCAAGGCCTTGTTCGAATCGATCGAGCTCGACCAGATCCGCCGCGGCGTCCTCCCGGCGAAGGCGGAGGCATGAGGGGCAAGTCTGATAAAAGGATCGGGCCACCCGTACGCGCTCTCTTTCAAGCTGCCTCTCGAATTTCTGGCGCGGAGTTGCATGAAGATGCGCGCCATGCGTAGTTAAAGCGGCGCCAGTCAGAGAGCCAGTATGAGTCTCGACCCTTATTCCGCGTTGGGCATCGAGCCCAATGCCCCACTGGGCGACATCAGACGCGCTTATCGACGACAGGCCAAAAAACTTCATCCCGACGCGAACCCATCGAGCGACTCTACTCGCGAGTTCCAGCGCCTCAACGAAGCCTACCGGGTTCTCCGGAATCCTCATCTACGGCTCGCCTATGATGCCTCGAAGGTCGGGGTTATGCAGACCTTCACGACATTTCCGGAGTTTGGATCCCGACCAAATGCCAGCCCGCTGCGCTGCCAGTTCTGTCGCAAGCCGACCGTTCGACCGCGCTTCACCATCTACTGGAGCGTTGTCTCGAATCTGGTCTACGCCAGCCGACACCCGAAATCGGGCATGTTTTGCACGCCATGCGCAAGACAAGCCTCGCTGCGGGCAACGCTGATTTCCGCCTGTTTCGGATGGTGGAGCTTGCCGGGCCTGATCCTGACGCCGATGGCGATCGTCCGAAATGCGCGGGGCGGCGTGCGTCCGCCAGGCGGCGACACCCTGCTGCTCTGGAACAGCGCGCTTCGATTCTACACGAGGGGCGATGCCAGGATCGCCAAGGGTCTTGCGAAAGAGTTGGCGGCGAGCCCTACTCCCGATTCGATTTTCGGCAAGAACATGCTCAAATATCTAAATTATCTCCGGCCGCAGGAGCGAGGCGCCGTTGAGGATGGTTGGCGCGCGCAGCGTTCCGATCGATGGAAGCATCTTCTGCTGGCGCTCGCCGTGCCAGGGGCTGTCGCGTTTGCCGTCGCCGAGACTCGGGTCGGAGAAACAGCTCTTCCCATCCTGCAGACAGCGAGCGCGCTCGCCTATCAAATCGCCGCTAGCGCGTGGAACTGAGTTAGGTGCCGGTCATTGCGAGCGGAGGACGAGCTATGCGAAGATGCTCGTGTGCGATGCCGTCGGATTGGCAGCCTGACCTTCTCGCTGGGTTATTTGGAAACGCCCGGATAGGGCTGCTTCTTGAGCAGCCCCGCGAGGTGGGCGGCATTGGACGCGAGCATGTCGGCCGTTTGCTGAACCTTTTCGGGGACCTGCGGCAAGTCCTTGAAATCGATGTTGCCCATCGCCTCGCCCACCCAATAGCAGGCGCCGCCGCCCGGGATCGTCCAGCCCATGTCGCCGAGCCCCTGGTAGAGCGAGGCGGTGATGGCGTGGGCGCCGTCCTCGTTGCCGACTATTCCGACGACGGCGATCTTCGAGAAGCTCGGCATCCGGCCCTTGTCGTCGGTCTCGCTCAGGAAGGCGTCCATCCGCTCCAGCACCCGTTTGGCGACGCTCGACATCTGGCCGAGCCAGACGGGCGTTCCGAAAATAAGGATATCCGCCTCCAGGATGCGGCCGCGGATGGGTGGCCAGGCATCGCCCTCCCCCTCGTCCGACGTCACGCCCGCCTTCACGTCATGGTCGACCATGCGGATCGTCTCGCTCAACGTGACGTCATGACGCCTGAGCGCCTTCGCGATGACCTCGATCATCTTGTCGGTGGAGGAATGCTCGTCACTCTTGCTCTTGAGGCTGCAATTGAGGGCGATGGCGGTGAGCGGCATGGCGGTCTCCGGAAAGAGACAAGACGCCCGCGCGCTCGTTCCTGTTCCGAAGCCGGCTAGCCGGCGAGGAAGCCGCCGATCCACCGACCGAGCCGCGCCCGATCGTTCGGCTGATCGAGCGAGGCGATCGCCGCGTCGGGATCGGGCAGCCGGTCGCGGCGGGCCTCGATCAAGGCTTGGGCGAAGGCGGGCTCGAATTCCGGATGGCACTGGAGCGAGATCGCCGGCTGATCCTCGTAGGCGATCAGGCCGAAGCGGCAGAAGTCGCTGCCGGCGAGCAAACGGATGCCGGGCGGCGGCTCGACGATCTGGTCCTGGTGGGAAACGGGGATGGCGAAGGAAGCGGCATCGTCCATCCAGGAGGCCCGCTCGTGCACGTCATAGCGATGGAGACCGATCCCCCAGCCCTTGTCGGCCTTCGCGACGTTTCCGCCGAACGCCTGCGCCATGACCTGGTGCCCGAAGCAGATGCCGACGAGCTTCGTCCTCCCCTTGGCCTCCCGCAGCCACTCGATGAGGCGCATGATCCAGGGCAGGCCATCATAAACCCCCGCCGGCGACCCGGTGATGACATAGGCATCCTGCGTCTCCGGAATGGCCGGGGGCTCGTCTCTCGCCACATCATAGGTTGTGAAAGCATGGCCGTCGCCGAGCAGCCTCCTCACCATGTCCGGATAGTCGCCGAACCGCTCCGCCAGCCCGCCGGGCGGCCCGCCCGTCTCCAATATCCCTATCTTCATGTCCGTTCGCGCTCCCGGCTGGCCCTCATGGCGTCACTCTGCTTAGATCGCCCCATGCCTCAACAGAAGGCGCAAGGGGAGAAATGTCGGTGAGCACGATAGCAGCGGAGGCGGAGGCCGAAGAGGTACGGCAGAAGGACTGGCTGGTCATCGCCGCCTCGTCGCTGGGGACGGTGTTCGAATGGTATGACTTCTACCTCTACGGCCTCCTCGCGACGATCATCTCCGCGCAATTCTTTTCCGGCGTCAACGAGACCACCGGCTTCATCTTTGCGCTCGCCGCCTTCGCCGCAGGATTCGCGGTAAGGCCGTTCGGCGCGCTGGTCTTCGGCCGGCTCGGCGACCTTGTCGGCCGCAAGAACACCTTCCTGGTGACGATGGGGCTGATGGGCGCCTCCACCTTCGCCGTCGGCCTCCTCCCCTCCTACGCCGCCGTCGGCGTCGCCGCGCCGATCCTGCTGGTGCTGCTGCGTCTCGTGCAGGGACTGGCGCTCGGCGGCGAATATGGCGGAGCGGCCACCTATGTCGCCGAGCATGCGCCCGAGGGCCGGCGCGGCCTCTACACAAGCTTCATCCAGACGACGGCGACGCTAGGCCTGTTCGCGGCGCTGCTCGTCGTCATCGGAATCCGCACGGCGATGGGCGAGCAAGCCTTTGCCGCCTGGGGCTGGCGCATTCCCTTCCTGATCTCGATCGTGCTGCTCGGCGTCTCGCTCTGGATCCGCCTGCAGCTCGCCGAAAGCCCCGCCTTCCTAAAGATGAAGGCGGAAGGGCGTCGGTCCAAGGCACCGATCCGCGAGGCGTTCGGCGAGTGGGGCAATCTGAAGATCGTCCTCATCGCCCTGTTCGGCGCGGTCGCCGGGCAGGCGGTGGTCTGGTATGCGGGGCAGTTCTACGCGCTCTTCTTCCTCGAAAAGACGCTGCGCGTGGACGGCGCCACCGCCAACATCATGATCGCCATCGCGCTCGCGATCGCGACGCCCGGCTTCATCCTGTTCGGCTGGCTTTCGGACAGGATCGGAAGGAAACCCATCATCCTCGCCGGCTGCGCGCTGGCCGCCGCGACCTATTTCCCGTTGTTCGGCGCGCTCACCAAGGCCGCCAACCCGGCGCTCTACGCCGCCCAGCAGGCCGCGCCCGTCTCGGTCGTCGCCGATCCCGACACCTGCTCGGTCCAGTTCGATCCGCTCGGCCGAAGCCGCTTCGATCGGACGAGCTGCGACGTCGCCAAGGCCTGGCTCGCGCGCTCGGGCGTCTCCTACAACAATGTCGAAGCGCCGGCTGGCTCGGCGGCACGCGTGATCATCGGCGGCCAGGCCATCGCGGTGCCTGATCCCGCGCAAATCGCCACGGACGATCGCGCGGCCGCGATCAGGACGTTCCAGGACACGCTTGCCGCCGAAGTCGCCGCGGCCGGCTATCCACCCAAGGCCGACCCGGCAGCGATCGACAAGCCGCTGGTCGTCGCCATCCTCACCTTGCTCGTGGTCTATGTGACCATGGTCTACGGCCCGATCGCGGCGCTGCTGGTCGAGCTCTTCCCGACGCGCATCCGCTACACATCGATGTCGCTGCCGTACCATATCGGCAATGGCTGGTTCGGCGGCTTCCTGCCGACCACCGCCTTCGCGCTCGTCGCGGCACAGGGCAATATCTATTACGGCCTCTGGTATCCGGTCGTTGTCGCCGCGCTGACGGTCGTCATCGGCCTCTTCTTCCTTCCGGAAAGAAGCCGTGAACCGATTACGGACTGATCCAGCGTAGATCAGACGTGCTAGGCCATTTGCGCATGTTGCTCGGTCGTTGAGTCACCAAGAGAGTTGGTAGCGGAGGAGGGACTTGAACCCCCGACACGCGGATTATGATTCCGCTGCTCTAACCAGCTGAGCTACTCCGCCCCATGGCGCGGACGCCGGCGCAGGTGCGCGGGCGTGCCGGGCCTATAGGCAGCGACGCCGCACCGGTCAACTGGCCCGGAATGTCGGCCGGAACCCGCTGCCTTTCCTGTCGTTCACGAGACAAGGGTCGACGGCCCACGGAGACGACAGATGGAATTGCTGACCCCGCTTGATACGCTGTGCAGGCTCATCCTGCGCGCCCGCGAAAATGAGGCGCAGGTGCCCGCCACCGATCCGGATGAGGATGCCGACAATGTCGACGATCTGGACGACGACGAGAGCGGTGAGGCGCTCTCCGCCCTGGAGGACGAGCTCAACACGGGTGTCGAGGAGGAGATCCGCGCCACCCTGGACGATCTGGCCGACGACCAGCTGGCCGAGGCGCTGGCCCTCGCCTGGGTGGGGCGCGGCACCTATGATGCGAGCGAATGGGATGACGCCTTCCAGGAAGCTGCCGACAGCGTAGAGGAGGACAGCGAGGGGGCGATCGACGAGCTGATGGACATGCCGCTCGTCGCCGCGCACCTCGAATCGGGCCTCGCCGCCTTCGATTACAGCTGCGAGGGCGTCGGGCAGATCGACTAGCCGCGGAAGCTGTATCTCCGGATGGGCTCCCAGGGACCCCCGAGATAGCGCCATGACGCCAGCCCCTTGACGGCGAGCGGGCGCGGCTGGAACGTGGCGCGGATTTGCTGCTGCAGCCGCTTCGCCTCGCGCGGTTCGACCTTGTTCTGGATGGTGACATGGGGTCGCCAGGGCGCCTGGTCCTGCGGCGTTAGCAGGCCGCGAAACGCTTCGGCGAGATCATGGCGGATGTCCTCCATGTCCTCGCTTTCCACGCGAAAGGCCGTGCCCTCCCCCAGATCGATGACTCCTGACAACCGCGCCCTTGGGGGCGGCAGGGCGGCATAGGCGGCTAGGCGCGCGCCCAGCTCCGCCTCGACCGTCGGCGGCAGATGGTGAAACAGGGTAAGATGCGCGGGAACCTGATTGCGCTCGGGCGGATAATGCGTGCGCCGCAAGTCCTGCAGCCAGCCATTGTCGCCGTCGCCGAACAGCGCGGTGACGATGATCGGAGCGCTTGGGCCGCTCAGATTTCCACCTGGCTGCCGAGCTCGACCACCCGGTTGGGCGGGAGCTTGAAGAACTCCATCGCGCTTTCGGCGTTGCGCAGCATCCAGGAGAAAAGCTTTTCACGCCACAGCGCCATGCCGGGCTTCGATCCGCCGGTGAGAAGGGTCTGGCGGGCGAGGAAGAAGCTGGTGTCCATCATCTTGAATTCGGGCCCGCAACTTTCGACCTGCTTCAGCGCCGCCGGAACGTCCGAATCCTGCATGAAGCCGTAGCGCAGCACGAGCCGGTAGAAACCGCTGCCAAGGCTGGTCATCTCGGCGCGCTCATTGTCGGGAATGAAGGGCTCGTCCTCGATCCGCACCGTGAGCAGCATCACCCGCTCGTGCAGGACCTTGTTGTGCTTGAGATTGTGAAGCAGCGAGTGCGGCACGCCGTCGGGCGAGGTGGTCATGAACACGGCGGTGCCGGGGACTCGCGTGGCGCTGTTGGCGGCCGATTTGACGAAGATTTCGACCGGCATCGAGGCTTCGCGCATCCGGGCCAGCATCAGCTGCCGCCCCCGCGCCCAGGTGGTGAGCAAGGTGAAGGCGACGAGGCCGATCAACAGCGGGAACCAGCCTCCGTCGGGCACCTTGGTCAGGTTCGCCGCGAAATAGGCCGTGTCCACGACGTAGAACAGGGCGAGCAGCGGCACGGCGATCCAAGGCTTCCACTTCCATAGCGAGAAGAGGACGACCGTCAGGAGGCAGGTGTCGATCAGCATCGCGCCGGTGACGGCGATGCCGTAGGCGGCGGCAAGGTTGCTCGAATTCTGGAAGAAGAGGACCAGCAGGATCACCATCACCATCAGCGCCCAGTTGATGACGGGGATGTAGATCTGCCCCGCTGCGGCAGCGCTGGTGTGCTGGATGCTGAGCCGTGGGATGAAGCCAAGCTGGATCGCCTGCTGCGTCACCGAGAAGGCACCCGATATCACCGCCTGGCTGGCGATGATGGCGGCCAGCGTGGCGACGATCACCAGCGGCAGGCGGAACCAGTCGGGCGCGAGCCTGTAGAAGGGGTTCTGGATGGCCTCCGGGTCGCCGATCAGCAACACCCCCTGCCCAAGATAGTTCAGCATCAGCGCCGGCAGGACGAAGTAGATCCAGGCTGTGCGGATCGGGCGGCGGCCGAAATGCCCCATGTCGGCATAAAGCGCCTCCGCGCCAGTAACCGCCAGAACGACCGAGCCCAGCGCCAGGAACGCCTTCCACCCGTCGATGAAGAAGAAGTTCACCGCATAATAGGGGTTGAGCGCCCACAGGACCGTTGGATCGCGCATGATGCTCATCGTGCCGAGCACGGCGATGGTCGCGAAATAGATGGTGACGACGGGCCCGAACAGGATGCCGACGCGGGCGGTCCCTGCCTTCTGGATGAGGAACAGGCCGACCAGGATCACCACGGCGATCGGAACGACCAGCGGCTCAAGGCTCGTTTCTATGACCATCAGGCCCTCGACGGCGCCCAGCACCGAAATGGCCGGCGTGATCATGCTGTCGCCGTAGAAGAGCGCGCAGGCGAAGACGCCGAGGAGGACGATTCCCGCCGTCCATCGTCTCTTGCCGCCGCTACCGCCGCTTCCGCTTCTGGAGATGAGCGCCAGGAGAGCGAGGCTGCCGCCCTCGCCCTTGTTGTCGGCGCGCATGAGGATCATGACGTATTTGAGCGTCACGACCAGCATCATCGACCAGAAGACGAGCGACAAGACGCCGTAGATGTGGATCTCGTCGAGTGTCAGCGGGTGATGGCCCGCGAACGTCTCGCGAAAGGCGTAAAGCGGACTGGTGCCGATATCGCCGAACACGACGCCGATGGCGCCGAGGGTCAGCTTGGCCAGGCTGCCCTGTGTGTGCCCGTGACTGGCGGGACGCGAGTCAGGGAGCTCCGATGCTGCGGCGGTGTCGGTCATTTCCAGGCGGGCGAGGAACGCCCCTTGATCCCTTGTTCAACTTCGCCGGCACGGCCGGAAGCCGCGGCGCTTAGCATGGCGCCCATCCGCACCGCAATGGCGACAAAGCGTTTCGGCCGCACTATAGACCCGCGATCAACCTTCTCCATGGAGTCTTGAGATGCGCGTCGGCGTGCCTAAGGAAATCAAGAATCACGAATATCGCGTCGGCCTCACCCCGCCTTCGGTGACGGAACTGGTGGCGGCCGGCCATGAGGTCATCGTCGAGACGAAGGCCGGCGGCGGCATCGACTTCGAAGACCAGGATTATATCGACGCCGGCGCCCGCATCGCGCCGGACGCCGCCTCGACTTTCGCCCAGGCCGACATGATCGTGAAGGTGAAGGAGCCGCAGCCGCAGGAGATCGCCCTGCTCGAGCCGCGCCACCTCCTCTTCACCTATCTCCACCTCGCGCCCGATCCGGAGCAGGCCAAGGGCCTGATGAAGTCCGGCGCGACCTGCATCGCCTATGAGACGGTGACGGCGAACGACCGTTCGCTGCCGCTCCTGAAGCCGATGAGCGAGGTTGCGGGCCGCATGTCGGTGCAGGTCGGCGCCCATTATCTCGAAAAGGAACAGGGCGGCCGCGGTGTTCTGCTGGGCGGGGTTCCGGGCGTGGCGCCGGCCAAGGTCGCGATCCTCGGCGGCGGCGTCTCGGGCATCAACGCCGCGCAGATGGCGGTCGGCATGCGCGCCGACGTCACCATCTACGACATCAACAATGCGCGGCTGGCCGAGTTGGACATGTTCTTCTCCAGCCAGATCAAGACGGCCTATGCCAGCAAGGCCGCCATCGTCCACGCGGTGGCGAACGCGCACCTTGTCATCGGAGCGGTGCTCGTCCCCGGCGCGGCCGCGCCCAAGCTCGTCACCCGCGACATGCTTCAGACGATGAAGCGCGGCAGTGTGCTGGTCGACATCGCCATCGATCAGGGCGGCTGCTTCGAGACCTCGCGGCCCACCACCCACGACGATCCGGTGTTCGAAATCGGCGGCGTCATCCACTATTGCGTCGCCAACATGCCGGGCGCCGTCGCGCGCACGTCGACCTTCGCGCTGAACAACGCCACCCTCCCCTTCGCGCTGAAGCTCGCGAACCTAGGCGCCGAAGCCGCGATGAAGGCCGACCCGCACCTCGCCAACGGCCTCAACGTGATGGGCGGCAAGATCCGCCACCGGGCCGTCGCCGAGGCGCTCGGCGAGGAATATGTCGCGTTCTGACCAGCCTCCCCTCCCGTTTACGGGAGGGGAGATTACGGCACCATCCCCATCGCCCGCGCCTGATCCAGCATCATCAGCCGTTCCTCGATCATCGGCCGCCACGACACGCCCGGCGGCGCGGTGGCTAGGATATTGCGCCAGATCGCCTCGGCTTCGTCGAACTTGCCGCCCTGGGCCAGCGCGAGGCCGTAGAAGAATTTGGGGCCGGGATGGTCCGGCGCGATCGCGGCGGCGTGCTGGAAAGCGAGTTCGGCCGCTGGCGTCATCATGCCGTCGGCGTGGAGGACTAGCGCATTGCCAAGACCGACCCAGAGGTCGGCATTGTTCGGATGCTCCCGGAGGGCGGAACCGATGACGCCCGCCGCGTTCAGCGTATCGCCCCTCCGATGATAGCTGTCGGCGATGGTGAGCCAGTGCGCCGCGACGTCGAATTCACCCAGCATGTCGCCCCGCACCTCGGCGAAGGCGGTATCCGGCAGCTTTTCGCGCACGGGCGGCGGTACTGGCTTGCCCTCCAAACCAGGGCGGCCCTGCCAGGCGTAACCGGCGAGCGCGATCAGCAGCGCGGCCCCGAGAAACTGTAGCGCCGCCTTGTCGAACCGGCCGAAGCGCCATAGCGCGACGAACACCAACGCCGCCATCAGGACGATCAGCACCCAGCCCATCAGCGCTTCCTCCGCCTGAAACGCCCGCGCGCGAGCCAGAGACCGGCGGCGAGCAGCAGGATCGGCGCCGCCCAGAGCGGCCACGTCACCGGCTCCAGCGGCGGCGCATAGCTAACCCAATTGCCGTAGCGTTCGATCAGCCAGGCCCGGATCGCGTCCGGCTCCTCACCCGCGGCGATGCGCTGCCGCACGAGGGCGCGCATGTCGCCCGCCATCTCGGCATCGCTGTCGGCGATAGACTGGCCCTGGCAGACGAGACAGCGCAGCGTCTCCATCAACGCCAGCGCCTTCTCCTCCTGTTCCGGATCGGGAAGCTGCGTGTAGGCATATTCGGCGGGTGGCAGGAGGGAGTCGGCAACGGCTGGAGCGGGAATGAGCAGCGCCAAAGCCACGAACAACCTCGGTGGCGAGTTGCGGATCACTTCAGCGCCTCATAGGCCGCGACGACGTCGGGCACGTCCAGCGGATTGATCGGCCCGAAATGATAATATCGGATAATCCCGTCGCCATCGACGATGAAGGTTTCCGGCACGCCCGAGGCGCCGAGCGCGATCTGCACCCGGCTGTTCGCGTCCGAGCCGATGCGGGCGTAGGGGTCGCCCCAGCGGCGGAGAAATTCGGCCACGTCCTGCGGCCGGTCGCGCACGGCGACGGCATCGATCGGAATGCCGCGTTCGGCGATCGCTTCGAGCTGCGGCGCTTCGGCGATGCAGGGGACGCACCAGCTCGCGAAGACGTTGACGATGCGCGGCTCGCCCGTGGCATAATCGGCGCTGTCGAGCCCGGGGCGGTCGGGCAGCATCGGCGGCAGCGAGAAAGCGGGGACGGACTTGCCCACCATCTGCGACTGGATCTTGCGATCCGACGGGGCGTAGAGACCGACCGCGACCGTCACCAGGAATACGAGGAAAACCACCAGCGGCACCCAGAGGATGAGGCGTTTCATGCCCAGGCCTCCTGAAGCTGGACCTTCCGCTCGCGCCGGACACGGCCGATCAGCGACAACAATCCGCCAAGCGCGATCAGGGCGCCGCCGAACCAGATGAGCGTCACGAACGGCTTCCACCAGAGGCGGAGCTGCCAGCGTCCTTGCGCGTCGCCCTTGCCCAGCACCGTGTAGAGCTGGCCGTCGAGTTGCGTTTCTATGGCCGCCTCGCTCGTCTCGGTCGGCGGCGAGCTGAACATGCGCGCCTGCGGTCGGAGGATGAAGGGATCGCCGTCGCCGCGGCGGGCGGTGAGCGTCGCCTCGATCGCCGTCCAGTTGGGTCCGGCGATCGGCCGCACCGCATCGAACCTGATCGAATAGGGGCCGACCTCGACCGTCTCCCCGACGGGCACCGCGACCAGCGTCTCTTCGGTGAACGCCGTCTCCGACGCCATGCCGGCAAGGCTGACGGCGATGCCGAGATGGGCGATCACCATGCCCCAGGTGAAGAGCGGCGTGCGGCGCAGGTTGCGGTTCCAGAGCGGCGCGACGCTCGCCGCCGCCACGCCCGCCGCCAAGGTGAGCCCGAGGAGGGGAAAGAGGCCGATGCCGGGCGCGAAGAGAATAAGGGCGAACAGCGCCATGGCCGAAATCAGGATCGGGATAGCGACGCGGTTCAGCACTTCGCGCGCCTTGTCGCGCCGCCACTTGATGAGCGGCCCTATCGCCATGGCGGCGACCAGCACCAGTACGATCGGTCCGGCGGCGCTGTTGAAATAAGGCGGGCCCACGGACAATTTCTCCCCCGTCACGGCCTCCACCCCGAGTGGATAGAGCGTTCCCACGAGCACGATGCCGAGAATGGCCGAGAGGAGGAGGTTGTTGAGCACCAGCGCGCCCTCACGGCTCACCGGCTCGAAGGTCGCACCTTCCCGCACGGTGCCGACGCGGAGGCCGAACAGGGCCAGCGCACCGCCGATATAAAGGGTGAGCAGAATGAGGATGAAGAAGCCGCGCTGCGGATCGACTGCAAACGCGTGAACGCTGGTGAGGATGCCCGAGCGCACTAGGAAGGTGCCGACCATCGACATGGAAAATGCGACCACGGCCAGCATCACGGTCCAGGCCCTCAGCGCGTCGCGCGTCGCCAGCACCGTCACCGAATGAAGCAAAGCCGTCGCCGCCAGCCAGGGCATGAGCGAGGCGTTTTCGACCGGATCCCAGAACCACCACCCGCCCCAGCCGAGCTCATAATAGGCCCAGTAGCTGCCCGCCGTGATGCCGAGCGTGAGGAAGATCCAGGCGGCGAGCACCCAGGGCCGCATCGCCCGCGCGAAAGCTGCGCCGACGTCGCGGGTGACGAGCGCGCCGACCGCGAAGGAAAAAGCGATCGAGATGCCGACATAGCCGAAGTAGAGCGTCGGCGGATGGAAGGCGAGGCCCGGGTCCTGGAGCAGCGGGTTAAGTCCCTGCCCCACCGCCGGCGCCGGATTGAGGCGCTCGAACGGATTGGAGGCGAAGAGGAGGAAGGCGTAGAAGCCGAGCCCGATCGCCGCCTGCGCCGCCAGGGTCGCGATCAGGGTCCGCTGCTCCAGCTTCCGCTCGAACAGCGCCACCGCGCCGCCGGCGATGCCGAGCACGGTCACCCAGAGCAGCATCGAGCCCTCATGATTCCCCCAGGCGCCGGCGAATTTGTAGAGCCAGGGCTTGGCCGCATGACTATTCGCCGCGACCAGTGCCACCGAAAGGTCGGTGCGCAGGAACAGGAGTATCAGGCACAGGAAGGCAATCGCCACCAGCACCGCCTGCGCCGCCGCCACCGGTCGCACCGTGCGCAACAGCACCTCGCCGCCCGGCCGCAGCGCGAACACGCCGAAGCAGAGCTGAAGCAGCGACAGCGCCGCCGCGAGCCAGAGCGCCGCAAGCCCCCCTTCCGCGATCATTCCAGTGTCTCGATCTTGTGCTTGTCGCCGGCCAGCTCGGGCGGCATGTAATTCTCGTCATGCTTGGCGAGTATCTCGCTGGCGACGAACAGTCCGCTCGGCAGGAACCGCCCTTCGGCGACGACGCCGCTACCCTCCTTGAAGAGGTCCGGCACGATGCCGGTGAAGCGGACCGGAATGGTCGCCTCCGTCTCGTCGCCGACGACGAAGTCTATCGTGACTCCATCCTCCGCGTGCCGGATCGAGCCTTCCTCGACCATGCCGCCGATCCGCACCGCCTGATCGAGCGGGACGCCTTTGCGCGTCACATCGGCCGGCGCGTAGAAATAGGCGGCCTGGTCCTTCAGCGCGGACATGCCCAGCAGCACCGCCCCCAGCACGGCGGCGACGGCGAGGATGAGCAGGGTCAGGCGCTGGTTCTTGGCCTTCATCGCTTGCCTCTCAGCGCATCGGCTTCCGCTTCGGCGCGGCGCATCGCGGCGAAGCTCCACAAGGTGACGCCGAGTGTCCCGACGATCGTCAGCGCATAGGCCGCGATGATGAAGGACCAATGGTTCACGATCCCATCCTCCTCAGCCGCGCCTCGACCTTCTGACGGGCGAGGATGGCGCGCATCCGCATCAGCACGATCGCGCCGAACAGCAGCGAGAAACCGAGCGCCGAGCCCATCAACGGCCACAGCATCGACGCGTCGATCGTCGAGGAGCCGCGCACGAAGCTGATGCTCTGCCCCTGGTGGAGCGTGTTCCACCACAGCACCGAATAATGGATGATCGGAATGTTGATCGCTCCCAGCAGGCCGAAGATGGCGGTGATCCGCCCCTCCCCGCCCCGTTCCCGGTCGGCGTCGGCCAGCGCGATATAGGCAATATAGAGGAAGAGGAGGACGAGCATCGACGTCATCCGCCCGTCCCATTCCCAATAGGTGCCCCAGGTCGGGCGCCCCCACAGCGAGCCGGTGGCGAGGCAGATCGCCGTGAACAGCGCGCCGGGCACCGCGATCGCCCGCGCCGCCACGTTCGCCAGCGGGTGGCGCCAGACGAGCTGCATCAAGCTGGCGACGGCGATGCCGGTCCAACCGCCCATGCCGAGCCAGGCGGCGGGCACATGCACGTACATGATCCTGACGCTCTCTCCCTGGAGATAGTCGCTCGGGGCGATGAAAAGACCGAACGCGAGCGCGAACAGGATCAGCGCCGCTCCGCCCCAGCCCAGCCAGGGAGTAAGCGGACGAGCGATCTTCAGGAAGCGGGCCGGGTTAGCGAGAGCGTGCATGGAGGAATCCGCTCTAGCCGAGCGCGAGCGCGCGGCAAAGACCTAAGCCGACATGGTAAAACGGGCGGGAACGACGTAAGCAGATTTGGCGCCGCATGCGTTGGAGGAAACCATGACAGAGATCATCCTCATCGTCCTCGTCATCCTGGCCGCGTTGCTCATCTACATCATGACCCGGCCGAACACGTTCCGGGTCAGGCGTTCCGCGATGATCGACGCGCCGCCAGAAAAAGTCTTCCCGCTGATCAACGACTTCCACCGCTGGGAGGTCTGGTCCCCCTGGGAGAAGCTCGATCCCGCCCTCCAGCGCCGGTTCAGCGGACCGGAATCGGGCAAAGGCTCTATCTACGAGTGGCAGGGCAACAAGAAGGTCGGTCAGGGGAGAATGGAGATCGTCGATTCCTTCGCGCCCTCCAAGATTCTCATCAAGCTCGACTTCTTGAAGCCGTTTGAATCCCACAACACGACCGAATTCACGCTGGAGCCGAAAGACAGGGCGACCGAGGTGAATTGGGAAATGTACGGCCCCAGCCCGTTCATGACCAAGGCGATGAGCCTGTTCGGCGGTATGGACAAGATGGTCGGCAAGGATTTCGAAAAAGGCCTCGCCAACATGCGCGCCGCGGCGGAAGGAACAACGCCCGA
This sequence comes from Allosphingosinicella sp., assembly GCF_036570505.1. Classification (GTDB taxonomy): domain Bacteria; phylum Pseudomonadota; class Alphaproteobacteria; order Sphingomonadales; family Sphingomonadaceae; genus Allosphingosinicella. The sequence goes on along the minus strand of NZ_DATCYB010000042.1, from coordinate 1,722 downwards.
GGCGGTGCCTCCGCCGCGTTAATCTCCCTCGTCATTGCGAGCGTAGCGAAGCAATCCAGCGCACGCGACTGGATTGCCGCGTCGCTCCGCTCCTCGCAATGACGGCCCAAAGCGGCGGGGAGGACAAACAACCGCGGTTCGCCTAAGGCGGCCGCAAACATGCACGACTCCCGCCGCCCACAGCAGAACCGCCTCCTGGGCATCGGCCTGCGCCTCGGCGCGACCACCTGCTTCGGGTTCATGGCGGCGATGATCAAGCTCGGCTATGAAGCCGGGGTCAGCACGCCCGAGCTGGTTTTCTACCGCTTCGCCTTCGGCCTGCCGCCGCTGCTCGCCTGGATCGCCTGGTCCGGCAATTTCGGAGCGTGGCGCACCCGACGCCCTCTCGCCCATGTCGTCCGCGGCGCCCTCGGCCTCACTACCATGGTCCTCGCCTTTACCGCCTTGAGCTACCTGCCGCTGGCGGAGGCGACGACCATCGGCTTCGCCGCACCCCTCTTCGCCGTCATCCTGTCCGCGCTCGTCCTGAAGGAGGATGTCGGACGGCACCGCTGGAGCGCGGTCGCGGTCGGCTTCCTCGGCGTTCTGATCGTGATGCAGCCGCAGGGCGGCGGCCTGCCGGCGATCGGTCTTGCCATCGCCGGGCTGTCGGCCTTCGGCGTCGCCTCGGTCACCATCACCATCCGCCAGATCGGGCGGACGGAATCGACCCAGACAACCGTCCTCTGGTTCACGGGACTGTCCATGCTCGCCGTCGGCGCGCTGATGCCGTTCTTCGCGGAAGCCCACACCCTGAAAGTCTGGGCCATCCTGCTCGCGCTCGGATCCTTTGGCGGGATCGCCCAGCTTCTCCTCACCGCCGCCCTACGCTTCGCGCCGGTGCCGGTGATCGTGCCGTTCGACTATGTTCAGCTCCTCTGGGCCGTGCTGCTCGGCTGGATCATCTGGGAAACCCGGCCGCCGGCCAGCACCTGGATCGGCGCCGCCGTGATCATCTCCAGCGGACTCTACACCCTCTATCGCGAGCACAAACTCGGGCGCGAGAAGCCACGGGCCGAGGCGCTTTGAACGACGATCAGGAGAACTTGCGAATGCCCTCAGTGGCGTTCAATCTCGCAATGTGGCTGACCCATACCTCTTCGTGCCCACTCTCATCTTGGCGTTGGCAGTAGCTATTCCGTGGTATTTCCTGCCAAACAGCGCGCTCGCTATTAGAGTTCTTGCTGGAGCGGGAGTTGTCGCGGTCTCAGCTCTTTTACTGCTTGTCGCAATGACTTTTGCGATGATGATGGAGTGGATTCCCCCAATGTAACCTTCGGTGGGGCTACTCGCCCCGCCCGATGAGCCGCTGGGCCATGGCGTCGGCGACTTCGGCAGGGTTGCGGCCCGACGAGGCGCTCTCCTCCCAGATCGATTCGAGCCGGCCCGGGATCTTCTCGATCCGCGCCTTGACCCCCGCCTCGTCGGCGTCGCCCAGATGCTCGGACGAGACGTTGATGATGCCGCCCGCGTTAATGACGTAATCGGGCGCGTAGAGGATGCCGCGCGCCGCGATCCGGTCACCGTCTTCAGGGGTGGCGAGTTGGTTGTTGGCCGCGCCGGCGACAACGGGCACGTTGAGCGCCGCGATGCTCTCCTCGGTCAGGATCGCGCCCAATGCGCAGGGGCTGAGCACGTCCGCTTCGAGCGTCAGGATGTCGCCCGGATCGACGACCCTGCCGC
>NZ_DATCYB010000041.1:0-19136 GCF_036570505.1 Allosphingosinicella sp. | reverse complement strand
CCGCCTGCCCGCCGCCCTGACGCAGGTCGAGGAGCAGGCCGGACGGGCGCGCGAGGCCGCGACGACGATCGCGCCCGAGGTCGAGGCCATCAAGGCATCGGCGGACGACGCCGCGTCCCGCCTGTCCGCCGCCGAAGACAGCGTCGCCCGGCAGCGCGAAGCGCTGGAGGCGATGCTGGCTATCATCAATGACGGCGTGAGGAGCGCCGAGGAGCGGCTGCAATCGCTGGCCGAAGCGGTCGGGGCGGCGGACGAATCGGCGGCGCGGATCGTCAGCGATACGACGCCCGAGCTGGTCGAGGCCCTGGTCAGGGTGCGCGACACCGCCCACCAGGCGGCGGAGAAGGCCCGCGAGGCGATCAGCGCCGTCATCCCCGAAAGCGCGGCGGCGCTCGGCGATGCCAGCCGCAAGGCGGTCGGCGAAGCGATCGGGACCGAGGTCAGGCAGCAGATGAGCGAATTGGGCGAGGTGGCGGAGCGCGCGGTCGAGGCGGCGCGGCACGCCTCTGAGCGGCTGACGCGCCAGGTGCTGACCATCGGCGAGAGCGCGGCGGCGGTCGAGGCCCGGATCGACGAGGCGCGACACGAGCGGCAGGAGAAGGAGGGCGAAGCGCTTTCCCGCCGGGTGTCGCTTCTGATCGAATCGCTCAATTCGACGGCGATCGACGTCACCAAGATATTGTCGAACGACGTGACGGACAGCGCCTGGCAGGCCTATCTCAAGGGCGACCGCGGCGTGTTCACGCGGCGCGCGGTGCGGTTGCTGGATACGACCGAGGTCCGCGAGATCGCCCAGCATTACGAGGCCGAACCCGAGTTCCGCGACCAGATCAACCGCTACATCCATGACTTCGAGGCGATGCTGCGACGACTGCTGGTCGATCCGGACGGATCGGCGCTCAGCGTCACCATCCTGTCGTCGGACATGGGCAAGCTCTATGTCGCGCTCGCCCAGGCGATCGAGCGGTTCAGGAACTGATATTCCTCCCCACGATTTCGTGGGGAGGGGACCACCCGAAGGGTGGTGGAGAGGTAACTGCACCGAAGTCGGTCGGTTCGCGGGCGATCTACTGAAGCTTGCGCCTCTTACCCCTCCACCATGCTCCGCATGGTCCCCCTCCCCAGCCGAAGCTGGGGAGGAATTAGGGCGTTCGGCCGGCCATCGTGTCGAACATGTCCTTGCCGATCCAGCCATAGACATAATTGGCGTAGAAGAGACCGAACAGGATCGCCGACAGGATCAAGGCGCGTAAACCCGCGCGCCAGAAACTGAAATGGTGCGGTGCGCTGTCGGCATGGCCGGGCTGCACCTCATGCCCCTCTTCCTCGCTGGTGCGGACGCCGAAGGGGAGAACCAGGAAGAAGCTCAGCACCAGGAACAGGAAATAGATGGCGGCGATCGAGCCCCACTGCATCGTCAGACCCTCACGATGAGGACATCGACGACCGGCTTCTTGCCGGTCCAGTCGGTGGCGCAGCGGCGGACGGCGAGGCGGATGCCCTCGCGAAGCTTGGATTCGTTGCCGCTATTCTTCTGGGCGGCTTCCGCGGCCGCGTCGCAGGCTTCCTCAAGGAACGCGTCGCGATCCTCCTCGACCGGCACGCCTTCGAGGCTGATCTGGACGTCTCCCACCACGCGGCCGTCATGGTCCATGGCGAGGGCGACGGAGACGACTCCATTGCTCGCGATCTTGCGGCGCTCGTTCATCGTCGAGCCGTCGGCGGAGAGGATGACGTCGCCGTCGAGGATGAGGCGACCCACGCGCTCCTCGCCGATTTTCTCGGGTCCGTTGGGCGCGAGACGGACGAGGTCGCCGTTCTTCTGAACGATGCCGTGGGGCACCTGGCACGTCTTGGCGAAGCGGGCGTGCTCGGCCATGTGACGCATCTCGCCGTGGACGGGGACGATGATCTCGGGGCGGATCCACGCGTACATCGACGCGAGCTCTGGGCGGCCGGGGTGGCCGGAGACGTGGACCTCGGCCTGCCGGTCGGTGATCATATGGATGCCCCTGGCGGCAAGCTCGTTCTGGATGCGGCCGATGGCGATCTCGTTGCCGGGTATCTGCTTCGACGAGAAGACGACGAGGTCGCCTTCGTCGAGCTTGATCTTGTGGCTGTCGAAGGCGATGCGGGCGAGCGCGGCGCGGCTTTCCCCCTGCCCGCCGGTGGCGATGATCATCACATCGCGCTTCGGGAGCTTCATGGCTGTGTCGAAATCGACCGTTTCGGGAAAGTCAACAAGATAGCCGACGCTCTTCGCCACCTTGAGGATGCGATCGAGCGAACGACCGGCGACGCAGACGGTGCGGTTTGTGTCGCGGGCGACCTGGCCGAGAGTCTTGAGGCGCGCGGCGTTGGAGGCGAAAGTGGTGACGAGGACGCGGCCTTCAGCCTGGCCGATCGTGGCATCGAGACCCTCGCGCACCGTCGCTTCCGAACCCGAGGCCTCCTCGTTGAAGACGTTGGTCGAATCGCAAACGAGGGCAAGAATGCCCTGGTCGCCGATCGCGCTCAGCTGCGCGGCGGTGGCGGGATCGCCAAGCTGGGGCGCGTCGTCGAGCTTCCAGTCGCCGGTGTGGAAAATCTTGCCGTAGGGCGTGTCGATCAGGAGCGCGTTGCCTTCGGGGATCGAGTGGGCGAGCGGGATATAGCGGAAACCGAACGGCCCGAGCTGAAAATCGCCGCCGAGATCGACGACGTTGAGCTTCACCTGCTTGAGCAGCCCCTCCTCCTCCAGCTTGCCGGCGATGAGGCCGGCGGTGAAGGGCGTGGCATAGAGCGGAACGCCGAGGTCGGCGGCTAGATAGGGAATGGCGCCGATATGGTCTTCATGGCCGTGGGTGAGGACGATGCCGAGCAGGTCCGCCTTGCGCTCCTCGATGAAGGCGATGTCGGGCAGGACGAGCTCGACCCCGGGATAGGCGGGATCGGCGAAGGTGAGGCCGAGATCGACCATCACCCATTTGCCCTGGGCGCCATAGAGATTGACGTTCATGCCGATCTCGCCCGAGCCGCCAAGCGCGAGGAAGAGGAGTTCGTTGCCGGGTTTCATTTTTGTTATTCCAGTTGTTTGTCATTCCCGCGAACGCGGGAATCCACAGGAAGGTTCGGGCGAGGCGGAACGGCCGTATGGATTCCCGCTTTCGCGGGAATGACGGGGAGGTTCAACCCCGGGTACGTTCGTAGAGCAGGCCGAGGCCCTGGATCGTCAAATCCGGCTCGACCGCGTCGAAAATCTCGGTGTGCTTGTCGAACAGCACGGCAAGACCGCCGGTGGAAATGACTTTGACGGGACGCCCGATCTCCGCCTTCATCCGCGCGACCAGCCCCTCGATCATCGCGACATAGCCCCAGAAGATGCCGATATGCATCTGGTCCTCGGTGGTGCGGCCGATGACGCTCTGGTCCTCCGGCGCCTCGATGGCGATGCGGGGCAACTTGGCGGCGGCGGTGACCAGGGCTTCGAGCGAGAGATTGATGCCGGGCGCGATGATGCCGCCCTTGTAGGCGCCCGAATAATCGACCACGTCGAACGTGGTGGCGGTGCCGAAATCTATGACGATGAGGTCGCCCGGATGGAGCGCGTGGGCGGCGATGGCGTCGAGCACGCGATCGGCCCCGACCGTGTTCGGCTCGATGACGTCGAGCTCCACGCCCCATTCCGCCGGCGCCTCTCCCGCGATGATGGCCTTGGCGCCGAAATATTTCGAGGCGAGGACCTCCAGATTGTGCAGCGCCTTGGGAACGACGGTGGCGACGATGACATCGGCGATGTCGGTGCTGTCATAGCCCTCCAGCGCGAGCAATTGGTGCAGCCACACCGCATATTCGTCGGCGGTACGGCGCGGATCGGTCGCGATCCGCCACCGCGCCCGGATCTCGCGATCCTTGACGAGGGCGAAGACCACATTTGTGTTTCCGGCGTCGATGGCGAGGAGCATGGGTCGGGCCTTCAGATCAGGAACACGTCGCCGGCGTGAATGACACGCACGGAGCCGTCCGCCAAGCGCAGGCGGAGCGATCCGCCTTCGGTAAGGCCATCAAATAGCCCCTCGATGCGCGCTTCTCCGTCATGAGTGGAAAGAGCGGTCCCGACGGGGTGCGCGGCGAGGAGCCAGCGATCTCGGATCGGCGTCGCGCCCTCCGTGCGCCAGCGCTGGAGCCAACGCGCGAAATTCTCGGCCAGCGTTTCGAGGAAGGAGCCGGCATCCGGCGAGCTTCCGGCGAGCGTCACGACGCTGGTGGCAGGCCGGTCGAGCCCCTCCGGTTGATGGGCGAGGTTGACGCCAAAGCCGATGATGACGGCATCGTCCGCGCGTTCGAGCAGGATGCCGGACAATTTGGCGCCCTCGAACAGCAGGTCGTTGGGCCATTTGATGGCGACCTTCTGGCCAGGCAGGAAAAGGGAAATGACTTCATGGAGGGCAACCGCCGCGACCATGGCCAAACTCGGCGCCGGAGGATCGCCCTCGCGCAATCTGATCAGCGTGCTCGCGTAGAGATTGCCTTCGGGGGAGTGCCAGCCCCTCCCCTGCCGCCCCCGGCCTCCGGTCTGGCGTTCGGCGCGGAGCCACAGGCCCTCAGCCGCGCCTTCCCGCGCCAGCGCCGCCACATCGTCGTTGGTTGATTTCGTCTCTGGAACGGTCCGGATCAGAAGAGCGCTCCGGCGGCATTCAGCGTCGCCGCGTCAAGCAAGGGAATCGAGAAATAGCCGAGCGGGGAAACGAACAGCGCCGCCAGCGCGATCAGGATGCCCTCGGCACGGTCGGGGCTCTTCTCATAGGCGGGCGCCGGCTCGTCCATGTACATCGTCTTGACGATCATCAGATAATAGAAGGCGCCGATCACCGAGGTGGCGATGCCGACGGCGGCGAGCCAGGTGAGGTTCGCCTCGACGGCGGCGGTGAAGACCAGGAACTTCGGCCAGAAGCCGAATAGAGGCGGCACGCCCGCGAGGCTGAACATAAAGACGGCGAAGGCGGCGGCCAGCGCCGGATTGGTCCGCGAGAGGCCGGAAAGGGACGCGATCGTCTCGACTGGCCGGCCCTCGGCGTCGCGCATCCGCTGCACGCAGAGGAAGGCGCCCAGGGTCATGGCGATATAAACGGCGAGATAGAAGAGCACCGAGGCCACGCCCTCGCGGGTACCGGCGGCGAGGCCGATCAGGATGAAGCCGATATTGTTGATCGAGGAATAAGCGAGCAGCCGCTTGATGTTGGGCTGGCTGATCGCGGCGACGCCGCCGAGTATGGTGGAGGCGAGCGCCATGAAGATGATGATCTGGCGCCAGGCGTCGGTCGCCGGGCCCATCGCCTCGATAACGACGCGGACGAGCAGGGCGACGGCGGCGACCTTGGGGGCGCTGGCGAAAAAGGCGGCGACGGGCGTCGGCGCGCCTTCGTAGACGTCCGGAGTCCACATGTGGAAGGGCACGGCGCTGACCTTGAAGGCGATGCCGGCAAGGACGAAGACGATACCAAACAGCTCCCCGATCGAGAGGCCGTCGCGGCCGACCGCCAGCGAGACCTCGTGGAACAGGGTCGACCCGGTGAAGCCGTAGAGCAAGGAGATGCCGTAGAGGAGGATGCCGCTGGCGAGCGCGCCAAGCACGAAATATTTGAGGCCGGCCTCGGCCGAGCGCGTGTCCTTGCGCTGGAAGGCGGCGAGGACATAGGAGGCGAGGCTCAGCAGCTCGAGCCCGACATAGAGGGTAAGGAGGTCGCCGGCTGAAACCATCATGCCCATGCCGACGGCGGAGAGCAGGATGAGTACCGGATATTCGGCGCGGTAGACGCCGTCGCGCCGGAACCAGCCGGCGGCGGCGATCAGCGACACCGCGGCGGCGATATAGACCAGTATCTTGGCGAAGGCGGCGAAGCTGTCGGCGATGAACAGGCCGTCGAAGCCGACCCCGCCCCGGTCGAACACGCCCGGCACGACCAGCGCCGCGGCGACGAACGCGGCGAGCGCCAGCCACGTCGCGAGCCGGGCCGACTTGTCCCCCGCATAAGCGGCGACCATCAGCAGCGCCAGGGCGGCGAGAGTGAGGATGATCTCCGGAAGCGTGAGAGCGAGGCTGTTACCCATTAGTGCGCTCCGGCGGCTTCGGGTTCGTGGGCGCCGCTGTCACCGGTCGGCGCGGTGGCGGGAGTCATGGCGAGTTGCGCGTCGCCCTCCGGATTAGCGCGCTCGATCCGGTCGAGCAGGATAGCGACGTCGTTGCGCATCGGCGCCAGGAAGGTTTCCGGATAGACGCCCATCCACAGCACGACGGCGGCGATCGGGGCGAGAATGGCGAGCTCGCGCCTGCTGAGGTCCGGCATGGCGGCGACGTCGGGCTTGTCGAGCTTCCCGTAAGCGATACGCCAGTAGAGATAGAGCATGTAGCAGGCGCCGAGGATGATGCCGGTGGTGGCGAAGAAGGCGACCCAGCTGTTCGCCTCATAAGCGCCCATCAGGCTCAGGAACTCGCCGACGAAGCCGCTGGTGCCGGGCAGACCGATCGAGGCCATGGTGAAAACGAGGAACAGCAAGGCGTAGGCCGGCATGTTGTCGGAAAGGCCGCCGTAGCGCTCGATCTCGCGGGTGTGCAGGCGGTCGTAGATGACGCCGACGCACAGGAACAAGGCGCCCGAAACGAGGCCGTGGCTGAGCATGACGATCAGCGCGCCCTCGATGCCCTGCCGGTTGAAGGCGAACAGGCCAATGGTGACGAACGCCATGTGCGCGACGGACGAATAGGCGATCAGCTTCTTCATGTCCTTCTGCACCAGCGCGACCAGCGAGGTGTAGATGATCGCCACCAGCGAAAGGCCCATGACCAGCCAGAAGAACTGCGCCGAGGCCTCCGGGAACATGGGCAGCGAGAAGCGGACGAAGCCGTAGCCGCCAAGCTTCAGGAGGACGCCAGCGAGGATCACCGAGCCCGCGGTCGGCGCCTGGACGTGCGCGTCCGGAAGCCAGGTGTGGACCGGCCACATCGGCAGCTTGACCGCCAGCGAGGCGAAGAAGGCGAGCCACAGCCAGGTCTGTGCGTCGACCGGGAAATCCGTTTCGAGCAGGGTCGGAATGTAGGGCGTGCCGGCGAAGTTCACCATCCACATCATCGCGACCAGCATCAGCACCGATCCAAGGAAGGTGTAGAGGAAGAATTTGTAGCTGGCGTAGATGCGGTCCTTGCCGCCCCAGATGCCGATGATGAGGTACATCGGGATGAGGCCGCCTTCGAAGAAGATGTAGAAGAGGAAGATGTCCTGCGCCATGAAGACGCCGAGCATCAGCACCTCCATGAGCATGAAGACGGCCATATATTCGGGCACGCGCTTCTCGATCGAGACCCAGCTGGCACCGATGCAGATCGGCATCAGGAACAGCGTCAGCATGATCAGCATCAGCGCGATGCCGTCGATGCCGAGCGCCCAGGCGAAGCGGCCGAACAGATCGAGATGCTCGACGAACTGCCACTGCGCGCCGCCGATGTCGTAATTCGCCCAAAGGACGATGCCGAGCGCGAGATCGATGAAGGTCGCGACGAGCGCAATCCAGCGGGCTCCGTTCGCACTGAGGAACAGGCACGCGATCGCCGCCGCCATCGGCACGGCGAGCATAAGGGAGAGAATGGGAAAGCCCAGGGCGTTCACAACCTACTCCTCGTCATCCCCGCGAAAGCGGGGATCCCGCTGCCTTCACGGCGGCGCGAGGAGAGAAGAAGCGGGATTCCCGCTTTCGCGGGAATGACGAAATACGCTTTCATCGGCTCATCGCCCAGGTGGTGGCGGCGGCGACGCCGAGGAGCATTACCAGCGCATAGGTATAGACATAGCCGGACTGGAGCCGGGCGGTGAGCTTGTTGCCGCCCACGATCAGGGCCGCGGCGCCATCGGGGCCGAAGCGGTCGATCGTGCCCTCGTCGCCCGTCTTCCAGAACAGGCGGCCGAACCAGAAGGCCGGGCGGACGAACAGGAAATGGTAGATCTCGTCGAAATACCATTTGTGCAGCAGGAAGGCGTAGAGGACGCGCATGTGGCTGACGAAGCGTCCCGGCAGCGACGTGTCGCGGATATAGGCGTAATAGGCAATAAGAAGCCCCAGCAGCATCACCACGCCCGGCGATAGCTTCACCCACAGCGGGACGTGGTGCAGCTCCTCCATGAAATTGGCGTCAAAGGCGAGGCTGCCGGCCCAGAATTCGGCGCCTTCCAGCGGCTCCAGGAACGGGCCGTGGTAAAGGAAACCAGCGAAGACCGCGCCGAGCGCGAGGAGGGTAAGCGGTACCAGCATCGTCCAAGGGCTCTCGTGAGGATGATAGCCACCGGTGCCGGTCGGGATGTCGCTCGCGCCCGGATCGCCGACGTGAGGCTCCTCGCCGGCCGTCTCATCGTCCGGGTGATCGTGCGCGTCGCCGTGGAGGGCGTGCTGGATATGCTCCGACGCGGCCCAGCGCGCCTTGCCGAAGAAGGTGAGGAAGACGAGCCGCCAGCTGTAGAAGCTGGTGAGCAAGGCCGCGAACACGCCGACGAAGAAGGCGAAGCCACCGATCGTGGTGCCGCTGGCGAAGGCCGCCTCGATGATGGCGTCCTTCGAATAGAAGCCGGCGAAGCCGAAGACGCCGATGACACCGACGCCGGTGATTGCGAGCGTGCCGGCCATCATGGCCCAGAAGGTAAGCGGGATGGATTTCCTGAGGCCGCCGTAGAAACGCATGTCCTGTTCGTGGTGCATCGCGTGGATCACCGAGCCGGCGCCGAGGAATAGCAGGGCCTTGAAGAAGGCGTGGGTGAAGAGGTGGAACATCGCCGCCGAATAGGCACCGACGCCGGCCGCGAAGAACATATAACCGAGCTGCGAGCAGGTCGAATAGGCGATGACCCGCTTGATGTCGTTCTGGACGGTGCCGACCGTGGCCGCGAACAGGGCGGTGGCGGCGCCGACGAAGGTCACGACGGCGAGCGCGGTCTCGCTGGTCTCGAACATCGGCGACAGGCGGCAGACCATGAATACGCCCGCCGTGACCATGGTCGCGGCATGGATGAGCGCGGAGACGGGCGTCGGGCCCTCCATCGCGTCCGGAAGCCAGGTGTGGAGCCCGAGTTGCGCGGATTTGCCCATCGCGCCGATGAACAGCAGGATGCAGAGCAGGGTCATCGTGTCGACGCGCGCGCCGAGGAAGCCGATGGTGGAACCGGCCATGCCGGGCGCGGCCTCGAGGATCGCCGGAATCGACACGGTGCCGAACACCAGGAACGTGCCGAGGATGCCGAGCAGGAAGCCGAAATCGCCGACCCGGTTGACGACGAACGCCTTGATCGCCGCCGCGTTGGCCGAGGGCTTGTGGTACCAAAAGCCGATGAGGAGGTAGGAAGCGAGACCCACCCCTTCCCAGCCGAAGAACATCTGGACGAGATTGTCCGCCGTCACCAGCATCAGCATCGCGAAGGTGAAGAGCGAGAGGTACGCAAAGAAGCGCGACTGGCTGTCGTCCTCGGCCATATAGCCCCAGCTGTAGAGGTGGACGAGGCTGGAGACGGTGGTGACGACGACGAGCATCACGGCCGTCAGCGCATCTACGCGGAGGCTCCAGTCGACGACGAGGTCGCCGGAGCGAATGAAGGTCAGGACCGGCTCGACATATTCGGTCGTGCCGCCGGTCAGGAAGCCGATGAAGATCGGCCACGACAGGGCGGCGGAGACGAACAGCGCGCCGGTCGTGATGAGCTTGGCGGCCGTATTGCCGAGCGCGCGGTTGCCCAGGCCAGCGACGATCGCGGCCAGAAGCGGCAGGAGGACGATGAGCTTGATCATGACACCGTCACCCCGATGAAGGAATGCACCACCCTCACCCCTTCATCTGATGAATGTCGTCGACCGCGATGGTGCCGCGGCCGCGGAAGTAGATGACGAGGATCGCCAGGCCGATCGCGGCCTCGCCCGCGGCGACGGTCAGTACGAACATGGCGAAGACCTGCCCGACCATGTCGCCGAGATAGGCGGAGAAGGCGACGAGGTTGATGTTCACGGCGAGCAGAATGAGCTCGATCGCCATCAGGATGATGATGACGTTCTTGCGGTTGAGGAAGATGCCGAACACGCCGAGCACGAACAGGATCGCGCCGACGGCGAGATAATGGCCGAGGCCGATCATGATGCGTCTCCGCTAAGATCGTCATGCTGAACTTGTTTCAGCATCCAGTTGCGAGCCACGGTGAGGCGGAGACATGGACCCTGAAACGAGTTCAGGGTGACGGTGTGTGCCTTGGTCACAGCTCCACCCCCTGCCCCACGGGCTGGTTGACGTTGCGCACCGCGTCCTGGGGCCGGCGGCGGACCTGGGCGCTGACATTCTGCGGGCGGGTGCCGCCGCGAGTGCGCTGGGTGAGCACGATAGCGCCGATCATCGCGACGAGGAGGACGAGGCCCGCGCCCTCGAATATGAAGAGGTAGCGGGTGTAGAGGACGGTACCCAAGAGTTCGATATTGGGCACGTCTGGTTGGGTGGGCGCGGCTTTGGCGGCAACGTCGATGCCGCCGGCGTTCCAGGCGGCCACCGCGAAGATGATCTCGGCGAGAAGAACCAGCGCCAGCAGCGTTCCGAACGGCAGATATTTGGCAAAGCCCGCGCGGAGTTCGGCGAAGTCGATGTCGAGCATCATGACGACGAACAGGAACAGCACCGCGACCGCGCCGACATAGACGATGACCAGCAGCATCGCGATGAACTCGGCGCCGACAAGCAGCATCAGCCCCGCCGCGTTGAAGAAGGCGAGGATCAGCCAGAGCACGCTGTGCACCGGATTCCGGCTCGCGATCGTCATCATTGCCGAGGCGATGACGACGGTCGCGAAAAGGTAGAAGACGATGGCTTGGATCACGTTGCTATTCGGGCCCCTGGATTCGGCTGGCGGCTTAACGGTAGGGCGCATCGGCGGCAAGGTTGGCGGCGAGAGCGCGCTCCCACTTGTCGCCATTGGCGAGGAGCTTGGCCTTGTCGTAGAGTAGCTCCTCGCGCGTTTCCGTCGAAAATTCGAAGTTCGGCCCCTCGACGATGGCATCGACCGGGCACGCTTCCTGACAGAGGCCGCAATAGATGCACTTGGTCATGTCGATGTCGTAGCGCGTCGTGCGGCGGCTGCCGTCCTCGCGCGGCTCGGCCTCGATTGTGATGGCGAGCGCCGGGCACACCGCCTCGCACAATTTGCACGCGATACAGCGCTCCTCGCCATTCGGATAACGGCGCAGCGCATGCTCGCCGCGGAAACGGGGCGAGATCGGGTTCTTCTCGTAAGGGTAGTTGATCGTCGCCTTGGGCCTGAAGAAATATTTCAGGGTCAGCCAATGCGCTTTCACGAACTCCCAGAGAGTGAAGGATTTGATCCAGTGCGCGATCATGAGGCGCCTCCGGCCGCGTCGCGGCCTTGGATAGTGGTGAGCGTCCGGGCGGAGCAGGACGGCATGTAGCGGTCGGCATTCTCAGCCGTGATCACCATGCCGGGCGCCGGGCACGGCTCCTTGGTCAGCATCAGCCAGCCCGAGACTAGGAACACCCAGATGAGCGAAAGGGGCAGGAATATCTTCCAGCCGAGCCGCATCAGCTGGTCGTAGCGGAAACGCGGCACGGTCGCCTTCACCCAGCTGAAGATGAAGAAGAAGACGAATATCTTGAGGAAGAACCACAAGATGCCGGGAATGAGATAGAGCGGCGTCCAATCGATCGGCGGCAACCAGCCTCCCCAAAAGAGAATGGCGTTCAGCGCGCACATCAACAGGACGTTGGCATATTCGCCCAGCCAATAGAGCGCGAAACTCATCGAGCTGTATTCGGTCTGGTAGCCGGCGACGAGCTCGCTCTCCGCCTCGGTGAGGTCGAAAGGCGTGCGCGCGGTCTCGGCCATGGCGGAGATGAGGAACACCACCGCCATCGGGAACAGCAACGGGTTGAAGCCGAAGCCGTTCAGGATGAAGACGTGGCTCCGCTGCGCCTCGATGATGCCGGGAAGGTTGAAGGTGCCGGCCCACAGGACGACGGAAATAAGGACGAAGCCGATCGAGACCTCGTAGGACACCATCTGAGCGGCCGCCCGCATCGCCGAGTAGAAAGGATATTTGGAGTTGGACGACCAGCCGGCGATGATCACGCCATAAACGCCGAGCGAGGAGGCGGCGAGGATGTAGAGCAGGCCGACATTGATGTCGGCGAGCACCATGTCCGGCCCGAACGGGATCACCGCCCAAGCGATCAGCGCCACGGTGAAGGTGATGATCGGGGCCAGGATGAACAGGCCCCGGTTCGCCGCCGACGGAATGATGGTTTCCTTGAGGAACACCTTGAGGCCGTCGGCGAAGCTTTGCAGCAGGCCGAACGGACCGACGACGTTGGGCCCGCGGCGGAGCGCCATCGCCGCCCAGATCTTGCGGTCGGCATAGATGATCATCGCCACCGCCAGCATCAGCGGCAGCGCGATCATCAGGATAAGGACGAACGTCGCGACGAACCAGCCGAAGCCGTATCCGAGCGTGCCCTGGAACCATTCGGTCATTTAGTCCTCCCCGTTCCGGGGAGGATTTTAGCGATCCCCATCATTCCGCCGCCTCCTCATATTGCACGCCGTGCAATATCTCTGCCGAGCAGCGCTGGAGCGTGGGCGAGGAGCGGGCGATCGGGTTGGTGAGGTAGAAGTCCTCGATCGGGTAGACGATCTCGCCCGCGAGCTTCGGCGCCTTCGCCGGAGCAGGGAGCGGATCGAAGAGCGTGAGGCCCGGCACCGTCAGATGCGGTTTCGCGGCGCCTATGGCGGCGCGGAGTTGCCGGATGTTGTCGAACGGCAGCGTCTTGCCGAGGACGTCGGACAATGCGCGAAGAATGGTCCAGTCCTCGCGAGCCTCGCCCGGCGGGTTCACGCCCGGCTCGGAAAGCTGCACCCGCCCTTCGGTGTTCACATAGGTGCCGTGTTTCTCGGAATAAGCGGCGGCCGGCAGGATCACGTCCGCGACCTTCACGCCGGCATCGCCATGGGTGCCGATATAGACGGTGAAGGTATCGGCGAAGACCGACAGGTCGGTCTCGTCGACGCCGAGCAGGAACAGCGCCTTCAGCGCCCCTGCCCTCGCCCGAATAGCGTTGATCCCGCCGTCGGTGACGAAATTGAGGTCCAGCGCGCCCACCCGCGAAGCGGCGGTGTGGAGGACGTTGAACGTGGCTCCCAGCGAAGCGGCGGCGGCGCGGGCGGCTTCGTAAGCGCCCTCGTGCACCAGCGCGCCCATGCCGACGATGACGGCCGGGTTCGCGGCGCCCTTGAAGCCTTCGGAGACTTCCTTGGGCAGCTTCGAGAGCAGCGACAGGTCGTTGCCGAGCCAGTTGACCGGATAGGTGAGATCGACCTCTGGCCCGATGGCGAACACCTTCGCGCCGCCCTTGATAGCCTTGCGGATGCGCGTGTTGACCAAAGGCGCTTCCCAGCGCGGGTTGGTGCCGACGAGGAGAATCGCGCTCGCCTCCTCCAGCCCCCCGATGGTGGCGTTGAGGCGATAGGCGGTCGGGCTCGACACGTCGTAGAGCGCGCCGTCCTGACGGCATTCGTGCAGGGGCGAGCCATAGGCGCCAAGCAGCACCCACATGGCGTAAAGGCTCTCGATCTCCTGCAGATCGCCGGCGATGGCCGCGACCTGATCGCCCTTGGCGCCCTTCATCTGCCTGGCGATGGCGGCGAACGCCTCTTCCCAGGTCGCGGGCAGGAGCTTGCCGCCTTTCCTCACCCAGGGACGGTCGAGACGGTTGCGCACCAGCCCGTCCACGGCGTGGCGCGTCTTGTCGTGCGCCCACTCCTCGTTGACGTCCTCGTTGATCCGGGGCAGCGCCCGCATCACCTCGCGCATACGGGCGTCGAGGCGGATATTGGTGCCGACAGCGTCCATCACGTCGATCGCGGGGATCTTGCGCAGCTCCCAGGGCCGCGCCTCGAAGCTGTAGGGCTTGGAGACGAGCGCGCCGACCGGGCAGAGATCGACGACATTGCCCGAAAGCTCGCTGGTCAGCGTCCCTTCGAGGTACGACGTGATCTCCATGTCCTCGCCGCGGCCGATCGCGCCCAGCTCCTCCACCCCGGCGACTTCCTGGGCGAAGCGGATGCAGCGCGTGCACTGGATGCAGCGGGTCATGAAGGTCTTGACCACCGGCCCCATATATTTCTCGCTGACCGCCCGCTTGTTCTCCTCGAAGCGCGTGTGGCCGCGACCATAGGCCATGGCCTGGTCCTGAAGGTCGCATTCGCCGCCCTGGTCGCAGATCGGGCAATCGAGTGGGTGGTTGATGAGCAGGAACTCCATCACCCCCTCTCGCGCCTTCTTGACCATCGGCGACATGGTGGTGATTTCCTGGCCCTCGCCGGCGGGGAGCGCGCACGACGCCTGCGGCTTGGGCGGCCCCGGCTTCACCTCGACCAGGCACATGCGGCAATTACCCGCGATCGACAGCCGCTCATGATAGCAGAAGCGCGGGATTTCCTTCCCCGCCAGCTCGCACGCCTGCAGCACGGTCGCCCCCGTGGGGACTTCGATCTCTATGCCGTCTACTTTGACCTTGGGCATTCTATTTCTTCCCCGCGGCCGCCGCGGCGACGCCCGCAAATCCGCTACGTTGAGCCACGCCATATTCGAGCGCGGCCTCGGCGAGCAGGGCGCGCAGAGACTGGCGATTGCCGTTGAAGGTCACACCAGCGAAGAGGCAGGCGCCGAGGTCACCCTGCAAATCGCGGATGACGCGCATCTCCTCCGGGCTCATCGTTTCGGTCTCGAGCAGGTCGCTGACCCGCTTCGGCTGGCGAGCGACAAGGCAGCGCGCGGCCGAATGCATGAGTTCCAAAGCCTGAACGCCGTCGGAATCCAGATTGGGATCGGACCAAACCAGGGTAACCTCGGTGGCCGGCTTAGTCGTCGTGTCCAGCCCGTTGGGGAACTCCCGGTGGTAAACGACCTCGGCGAGGCCTCCGCGCAAGACATAGTGGGGAAAGCTGATCGAGCCCATTCCCAAACAATTGTCGTACCGCGATTGCAAGCTGTCAGCCAACTTCATCTCGACTTTCGAACCAGGCGCGGAATTGAGGAGATTGTCCACGCGCGTGGACTGACGTTCGACGACGCACTGCGCCATGTCGCGAAACAGCTTATTGCCGCGCAGCACATCTTCCTTTTGCGGTTTCCCCGGCGTGGTCAACCGCTCCTGCGTGCTGCTCGGAATCTGAGCCTGCGCCAACGCAGCCAGGCAGAGCAGCGCGCAAGTCAGCGTCGTGGAAAGCCGTCTCATCATTCCGCCGCCTCCCCGGCGCCAGCCTGCTTCATCTCAGCCGCGGCAACCCGCGAGACCGGAGCGCGATCAGGAAAGGTCTGCCGGTAAATTGCCTCCGCCAACACAGCGCGGAGCGCCACTCTGTCGGCTCGAAATTCCCTACCCATGGGGATGCAAGCCGACAGCGAAGGCGCCAGCGCAGACGTGAGTCTGTTTGCTTCCTCCGATTTCGGCGGCACATGCATCAGCGAGTGCACCAAAGTCGGAGCCTGGGCCGTAACGCATTGCGCAACCGCGTAAAGGGCCGCAGTCTCGGGCGCATCAATGCTGAAGAGCAGCGGACGCTTCGATAACATTGCCGCTGATAAAGAGGGCGCCCCCTGAACGTCCGACCGGTAAAGAACCTCGGCCAAGGCCCCCCGGAACATTAGTATGTTGAAGGTGAAAACCTTCCCCGCCACCATGCATTTTTCGAAGCTGAGACGCGTCGCACCCTCTACCCTCGCCTCGGCTGAGGAACCAACTTCCGTGCTCAACAGGTTGGTCGCCCTCGTGCGACTGCGGTCGACGATACACTGGGCTATCCGAAGCATCTCCAGTGTGGGATCAAGCCTCGAAGCGTCGGTGCTGGATGGCGGCCGCCGCTCATCCGGCCACTTCCCCTCACCGGAATTCATGCCGGCGCTTCCCTGCGCGATGCTTAGCGCCAGCACGGCGACCAAATGGGTGGCCAATCCTGCCATGGTTACTCCGCCGCCTCCAGCGTCTCGCCCTGCTTCTCCGCGATGCGCCGCTCCAGCTCCGGCCGGAAATGCCTGATAAGCCCCTGGATGGGCCAGGCGGCGGCGTCGCCGAGGGCGCAGATTGTGTGGCCTTCGACTTGCTTGGTGACGTCGAGCAACGTGTCGATCTCGTGCGGCTCGGCATCGCCTTCGCGAAGGCGCTCCATGACGCGCCACATCCACCCGGTGCCCTCCCGACAGGGGGTGCACTGGCCGCAGGACTCGTGCTTGTAGAAATAGGAGATGCGGCTGATCGCGCGGACGATGTCTGTGGACTTGTCCATGACGATGACCGCGGCGGTGCCGAGGCCGGATTTGAGATCGCGAAGGCCATCGAAATCCATCGGCGCGTCCATGATCTCGTGCGCGGGCACGAGCGGGACAGACGATCCGCCGGGAATGACGGCCAGCAGGTTGTCCCAGCCGCCGCGCACGCCGCCGGCATGGCGCTCGATCAGCTCGCGGAAGGGAATGCTCATGCACTCCTCGACCACGCAGGGCTTCTCCACATGGCCGGAGATCTGGAAGAGCTTGGTGCCCTCATTCTTCTCGCGGCCGAAGCTCGCGAACCAGGTCGCGCCGCGGCGGAGGATGGTCGGGACCACCGCTATCGACTCTACGTTGTTGACGGTGGTCGGGCAGCCATAGAGTCCGGCGCCGGCCGGGAATGGCGGCTTCAGGCGCGGCATGCCCTTCTTGCCTTCCAGGCTTTCGAGCATCGCCGTCTCTTCGCCGCAGATATAGGCGCCGGCGCCGCGATGGACGAAGACGTCGAAGTCATAGCCGGACCTGGCGGCGTTCTTGCCGAGGAGGCCGTAATCATAGGCCTCCTGCACGGCGGCGGCGAGGGTTTCGGACTCGCGGATGAACTCGCCGCGTACATAGATATAGGCCGCCCGCGCGCGCATCGCGAAGCCGGCGATCAACGCGCCTTCGATCAGCTTGTGCGGATCGTGGCGGATGATCTCGCGGTCCTTGCAGGAGCCGGGCTCGGATTCATCGGCGTTGATGACGAGGAAATTGGGACGGCCCTCGCTGGGCTCCTTGGGCATGAAGCTCCACTTCATGCCGGTCGGGAAGCCCGCGCCGCCGCGGCCGCGCAGACCCGACGTTTTGACCGCCTCGATGATCTCGTCCTGGCCGATAGCCATCAGCGCCTTGGTATTATCCCAGTCCCCGCGCTTCTGCGCCGCCTTCAGGTTCCAGGGCTGGAACCCGTAGACGTTGGTGAAGATGCGGTCCTTGTCGGTGAGCGGAGCGACGGTCATGCGCCCGCCTCAGTCACCCCGGCGACGGCCGGGGCCCAAGAACTCCGAAGCCGAAGGAACCCGCGAACGCCGTGTTCCTGGGTTCCGGCTTCCGCCGGAATGACGAGAAGGGAGATCATGCCCACTCTCCCCGATAGTCGTGGTTCTCGCCGGCCATCTCCGGAAGAGTCGTTGGGCCGCCTTCGGGGCAACTCGTCTGTCGATCGATCTGGGGGCCGGGCCTGGGCGTTTCGCCGCGCGCCAGCGCTTCGAGGATCGCGGTCATGCTGTCGAAGGTCAGGTCCTCGAAATTGTCGTCGTTGATCTGGACCATCGGCGCGTTGGCGCAGGCGCCGAGGCATTCAACCTCGGTCAGGGTGAAGAGGCCGTCCGCCGTCGTCGCGCCCTTCTTCAGACCCTTTTTGTGGCAGGCCTCCAGCACGTCGTCGGAGCCGCGCAGCATGCAGGGCGTCGTGCCGCAGACCTGGACATGGTGGCGGCCGACCGGCGCCAGGTTGAACATGGTATAGAAGGTCGCGACCTCATAGGCGCGCACGAAGGGCATATCTAGATGGCGCGCGACATATTCGATCACCGGGATGGGCAGCCATCCCTGTGTCCCCGTCTCCACCCCCACCTGCCGCTGGGCGAGATCGAGCAACGGAATGATCGCGCTATGCTGTCGTCCCGGCGGATAGCGCCCGATCACGACCTTCGCCTGCTTCTCATTGTCGGCCGTCCAGACGAACTCGCCCCAACGGGTGCGGATTTCATCGGTGGCAGGCATTCTCATCACGTCGGCCATTAGCGGTCGCACTCCCCGAAGACGATATCCATGGCGCCGAGGATGGCGGTGACGTCGGCAAGCATGTGGCCCTTGGTCATGAAGTCCATCGCCTGAAGGTGGCTGAAGGCGGTCGGGCGGATCTTGACGCGGTACGGCTTGTTGCCGCCGTCCGAGACCAGATAGATGCCGAACTCGCCCTTGGGGCTCTCGGTCGCGACATAGACTTCGCCGGCGGGCACGTGGAAGCCCTCGGTATAAAGCTTGAAGTGATGGATGAGCGCTTCCATCGACTGCTTCATCTCGGCCCGCTTGGGCGGGACGACCTTGCGGTCCAACGAGGCGATCGGGCCTTCCGGCATTTGCGCCAGACACTGCTTCATGATGCGCGCGGATTGGCGCACCTCCTCGCAGCGGACCATCATGCGGTCGTAGCAGTCGCCTTTGGTGCCGACGGGGATGTCGAACTCCATCCGGTCGTAGACGTCATAGGGCTGCGACTTGCGGAGGTCCCAGGGAAGGCCGGCAGCGCGGATCATCGGGCCGGAGAAGCCCCAGGCGAGCGCGTCCGCCTGCGACACCACGGCGATGTCGACGTTGCGCTGCTTGAAGATGCGGTTGTCGATGACCAGGGCGAGGCTGTCCTCGAACAAGCGCGGCAGGCGGTTGTCCAGCCAGTCGGCGATGTCGGCGAGCAGCTTCAGCGGCACGTCCTGGTGGACGCCGCCGGGGCGGAACCAGGCGGCATGCATGCGTGCGCCCGACGCCCGCTCGTAGAAGTTCATCAGGTCTTCGCGAAGCTCGAACAACCACAGGTTCGGAGTCATCGCGCCGACGTCCATGATGTGGCTGCCGATGTTCAAGAGGTGGTTCGAGATGCGGGTCAGCTCGGCGAAGAGGACGCGCAGATACTGGGCGCGGAGCGGCACCTCCAGGTCGAGCAGCTTCTCGATGGCGAGCACGTAGCTGTGCTCCTGGCTCATCGGCGAGACGTAATCGAGGCGGTCCATATAGGGCAGCGCCTGGAGGTAGGTCTTGTATTC
>NZ_DATCYB010000040.1:0-21298 GCF_036570505.1 Allosphingosinicella sp. | reverse complement strand
GACGCCAGCAGCCGGCCGACGCCGCTGCCGCGCCCGATCCGGGCGCCGGTGAACCTGCTGGCCTTGCGCGCGACCGTTCCGCCCGCGCGATTGACGGCACCGCGCAGGCGATGACTTATCGGTCGGTCCTGCCCGATACGTCCGAGCCAGAGCATGAAGGGATCGTCGGCCATGATGGTTCTAACCACGCTGTGATCGGGGCCGATGAGGGAAGCTGCGGGCAGGAGTTCAAGGGCCTCCAGAAGCGGCACCCCCGAACGTCCCGGATCAGGCGGGATTGCGCGCCGACCAGTGCCGGAATGGAGGCATCGTCCCGCGCATGCCTCCCCCGGGAACGACGTGCAGGCGCCACTTTGCGGGCCTCATGGAGGCACAGCTTTTAATCTTGCCCTCCTCTATCTCCCGTCTGTCTCCCAAAGCCCCCACCGGACGGCTCATCTCCCCTCTGGACGCTGGTGGACGCGGGACAGCGCCCGCGCCATGCTCGTCGCGAAGGAGAGACCAAGATGCTGCCCGCTAGCACCTACAGCCGATCGATCGACCGCGAATGGCGGTCGCTCTACGACCTCATCTGGCGCCCGGAATTCTTCCCAAGATGGGCGTCAGGACTGTCGAAAGCAGGCCTACGCCAGGACGGTGACGGCTGGTTGGCGGAAGGGACCGAAGGCCCAATCCGCATCCGGTTCACACCTCATAACGACTATGGCGTGATGGATCATGTGGTCGAAACGGGTGACGGAAACGAGGTCCATGTGCCGATGCGGGTGGTCCGCAACGGCCACGGCGCCGAGGTCCTTCTGACCCTCTATCGCCAGCCCGGCATGACCGACGAGACGCTCGCCACCGATGCCGAATGGATCAAGCGCGACCTCGCCACGCTTAAGAAATTGGTCGAAGGGTGAGCGCCGGATTGTCTGCGAATGGGCGGCACGCCGGCTGGCCGGCGCGCCGCCAGATGATCAGTCCGCCGGGTTCCAGATGATGGCGAACCGATTGCCGTCTTCGCCGGCGGCGCGGCCGAGATTGGCGTAGAGGCGGCGCGGCCCGAACTCCGGTGCCGCCAGACTCAGCGACACATAATCGCGACCAGACGTTTCGGAATGGCGGTTCCAGCCAGCGCCGATCTCGACGTCGCCGGAGAGCACCCGATAGTGCGGCTGGGTATCGCGACTGCGCCTGGCGTTGGCGACGATCGTGATATCGGCGCGAATGCTGAGCGTCTTGAGGTGGCCAGTGAACGAACCGTTTTCGTCCTGGGTTACATATCCGATAGCAGGCATTGATCTTACTCCTTCAGGCTCGCGGGACCCATTCCCGTCGATGCCGGCCGTGATGGGATGGGCATCAGCCGCCGCGCGCACCGGGACGGCCGCAGCGAAGCGAAGGACCGGCGTGGCTGCGCTATTTTGCTGCGCGAGGAAGGCGCATCAGCGCCGGGGACAATAGCGTGGCAGCGCCGGTTGCGCGGGGTGCCGCCCAGCCCAAGGCAGAGGCATCAAACGACGGGAATGGGTATCGAAGCGTCGGGGAAGTCGGCTAAACTGGCAGGATAGGCCAGGCGACGGTCCCGGAACACGCTGAAGAGTCGGACCTCATCACGAAAGTCGCGCCGTTATTCGCCGGCGTGTGCCTCAAGCTCCGCCAGCCGCTCCCGGCAAAGGTCGGCGACGATATCGCGCAAACGCGCGACCGACGCCGCCAGGGCGTCGAGGTCCTCAGTGGTAATCGCGTAGCTGGCCGAGTAGCGCGCCTCGACATAGGCGCGCTTCAACCGCTCGAAGCGGGCACGATCGCGCTTAGTCTCACGCGGCCAGGCGTCGACCAGCCGAGGCTCCTTGTCCTCGGCAAGCGAGCGCAGGAACTTGATGTTGTGCGAGCGCGGGAAATAGAGCGTCCGCACCAGCAGGAAGCAGATGTAGAGGCGCTCGGTCGCCTGGTGCAGCATAAAGGCTGCATCTCGAAGAACCTCATTTTCCACGCTCGTGTCCGAGAGTGATCGAGCGTGATCAGCCAGCGGAAGCCAATAGTCGAAATATTCTTTCGCCATCCGGTAGGCGTCGCCGGGCGTAAGCGGCATCGGCGTGGCCAGCGGATGGCACGGCAACTCGTAGAGGGCGATGCCGTCGCGCGCGATGTCGATCCAGAAATACTCGCCACGCTTGAGCGCACTGTTCACTTCGTCGAGCGAATGGACGATGATGTTGACCGGCCGCGCGATGGCGGAATCGCGAGCGATCCGGTCTTCGGCGACATACCAGTAATCGGCAATGTCGGTCAGGTCCTCATGGCTGACCACGATCAGCAGATCGAAGTCGGACTGATAGCCGTTCTCCGGCTCGTCCACCCAGTCGTCGCGCGCATAGCTGCCGAACAGGATGATCTTGTAGACCTTGCCATTCCGCTTGTGCGGCTGGGTCGCCAGCCCAATCGCCTTGTCGAACTCCTCGAGCAGGATATCGCGTACCCGCTCGAGTTCGCGCTGTTGCCTCTCGGGCAGATGGTCGAGATCGGACTTCATCGCCGCTGTTCCTAACCGGCTAATCGGACCGGGCCAAGCGCGCCGGGCCGAAGCCCGGCGGGGATCGCATTCACCACAGGCGCAGGCAGCGCCGCCACCGCGCCCTCAGCCCGGGCGAGCGGCCATAGGTCATGTGATGACGGAGGTGATACAGCGCCGCTGCGAAATGGCGTTTGACTGTCTCGATCGACAATCCCGTGCGCTCGGCGATCTGCGCATAGCTCATATGGTCGAGGCGCAGCGCCAGGAAGATCTCGCGCTGTCTCCTGGGCAAGGTCCGGACCGCGGCTTCCAACCGCCGCAGCCGCTCGGGATCGGGCGGTTCGCTGGGATCGGGACGCTCGGCTCCGAGGCTGCGTTCAAACGCCTCCCTCGCCCGCTGCGCCAGAGCGGCGACATTCGGCTCTTCAGTGTCGGATGCCATGCCTCTTCCTCCTTCAACCCGCGCACCGGCGCCGGACTGGCGGGTGGGCGGCAGGAGCGGACCGGCAGGCCCGGAAGAGCGGTGGACCGCACCCGAAGGGCCGCAATGCCAATGGAGGATCCCGGCGCAGCCGGGATTGCGGTCCGCCGCGGCGGGCCTAAAGGGAGCGACGCCCACCCGCGAGGCCGGCTAACGACGCCCCGCCTGAGCGTGGACGGCGAAGCCATATCCCGCTGGATTCTGGCCGGCGCGCTTCGGTAAGAGGATGCTGCATCAACGAAAAGAAGGAACATCCTCCATGAACAATGCCGACCTCGCCGAGACAATCGCCAACGGCCATGACCTCATCAAAGCCGATGCCCGCAAGATCGTCGATGCGGTATTTGCTGCCATTGCCAAAGCGGCGGCCGGTGGCGACGAGATCGCGCTCAATGGGTTTGGCAAGTTCAAGGTGAAAGAGAGCGCCGCTCGCCAAGGCCGCAATCCCGCGACCGGCGCAACCATCCAGATCCCTGCCTCGAAGAAGCTGACCTTCACACCCGCCAAGGCGGTCAAGGACCAGCTCAACGGTTAAGCGATGAGCCTGCAGTCGGTTCGGGCGTTTCTCTCCGGGAGGGCGCCCCACCTCACCATTATTGACCAGGGCGCAAGCACCGCAACCGTGGCGGAAGCCGCACTCGGAGTCGAGCCCGGCCGGATCGCCAAGACATTGTCGGTGCGGGTCAAGGACCAGGTTTTGCTTGTGGGCACGCGGAGCGACGCCCGGCTCGACAACCGCAAGACCAAGGACGCTCTTGGCGGACGGCCGCGGATGCTCGGAGCGGACGAGGCGGAAGCCCTGACCGGCCATCCGGTCGGGGGCGTCTGCCCGTTCGGGCTTGCGAGCCCCCTCCCCGTCTATTGCGACATCTCGCTGCGCAATTTCGATGTGATCTACCCGGCCGCAGGTTCCCGAGCGGCCTCGGTGTGCATCACGCCGAACCGGCTTGCCGAACTGGTCGATGCTCGCTGGATCGATGTCTGCCATGATGCGCCAGCACCACTTAGCTGCTTCCGCTTGCGCCCATAGCGGCCGCTCCGGTCGTCGCTGGTGATGCCGAAAACCAGACGTTCATTCAGGTGGTCGGGCTATGTCCGCTTTCGACAGTGGGTTCAACGGGTGGTCGCAACACTTCAATCTTTGACGAGATGGGAGTGCAGATCGCGCGTCCGGTGCAACGCCAGCGCCGCCTGCTGCTCCGCCGACTTCACTGGCACGAACCGCATGCTTGGCCGCGCCACCGCCTCACAGATCGCCTCGGCATCCGAGGCACCATGGCGCCCAGCCCATTACCGCATCTTCACATATTGCGGCGGCATCAGCCGCACATCATGCCCCAGCGCGATCAGCTCGCGCGCCCAATGGTGCGACGTGCCGCACGCTTCGATGCCGATCAGGCACGGCGCCAGCTTGGCGAAGAACGGTAGCACCTGCGCTCGCTTCAGCGCCTTGCGCAATACCGCCTCGCCGGCGCCATCAACCGCGTGAACTTGAAAAACGCTCTTGGCCAGATCGAGGCCGATCGTACTAATCTCCATCGTGGGTGGCTCCCTTTGCTCGTGGACGCGTTGACAGCTTCCACACTTTGGCACTCAGATGCCGGTAGCGGGAGCCATCCACCCCATCTGCTTTCGGTCGCGGCTGTGTGGAAAGTCTCTTCGGAACCCAGCGTGGGACCGCTGCGACAGCGGACCGGCTTCGAGCCCTACCCCGACAATCTCCAGATCTTCACCACACAAGAGACGGACCAGCGCCTCAGGCTCGCTCGCTACTTTCGCCTCACGCACCACCTGACCTTGCGCATCGACCACGCAAATACTGGCCTGTTCCAGCGACACATCCAATCCGGCATAGTGCTCCACGGCTGTCCTCCATCAGACTTGCGGGGCATCGAGGCACCATACCTGAAACCCCGTTCCATCATGACCGGGGGACAGCCACCCCTCCAGATCAGGAGGCGCGGCCCATTACCGTATCTTTCCACCGTCGCCACGTTCGCTCGCCGCTGCCACGACGCGCTACGTATGTCCTCGGGACAAGGGCATCGGGTGGCAAATGCGACCCGCTCCTCACGCGAAGCCCATCAGAATTCCGAGACCCTGTTCAAGACTTGATAGGGTATCATGTTGCGAAACTCGACCCCGGCCGACCCTTCGCTGGACCAGCGCACGATCGCCCGCTCCTCAAAACCGTTCTCAAGGCATACCTTGACGGCAAGCCCCGGCGTCAGATCACCGGAGTGGCCGACTCTCATCCCCTTTTGCGAAATGTCTATGACCGACAGCTTGTGGACCCCCGCCTCACTGTAGGCGATGGCCCGCTTGGTGATCGACAGGCGCGGCGGCCTTGACCGAGACTGCGCGCCGTCCTGCGCAAGTTGGCTGAGCAACGTGACGCTGTCGATGGCTTCATCCAGAGCCACACCAATCCCGGCTTCGTCTCTCCAAACGACGCGGCCGCAAAGCCGATGCCGATCGGAAAGCTCAAACTGAAGCTGTTCACCCAACTTGAGAACGAGGTTCGTCTCAGCCATGAGACCGGAATCCGAGATACTGCGTAGGCAGCACAATCCGCTGTCATTGACGCTCGTTATCTTGGCAATACGAAGCAGCGTCCGAATGCGCGGCTCGGCGCGACGCTCCGCCGCATCCCAGCGAGGACCGACGCTATCCTCGACCTCCGTCATTGCGCTTTTGAAGTCGTCCGAATGTTCCGGGTCTTCGGCCGTCAAGTCTCGGTCACCGGCAGTGTCCGAGGACCAGCTAAAGTCCGGCCCTTCATCCGCTTTGTCCATCTCGTCGGAAGGGCAGCTGATGAGACCAAGCTCCGCGCCGGCCAGCGGCCCAAGATCCAAGGATCGGTTATTGGCGGCCCTGCAGTGCCGCTTGTCGGCCTCCAGAATAGCCGACACGACGAACATCGGGAGCGGTTGCCCGAAAGACAGGCCTACCGAAGTTCCCCGCGTCCAGCGGACCGTTGCCGGACGCAGAACGCCCTTCACCAGTTCAATCTGGATCGGCCGGCCCTCTTCGACCGGAGCGGCGGTAAGGCCCGAGACGCCGGTGCACGACAGATTCCTCAGGCAGAATTCATGGCTGAGACCATCGCTCTTGATTGTGCCGTTATAGCGCCTCACGTCGTGTCGCTGGTCCGACCGCCGGTTGCTCTTCTCCGTCTCAGGCTCGCGGGGTTCGTCATTGGCCTGATGGAATAAGGTTTTCGCGAAGAGGGTCTTGAGCATGTTCGGTTCTCCTTGGAGATCAGCATGCCCACAAATGGCTGGACATCGTTCTAATCGATATATCGAAAAACTACTATATCGGAGTTTTTCATAGTTAACTTGAAGTTAATCCTGCACTAGAAAATTACCTATATTGCCATAAGTGACAAACTTCCGGTAAGCATGATAACATTTATATCAAGATACTAGGACTGCGAGATACATTTCGGTCTCGTGTGCCGTTTTAACTTATAGATGAGCCAAGACGAACATGGTCAAAGATAGGGAGAACAAGCGGGTCTACTCGGAAATCGGCGATTTCCTTTTCCACCACCGGCTCGAACCCAGCCCTTCCAACTACATGCTCGTCCACATGCTGATAACGAAGAGCAGCCCTGCGGCCGTCAGCGCTGTCGAGAAGGCCATTACCGACGGGTTCCGGCTGACGCAGCGAGACGCCGATCAGATCATGGCAGACATCGATTCAGGGCTTGCGGCGAGCTCGACGCCCAGCGTTTCGGATGAAGCCGTCCAGGTGGCGGCACGTGAGATGGAGGCGTTCGCCAGGCTGATCGACGATACAAGGGCCGAGACACAGTCCTACGGGCGGGACCTGGAGCAATCCGCCTCGACATTGTCCCATATGGACGCTTC
Source organism: Allosphingosinicella sp. (assembly GCF_036570505.1). Taxonomy (GTDB): domain Bacteria; phylum Pseudomonadota; class Alphaproteobacteria; order Sphingomonadales; family Sphingomonadaceae; genus Allosphingosinicella. The sequence goes on along the minus strand of NZ_DATCYB010000040.1, from coordinate 14,442 downwards.
AACGCCGGTTGCGGAGATAATTCGATTTACCGGCGCAATGATCGAGCGGACCCGGGCGACGGAACGGCGTCTCGAGGAGGCAGTCTGGGAAGCGCGTTCGCTCCGCGAGAAGCTCCAAAGCGCACGGGAAGAGGCAAGAAGCGATCTGCTGACAAAGCTCCCTAACCGCCGGGCGTTCGAAGCGGAATATGGGGCGCTCGCCTGGGAGGATCATCCCGTGTGCCTGGCTCTGTGCGACATAGACCATTTCAAGTCGATCAATGATTCCCATGGCCATGCGGTAGGCGACAGAGTGCTGCGGGCAGTGGCGCGGACGTTCGAGGAAACGTGCCGGGATCATATGGTAGCGCGTCTTGGCGGAGAGGAGTTTATCATTCTGTTCAAAGAGCTCGGCCTCGAGGAGGCAGTCGAGTTCGTGGAACGGTCGCGTGAGGCTGTTGCTGAGAAGCGATTCAAGGTGCGCGAGACAGACTGCCCCCTTGGAACGGTTACTTTTTCAGCTGGAGTTGCGGCTGTTGCTGCGGGCGAGCCCCTTGAGGCGGCTCTGCGACGCGCCGACAGGCTCATGTACCGGGCCAAGGGAAGCGGACGTAACCGGATCGAGGCTGACGGTGCTTTGTCTAATCTGCCCGAACTGGAAACACCGAACTAGCAGAACCGAATAGATGTCGCCGTCATTCATGACGGCGAAAGGGCTAACGGTTCCGCACCGTCACGTCGGTCCGATCGTTAGGCCGCAAGCCTGACGTCGGTCTTTTCGGGGTCGTTCAGGACATAGCCGCGGCCCCATATGGTCTCGATGTAATTGTCGCCGCTATAGGCGAGCGAGAGCTTCTTCCTCAGTTTGCAGATGAAGACGTCGATGATCTTCAATTCCGGCTCGTCCATGCCGCCATAGAGGTGGTTGAGGAACATTTCCTTGGTGAGCGTGGTGCCCTTGCGGAGCGACAAGAGCTCCAGCATCGCATATTCCTTGCCGGTTAGGTGCACCCGGGCACCGTCGACCTCGACCGTCTTGGCATCGAGGTTCACGGCGAGCTTGCCGGTCTTGATCACGGATTGGCTATGCCCCTTGGAACGGCGCACGACCGCCTGGACACGGGCGACCAGCTCCTCCCGATGGAAGGGTTTGGTGACATAGTCGTCGGCGCCGAAGCCCAATGCGCGGACCTTCGAGTCCACTTCACCCGCGGCGGACAGGATCAGCACCGGGGTCTTGACCTTGGCGGAACGGAGCTTCTTAAGCACGTCATAGCCGTGCATGTCGGGCAGGTTCAAATCGAGGCAGATGATGTCGTAATCGTAGAGCTTGCCGAGGTCCAAACCCTCTTCGCCCAGATCGGTCATATCGACCTTGATCCCCTCCTCTGCGAACATCAGCTCGATGGCCCTCGCGACTGTCGGCTCGTCCTCGATGAGCAGTGCTCTCATGGGGCACCTCCTTGCGTGTAAAACTCAAAAATGGCGGGACAGCCGCTATCGGCCATTTGGTTAACAGGCCGATAACCACCCCCTAGTATGATAACTAGCTGGGGGCTTCAGCCGTCCCTTGGGCTGGCACATCAAGTGCGCCTCATCTATCGGGCGCGCCTCGTGGCGTGCGCTGCTTCCGGGAGCCAATCCGTTGCGCATAAGGGATTTTGGACCCATGGTGGTGCGCCGCGATACCCAAAACACAGGAACGAACCAATCGATGTTCAGGAACGATGCGGCGGATGATGATACGGCTCGGGGATTCCGCCACAAGGTCTGGCACGGGATTACCCCCGTCCTGCTGCTCGGCGTGTTTCTGGTCGAGCTTGTCACTCCGCGGGGCTTTTGCGACGGCATATTGTACGCGATCCCGATCCTGACCGCTGCCTTTTCGCTGGATAGGCGCCTCATAGCGGCTGCCGTGACCGCCGGGTCCGTTCTCACCCCGATTGGCTACTTCATTTCTCCTGCGGGAGTAGATGCCGACTATGCGATCGTGAATCGCGCGGCCGCCGTCATCGTGCTGCTGGCCACCGGCCTCCTTGCAACCATGGCTGTTCGCCATCTCCAGGCGATGCTGAACGCACAAAGCAAGGCCTTGTTCAGCGCGCTGGAGCTCGGCCGGACCCAGCACCTCATGCAGGTGGCCGGGCGAGTTGCGCGTATTGGCGGCTGGTCGGTCGACGCGCGCACGCGGCGTGTTGAATGGTCGGACGAGGTGGCCGCCATTCATGAGCTTCCTGCAGGCGAATATCCGACGGTCGAAGAAGCGACCCAATTTTATGCGCCTGAATCACGCCAGAGGCTCATCGAGGTGTTTGAGGCCTGCCTGCGTGACGGAAAGGCCTATGACGAAGAATTCGAGTTCGTAACCAAGTCCGGCCGGCGAAAATGGGTGCGATCGATAGGCGACCCCGTGCGCGATGGTGCGGGCCATGTCATTCAGGCCGATGGGGCGCTGCAGGACGTGACGGAACGGCGATTACTCGAGGCAAGCCTTGAAGAAAGTCAGACAAGGTTCCGGCAACTGGCGGATGCGATGCCGCTGATCGTCTGGACGGCCGACCCGGATGGAACGGTGGATTATTCGAGCAGGGCCATGTTCGAATACACGAAAGAGCCGGACATGAACCTGCCCGCGGCGGAGTGGGCGACGGTTATTCATCCGGACGATGTCGAAACCGTACATTCGGCCTGGACGGAGGCCGTGCGCTCCGGGAGCGATTACAGCATCGAATTCAGGATCAGGCGTGGCTCCGATGGCAGCTATCGCTGGCACGAGGTTAGGGCGGTTCCTATCCGGGACGATGAAGGCGCCATTGCCAAATGGTTTGGCACGGCGACTGACATTCACGACCACAAGCGCAACGAGGAAGAGCTCTCACGATTGTCGGGACGCCTCGTGTCGACGCTCGAGAGCATGACCGACGGCTTTTACATCCTCGATCAGGAGTGGCGATTTACCTACATCAACTCGGAATTTGCCGGTTGGCTCAAGCAACCGAAGGAAGAGGTCCTTGGGAAGGTGTTGTGGGAGCATTCACCGCACCTTGTCGGCACGGCTATCGAAGCAGAATTCAAGCGCGCGTTTTCGACCCAGGCCGCCGTGGAATTCGTGCAGTTCTTTCCCGGTGTCCGACGGTGGGTTCGGATCCATGCCTATCCCTCGGATGAGGGTCTGTCGGCCTATCTTGAGGACATCACCGCGCAACGAGAGCTCGACGAGAAGCAGCGCCAGTCGCAGCGGCTCGAAGCCGTCGGGCAGCTTACCGGAGGCATCGCCCACGATTTCAACAATCTGCTGACGGTGATTCTCGGCAACTCCGAGGCCCTCGTGGAAGAGCTTTCCGGCAACCAGGCGCTGAGACCTGCGGCCGAGCTGACGATGAAGGCCGCGGAGCGGGGCGCCGAGCTTACCAGCCGGCTGCTGTCGTTTGCTCGCAAGCAGCCGCTCGATCCCAAGTCGATCGACATCAACGGGCTCGTCTTCAGCCTGGATAGCCTTTTGCGGCGAACCCTTGGCGAGGACATCGACATCCGGCTGGTTCGCAAGGGCGAGCTATGGCGGGCTGCGGTGGATATATCGCAGTTCGAAAATGCGCTCCTCAACCTGTGCATAAATGCCAGGGACGCCATGCCGGACGGCGGGCGTCTGACGATCGAGACCGACAATGTTCACCTCGACGAGGATTATGCGAACAATCAGGTCGAGGTGGTCCCGGGGCCGTATGTCATGATTGCGGTTTCCGACACCGGGACCGGAATGCCGCGCGAGATTGTAGAGAAGGCGTTCGAACCCTTTTTCACCACGAAGCCCGTGGGCCAGGGCAGCGGCCTCGGCCTCAGCATGGTTTACGGTTTCATCAAACAGTCGCAGGGCCACCTGAAGATCTATTCGGAAGTTGGCCACGGGACGACAGTGAAGATCTACTTGCCCAAAGCGGAACGGGAGGATGCGCGGGCCGACACGAATGCCGCGAGCGTCCCCCTCCCTACCGGAACCGAAAGCATCCTGCTGGTCGAGGACGACGACATTGTACGCGAGCATGTCGCCGCCCAGCTGAGAGGTCTTGGCTACCACGTCACCTTGGCGGGCGACGGCGTGAAGGCGCTGGAGATACTCGACGACGGTGCCGAATTCGATCTGCTCTTCACCGATGTCGTGATGCCGGGCGGGATTAGCGGGCGCCAGCTATCGGAGCAGGCGCGCCAGGCCCGTCCCCATCTGCGCGTCCTCTTCACATCCGGCTATACCGAGAATTCGATTGTCCATAACGGTCGTCTCGATCCGGGCGTCAATCTCCTCAACAAGCCCTATCGACGTCAGGACCTGGCTACCAAGCTTCGCTCCGTTCTGGATAAGGAACCGGATTGCCAGGGCTCCGACCGATCTGGGACGCCCGGATGAGATCTTGCCGCTGGGATGCGGCCGCTAGTCAAGGAGCCCAGCTTCCTTCGCGATCAGCACGGCCCGAGTCATGCTCTGGACACCAAACTTCCTGCCCAGCTTGGCCCGATGCATCTCGACTGTTCGGCTGCTGATGCCGAGCTCGCGGGCGATATGCTTGCTCGTCAGGCCCCCGGCCAGCCCATGCAGGACCTCCTTTTCCCGAGGAGACAGGATGATGGACCTTTGCACCTTTTCCCGGCCCTTGTGCTCGCGTACGGCCGCAAAGGCTTGTTCCAGCACCTCCAATAGCCGCGCCTTGCGGAAGGGCTTCTGGATGAAGTCCAGCGCACCCGCCTTGATCGCATCGACGGCGTCGGGCAGGTCTGCCTGACCGGATATCATCACGACCGGATCAGGAACGCCGCGCTCCTTGAGCGTTCGAAGGAGCTCGAGCCCGCTCATCTCGGGCATTCGCAGGTCAAGCAGGATACAACCGATAGGCAGGTCAGGCTGCGCCCTCAGGAATTCCGCAGCAGTGCCGAACTCCTCGGAATATATGCCTGCGCCTGTAAGGATCGTTCTGAGCGTAGCGCGCACGGCCTCATCGTCGTCGATCACATAGACGCGGCGATCAATCAGCTCGCCCTCAATCGAACTGGCAACTTCGCTCACGCTCACAAAAATATCTCCCGAGGAAATGGTTCCTCTGCGCTGTCTCGCGTAACGGGCCCTTTTTCCGGTTGCAGGCCCAGTCAGTCATCGAAGATTCGGGAAGATATGAACGGCGGGGGGTAACAGAAGGTTAACGCTTTGCCACAGCCGAGATCGGCATCAGAAAGTCACGGTTACGACCAGTAAGTCGGAATAGGATCCGGCCTCGACACTCTGTCGTGCCGGAATCCGCCCATATATTGGAAGGTCGAGGCTGGTGCCGGAGGCGGATACGGTGCTCCCCCCTGAAATCCCGTCGCCCCAGACGACCACGCGCGAGGCATCGGTATATAGGTTGTAACTGAGGACCTCCGCGCCGTTGTGCATCTCCCTGGCATCATAGGAGCCGGCCCCTGTCCCGACGGAGACCGTGAAGGCAGTTTCGGCATCGCATGCAACGCTGATCATGCCGACACCGTCCGCGGGGCCCGGAGCCAAGGTGTCGTAGGCTCCGAAGGGAACCGACTGCGGGGTGACGCCACAAGCAAGAGCCTGCGCGGGCGTGGATGCCGCGATCAGGCTGAACAGCAGCGCCGCTGTCAGTGCGTGGCGCCGGTAGCCTGTCATGGCTAAATGGCCGTCGCGCACATGAATTCTCCCAGTTCCGGTTGTGGACCGCTGGCGTCAGGCATATCGAGCGCAAAGCGACACGCACCATCTTCCCATCTCGCTTCGATCACATTCCGTGATTGAAGGCCGGAAAGGTAGACCTGGCCGCCCGGCGCGGACAGGAACCCCCGGTCCACCCCGACGATCTGAACGCTCGCTCCTGCGGGCAGCGGCTTGCCCCCGGGCAATACGACACGCATCAGCGCCGACTGCTCGCGCGGGACGTCGAACGTCACCGCCACACCGCTCCTTGCATAAGGTCTCACGACCTCCTCCGATGAAAGCACCACCGTGTCCAATGGGAGATCGGCCAGCTCGAGGCGGATAATGTTCTCCTCATAGGGCCGAAGCGCCGGAATGATCGCGCGCCCATTCTCGTTCGTTCGGGCGACCAGATGGTTATCCGCATAGATACGGACATTCGCGTGGTCACCCGCATCGACAACGGCGAAACTTTCATCCAGCTTGCGGGACGCGAACAAATCTCCCTCGACGGACGCGATGGCGCCGCCGACCAGGATGCGCGCGCCCAGCCGTTCATCAACGTAGGAGAGCTCAGCACCAAATTCGCCGAAGCGCGTGTTGAGCTGGAGGCGACCGTTGAAGCGGTCGAACTGGCCGGTCGCGGCCGATGCCCGATAGCCCCAGCCTTCGCCGAATGGGGGATCTTCCTGAAGAGCCGCAGTGGCGCTGAGGCCGGCGCCGTCGTGCCGCAGGCTGGAACTGAAATCCGTTCGTCCGCCGAGCGGCATCGAGAAGAACATCTCGACGGCCGTCTCGCCGGCTGCTCCGAATGCCTTGCGGCCGGCGACATTCAAGGTTCCGAGCCTTCCGATGCGGATAGAGGCGTTGGCGCTTAGGAATTCAAGGTTGGGATCGTCACCCCTTCCGTCGCGAAGAAGATAGGATGCGCCGAGAGAACCGAAATCCGTGGGTACTCCAATGAACGCCTGCAGGGTCTTTGACGGCCGGGCGGCGCCTTCCGTCATGCCCAGGCTCCGATATTCGGACGTATTGAATTCTGAAAGCAGGCCGAATGAGAAGGCTGGACTCCGGCGTTCCAGGCTGAAGCTGATCTGGCCGCCCGTGCCGCCGTCCGAATGGCTGCCTGCCAGCGAGGCGCCGACAAGCCCAACGTCGGGAACAACGACGCTACCGCCGACACCCACCGTCTGCACGTCGGGCGATGCTTCGGCGTGCACCTCGCCTGTAAGCCGGTCGCTCACGCCGTATCGATGTGTCGTGGCCAGCATGGGCGCGCCATAGGCGAAGCTTTTCCGCCCATAGTCGCGGCGCAGAAAGCCGATCTCGTAGGAATAATCGTGAAGACCCGCGCGCAGTTGCCCGGGCGCGTTGTAATAGCTTTGGCGGACAAGGGTCTCCCGCCCGAGCATGTCGCGTACGACCAGATTCACTTCGCCATTGCCGCTGACGATCGGCGCGTCCACGACCTGGAACGGTCCTGGCTTGAGGTCGCGGCTGCCGACCAGAGCATCATTGACATAAATATCGACCACGGAGGGCAGCGCGGCGCTGCCGTTCAGGCTCGGCATCGGCAGCGTCACGAAGCCGGGCTGCACTTCGAAATTCCGCCCGAACCGAATCCCGCCGTAGCGGAGCGGCAATCCGCCGATCCCACCACGGGTGATGCTGTCGCCGACGCTAAGAGAGCGCATGCGATCGCGGTCATCCACCGTCCAGCTGCTGTCGAGGCGTGTCGCTTCGAGACCCCCGCCGGCCCAGCTCGCGGTCGCGGTGGTTTGGACGAAACTGGCGCCTGAGAAGATGCCGAGCTCGAAGGCCCCGTTCAATGTCGCCGGGCCGGCGCCATACTGGCCCAGCAGCTCGTAGTTGAACAGGAAGCCCGGTCGCGCGGGGGTCATGACACCGGGATCATCTTGCTGGAATGAGACCGTCGTCGTCTCGAAGAGTTCGGCCGGAACTGAGAGCTCGATCTTCTGACTGGCGTTGTCGACGCGCGCGTTCACGCCGCTCAGTTGCTCGAGCTGCACATAAGGAGCGCCTTCGATCGTGGTCACCTTGACCCCGCCGGCGCGTATCCGCAGCTCTGCGAGTGTCTCGCGGGACAGATAGAAGGCTCCAGCGGAATCGGTGAACATAATCACCGGTTCGCCGGGCATGCTGTTGATATTCAGTGCCATAACCAGCGGCGTGAACGTCTCGCTCGTGTCCAGGACCGGAATCGCCGAGGTCGCGGCCGCCGTCATCGCGAGGGCGCTAAGGCTGCTCCACAACGACCTTGCTCCGCACCTTGCCGCGCGAGCTGGTCACGACGAGCTCGGCCGGAATGTCCGTTGGCGTCTTCAATGTCCACCGCCTGGCGCTGCCTGGAAGAACCACCCCCATGTCCTTGGTCGCGGCAATCTGCCGTCCGTCGGAGCCCATCGCGGTTATGGACAGAATCTGGCTATGAGCGGTGCCGTCGTTCCGGGCTTGCAGCACCGTCGCGCCTGTCGCGTCCTGCCACGCGGACCAGCGAAGTTCGGGTGCGCCTTCGGTTTCGGCCTCGATGTACAATGGGAGGTTGAGTCGAAGGGCAACCTTGATCCCGGTGCCGCTGGCTTTCTCGTTCGGTATCTCCTCGACGATTACGCGATAGGCGGCGCCTGGCGTGCGTCGGCGAAGGCCAAGCCGGATTAGCTGCTTGCCATGGGGCTCGAGCATGAAGATTGGGGGAGAGGCGATCAAGTCGTCGGCCGGTGCATAGACGTCCTTCCCAGCGACCTGCGTCCAGCGAAGGGCGCTAACGCGGATGCCCACCTCATCGCCCGTGTCGTTCCCGATGCTGAGCGATGTTGTCGCCTTGTCCGGAGAGAGACTCAGTTTGACTGGATTGACCTGGAACGAGCTGGCGAAGGACGGCGCAGCTTGGAATAGCTGCGCCGCCACAACGGCCATGCCAGCCGCTCTGATTGAGGCCCTCCAACGACGACCGGTTCTCGCAGATAATGGCATGGATTACCGCCTTAATAAGAGACGGTGACCGTCACGGTGTCCGTGTAGGCACCGGCGGGAAGCGAGGTCTGACTCGCGAGAACGCTGCCGTAGATCGTGGTCGACTGCGCAGAGCCAGTGCCAGTTCCCGTTACCTTGACCGTGCTCGCATCGGCGGCATCACCCCAGATATTGGTGCGGGCCGAATCCGTATAAAGAGCGTAGTTGAGCAGGTTGGCGCCGTTCGCCATCTTGCGCGTGGCGAGGGACGCGCCCGTTCCGGCGCCGGCGTCTGCCGCTGCCGACCATGCGGTGCCGCTGGTGCAGGTCACCGAGATCGTGCCGGTGCCGTCGACCGCCGCACCGGTCGTGACATCGACATCGCCGAAGGCGACGGTGCCAGCGGAGACGTTGCAATTAGATGTGACCGTCGCGCTGACGTCGAGCGTGTCGGTCGTAGCGGCGATGGCCGGCTGGGCCGCCGCCGCAGAGAGCAGGGCCAGAATGGCCGCGCTACGGGCAATACGAATATTCATTTGAAATCACTCCTGACGATTGAGGGGCCACGGCATCGATGACTCGCTAGACTGCGCCATTCCGGACCTCAGCCGGCCATCCATGCCGCAATGTCATTGCATCGGCAGGAATTTACGATCGAGGCGAAACCGGCATCGTAGGATTACGATCCAAGCGTGCGATGGATGTCTGCCTTTGGCGACAGGGTCGATCGCATGGCACAAGTGAGAGTTGCCCTCGCCTCCACCATTCAGCCAAAAATTGCTTATTTTCGCATTTAGTTGGCCGGCCAGGCTTCCGGCCGCCCCACATTTTCGTCCCACATGCCTGCGCTCTGCTGGGCTTCATTGGACGGGTGAGAAACGACCGGCTGGGAGCCGGCATTCGGAACGTTCGCCCCGAGGATGAGCGAGCCGGACAGGTGGCGCGAGCGACTAAGGCTACGACCGGCAGACCGCACGCTTTTGTTCCTTACGATGATTCTTGCGGTGGCGAGCGACTGACCGTCGCCATCGCGGTCGGAACCGGGCTCGGCCTCGCTCAACGCCTGCTCCGGCGCGGCGTCGAGCCAGCCGATTGGACACCATCAGACCGTTGAGGTCCGAGAGCGGCGTCAGATCTCGACGTCGATCCGATGCGAGGCATCGGCAGGTGACGGATAGACATAGTCGCTGGTCACAGATCTCTGCCGCTGCTTATGATCGATTACGAGACTTCCATAAGCTCAACGAACCTGCCTTAGTAGTCAATAAGGTCCGCTAATTGCGGTCGGCGCCTGAAACCAGACTGACTGCTTCTGGGCCAGTTCCGGCTGTTCCGGTTCGCGCCCGTTCCGGCCTTTCAGTGCGCCGTCCGCGATTCCCAAAAGCGGAAATTCGTTCAGTTGGCCGAGCTCCAGAAAGCGGCTGATATATTCAAGCGCTAGTCGAGAGCGGCCAGCCATCTCGGTCCACTCGATCGATGATGTGCGAGGCGCGCTGCATTTAGAACCATTGGGGACCGAATGATCCCCGACGTCGAACGACTTGGCCGATATGTGCGCGCGGGTCATGATATCGGATGATCGGGAGCGTCGGACGAGCGAGTCGGCGAATTTGGGGGAGAGCGACACGGTGTGCCAGATCGGCAAGTTTAGTATGCAGGGCGGCGTTCGTGCATATTGAGCGCATTGAGGTGCGCAATTTCCGGCTGCTGCGCGAGGTCGAGCTGCGCTTCGATGCCGCGACCACAGTCATCGTCGGGCGCAACAATTCGGGGAAGACCTCGCTCGCCGACGTTCTCGCCAAGTTCCTGCGCGACCGATCGGGCTTCGCGCTCCACGACTTTTCGAGCGCCTGCTATGACGGCTTCTGCACGGCGCTGCGGGCGCTCCAGGAGGGCAAGCCTGACGAGGAAGTCCGCGCGCTGGTGCCGGCGATCGAGCTGCGCGTCGCGATCCATTACGATCCCGCCAACCCCGATTTCGGCCCGCTCGGCGACTTCATTATCGATTTCGACGAGGCCGGCGACACCGCGTTGCTGGTAGGCAGCTATGCGCTTAAGGGCGGGGCGATCGCCGCATTGTTCGAAGGCCATCTGGAGTCCGATTTCGGCGGCGAGGGCGCGACGATCCTCGCCGAACACCGACTGGCCTTGTTCAAGGATCTGGCGCTGCGCGTGCCGCAGCTGTTCGCGCTCGAATGGCGCGCCGAGGATCCGGGCGATCCGAGCAACGTCAAGGTCGTCGCCGCCACCGCCATTCAGGGGCTGATCGACTGCCAGTTTATCAACGCCCAGCGCGGGCTCGACAGCGAGGGCAGCCGCGAGACCGACGTACTCGCCGGAGTGCTCGAGGGGTTGTTCGCCAGCGCCTCCTTGCTCGGTGCCGATGGGGAGCAGCGTGACATCGCCGAGAGCCTCGAGCGCGCGGTTTCCGATATCCAGCTCAAAATCGACGACGACTTCAAGGCGCAATTGAAGCGGCTGATGCCGACAATCGAGAGCTTCGGCTTTCCCGGACTAGACGGGCAGGAGCTCCACACCGAGACCAGCCTCGACGTGCAGCGATTGCTCTCGAACCACACCAAGGTCCGCTACAAGGGCTATAGCCATGTCGACCTGCCCGAATCCTATAACGGCTTGGGCATCCGCAACCTGTTGATGATCCTGTTCCAGATCGTCGGCTTCTACCGCCGCTTCCGTGCTGCGGTGCAGGCGCCGGTAGTCCAATTGATCTTCATTGAGGAGCCCGAGGCCCATCTCCATCCGCAGATGCAGGAAGTCTTTATCCGTCAGCTGGGCGAAATCGCTTCGAAGCTGCGCGGCGACGATCCCGGCCACTGGCCGGTCCAGTTCGCGGTCTCTACCCATTCGTCGCACATCGCCAACGAGACGCCTTTCTCCTCGATTCGCTATTTCATCGCGGGATCGAAGGGCCAGCCGGTCGGGGTGCGCTGCACAAACATCAAGGATTTGAGCAAGGACCTGCCCGGCCTCACCAAGGCCAGCGAGGCATTCCTTCACCAATATCTGACGCTGACCCGCTGCGACCTGTTCTTCGCCGACAAGGCGGTCCTGGTCGAAGGAACCACCGAGCGTATTCTTGTCCCCGAGATTCTCCGCAAGCTCGACGCGGCGCGGAGGCAAGCGGGCGGCAGGGCGGAGATCCGCGCGCAATATATCACCCTGCTCGAGATCGGCGGCGCCTATGCCTATCTGTTCGAGCCTCTCCTCGAATTTCTCGAGCTGCGCACGCTGATCGTTACCGATCTCGACGCGGTGCGACTCGAGGCGGTCAAGGGCAAGAGGCGGCTGGTCAAGCGCCCGGTGCATCTCAGCGAAACCACCAGCAACGCGACTCTGAAACGCTGGTTCGGCAAGCGCCCGACCCCCGCCGAGCTCATCGCCATGCCCGAGGCCGACAAGGTCCGCGACCATCTCCGCATCGCCTATCAGCTCCCCGAGGCGGTCGACACCAATTGTGGGCGGACTTTCGAGGATGCCTTCATCTTCGCCAATCCCGGCCTGTTTGGAATCAAGGGCGCCACGCCCGACGAACGAGCGGTCTGGGCGTTCGACTATGTCGGCAACGTCAAGAAGTCTGACTTTGCGCTGCGCTTTGCGACGCGCTCGAAGGACTGGACCCCGCCGCTCTATGTCGCCGAGGGGCTCGACTGGCTGACCGCAGCGCCCGCGGTCGCGATCGATCCCAATCTCGCTCTGATCGCTGCGGCCGCTTTGGTGCCGCCGCCCCTTGATGCGGGCAGCGACCAGAGTGAAGGCGAGATCGATGCCTGACCCCGCCGTCAATCCCGCCGAGGAAGCCGCCCGGCGGTCCTGGGCGAAGCTCGAGCAGGCACTCGATACGGGCACCAGCTTCGTGTTCGAGGCGGGGGCGGGAGCGGGCAAGACCTATTCGCTATTGCAGACGCTCGACCATCTGATCCCGCGCCACGCTCGAGAATATTTGCGCCGCCGCCAGCAGATCGCCTGTATCACCTACACGCGCGTGGCGCGCGACATGATCCTGACCAGCACCGACCGCCATCCGGCGGTCTATTGCGAGACGACCCATGCTTTTGCCTGGGAGCTAATGCGCCAGTTCCAGAAGCAAATCCGCGAGGCGGTCCTCGGGCTCGACGCCTGGGCCGAGCGGCTCGCCGAGGTCGAGGCTCTCGAGACACTAAGCGTCGATTATGAGCTAGGCCACCGCGCGGTCGAGGACGGCAGGCTCAGCCTCCACCATGATGACATTTTTCCGGTGTTCATCAAGCTGCTCGATAACGCCAAGTTCCGCGCGGTGCTGACCAGCCGCTTCCCGATCCTGCTCGTCGACGAATATCAGGACACCAATGCAGCGCTGATCGCCGCGTTCGAGCGGCATTTCTTCGGGGTCCCGGGGGCGCCGCAGTTCGGCTTTTTCGGCGACCATTGGCAGAAAATCTATGGCGACGGGATCGGCACGATCGACAACACCGCGCTCGTCCGCATCGACAAAGGCGCCAATTTCCGCTCGGTCAAACCGGTGGTCGAGGGATTGAACCGCATCCGCCCCGAGCTGCCTCAGATCGAGCGCGATCCCGATCTGCCGGGCATGGTCCGCATCTTCCACACCAATGGCTGGCAGGGCCAGCGCCAGACCCGCAACCATTGGCAGGGCGATTTGCCCGCTGACGAGGCGCGCGCCGCCTTTGTCCATGCCCGCGGCGCACTCGAGACTGCCGGCTGGGATTTCCGACCCGAGCATACCAAGGTGCTGATGCTCACCCAGCGCGCGCTCGCCAACGAGCTCGGCTATGGCAGCCTGCCTGGCATCTTCCGCTACAATGACGCGTTTGCCGACAAGTCCGATCCGCACATCGCCTGGTTCGTCGAAATGCTCGAGCCCGCCGCGCTCGCCTTCGAGGCGCGTCGCTACGGGGCAATGTTCGAGGCGCTCGGGCGCGGCGCGCCGCCGGTCCGCGGCGCCGCCGACAAATTGCGCTGGTCGCGGACCATGGCGCGGATTTTGGAAGTCCGCGCCGGCGGCACGGTCGGCGACATGATGGAGCATCTACTCGAAGCCGGGCTCCCCGAGCTTCCCGAGAATGTCCTGCGCGCCGAGCAGAGGTTGGCCGAGCCGCTGGCCGAAGGCGAGGAACGCTCGCGCCGGCTGGTCGAGCTCGAAGCCCTGAAGGCAGTGCCGTTCACCGAGATCACAGAGCTCGCGCGCTACCATGCCGGGACCTCTCCGTTCGAGACCAAGCACGGGGTCAAGGGCGACCAGTTCGACAACGTCCTCGGCGTGTTCGGGCGCGGCTGGAACCAGTATAATTTCGACGACTATCTGCGCTATGCGCGCAATCCCGGCGGCGCCGATCGTGCCGACGCGTTCGAGCGCGCGCGCAATCTCTTCTATGTTGTCTGTTCCCGGCCGAAGGAGCGGCTCTCTCTCTTGTTCACGCAGAAACTGAGCGATGAGAGCCTAGCAACGTTGGCCGATTTCTACGGCGAGAACGCGCTAGTCGATATCGGCGGTCAGCTGTGATCTGAGCTCGAAATTGCCGCCAAAGTACAATGATCGGCATCCGGCCGAGAGCGCCCGCTATCCCGAAATTTCCCAAGCCGCCTTCCTGCTTGGTATCTCCATCCCAAACCCGCATGACGATTGCGGTCGACCGCAGTCAGATCGAAGCACGGCAGCTATCGGACTCAAGGTCGCGCAAAGGCCCCGTTCCGCTTGCGGCCGAGGCTGTGTGGAAAGTCTCTTCGGGGGCGTTCTCTGGCGTGCGGACCTGGGGAGTGGGGCGACTTTCCGGTTTTTCGCCTTG